>CADEFQ010000033.1:2523-35688 GCA_902826635.1 uncultured Pseudomonadota bacterium
ACGCCCGATCCGACAAGCACTGGGTCACCGACCCCTCGGGAATCGCGTGGGAAACCTTCCGTTCGCTCGGGCAGGTTCCGATGTACGGTGACGACACCCGCGCGGCGAACGGTGACGCGGCGTGCTGCGTGCCCCTCGCTGCGGTTGTCGAAGGCGAGTCGTCCACGTGCTGCGTGCCGACGAGCGATGCACCGGGCGCGTGCTGCGCGTAACTACGCCTCGCCCGGCGCCTTGTGCGTGGTGATGTGCGCGGCGAGGCAAAGCCAGCGGCCGTCGGGCTGCTTGCGCCAGATGTCGGTGTAACGGTTCACCCCGCGCCGCCGGTCCTTGCGCTCGTAGGCGTTCTCGGCGTGGATCAGCGCGATGTCGCCGAAGCGGCGGATACGCACCTTGTCGACGGGAAACGAGCGCATGGTGGTCGCGTAGGCGGGCTCGGCGAATTCGGCGAGCGCCCGTGCACGGTCGTGGATCGAGCCGTCACTGTTCACGACGACATAGTCGGGCGCGAGATGGGCGTCGTACCAGGCGACGTCGGCTTCGCGAAACGCGCGCACGTAGTTCGCGTTGAGTTCGCCCAGCACTTCGGAATCGTCCCCCGTCGGATCCGTGCCTCGCCACGGCGCGTGCCGGGGCGCCTGACCCCGCTGCAGCGTCGTCGCCACGCCGTCGCGGAGGGCCGTGTGTTGCGAGTTGATCAGGCGCCAGTACTGGCCGTTCCAGTGATAAGCGTCCGTGTATCGCACGCGCTTCGCGACGCCCGCGGCGTCGATCGTTTGGAGGAGTCCGTGCGTCAGCGCGACCGGCCCGAAAAGTCGGACCTGCACATCGTCGTAGGAAATGCCCGCGGGCACCGGCACCTCGCGCACCATCGCGAGGCGCTGTGCGCGGCCGATCCACTCGCCCGTGATGCCGGTCAGCAGGAAGTCCGTGGCCGTCAGCGCGGCGAGGTAGTCGCGATCGGCGGTGGCGAGAGCGCTCACCGCGCGGTGGTTGATCGTGCGTAGCTGCGCCTCGGCGATTGCGGGTGCAGGCACAGGCGCGGCCTGGGCGAACGCGGCGAGCACGGCGGGCAGGCCGGCATACAGTCGTGTCACGCGAGCGCGGGACATGATCAGCGACGCCCTTGCCATGCGGGCATGCTGGCGAGCAGCGCACGAGCCATCGTCCGCGCTGCGTGCAGGTCGACGCCCTGTTCGCGCACCAGGTAGTCGGCGTTGGCTTGCACCACCTCGTCGTACGGCTTGAGCGTGCCGCTCGCTTCGGCACACGTGCTGCAGTACTCCGCATCGGGATCGCCGCCCGCGTGATCGTCGGGCGTGCGCATCGGAAAGCCGCAGGAACCGCAGGATCGACAAAGTTCCGTAGTCATCGTGATTCCTTTCAGGGGCGAATGAGTTCGAGCAGCTGCGCTTTCAATGCGCTGCCGCATTTCGAAATGACGCTCGCACCGGGCGCGAACAGATCGCGATTCATCAGATAGTGGTTCGTGAGGCTGATCCAGATGTTGGCGAGTACGACCGAACCGATGTCGCGCACCTCGCCTCGCGCGCGCGCCCGTGCATACGCCCGGCGCAAACGCGATGCGATTCCCGACTGCAGCGCGAAGACCTGCGCGCGCGCGGCCGCGGGCAACGTCGTGGCTTCGCACAGCACGCGCGCGTAGAGCACCTCGTGGTCCGCGAGTGCCCTGAGGTGGGCGTCCAGTACGTTGGCAAGAGTGGGAGCCTCGCGCTCGAGCTCGGCGAGGCGGTTCGACATCGCGCGACCCACTTCCGCGACGAGCTCGGCGACCAGCGCGTCGCGCGTGCGAAAGTGCAGGAACACGGTGCCGTGCGCCTTGCCGGTGGCTCGCGCGATTGCGGCGGTGCTGGCGCCGGCGAAACCCTCTTTCGCCACCACGCGCAGCCCCGCGGCGACCAGTTGGCGGCGAGTGGTTTCGCGTTGGAGGGCGCGCTGGGTGGTGGCGGCTTGCGGTGTCATTTAGTGAGCAATAACTCAGTGAGTATATGCTCAGTATACTCACGCACGAATCCTTGGCAAGTGCTGCCTTCGGGAAGTGCTTTGGCAGGCGGGATGGCTTGCGGCTGACGCCGCATGAGTTCAAGAAGTCGTAGTCACAACCAACGCCGAAGGTCCGCTTGGCCAAGCAAGACGCGCTTGCAGTGCAGCCAAATGCGAGTATGTTCAACTATCTATTATTAATAGTTAGTGAATATCCGCCATGCCCACCAGTGTAGCTCTCGGCAACCACTTCGAAGAGTTCATCAAGGAGCAGCTTGAGTCAGGGCGTTTCAACAACGTCAGCGAGGTCGTGCGTGCCGGGTTAAGGCTGCTCGAAGACGAGGAAAAGCTGCGTCAGATTCGTCACGCGGAACTCAAGGCCGCAATCCAGGAAGGGATCGACAGTGAAGATGCCGGCACGATCGAAGCAGCCATAGCCAAGAACCGTGCGCGGCGGCGAGCGCGCGCCACACCGGGCAAGTAGTGCGCATCCGGCTGTCGCGCCGGGCGGAGACGGATCTCGTCGAGATAACGGACTTCATCGCTCTCGATAGTCCCGAACGCGCCAGCGAGTTTGAAGACGAGCTGCTGGAACACGCGCGCAATATTGCCCAGGCACCGCAACTCGCCGCAGACACTCACAGCTTCTGCAACAGGCGCGAAATGACTTCTGGCGACGGCAGCTGCCCCTGCAGCTTCTTCGGCAGCGTCCTGGTAATCGCGTAGGTCGCGACGCCAATGGGCTTGCGGGCATCACGCAAGGCGTACTCGACGATGGTGCGCTTCTTCTCCCTGCACAGGATGATGCCGATGGGCGGGTTTTCGTCCTCCTGCCGCACCTGAGCGTCGAGCGCAGCCAGGTAGAACTGCATCTTGCCGACGAACTCCGACTGGAACTTGCCGATCTTCAGTTCGATGGCCACCAGCGAGCGCAGGCGCCGATGGAACAACAACAGGTCGATGAAGTACTCCTCGCCATCCACCTCCAGCCGAAACTGGCTGCCGACAAAGGTGAATACGCCGCCCATCGCGCGGAGGAAATCCTCGATGCGCGCGAGCAGCGCACGTTGCAGTTCACGCTCGCTGTGTTCCTCGCCCAGCTCCAGGAACTCGAAGGTGTATTCATCCTTCACCGCCAGTTTGGCCTGCGCGCGCAAGGCCGGGCTCAATGTCTTGTCGAAATTGGTCTGGCCCAGAAGCGACTTCTGGTAGCTCTGGTTGTCGATCTGGTAGGTGAGCACATTCTTCGACCAGCCAAACTTGCGCGTGGCACGCAGGTAGAACTCGCGCTCCTGCGCGTCCTTGCAGCGTGACATGACGATCAGGTTATGCGCCCAACCGATTTCTCCAACCAGTGGTTGGAGTTTTGGCGCGATGCTGTACTCCTGATAGAACTGGCGCATGTACCACAGGTTCTGCGCCGAAAAGCCTCCAGCGCCGGGGAATGCACGGCGCAGATCGGCGGAGAGGGCTTCTACCACTCCCCGGCCCCAACCCTGGCTTCCCTGCCGCTCCACGATCAGCCGCCCGATGTCCCAGTAAAGCCCGACAAGTTCCTTGTTGACGGCGCGCAGCGCCGCGTACTGCGCGGACTGGATGCGCGCCTTCACTTCGACCAGCAAGGCTGCGTAACCCCTGGGTGCGCCGCTTTCCCGCACTACGGGTGCGGGTTTCCTGGCGGGGTCCGATTGGCGCGACTTGCCCTTCGCCATCTGCGCCTTCCTCATCGGCGTCGGATTGATCATCCTGGTCCCTGCCTGGGGGATTGTCAGGCGATGAAGCTGTGCCGTTCGGGGAGTAATGCGCGTCCGGTGCGCGTCGGGCCTCGCCGCCCCACCGTGCTGATCTGGCGCTATACCAGCTCCAGCTTCACTGCGCAGCCAAGGGCGCGCGCATCCTTGAAAGCCATGTCGAGCTGAATCCTGTCGTTGTTCGGGTCGAGAATTCGGTCGTGCCGGCTGCGGCTGATTTGCATCCACTTCGCCATCTCGATCTTGGTCACGTGCTCCTTCGTCATCGCACCCTCACGCTGCCATGCGAGAACACGCTTGATCGCAAGCGCGCTGGTTCGCTTGAAGACATCCGCTGCGAGCTTTCGTACAGGGCGCCTAAGCCGTAGGCGGTTGCGAGCTATCGGTGCTTCGTTGATCGAGCGGGAACAGGCCATAGCGCCCGTGGTGGGGGTTCTTCGTGAACATCACCGACTGCGGCAGAGCCTTGATGTCTTCCGGCGGATCGGTGTTCTCTACGACAATCACCTGCGATTCATTGGGCAGGCCCTTGAGGTAGGAATAGAACTTCACTTGTAGATCGGTTCCACTCAAATCTTCCTCCGTCCCGTCCGGCTCACGATACGCCAGCAGTGGAGAGTCAAGAACGACAAATCCGGTGTGCGGAGTCTTCTTGGTGCGGCAGAATACGAGAAGCCCAAGCGTGAACGCCGCATGGGTGATGGCGCGCAGCCCCTTGCCGAATGCCTTTCGTTCCTTGCCCGCAATCACAAGATCGTGTGACGCATTGTCGAACGACACGTCTTCGGCTTGCGGAAAGCTCCAGTCGACAAGGATGGACTTTACCGTCTTGGCAAATTCATACGTGACTGCGGTTGAGGCATCCGCGTTAGTGGCGGCAGTCGATGGTTCGGTTGCTTGGCTCCGCGCCAGGGTCTCTCGGCGCCGTTCCAAGTCCTGTAGTGTGGCGTACAGATTCAGTGCCTCGCGCACGATGGCCCGCTTGTCCGCAAACTCGGAATAGGACTTGCGGAGCGCGGATAGCTTGGGCGAAATTAGTTCTTCGACAGACTCTGCAATCCCCTGCAACTCTTTGACGATGGCAGGCATCCGCTTGTCGAGCTTTGCGCCTTCACTCGTGAGGTTGCCGACGGTGACCGCCAGCTCCCTACGTAGCACCTCAATCTTATCAATTTCCTTCCGCGCGGCCTCGACAACGCCGTCGATGTCACCGTCGCAGTTCTCGTGTGAGCGATGATGTTCCGGAGCGGCACCGCATAGCGGGCAATGGCCTGACCCGAGAACATTGAACAGCGTTCCGCCGTCCTCAATTGCGCGAAGGCGCTCAATGTCTGAAGCATAGTGGCGATGGAGGAGCGCAAACCTCTCGAGCAGGGAAGCAACTTCCTCCCGCCGCTCTCGACTTTCCTCAAGCTTCCTGCGCAGGTCGCGGCGCTTCCCGGCGACCTCTTGGAATTCCGTCTCCGTCGTGGTCACTTGCGCCAAATGTTGGTTGAGCGACGTGTCGATCTTCGCAAGCTGCTCCTCAAGCTCCTTCGGAGTCGCGGTCAACTCTCTAAGCTTCTCCCGTTGGTTCACGAGAAGCTCATCAAGGAGCTGCAAGCGGGCATCTCGGGAAAGTGCCTCCGGCTCGCGCTTGGTATTGGGCACCAATGCCGAATCATCGGTTCCTGTCAGAAGCAGCTTGAACGTAGAAAGATTCGACGTGTTCGCTATCGAGTTTCCATCGAACAACGGACTGCGTTGCTGGATTATCTCCGTCTCTGTGACGATGATAAGCCGCGCAATGTAGCGAAAGCTGAGGTTGTTCGTCTCGTTGTTAGAGTTCCTGCGGACCTTCTTCTTGGAGAGGTTGCACAAGCCCAACAGGAAGGCGGACAGATTCGCATCGTCCCTGTCGCTGTGCTTTTCGTCCAGCGCCGTTGACTCTACGTCCTCTTCCGGCGGCGTCTTGTGCAAACCTATGTAGAGTCGAAACCCCCCGCCGTCGATGCTACGCTGGATGGTGTAGGTCGCACCGCTCAAGGCTTCGATGCCAAGCAGTATGCGATCGTATCCGACGCGCTCTGGTATGTCGCGCAACGGCTGACCACCGCCCAGCATGAAGTCGATGGCTTCAACGATGAACGACTTGCCAGTGTCGGACGATCCATAGAGGACGTTCAGACCTGGGCCAAATTCTGCAGTCGCCGGCGGCTTCTGCGGCCCGAAGAAGCCGAGGAAGCGCAATCGAAAGCCGGGGGGCGAGGCCGTGGTCATGGCTCACCTCCTAGACTTCTCTCGACGTTCTGGAACTCCTCGATCCACTTGTCGAAGTACCGGCGCATGAGGGCGCGAAACTGCTCATCGGTGTGACCGCCAATCGTCTCGATCAGCCAGCTTGCTCGCCCTTTGAGGTCGAGAAGGTAACTGGACGACATGGACGACAGGAACGTAGCGGCATTCTCCCCCGCAACGTACTTGATCCCATCGGGCGTGACCTCCCGCTCGACAAGGTGCCGGGTCATCATCAGCAACAACGCCTGTTCAACCAGCTTGCGCCGCACCAACAATTCAGCGGAGTGCATGGGTGTGGGCGGGTGAAGGTTGTCCGGGCCGTCTATGTCCCCGGTGTGTACCAGAAGATAGTCGAGGGCAACGAGCCTCTGTAAGTCGTAGGTGCGGGGATACGCTGCCGCTAGAATCGACACGGCGCGAATGCCTGCCTCAAGCGGGCTATTGAAGGTGACTGGCTTGCGTTCTCGCGCCGTCATTTCTTCCACCACATGCGCTCGTCGTTCACTAGCTGATGGCAAATGCCGTGCCTGTCCTTGGAGTCAGTGCAAGTAATCAGAGCATTGGCCGTGATCTGCACTTCCTGCGCGGCCTTCGTTACGGCGCAGACCTTATGGTAGCCGTCCGCGTGAGTTCCATCGTGCGTGTCGATCACGCTGTCGTAGATGTTGTCCTGCAAGGACTCGAAGGTACCTGGGGGCACGGAGTCGCGTGCAAAAACGCGCAACGATTCCGCCGCGTAGAACGCCTCCCGCTGGCGCACGAAATGGTCATTGAGCTTCCTGGGCGAAATCGCTGATGAATCGGAGACAGCAGTGCCCGTGTGTTCGCTATATGCACCGAGCAGTTGCGTGACATAGCGGCTCTCGCCCGGCGCGACCGCCGCAGGCGGCTTGCCGGCGGCTGGCCGTGCCCGTAGCCCGCCTCCAAAACGCGCCACGTGGACGGGCGTTGCCTTGTGATCTTCAACAAGCTGTAGTCCGGTCCTGGCCTCGAAGATCGAGAAGTCGAACTTATCGACAAAGGCGCGAAGCGCATCATCGAGTTCCACTTGCTGCGTTCCAGTGACGCCCTTCTTGACGTACTTCTCCCAATTCTCGATCAACCCTTCGCGTAGCTCAGTTGTATCGGACAGCAACTTGGTCAGTTTCGTACCCGTTCCCTTCGGCGCAACGAAGTAGTAGCGACGTGGCGCTGTGTAGTCGCCTTGGAACGAGTGCCAAACGATCTTGCCGATTTCGGCCCACACATCGGTCGGCGCAAGGGCGTTGTCGTAGTGTTTGCACTGGTAGTTATCCCAAACGCCCTTGAGGAACTGGCCATCGACGAATCCAGCGACATCTATCCCCCTGTCGCCAGCACCGGTGAATCGGCGAACGTTCTTGTATAGCTTCTTGAGGCAGTAGTGCGCCCATTCCTCAACAAAGCCTTCCCACTCTTGTGCCGAATAGGTCAGGAGCCGAGTTTGGGGCGGAATGACTGGCCCTGTCGCTACCTGGGCGGCAGTGACAGTCCCGACGGCACCCTTAGGCTCCTCGATGTCCTTCCAATCATCCATCAAGCACCTACAGCTCCCCCTTGAATGCCCTGTCAAGAATTGCCGGGAGCATCGCGTCCAGCCCGGCGGCGGTTTCGGCCTGTAGAGCCTTCACGGCCTCGACCTTGGCTTGGAGAGAATCCAGTTCGGCAACAATCTCGCGTTGCTCTTTGAGAGGAAGGAGCGGCACTTCAAGTTGTCTAATCTCCCGAAGCACGAGGTGCCGTATCATATCGCCGCGAGATCGCTCCTGGATTCGCTCCTGCATATAGGGAGCGCGCAATACCCAAGTGAGAAATTGTCCATCCAATAGATCGCGCTTCGGCTTCACCAAGGCTACGGACACAAAGAAGCTGAACTCCTTATCTGTATCGATAAAACATGGAACGCCAATCGTTCCGTCCTTGCTAATCAATACGTCTCCGCGTTCGGCTCTGGCGCGACGCGAGAATTGGGCATGGGCTTCCCGAGATACATACTTGTGGTTGGTGAAATCGACCTTTCCGGATGTGATATTCAATACGGTAATAAACGGAATTCCGCTTTCCATGTATGTGGGAGTCAGGTGCGGGCCGTCTGCGACATCATTGCAAACATCCTGTAAACGCACCCACTTGAAAACCGTACTCTTCCCACTGGCTGTTCCGTTCGGTCGGCCGAACTTACGATGCAGTACGGCTCGGGTAACGGCGTCGCATTCTCTCTGCGCCTCCTTTCTGCTCTTCCGAAGCGTCGAGATACGCGACGCCAGCTCCTCGATGCGGGCGACGATGCGGCGCTGCTCGTCGAGCGGCGGGAGGGGAATCTGACAAGCAAAGAAGGCATCGGGGTTAAGAGTCCTTCGGCGGTCGCCCATGCCGGAGGCCCGCATTCCCAAGTCTGACCAGAAACCCGGACGACGCATGAGCCAGCCAAGGAACTTGCGGTTGAGCCTTCCTTCATCGCTTAGGAATGTAGGAAACTGCGGAGATAGGTACTTTCCCGCGAAGCGATCATCGCTGAGTGCCAGAGCTCCTTCCCAGCCGAACAATTGGCTCATTACTATGTGGTTGGGCTTCAATCGCAAGAAGTGTTTGTAACTCGTGTTGCCGTTCTCGATAGGCTCGCGGTCAAACAAGCCGCGCGCGAAGCTGAGTACGCCAACCATGGAGTAAGTCTTGCTCGGATCAATGGACTCTCGATTAAGGTCGAGCCGAGTTACTTCGCCTAGCGCAACTGTCGGCCACGCTGCACTCACGCGCTCGCCCCCAATGCCGCCTTGATCTCCCGCATCAATTCGGTGATCCGCAATTCCTTCCTAATAATATCGTCGGCCAGTTGCTCCGGCGGCAGGTGCTCGAACTCCACCTTACGGCGCGGGTTCTTGCGGTCGAGATTGCAGTCCGCTTCTAGCAGCTCCTTTGCCGAAACCTTCCATGCCTGATTATTTTCTTCGCGCTTGCCCCACCACGCGACACAGTCCTTGAATTCCTCGAACTGCAAAGGCTGGGTCTTGGTGTAATTCTTCCGGCCCTCGGGCAAGGGCTGCTCGTAATACCAGACTTCTTTCGTCGGCCCGGAGCGGTCGAAGAAGAGGATGTTGGTCGGAATGCTCGTATAGGGCGCGAACACGCCGTTCGGCAGCCGCACGATCGTATGAAGGTTGAAGTCCTTGAGCAGTTCCTCCTTGATGCGGGCACAAACGCCATCACCGAACAGCGTGCCGTTCGGCACGACGACGGCGGCGCGGGCCGGGCGGCCCGCCGAAGTCGGCTGGCGCTTGAGCTTGCGTATGATGAGTTGCAGGAACAGCAGCGCCGTTTCTGCCGTTTGGCGGTCTGGGGGGAAGTTGCCTTGAATCCCCTTCTCCTCCTCGCCGCCGAAGGGCGGGTTGGTGAGGATCACGTCCACGCGCTCCTTCTCGCCGATCTCGGCGAGCTTGAAGCGCAGCGCGTTGCCGGGGTCGATCTGCGGCGCGTCGAGTCCGTGCAGCAGCAGGTTCATCTGGCAAAGAAGATAAGGAAGCGATTTCGGCTCGCAACCCGTGATGGTCCTGGTCTGTAACTTCTTGCGGTCGGCGACGGTCTTGACCTGTTTCTCAAGGTGGCTGAACGCCTCGACCAGAAATCCGCCGGTGCCGCTCGCGGGATCGAGGACGGTTTCGCCAAGGCGCGGGTCCGTCACTTCCACCATGAAACGCACGACGGCGCGGGGCGTGTAGAACTCGCCGGAGTCGCCCGCCGCGTCGCGCATTTCACGGAGCATGGATTCGTAAAGCGCGCCCAGCGTGTGCAGCTCGTCGGAAGACGTGAAGTGAATCCCGCCGACTTTGTTCACGATGTCGCGCAGCAGATAACCGCTCTTCATGCGGTTATCGACGCCCTTGAACACGGTGGCGATCACGTCGCGGCGGTTGTCGCCGTTGGAGCTTGAAAGCCCGCGCAAGTATGCGAACAGGCCCGGCCCCTTCTTGCCGTCGGCCCGCACGGCTTCATCGTTGTTGATGAAGGCGAGAAGCTCGTCGCCGGTGATGCCTTGAGCGTCGGCGGCCCAGTCGCGCCAGCGATAGGGCTGGTCGATGGCGGGCTTGAACTTTTCGCCCGCGAGCTTGGCCTCTTCCTTGCGCTGCTGTTCGAGGTCGTCGAGGAACTTGAGGAACATGATCCAGGTCAGGAGCGGCAGGCGGTCGAGGTCGCCGTTCAATCCCTTGTCCTTGCGCATGATGTCGCGGGCGCTCTTGAGGAGGCTCCCGAGCATCTGCGAGGTCGTCATCGGTGCGGCGGCTTTGCCGCTCTTCTTAGCTCTGGCCATAGAGGAGTCCTTGCAGGTCGTTTACGGCTTGCCGGAGCCGTTCCGCGCTGCCGAAGAGCTTGATGATTTCGGCGGGCTGACCGTGGGTTGAAATCGGCGGAACCTTGAGCACGTCCGGCAAGAGGAACTGCGCGTCTCCGTGCTCCGCATACTTTTCCAGCAGCTCGTCGAGTATCTGACGGGCTTCGGGGGAGAACTTCTCGAAGTAATCCTTGCGCTCGGATTTGAGCCGCTGCGCCCGCTCACGACGGGAGCGCAGTGGCGCGTTGAAAGCGAGATGACAGAGAAGATCGAAGGGATCGGCCTCGAGCTGTCCGGTCTGTTCGGCCAGAAGCGCGAAGTCGATGCCGCGCTCGGACAGAGCCGCGATGATTTCGGCGCGCTGCGTGGCGTTCGACCAGCGCGAGCGCAGGTCGGCGGACGTGGGCGCAAGGGAGCGGACGCTCTCCGCCGCGTAGTCGGTGTAGCGGACGACGCGAAGCTGGCGTCCGTTGGGATCAAGCTCATGCACCAGATGGGCGACGATCTCGACCTGGCCGCCGTCGAAGTAGAACTTGCGCGGCGCCTCATCGCCCGGCGGCTCGATGATTCCAGCCAGTTCATAGACTCCGGGCTCTTCCGCTACCTTGAAGACCGTGTCTGTGGCCGCTGTGGTATTGCCCTCATCATCCACTTGATCCTCGGTCACAAGGACCGGGTCACCGTCGAATTCCGGGTCGGCGAACATGCGGGTTGCCGCGCCGGTGTAGTCGAGGATGTTGAACCAGAGCTTGCCGTAATCGTCGCGCAGGCGCGTGCCGCGCCCGATGATCTGCTTGAACTCGCTCATGGAGCCGACGATGCGGGCAAGGACGACGTTCTTGCAGGTGGGCGCATCGACGCCGGTCGTGAGGAGCTGCGAGGAGGTCAGGATGACGGGCGTCTTCTTCTCGAGATCCTGGAAGTTGGATAAATGCCCGCGCCCGATGGCTCCCTCGTCCGCTGTCACGCGGCAAACGTAGTCGGGGTGCTGCGCCACAAGGTCGGCGTTGAGGTTGACGAGGGCCTCGCGCATTTCGGAGGCGTGCTCCTGGTCCACGCAAAACACGATGGTCTTGGCGAAGCGGTCACTGGACTTGAGGAAGTCCGTCAGATGGCGGGCTATCGCCTGCGTGCGGGCGCGCAGGGCGATCACCCGCTCAAAGTCCCTGGTCTGGTATTCGTCGTCCGGGATCGCGCGCCCGTAGCGGTCGAGTTCGTCGGTTGAGGGCCTCCAGCCCGCTGCATCCCATTGCGTCACCACGCGATGCACGCGGTAGGGAGCGAGGAAGCCGTCGTCGATGCCTTGCCGGAGACTGTATTCGTAGAGAGGGTTGCCGAAGTAGAGATACGTGTCGCGGCTCTCTTCGCGCAGCGGCGTCGCCGTCATGCCGAGCTGATAGGCGGGCTTGAAGTGTTCCAGGATGACCCGCCATGAGCTGTCGTCGCGGGCGCTGCCCCGGTGGCACTCGTCCACGATAACGAGGTCGAAGAAGTCCGGCGGATAGTCGCGGAACAATCCGGCGCGGCGCTCGTCTTCGGCGAGCGCCTGATAAATGGCGAAATACATTTCGCGGCTCTTGATGATTTCGCCGGATTCGATCTTGTGCCGGGCGTCGCCGAACGGACTGAAGTCCTTGTCCTTCGGGTCGTCGATCAGGATGTTGCGGTCGGCCAAGAAGAGGATGCGGGGCTTGCGGTGCTCGCCGGTGGCGTTCCAGCGGCTCGACCAGAGCTTCCAGCAAATCTGAAACGCCACGGTCGTCTTGCCCGTGCCGGTCGCCATGGTGAGCAGAAGGCGGCGCGTCCCGCCAAGGATCGCCTCGACCGTGCGGTTGATGGCGATTTGCTGGTAGTAGCGCGGCGTCTTGCCACCGACGGTGTTGTAGGGAGCAAGAAGGTGCTCGACCTGCGCGGGGGCTGTGATCTGGCTTCCGGCCTGATACCGCCGCCAGAGGTCTTCGGGCCTTGGGAAGTCCGGAACGCGGGTTTCAGCGCCCAGGAAGTAATCAATCTCGATGATGTCCTTGCCGTTGGTGGCGTAGGCGAATTTCAGGCCCAGCATTTCGGCGTAGGTCCGCGCCTGCTGAACGGCATCGGCGGCGGACTTGTAGCTGGCCTTGGCCTCGACCACGGCGAGCGGAAAGTCGCGGGTGTAGCGCAGGAGGTAATCGACCCGTTTTGGGGGCTTGCGGACGAAGCCCTTGCCGACGGGGATGACGCGGCCATCGGTGACGGTCCGCTGCTCGGCGATGGAATGGGGATCGTTGTCCCACCCTGCCGCCTGGAGCTTCGGCACCACGAACTTGCGGCATGTGTCGGCTTCGTTGCTCATCGTCCGTCCAGATCAGGGGCCGGGCGGCAATAGCGCCCCTCGCCGGGCAGTGCCGGCGCCCCAAAATGGCCTCCCTCTTCGGTGGCAGCAGTTATTGCCGCCCTAACTTATTGTCTCTTATGGCATGGGGCTTTGGCCCCGTCCAAGTACAGTTTTCGCACTTTTCGATTTCCGGGGCCTTCATTGCCCGCGGGCGGGCGGGAAGTCGCCGATCACGTCTGGCTGATCAGGTTCATGCACTACGAGCTGGGCTTCTTCGACGATCAGTGCAACCGCGTCGAGTGCGCTCCGAACCCCTTCGGCGCAAAAGTGTTACCCATGTGTCCGGAATGGACCGAGTGAAATTGGCGCGCCCGGCGGGATTCGAACCCACGACCCCTGCCTTCGGAGGGCAGTACTCTATCCAGCTGAGCTACGGGCGCCCGAACCGCGAATTATAGCCAGCCTTTGCGCTTGAACCACAGGTATGGCAGGACTGCCGAGAACACCATGAGGACGAGCGCGAACGGATAACCCCCGCGCCAGTCGAGTTCAGGCATGTAGCGGAAGTTCATGCCGAAAACGCTCGCGACGAGCGTCGGGGGCAGGAAGACGACCGCCGCGACCGAGAAGATCTTGATGATCGCGTTCTGCTCGATGTTGACCATGCCGAGCGTGGCCTCGAGCAGGAATTGCACTTTGTTGCCGAGGTAGCTGACGTGGTCGCTCATCGCGAGCACGTCGCGCGACAGCATGCGAAAGCGCCCGCGCACATCCTGCGCGAAGTGGTTCGCCGGCTGCTGCTGCGCGAATGCGAGCAGCCGCCCGAGCGACACGAGGCTCTCGCGCGATTTCGACAGCACCTCGCCGTTCTGCCCGAGGCGCTCGAGGACGCCGCGAAAGTCGCGCGATGCCGAGCGGCGGCGACCCGGCGTCGTGTGCGCGAATATGCCGGACGACTCCGAGTCGAGTTCGCCACCCGCGCGTTCGAGCACGTCGGCGATGCGGTTGATGATCGATTCGAGCAGGCCCGCGAAGATCGCGGCCCCCGAATTGCAGTTCGTGATGTGCCGCTCTGCGTAGGCGATGAAGCGCCGGAAGGGCAGCGGGTCGACGTAGCGCACCGTGATCAGGCGCGCACCCGCGAGGATGAAGGTGATCTGCGTGCTTTCGGGCAGGTCGGAATCGAGCTTCGTCACGACGGTCGCCGTCATGAATAGTGCGCCGGCGTCCTCATAGAGGCGATTCGACGATTCGATCTCGCGCATTTCCTCGCGCGTCGGGATGTTGATGCCGAACGACGCCTCGAGGCGCTTCTCGTCGGCCGGCGTCGGATCGAGGAGATCGAGCCACAGCGCGTCTTTCGGCAGCGCGGCTTCGCAGTCGGGCTCGATTCGCGTGAGGCCCACCGAACCGGGAAGAAACGCGCTCAGCATGTCGTCGCGCCTGCCGCCGTGCCTGCGCCGCTTACCGGCGCTTCTCGTGGGCCGCGAGCGCGTCGATCAGCTGCATCAGTTCCGCCTGTCCGCCGGCGAGGCCGACATCGGTCTGGTATTTGCCCGCGACGTAGACGACCGGCGTCGCATCGACGCGGTAGCGCCGTGTCAGGTCTTCGGCGCGCTGCAGTTGGGTGCTGACGAAAAAGCCGTCGTATTCGCGCAGGAAATCCGCTTCGGCGATGCCGTTCGCCTTCGCGAACGCGAGCTGCAGCTGGCGTGTGCGCGCGTCGTCGTTGGCCGCGAGCATGTTGCCGCGGGTGTGGATTTCGTCGAACACTTTCGAGTTGAGGTCGGTGCGCTTCAGCGCCACGAGCGTGTAAAAGAGCCGTGCGTGCGCCGCGTTGACCGGATTCCACATCACGGGCACGCGCACGAACTCGATGTACGCGGGCTTCGTCTTCTCCCAGCTCGCGAAATACGGTTCGAGCGCGTAGCAGTGGCTGCAGCCGTACCAGAAGATCTCGATGACTTCGACCTTGCCCGCGGGCGCATCGGTGGGCTGCGCCGGGACGATCGGCTGGTAGTTCACGCCCGCTTTCCACCGACCACCGGGCAGTTCGGCGGCGGCAGGCATCGCGGCCAGCCGTTCGAGCGAGGCGTCGTCGCCTTCGGCGACTTCGCCCGTGCTTTCCTGGCTGGCGGTCGCCGCGTCGGCGGGCGCCGCGGCAGGCGCGGTCGCAGGGGCCGTCGCGGCGGCCGGGGAGGTCGCTTCGGGCGCAGGCGTCTCGCGCGTGCAGGCAGCCATGCCGCACGCAAGCAGCGTGGCGGCGAGCAGGATTCGAATCATGGAAAACCTCGAGGTCAACGCATGCCCTGGATGTACGACGCGACGTTGCGGATGTCTTCCGCGGTGAGCTGCTTCGCGATCGTCTCCATCATGTGGGCGTTTTTCGTGTCGTGGGCGGCGCCGGCGACGTCGTCATAGCGCGTGGCGTTCGCGTACGCGTTCAGCTGTTCCACCGTGTAGACCGAATGCTGCGCGCGGACAGCGGGGTAACCCGCCGCCGGATTGCCGCGACCGACCGGGCCATGGCAGGCCATGCAGGCGGGAATGCTGCGCGTCTTGTCGCCGCCGCGGTAGAGCGTCTCGCCCGCTTTCCAATAGGACGGATCGGCCTCGAGGCCCGACGGCGTCTGCGTCGCGAAATACGCGCCGAGGTCGGCGATGTCTTCGTCGCTGAGCGCGGCGGCCTGCGCGGTCATCACCATGGCGTTCGGCGTGACGCCGCGCTCGCCGGCGCGGAATTGCTTCAACTGGGTGGCGATGTACGCGGCGTTCTGGCCGGCGAGATTCGGCCATTCGGGGTTCGAGCTGTTGCCATTCGGGCCGTGGCAGGCGATACAGACGCCGGCTTTCGAGGCACCGGCCTCGGCGGAGCCATCGGCATGGGCCACCGGCAGGGCGGCCACGAGGGCCAGGGCGGCAAGAGCAAAGGTAGTTCTCGTCATTCGGCTCACAGCTCCACGTCGCTTAACCGTAAAATTGTACACGCCCGCGAGGAGTCCCGTGAGTCGCTTCCCCAACGTCCATTTCATGCTGAGCGTGGCCGCGCCGGCGCAGTTTCCCCCCGACGACGGCGCGGAGGTCGCGTTTGCGGGCCGGTCGAACGCGGGCAAGTCGAGTGCGATCAACGCGCTGACCCAGCGCAAGGCGCTCGCGCGCACCAGCAAGTCACCGGGGCAGACCCGGCTGCTCAACTATTTCGAACTCGCGCCGGGCCAGCGGATCGTGGACCTGCCGGGCTATGGCTATGCGACCGCGCCACCCGCGGAGCGGGCGAAATGGGCGCCGCTCATTGATCGGCTGCGTGCGCGGCAGGCATTGCGCGGACTGCTGCTCGTGGTGGATGCGCGCCGCGGGATCGGCGACGAGGACGAAGGCCTGATCCGTTGGGCCGATCCGGCCGAGCGCCGCGTGCACGTGCTCCTCACCAAGGCCGACAAGCTCACCCGCAATGAGGCGCGCGCCGCGCTCGCCGCGGCGACGAAGCAGCTCGATGGCCGGGCGACCGTGCAGCTGCTGTCGTCCCATTCAGGGGCGGGGGTCCCCGAAGCGCAGCGCGCCTTGCTCGAGATGCTGTGAAAACCCGGCACCCATGAAAAGGCCCCGGCGGTCTGGGAATCCAGGCCACCGGGGCCGACTTACCCGGCACAGGTCTCTTGCATCCGGGCCTTACCCGCTCAGGGAGGGAAGCGGGGAGCGTTTACGGCGCTCAAATGGTTGGAGCCGCCCCCGCCGAAATGGTTCCGTCGGCCTTACAGGAAGGTCCAGGTCAGGCCCAGCGAAAAGAGGTCGACGCCGTCGGTGTTCTCGATGTCGAACGACTCATACTCGAGGCGCGCCCCGAGGCTGCCAAAATGCGCCTGCACGCCGGCGCCGTACGCGAACTCGGTGCCGTCGTCCTTGGCGCGGCTGACGGTGATCGAAGACAGGCTGCTCTTCGCCTCCCACGAGGCGACGCCGGCCTTCACGTACAGGTCGACGAACGGCAGCGGCAGCATCAGCAAGCCGAAACCGGCGAGCGCGGTCGCTTCGGCCTTGACGGTGGTGGCGCCGGCCGTGGCGCTGTCGCGGCCGAGGTCCATGTAGTTCAATTCCACCGCGAACATATCGAGCGGGCGAAAGCCTGCGATCAGTTTGTAGCCGGTATCGTCGAGATCGAGTCCGGTCCCGATGCCGTCGATCTGCGACTGGCTGACGGCGGCGCCGAGATAGAACCCATTGTCGGCGGCTCCGGCAGTTCCGGAAAACAGGGCGAGCGCACACGCGGGAAACAGCAATTTGCGGTACATGGAATAGTCACTCCTCGTGACAAGGCATTGAACAAGCCCGGCCATTCTACCGGTTCAATGCGCCTCATCCCAGTTCGCGCCCGTACCAATGTCTGCTTTCAGCGACAGCTTCAGTTGCGCGGCGTCCGTCATGCAACGGCGCAGCCTGTCGCCAACGTGCGTCACCGCGTCCGCGCGCACTTCGAGCACCAGTTCGTCGTGCACCTGCATGATGAGGCGCGCGGGCGGCCGCTCCGCCGCGCACCAGGCGTGCACGTCGATCATCGCGCGCTTGATGATGTCCGCCGCCGTGCCCTGCATCGGCGCATTGATGGCGCTGCGCTCGGCGTATTGCTGCAGCTGCCGGTTGCGCGAGCGGATGTCGGGCAGGTACAGGCGCCGCCCCATCACGGTCTCGACGTAGCCGTCGCGTTTGGCGCGTTCGCGCGTGTCGTCCATGTAGCGCTTCACGCCGGGATAGCGCTCGAAATAGCGATTTACATAAGATTGCGCCGCGCCGCGATCGATGCCGAGCTGGCGCGCGAGGCCGAAGGCCGACATGCCGTAGATCAGGCCGAAGTTGATCGCCTTCGCCGAGCGGCGCTGATCGCTGCTCACGGCGTCGGGCGCCACGCCGAAGACTTCTGCCGCCGTAGCGCGATGTACGTCCTCGCCGGCCGCGAACGCGGCGAGCAACCCCTCGTCTCCGGACAGGTGCGCCATGATGCGCAGTTCGATCTGCGAGTAGTCGGCGGCCATCAACACGTAACCGGGCGGGGCGATGAACGCCTGGCGGATCCGCCGCCCTTCGGGGGTGCGGACCGGAATGTTCTGCAGGTTGGGGTCCGTCGAGGACAGCCGACCCGTCTGGGCAACGGCCTGGTGATATGAAGTGTGCACACGCCCCGTGCGCGCATTCACCTGTTCGGGCAGCTTCTCCGTGTACGTCGAACGCAGCTTGGCGAGACCCCGATACTCGAGGATCAGCCGCGGCAGCGCGTGTTCTTCGGCGAGTTCCTCGAGCACGTCCTCCGCGGTCGAGGGTTGCCCGGTGGGCGTCTTGCGCAGCGGCGTGATGCCGAGCTTCTCGAACAGCAGGAACTGCAATTGCTTCGGCGAGTCGAGGTTGAAGGGTTGACCGCCCTCACGGTGCGCCGCCGCTTCGATTTCGCCGAGCCGCGTGCCGAGTTCGCGGCTCTGCGCCTTCAGCTTCGCAGGATCGAGCAGGACGCCCGCCGCTTCCATCGCGATCAGCACGGGCACGAGCGGCTGTTCGACCGAGCTGTACACCCGCTCGAGCGTGGGCACCGCCGCGATCGCGGGCCACAGCGTGCGATGGAGGCGCAGGGTCACGTCGGCATCCTCGGCCGCGTACTCCGCCGCGCGGTCGACGGGCACCTGGCTGAAGCCGATCTGCTTCGCGCCCTTGCCGGCCACTTCCTCGTAATGGATCGTCTGCACGCCGAGATAGCGCTCCGCCGCCGAATCCATGTCGTGGCGCGTCGCGACGCTGTTCCAGACGTACGACTCGAGCATCGTGTCGTAACGCATCCCCGCGAGCGTGATGCCGTGGTTCGCGAGGACGTGCGCGTCGTACTTCAGGTGGTGGCCGATCTTGCCGCGTGCGGGATCCTCGAGCAGCGGCGCGAGGCGCGCCAGGGTCGCGTCACGGTCGAGCTGCGCGGGTGCGCCCGCGTAATCGTGCGCGAGCGGCACGTACGCCGCGTGACCGGGCTCGACCGCGAACGAGACGCCCACGATCGCGGCGTTCATGTACTCGAGGCTCGTGGTCTCGGTATCGAACGCGAACTCTTCGGCGGCGGCGAGTGTGGCGAGCCAGCGATCGAGGTCCGCGTCGCTCGTCACCATCTCGTAGCGCTTCTCGCCGACGACGGGTGGGGTGAGCGCCGGCGCGTCCGGGCTCATCGCCGTGGGTGAGGAAAGGAGGCGCGGCGCGGTTGGAATCCTGGGTCCCGCGCTCAATGCGCCGCCGGTCGCATCGTCCGGGCCGCTGCCGTCGAGCTGGCGCAGCAGGTTGCGCAGCTCGAAGCGCGTGTAGATCGCGCGTAGTTCGTCCGTGTTCGGCTCGCCGCGCACGAGGTCTTCGGGCTTCTCGGCAAGTTCGACGTCGGTGCGGATCGTCGCGAGCCGCCGCGACAGCGCGAGCGTCTCGAGCCCGGCGCGCAGGTTCTCCCCCACCTTGCCTTCGATCTCCGCGGCGCTTTCGACGATGCCGTCGAGCGTGCGATAGCGATCGAGCCACTTGGCCGCGGTCTTCGGGCCCACCTTGTCGATCCCGGGGATGTTGTCCGAGCTGTCGCCGACGAGGGCGAGGTAGTCGATGATCTGCTCGGGATGGACGTCGAACTTGGCCTTGACGCCGGCGCGATCGAGCACCGAGTTCGTCATGGTGTTGATGAGCGACACATGGCTGTCGACGAGCTGCGCCATGTCCTTGTCGCCGGTGGAAATGAGGACGCGCCAGCCGCGTTCCACGCTGCGCTTCGCGAGCGTGCCGATTACGTCGTCGGCCTCCACGCCGGCGACGCGCAGCACCGGCAGGCCGAGGGCGCGCACCGCCTCGAGCAACGGCGCGGTCTGGGCGCGCAGGTCGTCGGGCATCGGCGGCCGGTTCGCCTTGTACTCGGCGAAGATCTCGTCACGGAATGTCGGGCCCGGGGCGTCGAACACCACCGCGATGCGCGGCGGCGCGTAGTCCTTGAGGAACTTGAGCAGCATGTTCAGCACGCCAAGCAGCGCGCCGGACGGTTCGCCGCGCGAGTTCGTCAGCGGCGGCAGCGCGTGGAACGCGCGATAGAGATACGAGGATCCGTCGACGAGGACGATGTCGGGTGGGGCGTTCATTGGAAGCGAGAGTCTTGCAGAACGGGACGGCGAGCGCACCCGGTCAACCGGGCGCTCCCCGATGCGTTGAGTATGCCCATGGCCGCCACCGCTGCCGCTGCAATCGCGACGAACCGTTTCGGGCTCGGGGCCCGTCCGGGCGAGCTCGACGTGGCGGCGCCGGACCCGTGCGGCTGGCTGCTCGCGCAGTTGCGAGGGCCTGCGCCCACGCTCCCCGGTGCGGCCGATCTCGAGAGTACCGCCACGATCCTCTCCCATGCCGCGAAATTGCGCGATGACGCAAGGCGTGACGGCGCAACGGGCGTGGTGAAGGGCATCGGCGCCTACTACCGACCGCTCTACACGGGCGAGGTCGAGGCGCGTTTCGCCGCGGCGGTCGCGAGCGAGCGGCCGTTCGTCGAGCGCCTCGTGCACTTCTGGGCCAATCACTTCGCCGTGTCGGTCGACAAGCCCGCCGTGCTCGGTGTGGCGGGCGCGTACGAGCGAGAGGCGATCCGCCCGCACGTACTCGGGCGTTTCGAGGACCTGCTGTTCGCCGTCGAGCGCCATCCGGCGATGCTGCTCTATCTCGACAACGTCCAGTCGGCCGGGCCGCAGTCGGCGCTCGCTCGCCGCGCTTCGGGCGCACGCCGTCGTCACGACCCCGGCCTCAACGAGAACCTGGCGCGCGAAATCCTCGAACTGCACACGCTCGGCGCAAGCGGTGGCTACTCCCAGGCCGACGTCACGAGTTTTGCCCGCATGCTCACGGGCTGGTCGATCGGCGGCGGTCGTGGGCGGCTTGCCGAAGGGGCCCCGGGCCGCTTCCTCTTTCGCGCCAATCTCCACGAGCCCGGTGCACAGCAGCTCCTCGGCAAGCGCTACGCGGAGGCGGGCTACGAGCAGGGCGCCGCGGCGCTACGCGATCTCGCGCGCCATCCTGCCACCGTCGATCATCTCGCGCGAAAGCTCGCGCGGCATTTCATTGCGGACGAGCCGCCGGACGCCGCCGTTGCGCAGATCGCCGCGGCGTACCGCCGGCACGACGGCGCGCTCGTGCCGGTGTATCGCGCACTGATCGAATCGCGCGAGGCGTGGGCGGTGCCGTTCGCGAAGTACAAGATGCCGTCGGACTACGTGCACTCCGCGTTTCGCGGCCTCGCGATTCCGGCGCCGGGCCAGCGCGGCGGTCTGGTCGCCTACGAGCTTCTCGGCCAGCGCACGTGGTCGCCCGGCTCACCGGCAGGCTGGCCGGATCGTGCAGCGGACTGGGATGGCGCTTCCGCGGTACTGCAACGCATCGAGTGGGCTGAAGCGGTCGGCAACCGATTGGGAGATCGGCGCGATGCGACGCGGGCGGGGCCGGCGATGCTGGGCGCGCTGCTCGGCGCATCGACCGCGGAGGCACTGCGGCGCGCAGCGAGTGGCGCGCAGGCGATCACGCTGCTGCTCGCTTCACCGGAGTTCATGCGCCGATGAGTACGCACATCGATCGACGCCAGTTCCTGATCGCCGCCGCGAGCCTGCCGCTCGCGACCCGCGTCGTTTTCGCGCAGGCGCAGGCCGCGGGCGACGCGCGTTTCGTATTCATCCTGCTTCGTGGCGCGCTGGACGGTCTCGCGGCGGTGCCGCCCTGCGGCGATCCGGCGTATGCCGGCCTGCGGCGCGAACTCGCGATTCCGCCGCCGGGCGCGGCCGGTGGTGCGCTCGCCCTCGATGCCACGTTCGGCCTGCATCCGTCGCTCGCATTCCTGCATGAGGCGTATCGCGCCGGCGAACTCCTCGTTGCGCATGCGGTTGCGACTCCCTATCGCGAGCGTTCGCATTTCGACGGGCAGGACGTGCTCGAAGGCGGCGGCGTGCGGCCGCATGACTACGCGAGCGGCTGGCTCAATCGCGCGCTCGCCGCGCTGCCCGCGCGCAGCGCCGGGTCTCGCGCGGAGGCAGGCATTGCGCTCGGGCAGAATACGCCGCTCACGATGCGCGGGCCCGCCGCGGTCGCGTCCTGGTCGCCCTCGCGCCTCACCGCGCTCGACGACGACACGCTGGCGCGCATCACCGACCTCTACGCCGCGGACCCGGTGCTCTCGAAGCGGCTCGCCGACGCACTTGATGCCGACGAGATCGCGCAGCACGCCGGGATGGACGTCGCGCCCCGACGCGGCGCCGGCGCGCGCTACGGTGAAACGGTTCGCGCGGCGGGCTCGTTCCTCGCGCGCGACGATGGGCCGCAGGTGGCGATGTTCGATACGACCGGCTGGGACACGCACGCGAACGAGGGCGGTGCGCAGGGCCCGCTTGCGACCCGTCTCGGCGCGCTCGACCAGGCCCTGCGGGAACTGAAGGCGGCACTCGACGCGCGTTGGTCGCGCACCGTGATCGTGCTCGCGACCGAGTTCGGGCGCACCGCCGCCACGAACGGTACGCGCGGAACCGACCACGGCACCGGCGCGGCCGCGTTTGTGCTGGGCGGCGCGGTCGAAGGCGGGCGCGTGCTCGCGGATTGGCCGGGGCTCAGCGGTCGCGCGCTCTACGAGCAACGCGACGTCGCGCCGACGCTCGACCTGCGCGCATTGCTGAAGGGTCTGCTGCACGATCACTTGCGCGTGCCGTCGAAAGCGCTCGACGGAGAGGTATTCCCCGGCTCGGGGGCCGTGCGGCCGGTCGCGGGCCTCGTGCGCGCGTAGCGTCACGGGCCGCGTACAATCCTTGGCATGACGATCCGGACATTCGGCGAGTTGCTCGATGCGGCCCACGCGCAGGCGGAGCCGCAACGGCTGCTGCTCGTCTTTGCAGTCGCGGAGGCGCCGCGCGACGGCACCGGGGAGGAGAAAGCCGCGTTCGCGCGCGGCGAGGGCGGCGCCCTCACGCCGGTCGTGTGCGTCGACAAGCTCGCCGCGGACATCGCTTCGTTCGCGGCGCTCAAGGAGGAATCGCGCGCCGCGATTTCGCGCTGGGACATCCTGTTTGTCGCGGCGCTCGACGGTCGCGCCGGTATCGCGCCGAACAGCGATGAAGCGGCCGGGCCGCTCAAGATGATGTTCGAGTCGATCAAGGTCGGCCGCATTGCGGATTTCGTCACCGTCGACAGCGACGGCGAACTGGTGCGGCTGTCGCGAGGCTGACGTATGCTGCGGAAAGCACCTTCGCACGCGCTGGAGGATTCATGGTGACGACCTGGTTCCTGGATGAGACGCCGGGGCACTCGCGCCTGTGGGTCGTGTTCTGGGTATACGGCGTGCTCGTGAGCCAGCTGCTGTTCGGCGGGATCCTGCTCATGTTCCGCACGATCAATACAGCGGCGCTCGCGGCCGTACTGGCAGCGTTCATCGTCTACACGGCGTGGATCATGCGCACGGTGTGGCGCAACGCCTTCAATGTGCACAACCCCATTTTCGGCCATATGGCGCGCGCGCTGACCGTCGTGTGGGCGCTCAATTCGGTGCTCGTCTGCGGGTTCCTGCTGCTCGGGCACGTCGGGCGGATCCGGCTGCCCATCTGATCCGCGCGCGACCTTGATCTTCGTCAAACTCCGTGCCGGGCTGGCGGGCTTGTCGCCCGCGTACTTCGGCATGGTGATGGCGACGGGCATCGTGTCGATCGCGGCGCACATGCTCGGGTACCCGCGCGTGGCCCACGGGTTGTTCGTGGTCAACTGCGTCGTCTATCCGGTCCTCTGGCTGCTCTACCTGCTGCGGGTCCTGTGGCATCCGCGGGCGTTCCTCGACGATCTCGTCGACCATTTGCGCGGGCCGGGTTTCTTCACCGCGATCGCGGCAACCGGTGTGCTCGGCAGCCAGGCGATGCTGCTCCACGGGCAACTGCGCTGGGCGTTCGCGCTCTGGTGTGCCGCCGTTGCGCTGTGGCTGGTGCTGACCTATGCGATCTTCACGATCCTGACCGTCAAGGAGACGAAACCGCCGCTCGACCGTGGCATCAACGGCGGCTGGCTGCTCGCGGTCGTCGCGACACAATCGATCGCGGTGCTGAGTGCCGTGCTCGCCGCGCACATTGGACAGCCCTACAAGCTCGAACTCAATTTCTTCGCGCTGTCGATGTGGCTGTGGGGCGGCATGCTCTACATCTGGATGATGTCGCTGATCTTCTATCGGTACACGTTCTTTTCGTTCCAGCCGGGCGATCTCTCGCCACCCTACTGGATCAACATGGGCGCGATGGCGATCTCGACGCTCGCGGGATCACTGCTGATCGTCAACGCGCCCGATGCACCCTTCCTCACGTCGCTGCGCCCGTTCATCAAGGGTTTCACGATCTTCTACTGGGCGACCGGCACCTGGTGGATTCCGATGCTGCTCGTCCTCGGCGTCTGGCGCCATGTCTACCGCCGCTTCCCGCTCAACTACGATCCGCTCTACTGGGGCGCGGTGTTCCCGCTCGGCATGTACGCGGCGAGCACGCACGAAATGATCCGGGCGCTCGATCTCACGTTCCTCGAGCCGCTGCCGACGATCGTCTTCGCGGTCGCGCTGGCCGCGTGGCTCACGACTTTCGTCGGCTGGTTGCGCGCCTTTCGGCTGCCCACGCCGCGGTGATTTCGGGCAGGTCGTGCTCGGCGCCGAGCGCCGGGAACTTGCCGAGATCCATGCGCCTGATCGCGTAGTGCATCCAGGCGAGCGCTGCCGCCACGAGCAGGAACAGCAACATGAAGCAGCTCGACCAGATGTTGGTGTAGTCGGCCAGCGCACCGAAGGCGATCGGCAGCAGGAAGCCGCCCAGGCCGCCGATCATGCCGACGACACCGCCCACCGCGCCGACGTGCCCCGGGTAGTAGACCGGAATGTGCTTGTACACGGCCGCCTTGCCGAGCGACATGAAGAAGCCGAGCACGAACACCAGCACAGTGAACGGCACGAGGCCGATGGCGAGCCCGAAGCGGATGTCGCCGTCGATGCCCTTCACGATGTACTGCGTTTCGGGGTACGAGAGGATGAACGTGCAGAGCGCCGAGATGCCGAAGGTCCAGTACATCACGCTGCGCGCGCCGATGCGGTCCGAGAGCTGTCCGCCGACGACGCGGAACAGACTCGCGGGGATCGAGTAGCAGGCGGCGATCAGGCCGGCGGTCTTCACATCGAGCCCGTACGCGCCGATCAGGTAACGCGGCAGCCACAGCGCGAGCGCGACGAAGCCGCCGAAGACGAAGAAGTAGTAGAGCGAGAAGCGCCATACCTGCAGGTTCGCGAGCGGCTCGATCTGCTTGCGAAACGGCATCGGCTTCGCGCCCGAGGCGCGGCGCTCCGCCAGCTTCGGATCGTCGGCGGCCAGCAACCAGTAGAGTACGCCCGCGACAGCCAGCGCGACCGCCCAGATCTTCGCCACCATCATCCAGCCCGCCGCGACCATCACCAGCGGGGCGAGCAGCTTCGTAACGGCCGAGCCCACGTTGCCCGCGCCGAATACGCCGAGCGCGGTGCCTTGCTTCTCCTGCGGAAACCATTGCGAAACGTAGGTGATGCCGACCGAGAACGAGCCGCCGGCGATGCCGACGAACAGGGCGGCAAACAGGAATTCCGCATAAGTGCTCGCCCAGGTCAGCGTCCAGGTCGCCGCGGCGCCGACCAGCATGACGAGCGTCAGCACGAGCCTTCCGCCGTACTGGTCGGCCCAGATGCCGAGGAACAGACGGATCAGCGAGCCGGTGAGGATCGGCGTGGCGATCAGCAGGCCGAACTGCGTACCGGAGAGGCCGAGCTCCTGCTGGATCTCGATGCCGATGATCGAGAAGATCGTCCAGACCGCGAAGCAGACCGTGAAGGCGAATGTGCTGAGCCACATCGCCCGCTGGGCTCCGGGCCGGGATGCTGGTGCGCCTTCGCTCATCCGGTACCGCCTCCATTTTCTGCCAGGGCCTCGATCTCCGCGAGGCCGCGTACCTCGAAGCGCTCCTGCAGGGTGAGCAGGTAGTGCTGCAGCTCGCGCTGGCGCACCTGCAGCTCGAGATAGTCGGCAATGCGCGCGCGCACCGAATCGAACGCAAGTGGCACGCCGCTTTCGATTTCATCGACGCACACGACGTGATAGCCCCAGCGTGACTCGACCGGGAACGCCGCGAGTCCCACGGGCAGACGGAACACCTGACGATCGAACTCCGGCGTCGTCTCGCCCGGTTGCAGCCAGCCGAGCTCACCCGCTTCGCTCTTCGAGGGGCAGTCGGAGCGGCGCAGTGCGAAATCGGCGAACAGCGCGGGATTCTCGAGCAGCTGCGCGATCATGGCTTCGGCATCACTGCGCGCCTGCCAGCGACCCTGCATGTCATCGGCCGGAGCTGCCAGCAGGATGTGACGCACGCGGGCCCGGTCGGGCGAGCGGAAGCGATCGCGGTTCTGCTCGTAGTAGCGGCGGCAGTCCTCGTCCGTGGGTGTGCGGTCGACGATTTCGCGTTCCAGCAGCAGCCGGATGCCGGCCTCTTCCGGCGTTTCGTGGCCGACGCCTGCCACTTCCGCCGCGAGCCCGAGCCGCTCGACCTCCCGTCGCAACAACTCGCGCACGACCAGCGCCCGGGCCGCGGCGGCGCGCGACGCTTCGGGTTTCGCGGCCCGGTGATGCTGCATCTCGCGCGCGATGTCGGCCTCGCTGATCGCCGTGTCGCCGACGTAGAGAACGCAGGGCGCCGGACCGCCGAGCGTGCGCGGGCCGTCGTCGACATCGTGCACGTGCCGGTGCGTAGCGGTCGCCATGCTCAGGCCCTCGGCCCGTAGTTGAGCGTTGCCTGGCGCCTGCGAACCACCTGATACGGCCGCCACAGGTAGCTGAGCGGAATGCTCCACACGTGCACGAGGCGCGTGAACGGCGCGATCAGGAACAAGGTCATGCCAAGCACGAGATGCGCCTGATAGACCCAGTGCACGCCGTAGATGAAGTTGGCGGCACCCGCGCGGAAAGTCACGATGTGTTGCGCCCATTCGCTGAGCACGATCATCACGCTGCCGTCGAGGTGATCCATCGACAGGCGGATGCTCACCATGCCGAGCAGCAGCTGCGCGAAGATCAGCACGAGCACCAGCAGGTCACCGAACGAGCCGGTCGCGCGCACCCGCGCATCGAACAGGCGCCGCCAGAGCAGAATCAAGATACCCGCGAAGCACAACACGGCGGCGATGCCGCCGACCCACATCGCGAGCAGCTGCTTCTGCGGCGCTGTGATCAGCAGCTCGTACACCGCGTGCGGCGTCAGCAGGCCGACGATGTGGCCGCCAAGAATCGCGAGGATGCCGATGTGGAAGAGGTTGCTGCCGAGGCGCATGCCCCGGCTCGACAACAACTGGCTCGAACCGGTGCGCCACGTGTACATGGCGTAGTCGAAGCGCGCCCAGCTGCCGATCAGGAACACGGCGATCGCGATATACGGATAGATCTGGAAGGCAAACTGGTGAAGGTAGTTCATCGTGGCACCTGTCTGGTCGTGGGCTTGCAGTCCTTGCCCGGCGCTTCCACGCCGAAGCGCACCGCTTCCTCTTCCCAGAGGCGATCCATCGCCTCGGGTGTGTCGTCGCGGGGCTCGGCACTCGCGCGCTCGCGCAGCGCGCGCACGTCGAGCTTGCCGGCACCGATATCAGCGAGGATTTCGAACAGCACCGCGTAGGGGCTGCGGCGCTCCGCGGCGCGTGCGGCGAGCAGCGCGACGATATGGCCCACGTGCTGCAGCCAGTCGACGCTTTCGTGCTGCGGCCGGTGGCTCAGGTATTCGAGCACCAGCGGCAGATAGTCCGGCAGTTCCTTCGCCGCAAGTTCGAAACCGTTTTTGCGATAGGCCTCGAGCAGGTCGACCATCGCCTGGCCGCGGTCGCGCGATTCTCCGTGGATGTGCTCGAACAGCAGCAGGCTCATCGAGCGGCCGCGGTCGAACAGGCCGAGCCAGGTGTCCTGAGCGACGAGCGGATCGGTGTCGAGGAGATCGCGCGCGAACCCCTCGAGTGCCGCACTCTGCTGCGGCGCGAGCCCGCAGTCGTCGATGGCGGCGAGCACTTCGTCGCGGTGCGCCCACATTTCGTCCTGGGGGTAGTCCATCAATACGCTCACCAGCTTGAGCGGATTCAAGGCATCACCCCGGTCTTCTCCTGCCGGTTCGGATGGACCGAATAGGTCGTGGTCTTGCGCGCGCTGAACAGGTCCGCGGGATTGTCGCCGCTGCAGCCGTTGCCGAACGTGAAGCCGCAGCCGCCTCGCTCGCCGTAGGCATCGTTCGCGTACTCACGGTGTGCGCTCGGGATGACGAAGCGGTCCTCGTAGTTCGCGATGGCGAGGTAGCGATACATCTCCTCGGCCTGCGCGGCGCTGAGCCCGGCCTGTTTCAGTACCGCGTGATCCTCGACGCCGTCGACGTTGAGCGCGCGACGCCAGGCGCGCATCGCCATCAGGCGCTCGAGCGCGCGCACCACCGGCGCTTCGTTGCCCGCCGTCAGCAGGTTGGCGAGATAACGCACCGGGATACGCAGCGAGGCGATGTCGGGCAGTTCGCCGTTCATGCCGATGCGCCCGCGTTCGGCGGCCGACTGGATCGGCGACAGCGGCGGCACGTACCAGACCATCGGCAGGGTGCGGTACTCGGGATGCAGCGGCAGCGCGAGCTGCCAGTCGATCGCGAGCTTGTAGACGGGCGAGGCCTTTGCCCCCTCGAGCCAGCTATCGGGGATGCCTTCCTTGCGCGCCGCTTCGATCACGGCGGGGTCGAACGGATCGAGAAAGATGTCGAGGTGGGCCTGATACAGATCCTTCTCGGCCGGCACCGAAGCGGCTGCCTCGATGCGATCGGCGTCATACAGCATGACGCCGAGATAACGAATGCGCCCGACGCAGGTTTCCGAGCAGACGGTCGGCTCGCCCATTTCGATGCGCGGATAGCAGAAGATGCATTTCTCCGACTTGCCGCTCTTCCAGTTGTAATAGATTTTCTTGTACGGGCATGCCGATACGCACATGCGCCAGCCGCGGCACTTGTCCTGGTCGATCAGCACGATGCCGTCTTCCTCGCGCTTGTAAATCGCGCCTGACGGGCACGCCGACACGCACGCCGGGTTCAGGCAGTGCTCGCACAGGCGCGGCAGGTACATCATGAAGGTCTTCTCGAACGTGCCGTAGATTTCCTTCTGGACCCCGTCGAAGTTGCGATCGACCGAACGCTTGGCGAATTCGGTGCCGAGGATCTCCTCCCAGTTCGGGCCCCAGTGGATCTTCTGCATGCGCTGACCGGTGATCTGCGATCGCGGCCGTGCGGTCGGCTGGTGTTTGACCTCGGGCGCCTCGTGCAGGTGCTGGTAGTCGAAATCGAACGGCTCGTAGTAGTCGTCGATCTGCGGCAGGTCGGGATTGGCGAAGATCTTCGACAACATGCGCCAGCGGCCGCCGGCTTTCGGCACCAGCTTGCCGGCGCGCGTGCGCACCCAGCCGCCGTTCCACTTGTCCTGGTTCTCCCATTCCTTCGGGTAGCCGATGCCCGGCTTCGTCTCGACGTTGTTGAACCACGCGTACTCGACGCCTTCGCGCGACGTCCACACGTTCTTGCAGGTGATCGAGCAGGTATGGCAGCCGATGCACTTGTCGAGGTTCAGCACCATGGCGATCTGTGCGCGCACTTTCATGATGCGATCTCCTCGGCGGTCTTCGGTGCCGCTTCGCCGTCCAGCCAGTCGATCATTTTCATCTTGCGCACGATCACGAACTCGTCGCGGTTGGTGCCGCAGGTGCCGTAGTAGTTGAAGCCGTAGGAGAGCTGCGCGTAGCCGCCGATCATGTGCGTGGGTTTGAGCAGCACGCGGGTCACCGAGTTGTGGATGCCGCCGCGGGTGCCGGTGATCTCCGAGCCCGGGATGTTGATGATGCGTTCCTGGGCGTGATACATCATCGCCATGCCCGACATCACGCGCTGGCTGACCACCGCGCGAGCGGTGATCGCGCCGTTCACATTGAATAGCTCGAGCCAGTCATTGTCGACGATTCCGGCCGCACGCGCGTCGTCCTCGCTGATCCACACGATCGGCCCGCCGCGCGACAGCGTCTGCATGATCAGATTGTCGCTGTAGGTGCTGTGGATGCCCCACTTCTGGTGCGGCGTGATCCAGTTGAGCACGATCTCCGGGTTGCCGTTGCTGCGTTTGTGGAGCAGCGGCTCGACCGTCCTGGTGTCGACCGGTGGTCGGTAGCTCATGAAGCCCTCGCCGAAGGCCACCATCCACGCGTGATCCTGATAGAACTGCTGGCGCCCGGTCAGCGTGCGCCACGGGATCAGCTCATGCACGTTGGTGTAGCAGGCGTTGTAGCTGACGTGCTCGTCCTCGAGCCCCGACCAGATCGGCGAGGAGATGATCTTGCGCGGCTGCGCGACGATGTCGCGGAAGCGGATCGCCTCGTGTTCCTTGCCCTTCGCGAGATGGGTGTGGTCGCGTCCGGTGAACTGGCCCAGCGACTCCCAGGCTTTGACCGCGACGTGGCCGTTGGTTTCCGGTGCCAGGCTCAGGATCACCTCGCAGGCGTCGATCGCGGACTCGATGCGCGGCCGGCCCTGGCTGACGCCGTCCTCCTGCACGCTGCGGTTCAGCTTGCCGAGGAACTCGACTTCGTCCTTCGTATCCCAGTTCATGCCCTTGCCGCCGTTGCCCAGTTTCTCGAGCAGCGGCCCCAGCGAGGTGAACTTGCGGTAGAGATTCGGATAGTCGCGCTCGACAACGGCGATCGACGGCATCGTCTTGCCGGGGATCGGCTCGCACTCGCCCTTTTTCCAGTCGCGCACGTCGAATGGCATCGCGAGTTCATTGGGAGTGTCGTGCAAGGTCGGCACCAGCACCACGTCCTTCTCGACGCCAAGCACGCCCGGCGCCATGTCGCTGACGGCGCGTGCGACACCCTTGAAGATGTCCCAGTCGCTGCGTGACTCCCACGCGGGATCCACCGCCTTCGTCAGCGGATGGATGAACGGATGCATGTCGGAAGTGTTGAGGTCGTCCTTCTCGTACCAGGTGGCGGTGGGCAGCACGACGTCCGAGTAGAGCGCGGTGGTGCACATGCGAAAATCGAGCGTGACCAGCAGGTCGAGCTTGCCCTCGGGCGCCGGGTCGCGCCATTTGATTTCCTCGGGCTTGACCGCGCCCATCTCGCCGAGGTCCTTGCCCTGCAGTCCGTGGCGCGTGCCGAGCATGTGGCGCAGCATGTACTCGTGGCCCTTGCCGGAGGAGCCGAGCAGGTTCGAGCGCCAGACGAACAATGCGCGCGGGAAGTTCTGCGGCGAGTCGGGATCCGCGAAGGCGAAATCGAGTGCACCCGACTTCAACTGCTCGACCACGTAATCGGCCGGAGCCTGGCCGGCTTGCGCAGCGTCACGCGCGACCTGCAGCGGATTGCGGTCGAGCTGCGGCGCGCACGGCAGCCAGCCCATGCGCACCGCGCGCAGGTTGAGGTCGGCGATCGAGCCCGAGAACTTGCCGGGATCGGCAAGCGGCGAGAGCAGTTCGCTGACCGCGACTTTCTCGTAACGCCACTGGTCGGTATTGAAGTAGTAGTACGAGGTGCCGTTCATCTGCCGCGGCGGGCGGCTCCAGTCGAGGGCAAAAGTGAGCGGTACCCAGCCGGTTTGAGGGCGCAGCTTCTCCTGGCCCACATAGTGGGCCCAGCCGCCGCCGGTCTGGCCGACGCAGCCGCACATCACCAGCATGTTGATGAGGCCGCGGTAGTTCATGTCGTTGTGGAACCAATGGTTCATGCCGGCGCCGACGATGATCATGCTGCGGCCGCGCGTCTTGTCCGCGGTGTGTGCGAATTCCCGCGCGATCTCGATCACGTCGGCGCGCGGCACGCCGGTGATCTTTTCCTGCCACGCCGGTGTGCCGGGAACGTTGTCGTCATAGCTCGTCGCGACGTTCGCCCCGCCGAAGCCGCGCGCGACGCCGTACTGCGCGAGCAGCAGGTCGTAGACGGTGGCGACCGCCCATTCCTTGCCGTCCTCGAGCTGCAACTTGCGAATCGGGATGCGCCGTTCGAGTACCTCGTCGAACTTCGAGGCCGTCCAGCGATCGTGCTCGATGCCGCCGAAGTAGGGAAAGCTCACTGCCTCGATCCCGTCATTGAACGAGGCCAGCGACAGTCGCAGCCGGGTCTCGCGGCCCGCGCTGTCCTTTTGCTCGATGTTCCACTTGCCTTTCTCGCCCCAGCGAAAGCCCACCGAACCGCTCGGCACGGTGAGTTCGCCGCTCGTCTCGTCCCAGGCAAGCGTCTTCCACTCCGGATTGTTGTGCTCACCGAGGCCGCCCAGGTCGCTCGCGCGCAGGAAGCGTTCCGGCACGAGACGGCCGTCGGCGCGCTTCTCGAGCCGTACGAGCAGCGGCATGTCGGTGTACTGGCGGCAGTAATCGGTGAAGTACTGCGACGGCTTGTCGACGTGGAATTCCTTCAGGATCACGTGCCCGAACGCGAATGCGAGCGCCGCGTCGGTGCCTTGCTTGGGATGCAGCCAGTGATCGGTGAGCTTGGCCAGCTCCGAGTAGTCCGGGCAGATGGCGATCGTCTTGGTGCCGTTGTAGCGCGATTCGGTGAAGAAGTGCGCATCGGGCGTACGCGTCTGCGGCACATTCGAGCCCCACGCGATGATGTAGCGGCTGTTGTACCAGTCGGCGGATTCGGGCACGTCGGTCTGCTCGCCCCACACCTGCGGCGAGGAGGGCGGCAAGTCGCAATACCAATCATAGAAAGAGAGGCACGCGCCGCCGAGCAGCGACAGGTAGCGCGCGCCGGCCGCGTACGACACCATCGACATCGCCGGAATCGGCGAGAAGCCGATCACGCGGTCGGGGCCATACCGCTTTACCGTGTAGAGGTTCGACGCGGCAATGATTTCGTTCGCCTCGTCCCAGCGCACGCGTGCGAAGCCACCCATGCCGCGCTTCGTCTTGTAGTCCTTTGCCTTGACGGGGTCCTCGACGATGCTCGCCCAGGCATCGACCGGCGCCAGGGTCTTGCGCGCCTCGCGCCACATGCGCAGCAGCGCGCCGCGCACGAGTGGGTACTTCAGGCGATTGGCGCTGTAGAGGTACCACGAATAGCTCGCGCCGCGGGGGCAGCCGCGCGGCTCGTGGTTCGGCAGGTCGGGGCGCGTGCGCGGGTAGTCCGTCTGCTGCGTCTCCCAGGTGACGAGCCCGTTCTTGACGTAGATCTTCCAGCTGCAGGAGCCGGTGCAGTTCACGCCGTGCGTTGAACGCACGATCTTGTCGTACTGCCAGCGGGCGCGATAGCTGTTTTCCCAGTCGCGATTCTCCGCTTTCGTGACGCCGTGGCCATCCGCGAACTCTTCCGTGTGTCGCGTGAGAAACCGCAGTCGATCCAGGAAGTAGCTCATGGTCTTGTCCTCCAGCCCATCGT
>CADEFQ010000034.1 GCA_902826635.1 uncultured Pseudomonadota bacterium
AACGCTTGCACCCTCTGTATTACCGCGGCTGCTGGCACAGAGTTAGCCGGTGCTTTTTCTGTGGGTTAAGTCAATCCCGCGACGTGTTGGGTCGCAGACCTTCCTCCCCACTAAAAGTGCTTTACAACCCGCAGGCCTTCTTCACACACGCGGCGTCGCTGGATCAGGGTTGCCCCCATTGTCCAATATTCCCCACTGCTGCCTCCCGTAGGAGTCTGGGCCGTGTCTCAGTCCCAGTGTGGCTGGTCGTCCTCTCAGACCAGCTACGGATCGTCGCCTTGGTAGGCCGTTACCCTACCAACTAGCTAATCCGACTTCGGCTCATCCATCAGCGCAAGGTCTTGCGATCCCCTGCTTTCAACCTCAGTTCGTATGCGGTATTAGCCAATCTTTCGACTGGTTATTCCCCACTGAAGGGCAGATTCCGAAGCATTACTCACCCGTTCGCCGCTCGCCGCCAGGATTGCTCCCGCGCTGCCGCTCGACTTGCATGTGTTAAGCACGCCGCCAGCGTTCAATCTGAGCCAGGATCAAACTCTTCACTTGAAGATTTTGAACACTCGAAATGAATGGCTCAAAAGTACATTGCTGGACTTTTGGTCACTCGGTTTTTGCATCCAAAGGACGCATCGACGCGAGTTCCCACACAAGTTACCTGCCAAACTTTTAAAGAGCAGCCGGCGCGCTGGGCGCAGGCGGGGGGCGGAAGTATAACGACCGCCTCGAATCCGTCAACTTCATCCCGACAACAAGCTTCCTGCCGCGTTTCCGCGGGGCGCTTACCGTGGGGAAGGGCGCGCAGTATAGCGGCGCAAACCGGCCTGTCAACGCGCCGCAATACTTTTTTTCGCTACGGCGTAAGCCATTGATTCCATGAAAGCCTCAGCCCTTGCGCACCACCTTGACGCGCGCGAATCGGCGCGAGCCGAGTTGCAGCACGTGCGCAGCGCCGAGCGGCAGCCGCAGCGCCTGGTCCGTGACCTTTTCGCCGTCGATCCGCACCGCGCCTTCGGCAATTTTCCGGCGCGCTTCCGAGCCGCTGGCAGCGAGGCCGGTGCCCGCGGCAAGCGCGGCGGTCAGCGCGATATCGCCGGTCTTTTCGTCGGCAAACACCTGGATTTCGGGCAGGTCCGTCGGCAACGCCTTCTCGCTGAAACGCGCTATGAAATCGGCCTGGGCGCGCTCCGCCGCGGTCGCATCGTGGAAGCGCGCGACGATCTCGCACCCGAGCTCGAACTTCACGTCGCGCGGATTGCGTCCGCCTGCCACCGCCTTCTTCAGCCCCTCGACTTCGCCAAGCGGGCGAAACGAAAGCAGCTCGAAATAGCGCCACATCAGCTCGTCCGAGATGCGCATCAGCTTGCCGAACATCTCGCTCGCGGGCTCGGCGATGCCGACGTAGTTGCCAAGTGATTTCGACATCTTCTGCACGCCGTCGAGGCCCTCGAGCAGCGGCATCGTCAGCACGATCTGCGGTTCCTGGCCGTAGGCTTCCTGCAGCTGGCGCCCGACCAGCAGGTTGAACTTCTGGTCGGTACCGCCGAGTTCGACGTCCGCCTCGAGCGCGACCGAGTCGTATCCCTGCACCAGCGGATAGAGGAATTCGTGGATCGAAATCGGCTGGCCGCCCTTGTAGCGTTTCGCGAAATCGTCGCGCTCGAGCATGCGCGCGACCGTGTGTTTCGCGGCGATTTCGATCAGGCCCACGGCACTCATCGAGGAAAACCAGCGCGAGTTGAAATCGATGCGCGTGGCCTCGGGATCGAGGATGCGGAAAATCTGCTCCTCGTACGTGCGCGCATTCGCCTTCACGTCCTCGGGCGTGAGGCGCGGCCGCGTCGCGTTGCGCCCCGTCGGGTCACCGATCAGGCCGGTGAAGTCCCCGATCAGGAAGATCACCTCGTGCCCGAACTGCTGGAACTGGCGCATCTTGTTGATCAGCACCGTGTGCCCGAGGTGCAGGTCGGGCGCGGTCGGATCGAAACCCGCCTTGATGCGCAGCGGCTTGCCGCGCGCGAGCTTTTTTGCGAGTTCCGCTTCGATCAGCAGGTCCTGTACGCCGCGCTTGATCTCGGCGAGCTGGGTCGTCACGTCGGCTGTCATTGTGGCTGGCGCTCCATGGGCGCGAAACTCTAGCAGCCTGTCGCGCGGATCGCGCGGTTCCGCGGGCCGCGTCACGAGGCCGCGCGCACGAAGCAGGACCCGGCGCATTGACCCGACCGGAGGCCTCGGGTACGGTCGCGTCACCTTTCCGGATCAATGGCTTCCATGCGTTTCGACCGCGGCCTCAAATGGCGCCACCCGCACGTGTCCGGCGCGCTTGCGCTGAAAGTCGGCTGCTGCGCGCTCCTCGCACTCCTCTGGGCGGGATTTGAGCGCGACGCGGCTCCGGCCGTCACCGAGTTCTCCGTAGCGCAGGCGCTTTCTCTTGCGGATGCGGGCCTCGTCGACGCGTCGCTCGCGCCAATGGATATCGCCGGCAACGCGATCGAAGTGATCGTGCGGCGCAACGACACGCTCGATCAGATCTTCCGCAAGCTCCAGCTGAGCCTCGCGGACCTCGCGAGCCTGCGTGCGCTCCCGGACCTGCGTGCGACGCTCGACCGGCTGCGCCCGGGCGAGGCGCTCAAGTTCTTCCATGACGGCGCCGGCCAATTGCTCGGGCTCGAGCGGCAGCTGTCGGAAAGCGAGCGCCTCACGGTCGAGCGCGCGAGCGACGGCTTCCAGGCTCACATCATCGAGAACCCGCTCGAGCGCGACGTGCGCACCGCCGAAGGCACCATCACGAGCTCGCTGTTCGAGGCGGCGCAGGCGGCCGGGATTTCCGACCAGACGGCGATCGCGATCGCCGACGTGTTCGCGTGGGACATCGACTTCGTGCTCAACGTGCGCAGCGGCGATCGCTTCGTCGTGACCTACGAAAAGCTCTCGCAGGACGGCGAATACCTGCGCGACGGTGCACTGCTCGCGGTGAAATTCGTCAACCAGGGCCGCGAGTACCGCGCGGTGCGCTACGTCGACCCGGAGGGCCATGCGCGCTACTTCACGCCCGAGGGGCGCAGCCTGCGGAAGGCGTTCCTGCGCGCGCCGCTCGAGTTCACGCGCGTCTCCTCGCGCTTCAACCCGAATCGCAAGCACCCGGTGCTGAACCGCATCCGCGCGCATCGCGGCGTCGATTACGCGGCGCCGACGGGCACGCCGGTGCGCGCCGCCGGTGACGGCCGCGTGCAGTTTCGCGGCATCAAGGGCGGTTACGGCAATGTGGTCGAACTGTCGCACGCGAACGGCGTGGTGACCGTCTACGGGCACATGTCGCGATTCGCGAAGCGGTTGCGCAGCGGCCAGCGGGTCACGCAGGGCGAGGTCATCGGCTATGTCGGGCAGAGTGGTCTCGCGACCGGGCCGCACCTGCACTACGAATACCGGCAGAACGGCGCGTACAAGGACCCGCAGAAAGTGAAGCTGCCGAACGCCGATCCGTTGCCGGCCGCGCTGCTGGCCGACTTCCACGCGCAGACGTCGCGGCTGCTCGCCGGCCTCGATCAAGGCGCCCAGGCCGCGGGCGGGCCCGCCGCCGTCGCGGCGCGCTGACTCGCAGCGCGCTACGCGGCCGCCTCCGCGAGCCGGGTGCGCGCGCTGAAGACGCGCAGGCGCACGCCCATCGAGCGCAGCAGTTCGATTTCACCCCGCAAGTCGGCGGCAGTGAGCGCATGGTCCCTGAGCCAGCGCGACGGAAAACGCACCGTGAGCGCGCGACCCTTCGCTTCGAGCGCGATGGCGGGCAACGCCGCATCGCTGCGACCACGGTGCAGCAGCACGGCGAGCCGCAGCAGCACGATGAGCCAGCGGGCGTGGGTATCCCAGGGTGGCGCGAGGCGGCCCAAGCCCTCGAGCGCGGGCTTGCGACGATGTGCCCCGACGATGCGCGCAAGGAGCAATTGCTCTTCGCGCGGGAAACCCGGCATGTCCGCGTTCTCGAGGAGGTAGGCGCCGTGACGCTGGTAGCCGTTGTGCGCGACGTCGAGCCCGATCTCGTGCAACCGCGCGCCCCAACGCAGCACCGACGCTGCCAGCGGGTCCGCGAGTCGCCAGGCGTCCCGCACTTGCGCGAAGAAGTCGAGCGCGGTGGCCGCCACGCGCCCGGCCTGCGCGGTATCCACTTGATAGCGGCGCTCCATCGCGCGGACGCTGCGATCGCGCGCGTCCTCGTTCGTGATGCGCCCGACCATGTCGTAGAGCAAGCCTTCGCGCAGCGCCCCGTCGGCGATGCGCATCTCACGGATCGCGAGCGCGTCGAACAACTCCGCAAGGATCGCCACGCCGCCGGCAAACACGTCGCGCCGCTCGTCGGTGACCGCCGCGAGGGCGAGGTCGCGAATGTCACGGACCCGCGCCATCGCGGCGAGCAGCGCCTCGAGCCCTTCGGCCGTGATCGACGTCGCGGCCGGGTCCATTTCGCGCAGGCAGTCGCCGGTGGCACGCACGCTGCCGGCGCTGCCCATCGCGTACTGCCAGCCGAGCCGGCGAAAGCGTGCGTGCACCGGCTCGAGTTCAAGTCGCACCGCGACGCGTGCACGTGCCATGCGCTTCGCCGAAATGCGCCCGCCGCCGAAGTACCGCTCGCTCAGGTCCACGCAGCCCACCTGCAGGCTCGTCAGCTCGATGGGGTCGAGTCCCTCGCCGACGATCAGCTCGGTGCTGCCGCCGCCGATGTCACAGACGAGCCGCCGGCCGGCCTCGGCCGGTGAGGTTTGCGCCACGCCCCCGTAAATCAGGCGCGCCTCTTCCATGCCGGAGATGATTTCGATCGGATGGCCGAGCGCCTCGCGCGCGCGTTCGAGGAAGGCCTGCTTGCGACGCGCGCGGCGCAGCGCATTCGTGCCGACGATCCGCACGTCGCGCGCGTGCATGTCGCGCAGGCGCTGGCCGAAGCGTTCGAGGCAGGCGAGCGCGCGATTCGCGTACTCGCGATCGAGTCGCCCACTCGCATCGACGCCGGCGCCGAGCCGCACGACTTCGCGCAGCTTGTCGATCACGGTGAGCTGCCCGTGCGCGTAGCGCGCGACGACGAGATGGAAGGAATTCGAACCGAGATCGACCGCCGCCAATACCCCAGGCGCAGGTCCGGCGGTCGCCCGCGCCACGGCGATGGGTCAGGCGGAGAAGGAGGAGCCGCAGCCGCAGGTGGTCGTGGCCTGCGGATTGCGGATCACGAACTGCGCACCGTCGAGGTTCTCCCGATAGTCGATCTCGGCGCCGGTGAGGTACTGCACGCTCATCGGGTCGACCAGCAGCTTGACGCCCTGGTTCTCGACGCAGGTGTCGCCGTCCTGCACGGATTCGTCGAACTCGAAGCCGTAGGACAGGCCCGAGCAGCCGCCCCCCTGCACGAAGACGCGCAACATCAGGTTCGGGTTGCCTTCACCGCGGATCAGGTCGCCGACTTTGCGGGCGGCGGCATCGGTAAAGACGAGCGGTGCGGTTTCAGTAGTCATTGGGCAGTACAAAAAGCTTGATTAGACAATAGTTTACGCGCGCAATGCGTCGCCGTCAAAACTCCCGGGGCCCCCGGGTCAGGCAGCCTAACCTACCGCCTCCGTGACGGTATAGCGCCCGGTCACGGCGTTCTCGTCCTCGACCAGCCTCGGGGCGCCACCGGCGCCCACCGGGACGAGCTTGCCGCGGATCTCGGCGCCGAGGGCCATCTCGATCTGGCCGTAATGCACGCTGCCCTCGACCCGCGCCTTGGGCCCGAGCACGACTCGCGCCGCAGCATGGATGTCACCGTTCACGGTGCCGTTCAGGACGACGTTCGCGACGTTCACCGAGCCTTCGATCCGGCCCTGCTCGCTGACCGACAGCGTCGCGGCCGCGGCGCCCTCGCCCCGGACATTGCCGGCCACGCGACCGTCAAGGTGCAGGCCGCCCTCGAACACGAGATCGCCGTCGATCCGCGAGGCCTTGCCGATCAGCGTATCGACCCGGAGATTGAGCGCCTTGTCCTTGCCGAACATCATTCCACACTCCACAAGAGGGTCTGGTTGACGGGCGCCACGCCCTTCTTCCCCGAGCGTACCTCGACGTTCACGCGTTCGGGACTGAAACCTTCCGGAAGTGTGATCTCGGGATCGATGTTCTCGAAATAGCGGAATGAAAAGGGGATTTCACTGCGCTTGTCGGCGGTCAGCGCGCCGAGGTCGACGGACAGCGGCCCCCCTTCCCGCTCGCCCTCGATGCGTGCGGTCAGGATCCCGTCGACGCTCTTGTCGGTACGCACGGGCTGCACGAGCGTGATGCGCAGGCGAAACCGCCGGGGCTCGCCGCTCGCCGTGATGCGCAACTGCTGGATCTTCACTTCGGGCGCATTGCCGCCCTGCGCGACGATGCCCTCGTAGAACGCGAGCTCCTGCGCCTGCTTCGCGACCTGCGCCTGCAGCTCGCCGATGGTCTTCGCGACTTCCGCGCGTTCGCGCCCGTGACCGACTTCCGTTGATTCGAACTCGGCGAGCTTCACGCGCAGCTCGCGGTTCTGCTTCTCGAGGCGCTCGGTCCCGACCCGATTCTCGGCTTCGCGTTGCGAGACGGTGAGCCGGTCGTAGCCGCCGTCGAAGCGCCCATATTCATAGGTGACGTAGAACGCGAAGAACCCGAGCAGCACGAGTATCACGATGAGCCAGCGCCCCCGCGCCGGCGCATACGTGCGCACGACGAGCTTCGGCACGGTCTCGGTCATGACGCCACTTCCGCCCACCAGTCCGGATAGGCCGGCAGGCCGCCGGGAAACGCGATCGCGCCGAGTTCATGCAGCGCACGCTGGTACACCGGGCGTTTGAAGTGGATGACCTCGCGCACCGGTTCCCAATACTCGGCCCAGCGCCATTCGTCGAACTCGGGTTCGTCGCCTTGGTCGAAGCGGAAGTGCACGTCCGCGTGGGCGAGCTTCAGCAGGAACCAGCGCTGCTTCTGCCCGATGCAGACCGGGTGCTGGTGGCGACGCACGAACTTCGCGGGCAATCGATAACGCAGCCAGTGATCGGTGCTGCCGGCGACACTCACGTCGGTGGGCTCGAGGCCGATCTCTTCGCGCAATTCGCGCAGCAGCGCGGCCTCGGCCTGCTCGCCCTGCCGCATTCCGCCCTGCGGGAACTGCCAGCCGCGACCGCCGACGCGGCGCCCGAGAAACACGCGGCCGTCCTCGCGCATCAGCACGATGCCGACATTCGCCCGGAACCCTTCCTCGTCGATGACATCGACCATGCGGGCTTTTTAACCCGGGGAACGCTGATACGCTAGCCTGCAGTGACTCCCGCCGGAACCCTGCTTCGTTTCGCGCTGCTTGCCGCGCTCGCGGCCCTTGCCGTCGCGGCCTCCCTCCTCCATGGCAGCTCGGGCCTCGGGGTGCACGACGCGCTGCTCGCGCTCACGGGCGGCGGCGATGAGACCACCCGCAGCATCGTGCTCGACGTGCGCCTGCCGCGCACGCTCGCCGCGGTCGGCGTCGGCAGCGTGCTCGCGCTCGCGGGCGTGCTGTTGCAGGCGCTCTTTCGCAACCCGCTCGCGGACCCGTACGTGCTCGGCGTGTCGGGCGGTGCGGCGGTCGGTGCGCTGCTCGCGCTGATCGCCGGCGCGGGCATCGTGGCGACTCGCAGCGGGGCCTTCGCGGGAGCGATCGCGACGATCGGGCTCGTCGCGCTGGCGGGGCGCGGCGGCGGCGTCACGCGGCTGCTCCTCACCGGCGTGGTGGTGGCGAGCGCCTGTGGCGCGTGTGTCTCGGTGCTGCTCGCGCTCGCCGACAACGGGCAATTGCGCGGCATGGTGTTCTGGCTCGCGGGCGATCTCGGCTGGGCGAGCGATCCGTGGACGAGCGGGCTCACGGCGCTCGCGGCGCTCGTGCTCGCACTCGCCTTCGCGCGGCCGCTCAACGTGCTCGCGGCGGGCGAACTGCGCGCGCAGGCGGTGGGGCTCGACCTGACGCTCGCGCGCTGGGCGATCTTCCTCGTGAGCGCGGCGCTCACCTCGACCGCCGTGGTCACCGCCGGCACCGTGGGCTTCGTCGGGCTCGTCACGCCCCACGCCGTGCGCCTTGCGTTCCGCACCGGCGATCACCGCATCGTCGCCCCGGCGGCGGCGCTGCTCGGCGGCAGTTTCGTCGTGGCGGCCGACTACGCGGCACGCACGATCGCCGCACCCCGGCAGTTGCCGGTCGGCGCGATCCTGGCGCTGATCGGCGCACCCCTTTTCCTCGTACTGCTGCGCTCGACGGTCAGCGCGCCACGCGCTCGGCAATGATGTAGCGGTCGCGACCGGCGCTTTTCGCGCGGTAGAGCGCCGCGTCGGCCTCGGCCATCAGGCGTTCGGCGAGCGCGCGATAGTCGCGCTCATCGGGCGCCGGTTCCGCGAGCGCCCCGCCGATCGACAGGGTCACACGCTCACCGCTCTCGCCGCCCACCGGCACGGGGCTGGCGCCCATCGCCGCGGTGAGACGCCCGGCGAGCCGCTCGAGGTCGGCCGCGCGTCCGCCGCCGAGCAGCACCGCGAACTCATCGCCCCCGAAGCGCGCGCCGGTGTCGCTCGAGCGGATCTGGGACGCGATGCGCCGGGCAATCTCCTTCAGCACCACGTCGCCCGCGAGATGCCCGTGGCTGTCGTTGATGCGCTTGAAGTGATCGACATCGATCATCAAGAGGCCGACGGCGCCCGCGGTGCGCTGGGCGCGCGCGAGTTCCTCGCGCAGCCGCGCACTCAGGTAGCGGCGGTTGTGAAAGCCCGTGAGGAAATCGGTGACGCCCGTACGCGTGAGGCGCGCGCGGTTGATGGCGTTCTCGAGGCAGATCGCGGCGACGACGCCGAGGTGGGCCAGGAAATCGCTCGCGAGATCAGCCGTGAAGCGCGCCGGGTCGCGGCTCTCGAACACGAGCACGCCGAGGCGCCGATCGGCGCGCGGCAGCGGCAGGAAGGCATAGCTGCCGCCCACCCCGTTCGCGCGCAGCGCCCGCACGACCTCAGCGGGCAGGCGGGCGCCGAGCCACGGCTTCGCGAGCCCCCCCAGCGCGAGCGCCATCGCGTCGAGGAGATCCTCGTGGCGCACGTGCGCGAGCACCTCGTGCCCCACGTGCTCGCCGGTCGCGAGATGGCGCACTTCGTGCTGCGGGTCATTGAGCAGCAGCGTGACGCGATCGAGCTGGTACGCCTCGCGCAGGCCGTCGACCATGCGCCCGAGGAGATCGGCGAGCGATCCGGCACGCAGCAGGTCGAGTTCGCGCTCCTGCGTCTTCGCCAGCAGCGCCTCGTTGCGCTCCGCGGCGGCCGCCAACTCGACGAGCCGTGCGCGCAGCAGGCGGTTTTCCCCCTCCGAGCCTGCGGGCGGCGCGGCGCCGCGCGGCGGTCGCGGTGGCGGCACCTCGGTGCGACGAGGGGGGCTAGGCACGGCGCTCCGTGACGCTGCGGCGGTCCTCGAAATAGTCCTTGCCCCGCAGCATCAAAGCCGTGAACGCGGCGCGATCCTGCGCCAGCACGGCGGCGCGCAGGCGTTCGACCGATTTGGCGAGCGCCTCGAGCGATTCGGCGCCATAGTCGTTGAGAGCCTGGATCTCGAAATAGAGATCGGGGCTTTCCTGCGCCACCTTGCTCGCGATGTCGAGCTGCGCATCGAACGTGGTGCTCGAGAGTTTCGCGAGCCGCGGGGCCGCCTCGCCGCTGTCGGCGAGCGCGTTGTAGAAGGCGATGTTGAGCGCGTGCGAGAGGCCGAGCACGTAGGCGATCAGGCGGTCGTGGTCGTCGAGGCTCATCACCACTCGCTCGACCATCGTGGGCGCGAAGAGTTCACGCGCACGTTCGAGCGCCTCGGGCACGCCGAGGTCGACGAAGATCACATGGCGGCCGGAGAGCAGCTCCGTGTCGGGGCCGAACATCGGGTGCACCGAGGTCACCTTGACACCGTGCGAACGCAGCGCCATCAGGCTGCCGCGCAGCGGGGACTTGAGCGAGCCCAGGTCGAACACGACGCCGGGCGGGCGGCGCATCGCGAGCTCGCGCAGGATCGCGTCGGTCGCACCGAGCGGAGTCGCGATGACGAGGAAATCATGGGTCAGGTCGCTCGTGCGCCAATCGACGCGCAGCACGCCCGCGAGCGGCGTGCCCGACAGCGTCGTCGCCGACGGATCCGCGATCTCGACGGCGAAGCCCTGCGACTGCAGGAACTCGGCGAACCAGCGGCCCATCTTGCCGGCGCCGCCGATCACGAGCGCGCGCTGGCCGCTGCCGGCGCCGTGGGCCGCGACGCTCGCGCGCTCCTGCGTCGTCAGCGACGAGCGGATCAGGAGGCGCATGAACGTTTCCGCGAGATCCCCGGAAACGCCGAGCGTTTCGGCATGCGCGCGCGCGCCCATGATCACCTCGCGCTCGCGTTCGTAGTCGCGCGTCGCATGCCCCGTTGCGCGCTTCACGCGCGCGATCTCGCGGCTCGTGTGCTGCCGATCGGCCACGAGTTCAAGCAGCTGCGCGTCGAGGTCGTTCAGGTGCTGGCGAAGTTCGTCGAGGGTCATGCGGGGGCCTGGTGCGTATTGCCGGCCCCCTTTGTACCGGGCGGCTCCGCCCGGCGGCAAGCGTGGGGACGGGGCTCGTCCCCACGCGGTCGCGAATCTGCGACGTTATCGCAACGGGATGTAGAGCTGAATGCCGAGCGAGGGCTGGCCGCCGTCGTAGTAGCCGGGCGCGGGGTAGTAGCGCGGCGGCGGGTAGTAGACCCGGGGCGGCGCGTAATAGCGCGGGGCCGGGTAATACGCGCGAGGCGGCGCGTAGTGGCGGTGCCGGTGGCGGCGCCAGTCGTCGCGATAACGGTACTCGTTGCGGCGATCGTAGCGATCGTAGCGATCGTAGCGATCGTTGTGCCGATCGTTCTGGCGGTAGTACTGGCCGCGATCGTGGTCCCGATAGCGGTCACCATCGTCGGCGAGGGCGGCGGCGCCTGCCGTCGTGAGGGCAAGGGCGATGAGGGCCGAGCGAAGCATGTTGGGTTCCTCCGGGACGCCCACGGCGGGAGTCCGATCACGGGCGCCAGCTTGGACCCTGGTCAATGAACCCTCGCTGAACCCTGCGGTACCATGCCCACTTATGTTCCGTACCGAATTGCTGACCGACCCCCTGCCGCGCGAACCCCTCGAACTCGCTGCCACGTGGCTCGCCGAGGCCACCCGCCGTGCGGACCAGCCGAACCCGAACGCCATGGTGCTCGCCACCGTGGGCGATACGGGCCAGCCCTCGGCCCGGGTGGTGCTGTGCAAGGACATCGTCACCGCACCCGGCTACGTGCGCTTCTATACGAACTACCAATCGCGCAAGGGACGCGAGCTCGAGCGCCATCCGCGCGCCGCACTCGTGATGCACTGGGACCACCTGCACCGGCAGGTGCGCATCGAGGGCCTGGTCGCCGTGGCGCCCGCGACAGAGAGCGACGCGTACTTCGAAACGCGGCCCTGGCAGCGCCGCATCGGCGCGTGGGCGAGCGCCCAGAGCGAACCCGTCGCATCGCGCGCGGCGCTGCTCGCGGGGGTCGCGCAGGTCGCCGCGCGATTCGGCGTGCCCGTGCCGGGCCCGGAAGACGACCCGGCGCCTGCCGGGATCCACATCCCGCGGCCGCCGCATTGGGGCGGGTATCACCTGTGGGCGAGCGCCGTCGAACTGTGGGTCGAGGGCGAATCGCGCATCCACGATCGCGTGCGCTGGGAACGCGCGCTCACACCGTCCGGACAGGCCTTCAACGCCGGACCCTGGCTCGCCACGCGGCTGCAGCCCTGACGGCCCGCGCGCGTGTGGCGCTACCTGCGGATCACGCTGCTCCTTCTCGTGCTGATCGCGGTCGCGGGCACCGCGTGGCTCGATCGCGTGACGACGCGCGACTGGAAAGAGCGGCTCTGGGTCGGCATCTACCCGGTGGGCGGCGACGACGATCCGCTCACGGAGGCCTATGTCTCGGGACTGACGCGCGCGCCGTTCATCGCGATCGAGTCCTTCCTCGCGCGGGAAAGCCGAGGCTACGAGGTGACTTCGCAGCCGGTCCACATCGAACTCTATCCGCGCATCGCGGCCGGGCCGCCCGAATTTCCCGCGGGGGCGGGCCGGCTGCGCACCGCCACCTGGAGCCTTGCGATGCGCTGGTACGCATGGCGCGCGACGTCGGGCACGGGCCGCGCGCCACCGAACATTCGCATCTTCGTGCTGTACCACGCGCCGGAACGGCAAGCCGTGCTGCCGCATTCGCTCGGACTCGCGAAGGGGCTGATCGGCGTCGTCCACGCGTTTGCCGATCGACAGCATGAAAGCCGGAACGCCGTGGTGATCACGCACGAACTGCTGCACACCCTCGGCGCGACCGACAAGTACGGCATCCCCGACCTGATGCCGGTCTTTCCGGACGGCTACGCGGAACCCGATCGAACGCCGCGCTATCCGCAGCCGCTCGCCGAGATCATGGCGGGGCGGCGCGCGGTGTCGGCGCGGGAAGCCGAGATGCCCGACGCGCTCGACGAAGTGGTGGTCGGCGCCGCCACGGCGCGCGAGATTGCATGGGTCGCACGATGATCGCGCGGTGGGTGCGATGGGCCAGCTGATCCTCGCCGCGCGCGCACTCGACATTTGCGCCGGCGATCGCACGCTCGTGCGTGGACTCGACCTCGAAGTGCGCGCGGGCGAGTGCGTCGCGCTGCTCGGGCGCAACGGCGCAGGCAAGAGCCTCACGTTGCATGCGCTCGCGGGACTCACCCGCGCGAGCGCGGGCGCCGTCTCGATCGACGGCCGGCCGCTCGACGGCCTGCCGCGCCGCGCGATCGCACGGCGCATCGGGCTCCTGCTGCAAGACCTCGAATCGGGCCATTCCGAAACCGTGCTCGACACCGTGCTCGTCGGTCGCCACCCGCACCTTGCGCCATGGCAATGGGAGCGCGACGAGGATCGGCGGCTCGCCCGTTCGATGCTCGCGCGCGTGGGACTCGGCGAATTCAGCCCGCGCCTGACGGGCACGCTGTCCGGCGGCGAGCAGCGGCGCATCGCGATGGCGACGCTGCTGACGCAGCAGCCCGCGCTCTTCCTGCTCGATGAGCCGACCAATCACCTCGACCCGCATCACCAGCTCGCGGTGCTCGATCTCTTTCGCGAGCAGACGCACGGCGGGCACGCGGTGGTCGCGACGCTGCACGACCCGACGCTCGCGGCGCGCTACGCCGATCGGGTGGTGCTGCTTTACGGTGATGGCCGCTGGCTCGCGGGCAGCGCGCGCGAGGTGCTGACCGCCGAAAACCTGTCGGAGCTCTATCTCGTGCGCGTCGTGGAAACCCTGGTCGAGGGGCGGCGCGTGTTCGTCACGGCCTGAGCCGCCGTTACGCGCCGTTACGCGCCGCTACGCATCCTTACGCGCCGAGGAGCGGCGCGACGGTCGCGTGCAGCGGCGCATTCGCCGCGAGTACCGAGGTCGTCGCGAGGCCGACGTCGGCGCCGTCGAGATCGGTGAACACGCCGCCCGCCTCGCGCACGATCACGGTGAGCGCCGCGATGTCGAGGATGTTCACGTCGGATTCAATCACGACATCGAGTGCGCCGCGCGCGAGCAGGTGGTAGTGCACGAAATCGCCGTAGCCGCGGATACGGCTCACGCGTGTGACGAGATCGCCATAGCGCGACCAGCGGCTTGCGTCGCGCGCGAGCGTCTTCAGGTTCCCGGTCGAGACGATCGCGTCCACGAGCGCGCGCGTGGCGCTCACCCGGATCGGTTGGCCGTCGAGGAACGCGCCTTCGCCGCGTGACGCCCACGCGAGCTCGCCGTAGGCGGGCGCGCTCGAAACGCCCAGCACCAGCTCGCCGGCGCGCAGCAGCGCGATCTGGGTGGAAAAAAACGGGCAATCGCGCACGAAGGATTTGGTGCCGTCGATCGGATCGACGAGCCAGATGCTCTCGGCGTCCATCGCGCTCTGGCCGGTTTCCTCACCAAAGAAGCCGTGGGACGGAAAGCGCCGCGACAGCACGTCGCGGATGGCCTCCTCTGCGCGCACGTCCGCCTCGGTGACCGGCGAGCGGTCGGCCTTGGTCGTGATCGCGAGATTGCGCCGGTAAAGCCCATTGATGACGGCGGCGGCGGCGCGCGCGGCATCGAGCGCGGCGGTGAGTTCGGCGGCGAGTGACATAGGCCGCGCAGTGTATGTGATAAAGTTCGCGCGCTGCCAAGGTGTACGGGAAGCCGGTGACGCGCATTGCGCCATTCCGGCACTGCCCCCGCAACGGTAAGCAGGCAATGATCGCATCGGTCTCCAACTGGGGACGCCACTGCGCAAGGGCGCGGGAAGGCGATGCGACGAGGCGCCAGGGCTCACGCCCGAAGCGCCCCACCTGCGAGTCCGGAGACCGGCCTGTCGGCGAAACTCGTTGTCACAACCAACCATGCGGGCGTGCATGGGAAAAGGGCTGATCCAATGTTTACCGTCTCCGGTGCGGCGCGCGCCGCTGCTTTCGTGTCCCTGTCGTTCGCGGCGCTCGCCGTGGGCTCACCCGTGCTCGCGGCCGAGCCGCCGCTCGACGAAGCGGTCGTCACCGCAACGCGCACCCAGGTCCCGCTCGACGAAATCACGGCGCCGTTTTTTGTCATCGAGCGCGACGAAATCGAGCGCTCGCTCGCCAGTGACGTCGGCGAACTGCTGCGCACACATGCGGGCATCGAGCTCGCGCGTACCGGCGGGCCGGGCCAGCCGACGTCGCTCTTCACGCGCGGCACGGAAAGCAACCACACCGTCGTACTGATCGACGGCGTGCGCGTGAATCCCGGCACGATCGGCAGCGCCGCGCTGCAGAACATCGCGCCCGAATCCGTGCAGCGGATCGAAGTCGTGAAGGGCCCGCGCTCCACGCTGTACGGCTCCGACGCCATCGGCGGCGTCGTCAACATCATCACGAACGCCGCCGCACAGCGCGGCCTTTCGGGCTACGCATCCGGCGGCCGCTACGACACCGTGGCGGGCGGCCTCGACGGCGGCTGGCGTTTCGGCGAGGCCGCGGGCTTTGGGTTTGGCGTCGACTACCGCGAAAGCGACGGCTTTCCAACGCGCGTGGGCAACGAGGTCGATCGCGGCTACGACAATCTCACTCTGAACCTCGCCGCCGAATACGTGCCGGTCGACACGCTCGACCTGCGCGCGCGCGCCTGGCGCGCGGCGGGCAATGTCGGGTACTCGAGCCTCGTGCCGGTCGACCAGGATTTCGAGAACGCGGCCTACGCCGTCGAGTCGCTCTGGCGCCCGCGCACGAACATCGACGTGCGCGCCGCGTTGACGCGCATCGAGGACGAGATCGAGCAGAACCAGGACAACTCCGGCGTCGCCACCCCGCCGTACGACTTCCTGCGCACTGCGCGCAACGGCCTCGAACTTCAGACCGATGTGCGCTTCGGTGAGCACAACGAGCTGTCGCTCGGGGCGCTGCTCACGCGCGAAAACACCACGGCGCTGTCGTACGGCACGGCGTTCGACATCGACACCGCGGTCAATCAGTTCTTCGTCCAGAACCGCCTGAGCGTCGGGCGGCACAGCCTCGTCGCGGCCCTCGGCCTCGTCGATCACGAGACCTTCGGCGAGGAAGTCACGTGGAATGCGGAGTACGGCCTCACGCTGCCCACCGGCACCCGCCTGACCCTGGCGGCCGGCCGCGCGTTCCGCGCGCCCGACAGCACCGACCGCTTCGGCTTTGGCGGCAATCCAGCGCTGTCGCCGGAGGTCTCGAAGCAGGTCGAGATCGGGTTGCGCCAGGCGATCGGCACGCGGCACAGCGTGTACGCGAACGCGTTTCGCAACGACCTCGACGACCTGATCCTGTTCGTCTTCGACCCGGTGACTTTCGATGGTCGCAACGAGAACGTGGATCGCGCGCGCATCGAGGGGCTCGAACTCGGCTACGCGTTCCGCGGTGCGAACTGGCGCGTCCGCGCCGAGGTGACGTTGCAGGATCCGCGCGATCGGGGCACGGACGAGCGCCTGCTGCGCCGCGCACGCGAAAACTATGTGCTCGCCGTCGAGCACCTCGCCGGCCGCCTCGCCCTCGGGGCCGACGTGAGCTACGCGGGCAACCGCGTCGACGCGGCGTTCCCCTCCACGGTCAACCTCGGCGGGTATACGCTGGTCAACGCAACTGCGCGCTTTGCGGTCGGCCCTCGATGGTCGGTCGAGGCGCGCCTCGAGAACGCGTTCGACGAGGACTACGCGCTCGTGTACGGCTACAACACGCCGGGCCGCAGCCTGACGCTGGCGACGCGCTTTGCGTTCCAGTAGCGTTGGAGGCCATGGGAAACCGCCTTTCGAAGATCTACACCCGCACCGGGGATGACGGCACCACAGGCCTCGGCGACGGCACGCGCGTCCCGAAGGACGACGCCCGCGTCGAGGCCTATGGGACCGTCGATGAGGCCAACAGCGCGATCGGCGTCGTGCTTGCCCACGCCGCCGTGCCGGAGGAGATCCGGCGCTCCCTCACCGAAGTGCAGCACGACCTGTTCGACCTCGGCGGCGAGCTGTGCATCCCGGGCTCGCGGGTGATCACGGGCGAGCACACCACCCGGCTCGAAAACGACCTCGATCGGTTCAATGCCGACCTGCCGGTACTGAAGGAATTCATCCTGCCGGGCGGCGGCCTCGCGGCCGCCGCCTGCCATGTCGCGCGCACGGTGTGCCGCCGCGCGGAACGACAGGTGTGGACGCTCGTCGATGGCGATCACGTCGCACTCGAAGTGCCGCGTTATCTCAACCGCCTCTCCGACCTGCTGTTCGTGATCGCGCGCGTGCTGGCGCGGCACGAGAGTGGCGGCGAAGTGCTCTGGCGGCACGATCGAGGCCGCTGAGCCCTCAGCGTCCTTTCAGGAAGCGCTCGATCACCTCGACATACTCCTGCGCGCGCGCCGGATCGAGCAGCGGATGCGCGCCGGGAAACACGTGCTCGCGCGCGTCGCGCAGCGTCGCGACGACGGTCGCGTGCGTCGGCCGCAGCGGCTCGGTGTCGGCGGTGAGCGCCAGCACCGGCACCGCGAGCAGCGCCAGCCGGGCAATCATCCCGTAGGCGCCGAGCGCTTTCTTCGGCTGCAGCCCCGTCTCCAGGAAATCGCACAGGTAGGCGTAAACGGTTGGCAGCGTGGACTCGGTGACTCGAAAGCGGTCGTCCCACTGCGCGAGTGAGCGTTCGATCATCTCCCACGCATAGGTCTTGTGGTGGCCTTCGGCCGTGATCGCGGGTGACAGGCCGGCGAATCCCTTGAACGCCGCCGCCCGCTGTTCGGGAGTCCAGGCCGGTGATCCATCGAGGATCAGTTTCGAAATGCCGGCGGGCGCCGCGATCGCGAGCTCAGTCGCGATCGCCGCCGACAAGTGCCCACCGACGACCGCGGCCGGCCACGCATCGAGCGCGCGCATCGCCTCGCCGAGATTCACCGCGTAATCCGCGATCGACCAGCCCGCATCGCGCTTGTCGGAGCGGCCGTAGCCGTAGATATCGAGCGCGAGCGCGCGATACCCGCGAGCGGCGAAGAACGGCATCAGGTGCTCGTACATGCGCCCCGACGCCGGCGCCCAGTGCAGCAGCACGAGCGGCGCACCCTCTCCGCACGTTCGGTAGTGCACCTGCCCGGCCGCGGTGTCGCAGTAACCGCGACGGACGCGCGCGACGGCGCCGCCGTCGAGGGGACCGCCCGGCGGCGTCATGCGAGCAGGGCGCGCAATCGGGCCCAATCAAAGGCGGGGCCGGGATCGGTCTTGCGGCCGGGCGCGATATCGCTGTGGCCGGTGACGCGCTCGCGCGACAGCGTCGGATACGCCGCGAGCAACGCGCGGACGAGACCCGCGAGCGTCGCGTACTGCGCCGACTCGTACGGCAGCTCGTCGGTGCCCTCGAGTTCGATACCGATCGAGAAATCGTTGCAGCCCGCGCGGCCGCAGTACTCGGACGCGCCGGCGTGCCACGCGCGCTGCGAGAACGGCACGTACTGAGTCAGCCCGCCATCGCGGGCGATCAGCGCATGCGATGACACGCGCATTCCCTCGATCGTCCTGAAATAGGGATCGCGATCCGGCGGCAGACGGCCCGTGAACAGGGCATCGATCCACGGACCGCCGAATTCGCCGGGCGGCAAGCTGATGCCGTGCACGACGATCAGCTCGGGCGCGCTGCCCGCGGGCCGCGCGTCGCAATGGGGAGAAAGCACCTGCCGCACGCCTCTCGCGAGGCCGGTGGCGGTGTCGATGTCGAGCGGCATGGATCGATCATGCCACAATCCGCCCATGCGACAGATCCGCGTCTTCAGCGCCGGGCCGCTCGCGCCGCATCGCGAACACACGCTCGCGCGCGGCGCGACCGAGCACGTGCTGCGCGTCCTGCGGCTGCGCGCCGGGGACGCGCTCACGCTGTTCGACGGCCGCGGCGGCGAGTATGCGGCGCGGCTCGTACGCACCGAAAAGCTCACGGCGGTCGTCGCGATCGGTGAACATCTGGCCGTCGAGCGGGAGTCGCCGCTCGCGATCACGCTGCTGCAGAGCCTCGCGCGCGGCGAAAAGATGGACTGGATCGTGCAGAAGGCAACCGAACTCGGCGTCGCGCGCATCGTGCCGGTGAGTGTCGAGCGCAGCGTCGTGCGCCTCGCCAACGAGGATCGCGCCGACCGAAAGCTCGCGCACTGGCAGGCGGTCGCGGTGAGCGCGTGTGAGCAGTGCGGCCGCAATCGCCTGCCGGAGATCACGGCGCCGATGGATATCTTCGCCGCGCTGGCGCTCGTCGATGCGATCGATGTGCGCCTGCTGCTGTCGCCCGAGGGGGAAGAATCGTTGGCGACGCCGGCAGCCGATCACGGCGCGGCCACGCAAGTGGCGATCCTGATCGGCCCCGAGGGCGGCTTCGAGGACCGCGAAATGGCGGCGGCGGCCCGCCACGGCTTCAGGGCCGTGCGCTTCGGCCCGCGCGTGCTGCGCACCGAGACGGCGGCGATCGCCGCCATCACGGCGCTGCAGACTCTCTGTGGTGACCTGCGCCCGGGATCGCCGCCGGCCGGCTACTCGCGATAACTGCTGAACACGTACTCGTGCGCCTTCTGCGGCGCATGGCAGCTGAAGCAGGCGGTCGCCGCCTTGTCGCCCACGGCGCGTTCGGTCTTGCTGTCGCCCGCGAAACCCTCGAAGCCCCAGCCGCCGGTCGCGGCGTACTTCTTCGCGTCCCGGTGCATCACACCGACGACCTTGCGCTTGCCCTCAGTGATCGCGTGATCGGCCGCGGTCGCGTCGAGCAGGTCGAACACGATCACCGCGCCATCGGGAAAGTGACCACTCCGGTAGCCCTTCATCGCCTTGTCGTTGGCATAGAGATGGTGGATGCCGCCGAACGCCGCGTGCAGCGGATGGCCCGCTTCGATCACCATGCTCTTGACGTGCTGCCAGGCGCGATAGCCTGCCGGGTACGGCACGGCGGCGCTGTCGGCACTGATCGCGGCACCGGTGACGGCGGCGCAGACGAGGGCGGCCACGGCCGCGAAATGACGTGTGTGCATCGAATTTCTCCCCAAAGCTTGGCCACGACGGCCGTGCGCGTGACAATCTAGGCAGGAACGCGCGCGCGCAGAAGTCTGCACGAGGCGGTGCCTTGCTTACTTTTTGGTGCTAATTGATGGCTGCGCTCAAGAAAAAATCACCCGTGAAGGGACCGCCGCCCGCCGCGCGGATGGTCGAGGACATCGTCGGCTGCAAGTGGTCGCTGATCGTGCTCGGCCTCGTGACGCGCGGCGTCGCGCGCCCCGGCGCGATGCAGCGCGAGGTGGCGGGCCTCACCGCGAAGGTGCTGAACGAACGGCTGCGCAAGCTGATCCGCTTCGGGCTGATCGAGCGCGAAGTGTTCGCCGAAGTGCCGCCGCACGTCGAATACCGGCTCACCGCCCTCGGCCGGCGCTTCGGCGACATCCTCGAGCGCATCAGCGCGCTCGATCGTGAGCTCGCGGCGCGGGCATAGGCGATGTCGCCCTATCGAATCGTACGCGGCGAGATCGGTTACTTTCATCGCGAGCACGGGCTCACGGGCCGCGAAGCCTTCAGCATTTCCGCGGCCGCCGACGGCAGCCGCACCGTGCGCGCGCTCTGCGAGATGGACGACGGCGAGCTGCTGCGCGACGTCACCTACACGGTCGATGCGTCCTGGCGCCCGCAGCACGCGTTCGTGCAACTGATGCTCGGCGGCAAGGCCGCCGGCGCCGGCTGGTTCAAGTTCGAGCGGGATGCGATCGCCTTCGATGGCGTCGATGCCGCAGGCGCACGGCACAGCGCGCTCGTGCCGGCCGATCCCGCACCGGTGGTGTTCGCGCCGCATCCGTTGATCATCGACGGCTGGCAATCCGCTGCGTTCGATCCCGCGGGCCCCTCGCGCCAGAGCTATCGCAGCGCGACCTGCTCGCTCGAACCCGACGGCGGCACGGCGCCCTTCCCGGCCTTCACGACGAAGGTGATGGAGCGCGTGCGGCGCGAGACGATCGAGGTCGAGGCGGGGACCTTCGACTGCGATTTCTTCCGCATCCACCCGCACCGCCCGGACTGGTCGCCGCTCGAAATGTGGATCACGGGGGAGGATCGCATCCTCTGTCGCATGGACTGGAAGGTGCTCGACAGCTCCTATCGGCTTTTGCGGCTGCGCTGAGGGCGCGTACGCCGCCTTACGCCGCGACGGAGGTTTCGTCGGCGATCATTTCCTCGAGCATCTCGATGTCGGGCACGAGCGGTACTTCGTTGATCATGCGCACCTGGCAGATCACCGGGTGGCGCTCGGGGAAGGAGCGCGTGTGGTCGGGGCGCACGACGTCGGAGCTGACGCGCACGAGCTGCGGGAAGCCCTGCGAGACCAGGCCGAAATAACCGCCCTCGACGCGTGAGCCGAGGCAGTGGAACACGACAATGCGACTGCGGCCCGTCGCGGGCGGAATACCCTGCGCGCAGGTGCCTTCGAAAGACACGAGTGGAATCGTGCGGCCGTTCCAGGGCACCGTGCCGAGATACCACGGCGGGGCGCCCGCCATTTCCGCCGGCGGCTGAAAACCCACGACTTCCGCGACACAGGCGCGCGGGACGATCAGGCGCCCGTCGATGAGCGGAATCAGCAGGCTGTAGATTTCGCTGACGCGCTCGGCCATCGCTAGCGTCTCCCGCCTGCGCCCGACGCGACCGCCGGTTCGCGACGCTTCGACACGAGCGGCTCGATCGCCTCCAGCAGCTGCGCCTCCTGATAGGGCTTGCCGAGATAGTCGTCGACGCCGATCTCGATCGCGCGCGCACGGTGTTTGTCGCCGACGCGCGAGGTGATCATGATGATCGGGATTTCCTTCAGGCGCTCGTCGGCGCGCACATGCGCGGCGACTTCATAGCCGTCCATGCGCGGCATTTCGATGTCGAGCAGGATGATGTCGGGCTGGTTTTCCTGCAGCACTTCGATCGCATCGACGCCGTCGCGCGCGGTGAGCACGCGCATGCCGTTGCGTTCGAGCAGGCGCTGCGTCACCCGGCGCACGGTGATCGAGTCGTCGACGACGAGCGCGAGCGTGCGCTTGTCGGTGCGGTCGCGCGGCACGACGGTCGCTTCGCTGCGGCCGCGCCATTCGGCGCGCACGAGCGCGTTGATGTCGAGGATCACGACGATGCGGCCGTCGCCGAGAATCGTGGCGCCCGAAATGCCGCGAATCGCCGAGATCTGCGGACCCACGGACTTCACGACGATTTCGCGACTGCCGACCAGTTCGTCCGCGACGAGGCCGGTCGAGTGCTCGCCCGCGCGCACCAGGATCACCGGGATCGTCACGTCCTGTTCCGGCAGCGGCGAGGGTTCGAGGCCCACGTACGTCGCCAGATGCTGGAAGCGGAAGCGCTGCGCGTTGTGCTCGAACGGCGGCGCGTCGGGACCCAGGTGCGCCGTGACTTCATCCTTCGTGAGGCGCACGACGCCCTCGACGGTGGGCAGCGGCAGCGCGTAGAACTCATCGCCCGTGCGCACCACGAGCGCGTGGCTGATCGCGAGCGTGAACGGCAGCCGGATCGTGAACGAGGTGCCCTCGCCCTCTTTCGTATCCATGTGCAGCGCGCCGCCCAGCTTCTTGACGCTGTCGGCGACGACATCCATGCCGACGCCGCGGCCGGAATGCTGCGTGACCTTGCCCGCGGTCGAAAAACCGGGCTCGAGCACGAGCTGCATCACGTCGTCATCCGAAATCACCTGGCCGGGGCGGATGAGCCCCACCGCAAGACCCTTTTCGCGGATCGCCTTGAGGTTCATGCCCGCGCCGTCGTCGCTCAGCTGCACGATCACTTCGGCGCCCTCGCGGCGCAGCGCGAGCGTGATGCGCCCCGTGGCGGGCTTGCCGCGCGCCTCGCGATCCTCCGGCAACTCGATGCCGTGCGAGACCGCGTTGCGCAGGATGTGTTCGAACGGCGGCAGCATGCGCTCGAGCACCTGCCGGTCGAGCTCGCCCGAAGCGCCTTCGACCAGCAGCTCGGCGCGCTTGCGCGTATCCGAGGCGGCCTGGCGCACGATACGCGCGAGGCGCTGCACGTGGCGCTGGAAGGGCACCATGCGCGTGCGCATGAGGCCGTTCTGCAGTTCGGTGATCGTGCGCGCCTGGTGCTGCAGCAGGTTCTGCGTGTCCTGCGTCAAGGTTTCGAGCAGCTGCTGGATGCTCGCGACGTCGCTCGCGGTCTCCGCGAGGCCGCGCGAGTACTGCTGGATCGTTGAATAGCGATCGAGCTCGAGCGGATCGAACTCGGCGCGGTGGCCGGCTTCGTCCTCGTGCGTATGCAGGATCTGCGACTCGGTCTCGATCTCGAGCTTGCGCAGTTGCTCCTTCAGGCGCGTGACGGTGCGCGAGAGCTCGGCGAGGTTGAAATCGATCGACGCGATCTGCTGTTCGAGGCGCGCGCGGCCGATGCTGACTTCGCCGGAATAGTTGAGCAACTGGTCGAGCAGATCCGCATCGACACGCGCGAGCTCCTGTCGATCGCCCTGCGCGCCCGGTTCGCGGCCCGGCGGCACGGCGGCCGGCGGCGCTGGCGTATCGACGAACGCGGCGATGCCCGGCGTCGGGCCGAAGGTCGGCGGCGGTGCCGCGGCGGGAGTGAGGAGCGGCGCGAGCACAGGCGCGGGCGCCGCGGCCGGCTCGAGCGCAACCGGCATCTCCACGACTTCCTCGCTCTCGAGCGAGGTCGGAAACACAATCTCGATCTCTTCGGGCTCGCGTTCTGGCGCGGGCGCGGGCGTCGCGACGGGCGACGGCACGGCCTTCGCGCGCGAGGGATCGAGCGCGTGGATGCGCGCGATCAGCACGTCGGCGCGCGCCACGCCGCGGCTGCCGACAATCGCTTCGCGCATGTGCGCGAGTTCATCGAGGCTCGCGACGAGCACGGCCTGCGCGGCGTCGTCCGCGTGCACCGAACCGAGCTCGATCTGGCCCACGAGCGTTTCAAGTTCGTGCGCAAGATCGCCCATCGCGATGACGCCCGCCATCCGCGCACCACCCTTCAGCGTGTGCAGCGGCCGTTTGAGCGCGTCGAGATGCGCGCCATTGGCGCGATCGCCGCCCCAGCGCTGCAGCGCCTGCTCGGCGTTTTCGATCAGCTCGCTCGCCTCTTCGGCGAATATTCCGGCGATCTCCGGGTCGTAGTCGGCCGCTACCGTCGGCAGCGGTGCGTGCTGCGGCGGCAGGCTCGCGGCCTGATCGGCCTCGGCCGCCGCGACCGCCTCGGCGATGCGCCGATCGAGGTGGGTTTCCGCGCGCGCAATGCGCGCACGCAGCCGATCGTGCGTCTGGAAGAAGCCCGTGCTCTCGTCGAGATGGCCCGCGACCCCTTCCATCGCCTGCATGCAATCGCCGACGAGCGAGAGGTCTTCGGCCGTGAGACCGACTCCGCTGTCGAAGGACTTGCGCATCCAGTGATCGAGCGGACCTGCGAGGCGGATCCCGTGGCGCGCGACGGCGGCCTTCGAGCTGCCGCTCAGCGTGTGGCAGGCGCGATAGGCGTCTTCCGTGAGGACATGCGGCGCGGCGCGATCGCGCTCACTGGTCAGAAAAGAACGCACCGTGGCGATATGAGCCGCGGTCTCGCGGCTGAAAATTTCGCGCAGCGCCGGGTCGCCGCCGGGCGCCTCGGCCGCGGAAGCTGCGGGCGCCGCAGCGGCGGCCTGCGCCGTGCGCGATGCGGCGGAGATCGAAGCCGGAGCCCGCATCGACGATGTGGTCTCGCCGCCTTCGGCGCGCGCCTCATCGCTGTCCTGCCGGGCCGCGAGTGCGTGCGCGCGCGCGATGATCGGCGAGGTATCGATCGCGCACGCCGCGCCGCTTTCGAGCGCGTGCAGCAGCTGCGGCAGCGCGCGCACGCCGTCGCGCAAGGTGGCAAGGATGGCGGGGGAGCGTGTCAGCGTCTTGTCGATCAGGCGATTGAGCAGGTTCTCGATCGACCACGAGAATTCGGCCATCTCGCTCGCGCCGACCATGCGGCCGCTGCCCTTCAAGGTGTGGAACGAGCGCCGCACCGTCGCGAGCGCCCCGTCCTCGAGCGGGTTGTCGTCCCAGCGCTGGAATTCGCGCCCGATCTTCGCGACTTCCTCGCCCGCTTCCTCGATGAAGAGAGTCACGAGCTCGGGGTCGGCGAGCACCGCCGGCGGCGGGCTCAGCGGCACCGGCGCGAGGGTCGGCGGAGCGCCGCCCGGTGCATCGGTCGCGGCGAGGTCGGCTTCGTCGTCGGCGCCGTGCACGACTCGATAGGCGCCGCTCGACGTGGTCGGCGGGGAAATGCGCAGCGTGCGCGCAAAAGTGGTCTCGGACAGCGGCGGCACGGTCGGCACCGCGGGTTCCGGCTCGGCCGCGAGCGTGTCGAGGCACGTCTGCGCGTTGTCGAGCATGTAGAACGGTTCGCTGCGCCGGGCCTGCAGCGTTTCCATGTAGTACTCGACGCTGACGATCGCGTCGGCAAGCCGGTCGAGCAGCTGGGACGGCAAACTCGGCGCCCCCGGGCGCATCACGCGCTTCAGGTGCGTACCGATGCCGTCGACGACTTCGACCGCGCGCGTCTTGCCGAGCATCACGAGGCCGGCCTTGATACCGCGCATCAGCTCGCCCCAGCTGTCGAGCCCGGCCGTGTCGAGCGTGCCGCCCACGCTTTGCGCAACCGCTTCCTTCACGCGCGCGAGGTTCAGCATGCACTCGCGCAGCACGGCAGCCTGCACCTGGTGGAAATCGCCGTCGTCGGCCGGAGCGTCGGCGCCCGCCTTCGGCTTCGGCACGATCATGCCGACGAGCTGATCGTCGAGATGGTCCTCGATGCCGATCAGCGTGGAGGCGATCTGGATCAGCGTGGCGTCGTCAGCCTGCGCGGCGCCCGAGACGATCGCCTCGAGACGCCCGATCTCGCCCTGCACGCGGCTGCGAAGTTCGCCGAGACCGAGCACACCGAGCGTATCGCCGATCTTGCGCAGCAGCTCGACCTGCGGCGCCAGTTCGGCCGCTTGCCCGCCGCCGCGGCGCACGAAGATATCGAGCACGTCCTTGACCTTGGCGAGGTCCTCGCGGATCGCCGCGGCCACGGTGCGCATCAGCTTCACGCTCGGCGCAGACAGGCTCTCGCGTTCCTGCTCGACCGCCTCATCGACCGGCAACAGGTCGCCGAGACGGAACGAGGCGCGCACGGCCGAGACCTTCGGTCCCGACGACTCCGCGCGCGCGATGTAATAGAGAAGATTGTTGAGCAGCTCGACCGGCGGGCCCTGGCAGTAGCGCGGCTCGCCTTCTTCATAGAGCCGCTTGACCTCGCGGTCGGCGAGGCCCAGCAGCCGCTTGATCGAAACGCCGCCCTCGATGCCGCGCTCGCGCAGCGCCTCGATCAGTGCACCGGTGACCCACCACAACTGGAAGACCGGCTGGCGTGTCGCGACCTGTTCGAGCTTGTGCGCGACGGCCGCGAGGATCTCGAGGTTCTGGTCGATGCGCTCGCCACGGATCCAGCCGATGAGCCCGACCTGAAAGCGCGCGCGCAGGCGACGCGCCCACTGCTCGATCGTCAGCGGCTGTTCGCCAGGCGAAGGCGCAACCGGCGTCGCCTGGCGGTCGGACTTGAGATTGAGGAGGAGCAGCGTGCCTTCGGACAGCAGCGGGCTGCCACGCACCGCGCGCAAGTCGTTCAGCAGCGGCAGCAGCACGAGCGCGAGGTCGCGCCCGCCGGCGATCACCCGCTCGAGGTAGCCGGGCAGCTGCACCATCGCGCGCAGCAGCGCATCGAGCGATTCGGCCTGGTTCTTGCGCTCGGACGAGGTCGCGACGAGATAGCGCGTGACCTGCTCCATCTCCTCGGCGAGCAGCGCCGCACCGTAGATTTCGAGCACGCGCAGCACGCCCTGCACCTGGTGCATGTCGACCGCGACGCGCTCGAGCAGCGACACGTTGTCGGGCTGCTCGACGAAAGTCTCGACGGCGGCGCGCGCCTCACCGAGGGTCGCGCTGATTTCGCGACCGACGAGTTCGAGGGTCTGGATGGCGATCTCCGACATCGGCTCAGCTCGCCTTGACCCGGCGCGCGAGCTCCGCCGGCACTTCCGGACGCTTCAGCCCGCGCATGGTGAGACCGGGATCGGGGGCGCCGGGCAAGCGGAAGCCCGCAGCGGCCTTGCGCATGCCGGCCGAGAGCTCGGCAAGCTTCGCAATGGCGACCGAGTTCGCGCTGGTCGATTCGGCGGTCTGCGCGCTGATCTCGCGCAGCACCTGAAGGTTCTTCGCGATGCTGAGCGCCGAGGTCGCTTGCTGGCGCGAGCTGCCCGAAATGTTCTGCACCAGGCTCGCGATCTGGTTCGAGACCTGCTCGATTTCCTCGAGCGCGGCGCCGGCGTTCTCGGCAAGCAGCGCACCGCCCACCACGTCGGTGGTGCTGCGCTCCATCGAGACGACCGCCTCATTGGTGTCGGTCTGGATGGTGCGCACCAGCACTTCGATCTGCTTGGTCGCAAGCGCGGCGCGCTCGGCGAGCCGCTGCACCTCGTCGGCGACGACCGCGAAGCCGCGGCCCGCATCGCCTGCCATCGACGCCTGGATCGAGGCGTTCAGCGCGAGGATGTTCGTCTGTTCGGCGATGTCGTTGATGAGCTCGACGATGTTGCCGATTTCCTGCGAGCTCTCGCCGAGGCGCTTGATGCGCTTGCTGGTCTCCTGGATCGTCTCGCGGATCGTGTTCATGCCGTCGATCGTGCGGCGCACGGCGTCGCCACCCTTGTGCGCGACATCGACCGAGTGGCGCGCGACGTCCGACGCGCGCTCCGCGTTGCCGGAGATCTCCTCGGTGTTCGACGCCATCGCGCCGGCGGATTCGGATGCCGAGGCGATCTGCTTCGACTGCGCACCGCTCGCCTTCGCGAGGTGCTGCGAGAGCGCCTGCGTCTGGCGGGTGGCGCCGTCGAGGTGGATCGAGGACTGGTTGATCGTCGTGACGAGGCCGCGCAGCGCCTCGATCGCGTAGTTGATCGAATCGGCGATCGCGCCGGTGATGTCTTCGGTGACGGTCGCCTGCACGGTGAGATCGCCGTCCGCGAGGCTCGAGAGTTCGTCGAGCAGGCGCAGGATCGCCTGCTGGTTGCGGTCGTTGTCGCGCGCCTGCGTGTCGGCGAGGAGGCCCTGCCGCTCCACGCCCCGACGCAGCGACACCAGCTTGAAAAAAAGCATCACGAGCGGCAGCAGCGCCGCGAGGCCGAGCGCGATCGGCAACCAGCCGAGCAGCCCGCCTGCGCCACCGGCGGCGCCGGTCATCGCGAGCGTGCCGAGCGCGCGCGCATTGCCCGCGAGCCGCACCGCGGTGTCCTTGCCGGCCGCGAGCGCGGTCGCCGATCCCACCACGCGACCCACCGCCGCCGTCAGCGAATCGAATTCTTCCGCGAGGCTGCGCGCACGGCGCTCGGCATCGGCGCCCGACGCGCGCGGCAGGCCGAGACTCGTGTCGGCGCCGGTGAGCCCCTTGACCACTTTGCCGACGTAATCGGTGTTCTCGGCGAGGCGCTTGGCGATCGCCGCCGAATCGCCGCTGACCGCGGTGAGCTGCCCGACGTCGAGCTCGATGCGCGCGAGCGCGGTGGCGAAGAGATCGAGCGGTCGGCCGATGACGGCGCTCGAGGCCGCGCCCGGCACGGAAATCTGCATCCGCGACATGTCTTCCGCCATCGCGGGCGCGGTGCGCTGCACGACGCGCGCGGCGGCCGCGGCGTCGACGAGCGAGGGCGCGGATTTCGCGAGCGACGCGGCGTCGGCCTGCAGGCCGGCCCAGCGCGGGTCGCGCGACCACGAGGCCGGCGCGCGCTTTGCGATCTTCGCGAGTGCGGCCACGTTGCCCGACACCGAACGCAGGGCCGCCTCATCGCCGCGCGCGGCGGCAGCGGCGTCGAGGGCGACGCCCTGCAGGGCCGTGGCGGCCTGGCCGGCGCCCGGCATCGCAGCCCCGCCGCTGCCGAGGAAATAAAAGGCGAGCACCGCGGCGAGCGCAAGCGCTGCCGACGCGGCCACATAGGTGCCGAGGCGCTTTGTCGCCCGAGTCAGCGACTGGTTGTCATGCGTTGTCATCGCGTTCGTCTTGTCAGGCCGCTGCATCCAGGAACGCCTGGCTTTCGATCAGCGTACGCACGCTGAGCACGGGCCACTGTTCCTGGCCTCGCCGGAAAGTCCCGGCGAGGTAACGTTCGCACCGCACCACGGTGGGCGGTACGTCCCCGGAAAACTCCGCTTCCGCAAAGCGCCGAAAGCCGAGCACTTCATCGACCAACAGGCCCGCGGGAATCTCGCGGTGGTGCGCGACCACGATGCGCGCATTGCGCGTCACCGGCGTCACGCCGCTGCCCAGGAACTGCCGCAGATCGAGCACCGGCAGCAACTGGCCGCGGACATTCGCGAGCCCCTTGACCCAGCTCTTCGCCCCCGGCACGCGCGTGAGCGCACCGGGCACACCGAGCACTTCGCGCGTCTCATCGCGCGCGACCAGAAACAGCTCACCCGCCATGCGCAGCGCGACGCCGACCCACTCGCGGCCGGCGGAGCCTTCCTGCGACACCTGCGCCGAGACCGCGCGCCCGCGCCGTTCGAGCTCCGAGAGCAGCTCGTAGGGCCGGTCGCGCAGGCTGCGCAGCGACACCGCGTCGGGCGTATCAGGCGGCAAGTGTCGCCTGCGCCTTCGCGACGAGTTGATCCGGCGACACGGGCTTGACCATGTAGTCGACGGCGCCCTGCCGCAGCCCCCAGATCTTGTCGGTCTCCTGGCCCTTCGAAGTGACCATCACGATCGGGATCGTGCGCGTGTGCGGATCGCTCGAAAGCGCGCGGGTCGCCTGGTAGCCGTTCATGTTCGGCATGACGATGTCCATGAAGATCAGGTCGGGCCGGATCTCCTTCGCCATGCGCACGCCCTCGACGCCGTCGGTGGCGGTGGCCGTCTTGTAGCCGTGCCGCTCGAGCGCGTTCTTGAAGACGTGCACTTCAGTCGGCGAATCGTCCACGATCAGTATGAGCGCCATCGCCATCATCTCCCCACATGCGACTCGATTGCCGCCAGCAATTCGTCCTTCGTGAAGGGCTTGGTGAGGTAATGCTCGGAGCCGACGATGCGGCCCCGGGCGCGGTCGAACAGGCCGTCCTTGGAGGACAGCATGATCACCGGAATCGATTTGTAGACCTTGTTGTGCTTGATCAGCGAACAGGTCTGGTAGCCGTCGAGCCGCGGCATCATGATGTCGACGAACACGATGTCGGGCTGGTGGTCGGCGATCTTGGCGAGGGCATCGAATCCGTCGATCGCCGTAAAGACTTCGCAGCCTTCCTTCGTCAGCAGCGTTTCGGCCGTGCGACGGATGGTCTTGCTGTCATCGATGACGAGAACCTTGAGGCCCCCGAGCTTCGAATTGGCGCCATTCACTTGAGCACTACTCCCGGCGCATTTTCGCGCAGAATCGACAGGCAAGCTGCCGCGCGTTTTAACATATCGGTATACCCCCCGCCATGCCGGCCACGTCACGCTTTTGGCATGCGGCGGAAACATAGGAGCCCTGGATGACTGTGCGCCCGAGCCTCGCCGTGGTGATGGACCCCATCGCCGACATCAAGTACGCGAAAGATTCGACCTTGGCGATGCTGCTGGCCGCTGCCGCCCGCAACTGGGACCTGTGGTACCTGGAGCAGGCCGACCTCTCGCTGCGCGACGGCGTCGCGTGGGGCCGCGCCCGGGCACTCACCGTGCGCGCCGATCCCGTGAACTGGTTCACATTCGGCGACACCCGCGACCTGAAGCTCGGCGATCTCAGCTGCATCCTCATGCGGAAGGATCCCCCCTTCGACACCGAATACATCTATACGTCCTACATCCTCGAGCGAGCCGAACTCGCCGGCGCGCTGGTCGTCAACCGCCCCCGCGGGCTGCGTGACATGAATGAGAAGGTGTACACGGCGTGGTTCCCCGAGTGCTGTGCGCCAACGCTCATTACGCGCGATATGACCGAAATGGGGGCGTTTCTCGCGAGCCACGGCAAGATCGTGGCGAAGCCGCTCGACGGCATGGGCGGGCGCTCGATTTTCGTGATCGAGGCGGGGGACAAGAACGCGAACGTGATCTTCGAGACCCTCACCGGCTACGGCAGCCGCTTTGCGATCGTGCAGCGCTACCTGCCCGAGATCGTCGAGACCGGCGATTCTCGCGTGCTCCTGGTCGACGGCGAGCCGATCCCCTACGCGCTCGCGCGCATCCCCGACGCGCGCGACCACCGCGGCAACCTCGCCGCCGGCGCAAAGGGCCAGGGCCGCCCGCTGAATGACCGCGACCGTTGGCTCGCCGCGCAGATCGGGCCGAAGCTCGCGGCCGAGGGCATGCTGTTCGTCGGCCTCGACGTGATCGGCGGCTTCGTCACCGAGATCAACGTGACGAGCCCGACCGGCATCCGCGAGCTCGACAAGCAGTTCAAGCTGAACATCGGCTCAGTTCTCATGGACGCGATCGAGCGGCGCCTATAATTCGGCCGTGGCCAGCGCAGCGCTTGCAGTGAAGGAAGGGATCGCCCCGGTCCGGGACCGGCTGGTAACCACCGCGTTCCTCGCGGCGCTGCTGCACGGCGTCGTGATCCTCGGCATCACCTTCGGGGCCGTGAGCGGCAGCGGCGCGGCGCCCGGCCTGCAGGTGCTGCTCGTCTCGGACGAAGTGCCCGAGGCGGATCGCAACGACGACGCCACTTACCTCGCACAGCGCACCCAGCTCGGTTCGGGCACCGGCGCGAGCGCGCGCACCCCGCGCAGCCAGGCGCGTGCCGGCAGCGCGCAGCCCGAGCCCATGCCGGAAGCCGATGCCGACGCGCAGCCGCGCGTGCTCACCACCTCCGGCCGTTCGAGCACGATGCGTTACCTCGGCACGATCGAGACCCCGCGCAACCGGCCGAAGTCGGCGCCCGCGCCGATCCTTGCCGAGCCGCGCGACGCCGTGGCCGGCGAAGACCTCGATTCGAGCGACCTCGCCGGCAAGGAGCGCGCCGAGTTGTGGATCACGCCCGACACGCGCGAATCGACCCTCGCGCCCTATCTCGATGGCTGGCGGCGCAAGATCGAGCGTCTTGGCACGCTCAACTACCCCGCGGTGGCGCGTCAGACGGCGGGCACATCGAGCCCGGTGCTGGAAGTCGCGATCCGCGCTGACGGCCAGCTCGCCTCAGCCGTGGTGCGGCGCTCGAGCGGCTCGCCCGCGCTCGACGCGGCGGCGATCTCGATCCTGAAGCTCGCGAGCCCGTTCGAACCTTTTCCGCGCGAACTCGCGGCGAACTACCGCGTGTTGCGTTTCGCCTACGCGTGGGAATTCGCCGGTGGCCGCGCGGCGGCCGGCACCGTGACGGCTCCCGCCGATTCACGCTAGCGTCATCCGGCGCGAGTGCCCATACTTGCATCCATGGGCAACGACTCGTCACTCACGAATCATCTCCTGGTTGCCATGCCTTCGCTGGCCGACCCGAATTTTGCCCAGACCGTCACGCTGATCTGCGAGCACAGCCCCGAACGCGGCGCGCTCGGCATCGTCGTCAACAAGCCGCTGCCGATGAAGCTCGCCGACGTGCTCACGCAGATGAAGCTCGACCCGCTCGACGAGAGCATCGGCGAGCGCCCGGTGCTGCGAGGGGGCCCGGTGCACACCGATCGCGGCTTCGTGCTGCATCGGCCGGGCGGCAACTGGGATTCGAGCCATCAGGTGTCGGGGCTCATCCAGGTGACGACCTCGCGCGACGTGCTGGCGGCCATGGCGAGCGGCCAGGGTCCCGACGACGCCTTCATTGCGCTCGGCTATGCCGGTTGGGAATCGGGGCAGATCGAGCGCGAAATGCTCGACAACGCCTGGCTCTCGATTCCGGCGGACGAAAACATCGTGTTCGAGCTCCCTTATGAGGATCGCTGGCCGGCGGTGTGGCGCCTGCTCGGCGTCGACCTCGAGAAGATGACTCCCTTTGCCGGGCACGCCTGAGAGGCCGACAACCTCCGTCCGCGTGGCGCTCGCGTTCGATTTCGGTTTGAAACGCATCGGCGTCGCGGTGGGCGACACGCTCACGCAAGGCGCCGCGGCGCGTGGCGCGATCGCCGTCCACGCGAGCGGGCCCGACTGGCCCGCGATCGAACGCCTCGTCGGGGAGAACGCGCCGCACGTGCTCATCGTGGGCGCCCCTTATAATGTCGACGGCGACGCGAACGCCATGACTGCCCACGCGCAGCAGTTCGCCGCCGAGCTTGCCGCGCGCTGCGCGCTGCCGGTCGAGCAGGTGGACGAACGCTACTCCTCGATCGAGGCGACGGCGCAGCTGAAAGCGCAGCGCGAAAGCGGCGCGCGTCGGCGGCGGGTGCGCAAGGAGGACATCGACAGCGCCGCGGCGGTGGTGATCCTGAAACGCTGGCTGGAAGGGGAACGATGACACGACAGACTCGCGCCGACGGCTCGCTGCGCCACCTGCTGACGCTCGAAGGCCTCTCCCGCACCGAGCTCACGATGTTGCTCGATCGCGCGCAGGAATACGTGCGCCCGCTCGGCGTCCGCCCGCCCGTGAGCCGCGCGCTCGCCGGAATCACCGTCGCGAACCTCTTTACCGAGCCCTCGACCCGCACGCGCGTCTCGTTCGAGCTCGCCGCGAAACGCCTCGGCGCAGACGTCGCGAACCTCGAAATGCAGCTCTCCTCGCGCACCAAGGGCGAGAGCATGCTCGACACCGTCTTCACGCTCGAATCCCTGCACGTCGACGTGTTCGTGATTCGCGATGCCGAAGCCGGCGTGCCGGGGGCCGTCGCGGCGAGCGTGGCGCCGCATGTGAGCGTGCTCTCCGCCGGTGAAGGCAGCGTCGCGCACCCAACGCAGGGCCTGCTCGATGCGCTCACGATCCGCCAGCGCAAAGGGCGCATCGCCGGCCTCACGGTCGCGATCGTCGGTGACATCCGCCACTCGCGCGTCGCGCGCTCGGCGTTTCACGCCCTCGCGACGCTCGATGTCGCCGAACTGCGCGTCGTTGCGCCTGCCGCGCTGCTGCCGGGCGCAGATGAATTCCGCGGCGCCGCCCGCCATACCGACCTCGACGCCGGCCTGCGCGGCGCGGACGTGGTCATGATGCTGCGCATCCAGCGCGAGCGCATGCAGGATGAAGCGCAACTCGACGCCGCGGAATATTTCCGCGAATTCGGCCTCACGAGCGAACGCCTGCGGCTCGCGAAGCCCGACGCCCTCGTGATGCACCCACAGCCGATGAATCGCGGCGTCGAAATCGCCTCCGACGTCGCCGATGGCCCGCAGTCCGCGATCCGTGATCAAGTGCGCAATGGCGTCGCGGTGCGCATGGCGGTGCTCGCCACCGTGGTGCGGCCATGAGCCAGGCCCATCGCGGCACGATCCATCTCGAAGAGGCGCGCGTGCTCGCCGT
>CADEFQ010000035.1:0-28061 GCA_902826635.1 uncultured Pseudomonadota bacterium
GGGTTCGCGACGAACTCGAGCGCATGGGTTACACGTTGCAGTTCACCGAACGCAGCTCGGGCCCGATCAACGCCGTGTGGCTCGATCGGGAGCACGGCTCGATGTGGGGCGGGTCGAGCAACCACGGCGAGGACTACGGCATCGCCTGGTGAGCTGACGCGACCCGGTCGGATACGGACAACAACCGTGGTTGCCGAACTATCGGCCAAACGGCCGGAGCGCCGGCGGACCCGGCGACCGCTCCGGCCGTTCGCGCTGGAAGGTCTTTCAGAACTTCCACTTCGCGGTAATCCCGAACTGCCGCTTGTTCGCAAGCGGATAGAAGAACGCGCGCTCGAGCGTCGTCGTGCCCGGCACGTTGTTCTGCGCGGGGTTCGCGTTCACGTGCTGCGGCACATTGAGGTTCATCTGGTCGACGTAGCGCGTCACCGACGACGGCGTGCGATCGTCGGTCAGGTTGTTCACGAAGAACGTCACGGTCCAGTGGTCGCTCTCGACACCCGCACTCATGTTCGCGAGCCTCTGCTCGCCGGTGTGCGCGAGGTCGAAGATCTGGTCGTACTTGCGGTCGGTGTACGACAGGTCACCACGCACGAAGCCTTTCTTGTCGGCGCCGACGGGGAAAACCAGCTTGCCGTAGAGGCTCGCCTGCTGCTCCGGCACGCCGGGCAGCTTCTTGCCCGCGAGCGACGTGTTGCCGAAGAGCTGGCCCGCTTCGGTGTCCGTCAGCTCCGTGAACTTCGCATCGGTCAGCGACCAGGTGAAACCCGCCGTGAACTGATCGGTGACCGCCGCCTCGAGCTCCAGCTCCGCGCCCTTGATTTCGCTGCCACCGGCATTGCGGATGTACGACTGTGTGCCACCGGTCGGGGGCGGGAAGAAGAACGTGGCCGTGATCTGCTGGTCCTTCCAGTCGATGTAGTAGAGCGCGAGGTTCGCCATCAGCCGGCCGTCGAGGAAGCGGTTCTTGGTTCCGATCTCGTAGTTCCAGCTCGACTCCTCGTCGGCGAACCGGATCGGCTCGGGGAAACGCGGGTCCGGATTGATGACACCCGGCTTGTTTCCCTGCGCGACGTTGAGATAGATCATGTTGTCGGGCGCCAGCTTGAACGTCGTCGTGACGCGCGGTGATACCGAATCGAAGGTCCTTTCGGCGAGCGGCGCCGCCGGCCGCGCGATCGCGTTGAAGTTGCCGATCGTGTCTTCGGCGTAGCGCAGCTCGGCGGTCGCATTCCACCGGTCGGTGATATCAAAGCCGATCGACCCGAACACCGCGACGTTGTCGACGCGGGATTCGCCCGAGAACACCGTCGGCGCGGTGGCGAGGAAGTGCTGCTCTTCGAGCGATCTGCGGCTCTCGTAGTAGTAGGCGCCGAGCATGTAGCGGAAACGCTTCGCGGGATCGGATTGCAGGCGCAACTCGGTCGACCATTCGTCGCGGTCGGTGATTTCGTTCCGCATCACGCCCCCGTTGCGCACCGGATCGCTCGCCAGGCGCACATAGCCGGGCGCATTCGGCACAGTCGTCGCGCCGAACGCGGTCGCGCCCTGGTAGGTCGAATCGTAGCCGTATTCCATCTCGGTGTTGAACAGGCCCGAGTTCGACACCAGCGTGAGGCCCGCGGGCAGGTCGAAGGCGAGCTGCAGCGACAGGCGCGTCGAGTCGCGGTGCAGGCCATCGGTGCCCCGCAGGCCGGCGCGATCGAGCGCCGCGTCGTCCGCTTCCTGCACCTCGCCGCAGTAGTACTGCCGCGGGGCGTTCAGGTGGCAGTTGTTTGCAAAGCGATCCTGGAGCGTAATGGCCGCGAGATCGTCGCGGTCACGCGTGTAGCCGCCCGAGAGGATCGCGGAGATCCCGTCGGTCGGGCGCCATTCGAGTGAAGCGTTGAAGTTGGTCGATTCCTCGCCGCCGATCCGGTCGCGATCGATCGAGTTCCGATACATGCCGTCCATCGAGTAGTAACGGCCGTGCACCATGTAGAACAGCCGGTCGTCGACGATCGAGCCGCGCGACAGCAGGTTCACTTCGGTGTCGCCGTATTCGGCAAGGCGCGCACTCACCGTGTTTTCGGGTTCGTTGCCCCCCTTCTTCGTGATCAGGTTGATGGCGCCCGAGAAGGTCGCACGGCCAAACAGCGCCGCTTGCGGGCCCTTGATCACTTCGATCCGATCGACGATGTCGAACGGAAACGACAGGATCGAATCGGAGTACGGGATTCCGTCGATGAATACCTGCGCGTTGCCTTCACCGAGGATGTTCGACATGCCGCGAATCACGGGCCGGCTGACGCCGCCCTGCACGCCGTAGCGATTGACCTTCTCGAAGGAGAACCCCGGCGTGAAGCGCGTGACGTCGAACAGGTCGCGTGCGCCGCGTTCCTCCAGCTGCTCGTTCGTGAACGCCGCGACCGCGATCGGCACGTCTTGCAGGCGTTCCTCCTGCTTGCGCGCGGTGACGACGACTTCCTCGATCTGTGCCCAGGCCTGCGGGCTCGCGAGCGCGAGTGCCACGATGGCGAGCGGCAGTGCCGCGTAGCCGCGGCGCGTATGCTGGATCATATATCCCCCTCTCATGACGAAGTGCGTTCAACCAGCCGATCGCGCAGTTCGTCGATCAGCAGGCGTTCATAGAATTCCCGTGCTTCGGCGGCGGCGGCTTCGAGCAACTGCCCGAGTTCGGCCGGCGTCGCCTGCACGGGGCAACCGTCGAAGCGTCCCCGGAAGACGCGCTGTGCGTAGATCACCCGTGCCGCCTGGCGCCCGGCGCGCGCGGCCTTGAGCCAGTAGTCCTCGGCGATGCAGACGTCGGCGGGCGCATCGGGGCGGCCACGCTCGACGAAAAGCCCGTACACGAACTGCGCCTGCCGGTAGCCCCCGTCCGCAGCCCGCTTCATCTCCACCGTCGCGCGCGCGCTGTTGCCGCCGTAGGCGAGCACGCGGGCGAGTTGATAGCGTCCGCGCGCATTCGCGGGGTCGCGCGCGACCGCGGCTTCGCACGCGGCGATCGCCCTTGGCACGTCGACCCTCGATCCGGGCACGCCAGGCGCGACGCTGTCAGGGTCTTCCGGATGCGACGCGAGCCGATCGCAGTCGGTGATCTGCGCGGAAGCCGGCGCCTTCGCCACCGCTTTGCCGTAGAGCGCCGGCACAGCGTGCACGAGGCGCCGCGCGGCCAGCCGCGCGGCGAGATCCTGGATCAGCAGGCGGTCGTAGTAGTCGCCCGAATCAACGACCGCGGCATCGAGGAAGCCCTGCATTTCCACCGCGGTGGCCTGGATGCGGCAGGCGTCGAACCTGCCGTTGAGCACGTGGCGCACATAGCTCACGCGTGCCGCCTGGCGCCCGGCGCGCGCCGAGCGCAGCCAGTAGTCCTCGACGATGCAGGGGTCGGACGGCGCGCCGGCCCGATGGCGGTCGATCAGCAGCCCGTAGACGAACTGGGCCTGCCGGTAGCCCTCGTCCGCAGCGCGCTTCATTTCGGCGTTGGCACGCTCGCTCTGGCCGTCATACGCGAGTACGCGCGACCATTGATAGCGGGCGCGGACATTGTCCGGATGCAGCCCGACCTCCGCTTCGCAGGCGGCGATCGCCTTCGGCAGATCGATCCTCGCGCGCGGCACCGGCGGCGCGATCACGTCCTGGTCCTCGGGGTTCGCTGCGAGGCGATCGCACGGTGTCACCGGATAGTCCTTCGCCCCCGCGGCCGAAGCGGTTGCGAGCAGCAGCACACCGATCCAGACAGGCTTCATGGCAGACCCTCTCACCAGCACGCGGCGACACCCGCGACTTCGCCCCGCGCCCCCTCGAGTTCGGGCGGCAGAACGGCGTCGTAGGACGGCCACCAGCGGAACGGTTTCTGCGGCGTGACATAGGTCGTCGCCAGCAGCCCGCCCTTGGTCCGGAAGAAATACAGGTTGCCGGTCAGCGTGCCGAACGGGCCGTGCGGCACCGAAGGCGGGCGCCAGAAATAGGCGCCGGGCCGCATGACGCCGCGATCGCCGTGCACTTCGCCCGCGAGCAGATACATCTCCTCGACGGTCGGATGCACTTCGGAGCGTTCGGCCCAGCGAATCGGCATCGTGCCGAGCACCCAGGTCGTGTCGCGAGTCACGGGATCCTCGTACAGCATCTTGCGGCCGGCGCCGGGCGGAAACTCCGGATGGAAATTGCCCGTGTAGGGAACGTCGAAGAGGCACTTGTGAAGCACCAGCCGACGCTCATCCCAACTGATCGGTTGCACCGCGCGCGCCGGCGTGCCCGAAAAGAACTCGAGCACCACGGCGCCCTTCGCACTCGACCAGGCACCCGCGTCCCGGCCTGCCGGCAGGTGCGCGAAACTCATCGCAGGATACGGCCGGCCGCCCACCGCAATCTCTCCGTCGAGGACGAGGAATTCGTCGTCGACGGCGAGCGCGCCACCGCCCGTCGCAAATCCCGGCGGATAGCGCACGAGCAGGCTCTTCGCGCCGGTTTCATCGTCCTCGCTCAACAGGCGCGTCTCCACGCCGGGCCGCACGGGCCCAAGCGAGTCGGCGCGCCAGGGGATGCGTTGCGACTGGACGAATTCGGTTCGGGGCCGGGACATCAGTGCACCTCGCGCGCCTGATGTGCGGGCATTTCCATGGCACTCAATTCCCGTTACCTCCGGTCATGACGCGAGTCAGCCTTCCCATTGCCTCATCCAGCGCCGCCAGACTGCGGCGCCGGAATTCGGGATCGTCGGCGAGCGCGGCGATGGCCCCACCCGCCACGGCGCCGCCCCGTTCCAGTGCGAGCTCGAGCGCGATGCGCCGCGCACGCTCGACGTGCAGTTGCGAGGCGAGTTCGAGCAGCATCGCCGTCAGCGCGGCGTTGTCCGGCGTCGTCACGCCGGCTTCTCCGCTTCGAGCACAGCCCACGGGAAATGCCACTCGGCGCGCGTCGGCCAGGCCAGTTCGCCGAGCCGGCCCTGCGCGCGTTCGTCGAAGGCAACCCAGCGCGCGTTCACGAAACCGGCGCTCTGCGCCATGGCCGGCAGATCTGCGGCCATCATCAACGGCATGAACGGCTCGTTGTTGCGGCGGCCATGCTCGACCATCGCCAGATCGCGAAACGCATCGCCCGTGCGCTGGAAATCGAGGAAGCGCAACAGGCCCCCCGGCGCCAGCACGCGGGCCGCTTCGACAAAAAGCCTGCCGATCTCCGCGACGGGCATTTCGTGGACCAGCATCGTCGAGGTGACGAGGTCGGTGCTGCCCGCCTCGAGCCCGCTTGCGACCGCGTTCGCCTGCCGGAACTGCACCGCGAGTCCGCGCTCGCCGGCCCGAAGCGCAGCGAGGCGCACGCAGGGCGCCGAGAGATCGATTCCGATCACCTCCGCCTCGGGGAACAGGGCCTTGAACGGCCACGTGGACTTGCCGAACCCGCAGCCGAAATCGACGATGCGCCGATACGCGCGTGTCGGGACGGACGTTTCGACGAACAGCCGGTGAAACCGGTAGTCGTCGTTCTCGCCGAGCATCACGAGTTTCGCGCCGAGTTCGTAGACGAGCGCGGATTCATCGTCCCGCCACACCCCGCCCGGCTGCACGTGGATATCGCAGCCCGTGTACCAAGCGGGCAATGCGAGCGACGGATCGAGCGTCGCCGTCGCAGGTCCGGTTGCGGGCGGTATGCGCCGATCTCCCGCTCCGATCGCATCGCCGACCGCCCGCCACAGCATCTGTTGCGATCCGCGTTCCAGCCACGCGAACCATGCGTAGGTCGGCAAGGTATCGACCGGTGCGCCGGGCGCGGCATCGAATTCGCGCCGCAACTGCGGATAGACGGTGTCGGCCCAGCGCCGGCGCAACGCGAGCACGAAGTCGAGCGCCGCGTCGCGGCCGATGGCGTCCACGTTCGAGCTACTCGTCGACATGATTCGTTCCCACGAGCCGGATCCGTTCGCCGGACGCGCCTCGCAGCAGCGCCGAGCCGACCGTCCCCAGGACTTCGAACGCGACCACGGCCATGCCGGGCGGCAGTCCGCCCTCGGGCACCGCGCGCGCCGTTGCGACGGCGGGGTACTCGTCGAGCTCGATCAGTGAGCCGTGACCGAGCTTGACGAGGCCGTGTGCATGCAGCGTGTCGCCCGGCAGGTCGTTCGCGCGCGAAATCACCTGCACGCGGGTGCTGACCGGCGGGTCGATTTCGTTGCCGAAATTCGCGTACGCGTCGAACATGCGCCGCACGTCGGGCCCGCCCGCGACGACGATGAAGACGCGCCCGACCGGCGCCTGCGCGCGCGCGAGATCGAGGCCGCTCCCCGCGCCGACCTGCGTGAAGTAGAGGCACTCGCCCGCCGGCCCCACGGCCTGCATCGCGCGGATCATCGGGAAACGCGTCAGGCTCGCCGGCGCACCGATGATGCGAAACGGCGAGCCCTCGAGCCGCGTGGCGAGATCGTCCACGTTTTCGACCACGATCTCGCTGACGTTCCAGCCAAACGTCGTGAGCGCACGCCAGCCCGCGGCGAGCGGTTCGGCGACGAAGCGCAGCACGACGCTTTCGCCTTGCGCCGGTTCGAGTGCGAGCTGCCGGCGGCCCGCGAGCGCCGGCGCATCCCAATCCCGCGCGAGCGCCTCCGTGACAGCGCCGCGCGCGACCACGCGATAGCCGAGCCAGCACGTGTACGACGCTTCGATGACGTCGAGGTCGGGCACGGTATACGTGACCTCGAGAATGCGCCCGAGGGAGGGCGCCGGGCGCGCGTCAGGCATGCGCATGCGCCGGCCTCCCCTCGATCAGCCCGTCGACTTCGATCACGCAACGCCGGAAGCGCGACAGGCCCGCACCCACGAGCACGAGTGCCAGCACCCCGATCGTCGCCGCTTCGATCGACATCGCGTAGCGCAATTTGTCCGGATCGCCGAACAGGTCCGTCATCAGGCCGACCGGCGGCGGTCCCAGCAGTTGCCCGAACACCCCGATGCACAGGTAGTAGAGCGCGGTTGCCTGGGATTTGATCTGGCCCGGCGCGATCAAGGTGATCGAGGCCGGCCCCGCGGCGGCGGCCATCGCCTGTCCGGTGAATGCGAAGAGCTGCATCGCGATCGCGAGTTCCGCGGTCGGCATCACCGGATACAGCGCGAAGCCCGGCACGGCGATCGCGAGACCGGTCCAGAGCGCACGCAGCGTGGCGTCCTTGCGCCCGGCCGCGATCCAGCGCTTCGTGAGGGCGATGCCGGCGAGCGTGCCGATCGGCCCGCCGATGAAGAAGAGAATGCCGGTCGCGATACCGACTTCGCGCACGCCCCAGTCCCAGGTGCGCGCGAACAGCGCCACGTTCCAGAACGACAACGATCCCATGGTGACGACCGCGGCGGAACCGATGAACAGGGTGCCGAAGGCCCTCCAGCGCTTGCGCATGAACCGCAGCGCCGCACCGAGCGACACGCGCCCCGCGGCGTCCGCATCGAGTTCGCGCCGCGCCTGGTCCTGTCGTCGCGGCTCGCGGATCGTGAACATCAGCGCGGCCAGCACGAACCCCGGGAGTCCGACGATCAGGAACGCGAGCTGCCAGTTGCGCAGGTCGCCGAGCACGGGCAAGTGCACCGGTGGCAGCGAGGTGATGTGGTGCACGAGCGGCCCGCCGAACAGGAACGCCGTGCCCGCGCCGAGGAACGTGCCGGCCATGAACAGGCTGAGCGGCGGCGCGCGGCGCTCGCGTGGAAAGTAGTCGCTGATCAGCGAGACACTGCAGGGCGCCACGCTCGCCTCACCCAGGCCCACGCCCATGCGCGTGAGAAAGAGTGGCACGAAGCTGCGCGCGAGCCCCGCCGTCGCCGTCATGGCGCACCAGATCGAGATGCCGGTCGCGAGGATCGCGCGACGGCTGTAGCGGTCCGCCAGCCAGCCGATCGGCACGCCGACGAACACGTAGAAAAGACCGAAAGCGGGGCCCATCAGCAGGCCCACCTGCAGGTCGGTCAGCGCGAGATCGCTCTTGATCGACTCGAGCAACAGACTCGGCAAAAACCGGTCGATGTACGAAACGACCTGGGTCGCGGTCAGGAGCGCGACGACATACCACGCATAGCGGCCCGCCGCTTCGGCAGCGCTCGCTGTCATCGGTCGACTCATGGCCAGTTCCGCTCGCACGCTGCGCGCAACCCCCTCCTGAACCGCATGAGCCTCGGCTGAACGGGCGGTGCAGGCAAACGATATGAATTAGCCCGAACTGTGAAAAATTGTCACAATAGGGGCATGCGACGCCTGCCCTCCATGCAGACGCTGCGCGCGTTCGAGGCGGCAGCCCGGCTTGAAAGCTATTCGGCCGCGGCGCAGGAGCTCGACGTCACGCACGGCGCGATCAGCCATCGCATCCGCGAACTCGAGACGCAACTCGGCATCGAACTGTTCCGCCGCGACGGGCGCCGCATGGCGCCGACCCGCGAAGCCGTCACGCTGTTCGCGCAGGTGCGCGAATCGCTCGGCCTGCTGCAACGCGTGTTCCCCGACGTCAGCCACACGACGCCGGGCCGCCTCGTCGTGAGCCTGCACCCTTCCCTTGCGACGCGCTGGCTCGTGCCGCGAATCGGCTCGTTCCTGCGGGCGATGCCGGGCCTGTCGGTCGAGGTGCGCTCGGTCGCCGATCTCGGCGAGTTCCTGAGTCACGGCGTTGACGTCGCGGTGCGCTACGGCGCGGGGACCTGGGGCAACGCGACCGGTGAGCGCATCGCGGGGGAAGTGCTCTTTCCGGTGTGCACGCCCGCCTACCGGGACGCCCATCGGATCCGCACCCCGGGCGATCTGCGTCGCTGTCGGCTGCTGCGGCACGCGTGGCAGCCTTGGCAACCGTGGCTGCGCGCCGCCCGAATCCACCTGAAGGAACCGACCGGTCATCTGACCGTGTCCGACACCGCCATGCTGCTCGAAGCGGCCGCTGCGGGCGAAGGCGTCGCCCTCGCGCGCAGCCTCTTCGCAACGGACGATCTCGAGCGTGGCCGGCTGGTCCGGCTCTTCGACCTCGCGGTCGAAGACAGCTTCGCCTACTACCTCACCTGGCACCAGGGCGCCCCGCTGGCTCCCGCCGGCGCAGCGTTCCGCGACTGGCTGCGCGCGGAAATCGCGGCCGCGCCGCGCAGCAGCAAAATATCTTCTGGTGCGGGTCGCACGAAGCGCGCATAGTTTTCGGTCCTTCCAGGGACAGGGAAGCGGCCATGGGGGTCAGGGCAGGCGTCGACCACGCCCGGCTGATGCAGGCGTCGGAAGACCGCATCGAGGCAGCCGCAAGGCTCGGCAATCCGCACCAGCAGCGCATCGCGCGCCGGCTGCTCGAGGACGCGGGCGCGTGGCGAATGTGGGAAGGCGAGCACGCCGCCCTGATGCGCAAGGTCGCTTCGGCGTCCTCGGTTCGTTCCCAGGCGGCGGCACTGAAGTCGACGACTTTCGTGCTGATGCAGCGCAAGGCGCTGTTCGAGTACCTCGCCTACCGCCGGCTGCGGGGCGAGTCGCGCCGCCGCGTACTCGCGACGTTCCACGGCGCGCGCGCCTACACCGACGCGATGATCGCCGAGCACGGCAATTTCGTACGCTCGGCCTGCAGCCACCTGTGCTCGAGCCACATCGGTACGGTCGTGATGCTCGACGGTGCGTTCCAGGAGCCCATGACGCGGTACGAGGCGCTGTTCCGCGAATACTTCCGCGCTTTCTGCGACACGTCCCTCGGCGGGCAAGATGAACTGGGTTCGGTGCGCGCGCTGCTGCCGTACCTCAAGCACCAGGTCGCGGAGCTGCGCACGGCGATCCTCGCGATGCCGCGCACCCTGCCCGACCTGCAGCACGAAGCGGAGATCCGCCGCCCGACCGGCGACACGATGAGGATGCCGCGACCGCGCTAGAGCCTCACGCGCCGAATCGCGTAGGATGGGCGGGTCGTCGCACCGCGCCCCATAACAATCCCAATGCACGACGAGCGCCGATCCGTGCTGCACAGCTGGTCCGTGCAGGCCGACTGGAACGCCCCGACCGTGATCGGCGGGGAGGGCGCGCGGCTGCACCTCGAGGACGGCCGCTCGGTGCTCGACTTCAGCAGCCTCGCCGAGTGCAGCAACCTCGGTCACCAGCACCCGCGTGTCGTCGCGGCGATCCGCGCCCAGGCCGAACGCCTCTGCTTCGTGACGAACGCGTGGGGCGCCGCACCACGCGCTGAACTCGCCGCCCGCCTGCTCGCGCTTTCCGGATTCGCGGGTGGCCGCGTGTTCTTCACATCGGGAGGCGCCGAAGCGAACGAACATGCCGTGAAGATCGTGCGTCAGGCCACGCGCCGCCCGCGCGGCGTGGTCGTCGCGCGCGATCGCTCCTATCACGGCGCCACCCATCTCGCGATGGCGCTCTCGGGCGACGCGCGCACGGCAGCCCAGGTCGATGCCGGCGCGTTCGGCGTCACGCACGTTCCACCGCCTTACGCCTATCGCTGCCCGTGGAACAGCCGAACCGCGGAGGAGTGCGCGGACCGCGCTGCCTCAGCCGTCGGTGAACGGATCGACGCGCTCGGCGTCGCGAATGTCGCCGCCGTCATCATCGAACCGAACGCGGGATCGAACGGCATCATCGCGCCCGACCGCTACTGGCCGGCGCTGCGCCGCGAGACCGCCGCGCGGGGCGTACCGTTGATTGCCGATGAAGTCATGAGCGCCTTCGGACGCTGTGGTGAGTGGTTCGCGTGGCAGCGCCATGGCGAGACAGGGCGCCCGGACGCAATGACGCTCGCGAAGGGGCTCACCGGCGCGACGGTGCCGTTGGGCGCGGTCGTGCTCGGGGCGGAGCTCGCGGCGCAGCTCGAGCATGAAGCTTTGCAGACCGGGCTCACTTACTGCGGGCACCCACTCGCGTGCGCGGCGGGCGTGGCCGCGCTCAGGGCGTATGAAGATGAGCAACTGATCCCGCGCTCGCGCGCACTCGGCGCGGAGCTGCTGGCAGCACTGCGCGCGATGATGCAGCGACACGCCGTGATCGGCGACGTGCGCGGCGGTCACGGCCTCTACGCCGTCGTCGAACTGGTCGAGGACCGCGACTCGCGCGCGCCGCTGGCGCCCTGGCCCGCGACGCCGGTGGGCCTGGCTGCGCTCACGAACGCCGCGATGGATGAAGGCGTGTCCTTCGCCACACGCGGGAACCTGCTGCTGCTCGCACCACCGCTCGTCATCGCAGAGCACGAGATCGCGAGCGCACTCGCGTTGCTCGACCGCCTGCTGGGCCGGTTCTTTCCTTCTACGCCGGGAGGCGGCGCATGAGTTTCCGGCTCACTTACGCAACGATGTTCGACCCGCCCGAGGCCCTGCACTTGGGCTTCGAGGCGGCGCTCCTGCGGGTGCGTGAGAGCCTCGGCGCGCGGCATCCGCTTTTCATCGACGGTTGCGACGTGCCGGCCCACACCCACGCGACACGCGCGACGCCGATGGATCGCGACCTGAATCTCGGCGAATTCGCGCTCGCTGACGCCAGCCATGTCGACGCGGCGATGCGGGCCGCGGTGCGAGCGTTCCCCGCCTGGCGCGCCCTCCCCGCCGGCGAGCGTGCCCGATTCGTCCGCCGCATCGGCACGCTCATGGAAGAGCGCGTGTATGACATTGCGGCCGCGCTCTCGCTCGAAGTCGGCAAGAACCGCATGGAGGCGCTCGGCGAGGCGCAGGAAACGGTCGATTTCTTCACGCAGTACGCGGATGACTATGCAAGTCATGCAGGCTACGAACATGCGCTGCCGAACGATCCGCTCGCGAATTTCGTCTCCCGCAATCGAAGCGTGATGCGACCCCACGGCGCCTGGGTCGTGATTGCGCCTTTCAATTTTCCGCTCGCGCTCGCCGGCGGGCCGGTCGCCGCGGCCCTCGTCACCGGCAACACGGTGGTCGTCAAGGGCGCGAGCGACACCCCGTGGGCCGGCCGCCTGCTCGCGGATTGCGTACGTGATGCCGGATTGCCGGCGGGCGTGTTCAATTACCTCTCGGGATCTGGAGCGGACGTCGGTGAAGCACTGGTCGCACACCCAGCCACCGCGGGCATCACGTTCACCGGCTCAGCGGGCGTCGGCACCCAGCTGCTTCGCCGCATGGCGTCCGGCCGTTGGCCGCGACCCTGCATCGCGGAGATGGGCGGCAAGAATCCCTGCATCGTCACGCGAGAGGCGGATCTTGATCGCGCGGCCGCGGGCATCGTGCGCTCCGCCTTCGGCATGGGCGGGCAAAAATGCTCGGCGCTGTCCCGGCTCTACGTCGATGCGTCGGTCGCGGACGCGCTCGCCGCGAAGCTCGAGCAGGCGATTGACGCGATCCGGATCGGCGATCCCTGTCGGCGCGAATTCTGGCTCGGGCCGGTCGTGAACGCCGCCGCGTACGAGAACTACGCGCGACATGTCTCGGCGCTGCGCGCAGGCGGCGCCACGATCCGGCGTGGCGGCGCGCGGCTGGTGGACGGCGACCGCGCGCGCGGGTTCTACGTCGAGCCGGTGCTCGCCGAAGCGCCTCTCGCGCATCCGCTCTGGAAGCACGAGATGTTCCTGCCGATCGTGATGCTGCACCGCTGCGAGGGTCGCGACGAAGCGATGCGCCTCGCCAATGACACCGACATGGGCCTCACCGCAGGCTTCTACGGCGCGGCGGACGAAGTGCCCTGGTTTCACGAGCACATCGAGGCGGGCGTCACCTACGCGAACCGCCCTCAGGGCGCCACCACCGGTGCGTGGCCCGGCTACCAGCCATTCGGCGGCTGGAAAGGCTCCGGCTCGACCGGCAAGGCCATCGCGTCCTTCTACTATCTCGCGCAGTACCAGCGCGAGCAGTCGCGTACCGTGGTCGAGTGAGCCGCGTGCCGCTCCTCACGCTGCGCGCGGCCATCGAACAATTCGTGCCAGACGGTTGTTGTGCCGCACTCGAGGGTTTCACGCACCTGATTCCATTTGCCGCGGGCCACGAGATCATTCGCCAGGGCAAGCGCGACCTCGCGCTCGTGCGCATGACGCCGGATCTCGTCTACGACCAGATGATCGGCATGGGCTGCGCGAGCCGGCTCACGTTCTCGTGGGGTGGCAATCCCGGGGTCGGTTCGCTGCATCGCCTGCGCGATGCGGTCGAGCATGGCTGGCCCGCCCCGCTCGCGCTCGATGAGCATACGCATGCCGGCATGGCGGCGGCGTATTCCGCGGGCGCCGCGCGCCTGCCGTTTGGCGTGCTGCGCGGTTACATCGGCACCGATCTCGCGCGGGAAAACCCGCGCATCCGCAGTGTGACCTGCCCCTATACCGGCGAGCAGCTCGCGACGGTGCCCGCCATCAATCCCGATGTCACGATCCTGCACGCGCAACGCGCCGACCGCGAAGGCAATGTCGTGCTGCACGGCATCGTCGGCGCACAGCGCGAGGCGGCGCTCGCCGCGAGCGCGCTCGTCGTCACGGTCGAGGAGATCGTCGAGCGCTTTCCGCCGATGATGAACGCGATCCTGCTGCCGCACTGGGTCGTCAGCGCCGTCGTGCATTGTCCTCGCGGCGCGTATCCGGCCTATGCCCAGGGCTACTACGCGCGCGACAACGCGTTCTACACGCGCTGGGACGCGATCGCGCGCGACCGCACCGGCTTCCTCGCGTGGATGCGCGAGCACGTGCTCACGCCGAGCGCCGCATGAACGGCGCGCCGGGCGACGCGCCGGGGGACGCGCCGCGCGATGGCGGCTGGACGCGCGACGAGATGATGACGATCGCGGCATCCCGCCTGCTGTGGAACGGTTGCGTCTGCTTCGTCGGCATCGGCCTGCCGAGTGCGGCGTGCAATCTCGCCCGTCTCACGCACGCGCCGGACCTGGTGCTGATCTACGAATCCGGCACGCTCGGCACGAAGCCCGATGTGCTCCCACTGTCGATCGGCGACGGCGAACTTGCGGATACGGCGGCCTGCGTGATCCCGCTGCCCGAAGTGTTCGCCTGGTACCTGCAGGCGGGTCGCGTCGATGTCGGCTTCCTCGGCGCCGCGCAGATCGACCGCTACGGCAATCTCAACAGCACCGTGATCGGCGCGTACGACCAGCCCACGACACGGCTGCCCGGCGCCGGCGGCGCCACCGAGATCGCCGCGCATGCGCGCCGGACTTTCGTGATGCTGAAAGCCTCGCCGCGCAGCTTCGTCACCCGGCTCGACTTTCGCACGAGCGCGGGCTACTTCGAAGGCCGCGGGAACCGTGGCGCCAGCGGCGCGCGGGGCGGCGGCCCGCGCGCCGTGATCACCGATTTCGGCGTGCTCGTGCCGGATCCGCACAGCGAAGAACTGACACTCGATGCGCTCTTTCCGGGCGCCACGGTCGCCGAGGCGAGATCGCTCGTCGGCTGGCCGCTCGCGGTCGGCGCCACGGTGCGCGGGATCGACGGCCCACGCGCCGATGAGCTCGCAACGCTGCGGGCATTGCAGGAGCGCACGCGCGCGGCGCACAGTGCGGACCATTCCAGGGGGTAGTTGCTCACATCATGCGTCACATCAAGACGGAACTTCCCGGACCGAAGGCTCGTGCGCTGATCGCGCGCGACGCGCTCGTCACCACGCCCTCCTACCCACGCGACTACCCGTTCGTGATGTCGCATGGGCGCGGCACCGAAGTGTGGGACGTCGACGGCAATCGCTTCCTCGATTTCGAGGCGGGCATCGCCGTCTGCGCCACGGGGCACGCGCATCCCGAGGTGGTCGCCGCGATCAGGGCCGCGGCCGACGACTTCGTGCACATCTCGAGCGATTTCTGGCACGAGCGCATGACCGCGCTCGCCGAGCGCCTCGTGCGCCTCGCGCCGATCGGCGAGCCGGCGCTCGCCTTCCTGTGCCAGTCGGGCACCGAGGCGGTGGAAGGCGCGCTCAAGCTCGCGCGCTATGTCACGCGCCGCCCGCGCTTCATCGGCTTCCTCGGCGGCTTTCACGGCCGCACCATGGGGTCACTCGCGTTCACGTCGAGCAAGTACACGCAGCAGCTCGGCTTCGCGCCGACGATGCCGGGCGTCACGCACGTGCCCTACCCCAACCCCTACCGCCCGCTGTTCCGCGGTCCGGACCAGGGCAAGGCCGTGCTCGATTACATCCGCATGCTGTTCGAACGCAGCGTGCCGGCGGCCGAGGTCGCGGCGATCATCGTCGAGCCGATCCAGGGCGAGGGCGGCTATCTCGTGCCCCCGGACGGGTTCCTCGCCGGCCTGCGCGCACTCGCCGACGAGCACGGCATCCTCCTCGTATTCGACGAAGTGCAAAGCGGCGTCGGGCGCACCGGCAAGCTGTTCGCGTGCGAGCACTGGGGCGTGCACCCCGACATCATCACGCTCGCGAAGGGTCTCGGCTCCGGCGTTCCAATCGGCGCCGTGGTCGCGAAGCGACGGATCATGGCGGAGTGGAAGCGTGGCGCGCACGGCAATACCTACGGCGGCAATCCGCTGGCCTGCGCCGCGGCGAACGCGACGCTCGATCTCGTCGAACGCGAATACGCCGCGCTCGCGGCGAAGCACGGCGCGTACTTTCAGGGGCGGCTGCGCGAACTTGCGCAGCACTACCCTTGCGTCGGTGAGGTGCGCGGCAAGGGACTGATGATCGGCATGGAGCTGATCGAGCCGGGCGCGGACCGCGTGCCCGCCAAGGCGCTGTGCGATGCGCTGGTCACGCGCGCCTTCCACAATGGCCTGCTGTTGCTCAGCTGCGGGACGAGCACCGTGCGCTTCATGCCGCCCCTCAATGTGAGTACCACCCATATCGACGAGGCGCTCGTACTCCTGCGCACGAGTCTCGACGAAGCGTTGCAGGGCGTTCGCGCTTGACGCGCACGTCGGCGTCGTCGCTCGCCCTCGCATGGCTGCTCGTGGCGCCGGCAGCCGGCAGCGTCGCGAACGCTGCGGGGCGCGAACCGGTGCTGAAACAGGTCGCCCTGCCCCACAGTTACTACTGGCGCGAGCTCTACCTGCCGCAACTCACGACCGGCCCGTCGTCGGTCGCCTTCACGCCCGACGGCGCGAGCCTCGTCTACAGCCGCGCCGGTTCACTGTGGCTGCAGCGGATCGGTACCGACGAGGCGCACGAACTGACGCACGCCACCGGCGCCTATGACTATCAGCCCGATGTCGCGCCGGACGGCGGAAGTGTCGTCTTCAGTCGCTACGACGGGCGCGCGATCGAGCTGTGGCGACTCGATCTCGCGAGCGGCCGCGCGACGCCACTGACCTCGGGCGGCGCGGTCAACGTCGAGCCACGGATTTCCCGCGACGGGCGGCGCCTTGCCTGGATCTCGACGCAAGGCTCGGGGCGCTTCAATCTTTTCGTGGCGGAACTCGGCACGTCCGTTGCCGCAGGCACACCCGCACTCACCGGCTCGCGCGCCCTGCTGGGCGAACGCAAGAGCCGCGTCGATCGCTACTACTACCCGCCGGAGGACATCGCGATCAATCCGTCGTGGGCGCCGGATGGCGCGACGCTCTACTACGTCGGCAACCCGGAAGTCGCGCTGGGCACCGGCGACCTGTGGTCGGTCGAAGTCGCGCGACCCGCGGAACGGCGCCGGATCCTGAGTGAGGAAACGAGCTGGAGCGCCCGCCCGGAACGCGCACCCGCAGGCCCGCGCCTCCTTTACAGCAGCTACCGCGGTCGCGCGACGCACCAGTTGTGGCTCACCACCGTCGATGGCGCTCCTCCGTTGCCGCTCACGTTCGGCGATTTCGATTTGCGCGGCGCGCGCTGGTCGCCGGACGGCCGGCGTATCGCCGCGATCAGCAATGAGAGCGGCAACACCACGCTCGTGCTGCTCGACGTGATCGGCGGCGCCCGCCGCACGATCCGCGCGACGACGTGGAAGTACCTGACGCTGCGGACGCGCCTCACGCTCGACATCGTCGATGCCCACGGCGCGCGCGTAAGCGCGCGCGTCGCGATACTCGGCAGCGACCGGCGCGCGTATGCGCCGGACAGCGCGTGGATGCACGCCGACGATGGGTTCGATCGTGCGCGGCAGGCCATGGAGACCCACTATTTCCACTGTGCGCCGCCGTGCACGCTCGAGCTGCCGCCGGGGCGCACGCGCATCCAGGTGCAGCGCGGCTTCGCCCACCTCCCGTGGGACCGAACGATCGACGTTGCCTCCGTCGGGAACACGCCGGTGCGCTCGCAGCTCGTCGCGAACGCACTTCCGGCGACATTCGGCACTTCCGTGAGCGCCGACCTGCACGTGCACATGAACTACGGCGGTCACTACCGCAATACACCCGCGCGCCTCGCACTGCAGGCCGAAGCGGAAGACCTCGATGTCGTCCATGACCTCATCGTCAACAAGGAAGAACGCGTTCCCGACATCGCACTCTTCCGACCCGACGCGGACCCTGCCGGCACGCCGCGTGCCACGATCCTGCACGCGCAGGAGTTCCACACCAGTTTCTGGGGTCACCTCGGGCTGCTGCATCTCGGGGACCACCTGATCACGCCCGATTTCGCGGCGTACCGCCACTCCGCCATGGCGAGTCCGTGGCCGCACAACGGCATCGTCGCCGATCTCGCCCATGCGCAAGGCGGCCTCGTCGGCTACGTGCACCCGTTCGACTGGCGCATCGAACCGACGAAGGAAGTCGCGCTCACGAACGCGCTGCCCGCCGACGTGTACGCCGGCAAGGTGGATTACATCGAGGTCGTCGGTTTTTCCGATCACAAGGCGACGGCCGAGATCTGGTATCGGCTGCTGAATCTAGGCTTTCGCCTGCCGGCCGGCGCGGGCACCGATGCGATGGCGAACTACGCTTCGCTGCACGGCCCGGTCGGACTCAACCGCGTTTTCCTCGACACCGGCGGCCGACGCGACCCCGCCTCGTTGCGCGCGGCATTGAAGGGGGGCCACACGGTCGCGAGCAACGGCCCGCTGCTCGCGCTGCGTCTCGATGCCGCCGCGCCGGGCGGCACCATGAGGCGCGATCGCGCCGGCCGAGTGCCTTTCCGCGTGGCGCTGCGCTCCCCGGTGCCGGTCGATCACCTCGAACTCGTGCTGAACGGCCGCGTCGTGAAATCGATCGCGCTGCGCGGCGATCGCCGCAGTCTCGACGCGGAGGGCGACCTCGATATTGCGCAGGGTGGCTGGCTGCTGCTGCGCGCCTGGAACGACGGCGCCGACCCGCGCGTGTTCGACCTCTATCCGTATGCAACCACGAGCCCGATCTGGCTCGAACTGCCCGGTGGCGCGCCGGCCGCGCCGGCGGACGCGAATTACTTCGTCACCTGGCTCGAGCGAGTGCTCGCGGCAGCCGAAGCGCGCGCCGATTACAACGATGACGACGAACGGCGCGAAACGCTGGAATATCTCGCGCGCGCGCTCAACGGCTATCGCGCGCTGGCGCGTAGCGGCCGTACTGCTTCAGGAGCCTGACGAGATCCGCATGCGGCAACGCCTTCGCATACCGGCCCAGTTGCCCCCGCATGTCGCGCGCGGCGACCATCGCATTGACGATCGCTTCCTCGGTGGCCTGCACGGTGGCGTCGAAGAGCGGACTCACGCTGTCGTTGCCGACGAATGCCGCCTGCGACAGCGGCTTGCCCTGCAACGCCTCCGCGTTGGCGGTGGAGAACGCCACGAAGATATCGCCCGATCCGTTGCCGGCCGTGCTGCCCATGCGGGCGAGCCCAAGCGCCGCGCGACGTGCGATGCGCTTCAACTGGTGGGGCAGCAGCGGCGCGTCGGTGGCCACCACGATGATGATCGAGCCGCTCTCGGCGACGGACGCCTCCGGTGCGCTGTACACGCGATCGTTGCGCAAGTGCTGCCCGACCGGCACGCCCGCGATGCGCAGCGAGTCACGCAGCCCGTAATTCGCCTGCACGAGCACGCCCACCATGTAGTCGTGGTCCGCCGCGCGGACGCGCCGCGACGCGGTACCGATGCCGCATTTGAACTCATGGCAGATCATGCCGGTGCCGCCACCGACATTGCCTTCCTCGACCGGTCCGCTGCGCGCGCTGTCGAGCGCGCGCAGCGCGTGCTCAGCGTGCACGTGAAAGCCGTTGATGTCGTTCAGGTGGCCGTCCCAGGTTTCCGCCACGACCGGCAGCGACCACCAGTAGCCGCTCGCATCGGCATCGCCCGCATGGACGCGCCACGCGACCACCGCATCGCGCACCACTCCGACGCTGTGCGTGTTGGTGATCATCACCGGCCCTTCGAGCTGTCCCGATTCCTCGAGCCAGGTGGTGCCGGTCATCTCGCCGTTGCCGTTGAGCGCGAACCAGCCGCCGAAGACGGGAACACGTTTCGAATCGTCACCACGCGGCAGGATCGCCGTGACGCCGGTGCGGACGGCTTTGCCACCCGCGAGATCCTCGATCAGCGTCACCTGGCCGACGGTGACCCCGGCGACATCGGTGATCGCATTGAGTGCGCCCGGCGTCCCTTCGAACGGCACGCCGAGGTCGCGGGCACGGGGACCCGCGGCGAGCGCGCCGCCCGAGAACAGCAACAGTACGCAACACAGCCGGAGATCCATGATGTCGAACACTAGCACGGTGCCCAGGCGCGAACTCGGTTTCTGGATGTGTACGGCACTCGTCATCGGCAACACGATCGGCATCGGCATTTTCATGATGCCGTCCGCACTCGCGCCCTACGGGCTCAATGCGCTCACCGGCTGGGCCATCACGGTCGTCGGTTGCATGTTCCTTGCGCGCGTGTTTGCGCGCCTCGCGCAGAGCTACCCGGCCGCCGACGGCCCGTACGCTTACATCCGCTCGACCCTCGGGCACTGGCCGGCGTTCCTCTCGATGTGGAGCTACTGGGTGTCGAACTGGATCACGAACGCCACGCTCGCCGTGAGCGTGGTCGGTTATCTCAGCGCCGTCGCGCCGCTGCTCGGAAAATTCCCGCCCGTGTTGCTCGCGCTCGCGCTGCTGTGGCTCTTCGTCTTCGTGAATCTCCTCGGCACGCGCGCCGGCGGCCGCGTCCAGGTCGTCTGCACGGCGCTCAAGCTCCTGCCGATGGTCGCCGTCGTGCTGCTCGGCGCCTGGATGCTGTTTGCCGATCCGGGCGCCTACACGCGCTCGCTGCCGGTCACGCCGATCTCGTTTCCGCAGACGATGGCGGCCTCGACCATCGCGCTCTTTGCGATGCTCGGGCTCGAATCGGCCAGCGTTCCGGCCGGCCGCGTGCGCGACCCCGGCCGCAACATCCCGCGCGCCACCCTGATCGGCACCCTGCTCACCGCGGTCATCTACATCCTCGTCTCGACGGTGCCACTGCTGCTCATTCCACAAGCCGACCTTGCGCACTCGAGCGCACCGTTCGTCGATTTGCTCGATCGCTATCTCGGCGCGGGCAACGGGCGCTGGCTCGCCCTGTTCGTCGTGGTGAGCGGTCTCGGGGCGCTGAACGGGTGGACGCTGATCGTCGGCAACCTCACGGCGACGATGGCCACCCAGGGGGATTTTCCGGCCGCTTTCGCGAAATTGAATCGCCACGGCGCGCCCGCCCGCGCCCTCGTCATCACCGCAGTCCTGGCGAGCGCGATGATCCTGATGAACTACAGCAAGTCGCTCGTCGACGGTTTCGTGTTCCTGAGCACGATCGTGACGGCCGCGAACCTGCCGCTGTACCTATGCGCGTCGCTCGCGCTCGTGGTGATGTGGCGCCGCGGGGAACGCCCGGCGGGCGGCGACCTGCAGGTGCTCGGCCTGATCGGCACCGCCTATGTGGTGCTCACGTTCTATGGCGTCGGCCACGTGCCGTTCCTCTGGGCACTGGCGCTCGCGGCAGCGGGCGTGCCGATCGCGCTCTGGTCGCGCCGCGCGCGGCTCGCTCAGCGCGCGCCCAGCGCCGTTTCGTAGAGCCCGTCGAGAAAGCTCAGCGGCTGCGTGCGCTCCGGCTTGCGCACGCTGACCTGCGTCCCGAGATCGAGCATCTGGTCGGTCGAGCGTTCATAGCGCGGCCAGTGCGGCAGCCCGGGCCCGTTCGGGTCGCCGCGTTTCGCGAAGTTCACCCAGTAGCTCGTGGCGATCTGCGCCATGTGCAAGTCCGCCGCAGTGGGCGGCGCGTCGCCGCGCCAGCGCTGGCGCATGCCGAGATCGCCGAATACGTATGCGACGTCGTCCGAGTGGAACGCGCCGGGTACCGATCCGCGCCGACCCTCGGCGACGTAGCTGAACTCATAGAACCACGCCGGCTTGCCGACGCTCGACATCTCGCCGGCGAGGAACCTCGCGGGTCCGCGGAACAGCATGTCCATGAACCAGGTCTTGACGAGGGTGGGTTCGTCGAGCCCTGCATAGGCCTGACGGACCGCGGCGGGGTCCTCGCCGCGCAGCATGTCCTTGAGCTTGAATTCATACGGCCCGAGGAGCGACGCTTCCCAGCTCGTGGTGCCGGAGAGGAACGGCACCGGTTGCTGGCGTCCCGCGCGGAAAGTGCGCGAAATGTCATCCGGCAACACTTCCCCGTCCACCACGGGGTTCATCGAGTTCGGAATCTCTTTTTCCGAGTACGCGATGATGCGGTCGGTCGGCAGCGCACGCAGCTTCGCCGGCGCGCCGCTGTCGTTCGCGATGCCGAGGCTCGTCGCCATCTGCAGGCCGTCCGCCTCGAGTGACTGGAACGGTCCGCCCTCGCCCCGCAACTTGCGATCGCCCTCGATGCGCGAAGCGCCGCTCTGCGCGATCGCGCCCTGGAAGAGGCCACGCGCGGAGGGTGTGGCCATCAGTGTCGTCACCGAGACGCCGCCCGCGGACTGGCCGAAGATCGTCACGCGCGATGGATCGCCACCGAACGCCGCGATGTTGGCGCGCACCCAGCGCAGCGCCGCGACCTGATCCATCAGCGCATAGTTCGCGAGCGGCTCGCCCGGCATCGAGGCCGACAGCGCCGGATGCGCGAAGAGGCCGAGCCGGTCGAGGCGATAGTTGATCGTGACGACCGCGACGCCCTTGTGCACGAGCGCGAACGGCTCCGCGCCGGGCCACGAGCCCGCGCCCCAGCGATAACTGCCGCCGTGGATCCACACCATCACGGGCACGCGAGCGCCGCCGTCGAAGGCGTCCGCGGGCACGTAGATGTTGAGCTTGAGGCAGTCCTCGCCCATCGGCAGCCCCGCGAGGGGATACGGAGTCCGCCGCGACTGCGGGCAGAGGGTGTCGAACGCTTCCGCATCCAGCACCGCCTCGCGGTGTGCCGCCGGCCGCGGCGGCTGCCAGCGCCACTCGCCCTCGGGCGCCCCCGCATACGGCACGCCGCGAAACACGGCGACACCGCCCAGCCTCTGGCCGATGACCCCGCCTTCGACGGTCGGGACGACGCGGGTCGCCTCCGCAGCGGCACCCGCGGACCACGCGGCCGAAACCACGGCCACACCGAGGAGGATCCTGTACTTCATGTCCGTGAAGTTAGGGGTGCTGCGATCCGAACGTCAATTGATACAGCACTGTGGTCCGCACCACGGCGTCGCGTCGCACCTGTGCGCGACGAATTCAGGTCGCTTCGCCCGTCTACAGGGTGGCAGGTGAGGCAATCACCAGGAGGACCCCCATGTTCAACCACCGAGATATCCATTGGCGCATCGTCGTGGCCGGCTTCGCGCTGGCCGCCGCGAGCACCGCGACACTCGCCGCCGACCGGTCCGCCGCGCAAACGAAATCCATACCGCTCAAAGCGTCGTCGATGATCATCGAGTACAACGCGTCGGCCGAGGACATCGGCATACAGTTTTTCCTCGATAGCGACGGCTGGCGAGAGATCGAGATAGTCGATCCGCGCAAGGTCGAAATCTTCGGCGCGGAAACCGAAGGAAGCCTGACCAGGCAGGGCGGCGGAACGGAGCTCTTCCTCGAGAGTGTCGAGCCTTCAATCGATGAATTGCCATTCGAGCGCTTCTTCCGACGTTTCCCCGAAGGCGTGTATACGTTTCGCGCCGTCGACAACGAGGGCACCGTCCAGATCGGACGCGTAAACTTTTCCCACGACATTCCGGCCGGGCCCGAGATCGTCTCGCCGCTGCCGGCGGCGGGCGCCGAGTGCGCGCTCCACGTACCGCTGCCAGTCGTCATCAGCTGGAATCCGGTCTCGGAATCCTTCACAGGTGATCCCCTCGAAATCACCCGCTACGAGGTCATCGTCGAGAACGAGGACGTCCATTTCGACGTCAAGCTGCCTGCGGAAACCGGCACGCAGCTGACTGTCTCGTTCGAGCTGCTCCGGCCGGGCAGCGCCTACATCTTCGAGGTGCTCGCAATCGAAGCGGGCGGTAACCAGACGATTACCGAAGGATGCTTCACGACCGCGCGCTAGTCTTCCAGCTCCACTTCCTCGGCGACGAGGGTCGTACCGGATAACGTACCTTTCGCCTTGACGAGCCGGTTCGGCGCCTGCGCGAAGAACTGCGCGCGCGTGATCGGCGCGTCCGCCGCGTCCTCGAATTCGGTACCGGCGTCGGTGGTAACCGTGACGCCGAGTATCACGAGGTTCGGGTCGGCGACGTTGCGCGCGATACTCTGAAGCGTCACCTCGCCGTCCGGATCGTCACGCTCCACGATGGACGCGGTGAGGCCGCCCCCTTGCGGCTCGGTACCGCGCACTTCGACGAAGTCGCCCGTGCGCAAGTCGGCGAGTCGGAACGGCCGTACCTGTTGGTTGGTCTTGTCCTCGAACTGGGTTGCGGCATTCGTCGTTACCGTCACGCCCGCAACGCGCAGCGTATTGCCCGCCGCGTTCACTGATTCGACGAGCCCCGAGGCACGCGCCGAGTTCTCGGGCTCCACTTCGACCTCGCGCGCGACCAGCACGCCGTTCGCATCGATTGCCCCCTCGACTTCGACGCGGACATCCAGTCCGAGCGTGACGCCCTTCAGGTCGAATTGCGTATTCGCGTTCGTCGTCACGCGCTGTCCCGCGATCTCGAAATCGGCGCTTGACGTAAACCGCGTGATGAGCCCTTCCAGCTCGACCTCGTCATTCGCAGCAGCGCCGATGCCCGGCGACACTTCGACGCGCGTCGCCACCAGCGCTCCGCCCGCTGTCAACGTGCGTCCCTTGACTTCGACGGTACGCCCGTCAGCAAGCGCACCCTCCGGCGTCACGCCGCTGTAGTCGACCGTAAGTGCGTTCACGCGGAAGGTACGCGCGCTCGTGTCGAGCCCCTGTACCACGCCCTTGACTTCAAACTCGCTGCCCGGGTCCTCGCGCTCGATGCGCGTCGCAGAGATCTCGCCCGTCGCGGTCGGGAATCCGCTGACTTCGACAATGAGGCCGGGCGTCGCGAGGCCCTCGATATTCGACGGCACGATGTCGCTGTCGAAGTGAGTGACGCTGGTGACGCGCACCGTCTGACCCAGCACAACGAAGGTCCCTGCCGCCACATTCAGTTGCGTGATGGGCCCTGCCACGTTGGCCGAGAAAGACACCTGCGTCGCCGTGCCGGTCGTACCGCCCGCGCCCACGGTGCCCTGTACGGCCACGACCTGACCGATACGCAGCTCCGCTTCGGTGCCGGAGCGGTCGCTGATGCGAATCTGCGCGCCCGAAGTCGCGAACTCGACGCCGTTCACGAAGATGCTGCCGAAGCCGGTGATCGCGCCGATCGACACCGTGCGCCCGGACCCCTGGATGCCGCCGAGCGCCGGCGAGCCTCCGGAATCAGTGCCGCCACCGCCGCACGACGCGAGAAGAAAAGTTGCGATCGCCGCGAGAAATTTCGAGTGTTTCATGATCGTACATCCTCGTCCTGAATGTGGTAGACGCCGGCGCCGAGCCGGATGGCCCCCGCTTTCTCCGACGGTTGTTCGGTGCGCGCCTGGTGCGCGGTGAGCCACGCATCCACGCGCTCGAGAAACGCCTGTCCCTCGTTCTCGAGGAACTTCCTGAACTCGGGCAGCGCCTGCGCGCGCACATGCCCGTTCATCGCGGCACGCTCGAAGCGTGCGGGCACGGCAGAGCGGCGTGTGAGGTTGTGCTGGTAGGTGCTCGCGACATCCGAGATCACCGTGCCCCAGAGGCGCACGAGGCCGGCGTCCATGCTCTGCGGAATGTAGTCGCGCATCAGCGCCTCGACGCGTCCGTTCGGAATTTCGCGCAGTGCGCCGGCACCCCGCAGTTCCTTCAGCAGCGTGGACGCGCGCACATCGCCCGCTCCGCAACGCCGCAACAGCTCCGCAAACGTCGCGCCCTCGCCGTCGAGCGGCAGGGCGAGTGGCTGCCCCTGTGCGTCGAGAAAATCGCGATCCTGGTGCCAGGTTGAAAGTACGAGCGAGCCCTTCGTCACGTGGCCCGTCCAGGCGTGGTCCGCGCTTTCGAGACGCTCGCGCTGCTTGCGTACTTCGCGCCGCGTCAGCCCGGTCAGCACTGCCGTACGCGACACGTTGGTCGGGCGTCCGCGCTTGCCGAATTTCGTCGTCGAAACTTCCACGTAGGTCGTCTTCGCGAGGTCCGCGAACTCCTTCCAGGTGATGCCACAGCGGATCAACACGTGCACCAGCGGCTTGAGCCACTGGCGCGCGGCCGCAAGGACCTGCTCGGAAGTCGCCTGTGTCATATGTGGGTCAATTTATCTCATATATAGCACCAAAGCAAGCGGCTCGTAACTGCCTGATTGGCAGTGGGGACACGCGGGACCGCAGCCAGGGGAACGCAAGTCCGCCTGACGAACGGGTGCGGGCTCTAGTTGTCTCTATTTGGTGACGAGGAAATCGATGCCAGGGTGCGCGAGCCCTGCTATGGATCGGGTGGCTCGCTCATCAGCTTCATGATCTCCGCGCCGACCAGCAGGTCGGAAGCTGCCCCGAAGTGCTGCGCACGCAGCCGGCCCCGGCGATCGATCAGGAGAAGTGTTGGCGTCCCCTGCATCCGGTAGGCCGCCATGGTCTTCGGCATTCCCGAACCGTTCCCCGGCGCATCGACGCCGACGGGGAAACGGATCCGATATTCGTGCAGGAATGCCGCGAGGGAAATCGGCGTCATCGCCTCGTGATGCTCGAAAACCGTGTGCAGCCCGAGCACGGCGACATCGGCGGCGTTGAAGGTGTCATGGATGCGCGTCGCCTGTGGCAGGCCGTGGCTCACGCAGCCCGGGCAGAGCATCTGAAAGGCTTCGATGACAACGACCTTGCCGCGCAGAACACCGAGTGAGAGGGGCTCGCGTGAATTGAACCACTGCTGCGTCTGCAGTTCGGGCGCGGCGGGAAAAGGCGGGGGCAATCCGGTCTCGCTCATGCACTTGAGACTACTGATGCAAAGCGGAACTCGAAAGCCCCCACCGGTCGTTGCCAGACTGGCGTGTTTCGGCGACAGCTGGACAGCTGTCAACCGCCGCGCGAATAGTGCGTTCCGGGGATAGAGCGACTCGTGGCTCGCAGGGAGAATGCCGTGCGCTCGAAGTGGTATCCATCGAAATGGCGGCTGGCGCTCGTTGCAGCGGCGGGCTTTCTCATTACGGCCTGCGGGGGCGGTGGCGCGGGCGATTCGGGTGGCAACCCCCCGCCGCCTCCACCGCCACCGGCCGGCGTCACGAAGGCGCAGGCTTTCTCGTTTCTCAATGACGCGACCTTCGGGGCAACCGAGGCTGAAGCGCAGCGCCTTCAGGGTCTCGGGGATTCGACCACGGCCTATGCGCGCTGGATCGATGAGCAGCTCCAGCAACCGGCATCGCTGCAGCTGCCGCATGTGCAGGCGGGCTACGCCGCCTTGCCGCAGCCGGTGCAGATCGCCCGGCTGAACGCCGACCGCGTTGACATCTGGTTCCGTAACGCTGTCAATGGTCCGGACCAGCTGCGACAGCGTGTGGCGTTCGCGCTTTCAGAGATCATGGTCGTCTCCCAGCAGGGCGCGCTGAACAACCGTCCCTACGCGCTCGCCGACTACTACGACCTGCTCGCCCGCGACGCTTTCGGGGATTTCAGGCAACTGGTGGAGGACGTGTCGCTGCACCCGGCGATGGGTGTGTATCTCTCGATGCTCGGCAACCAGAAACCCGATCCCGCGCGCAACATCCGCCCGGATGAAAACTACGCGCGCGAGCTGATGCAGCTCTTCACCGTCGGGCTGGTCGAACTGAATGCCGACGGCACGCCACGCAAGGACCCGCAGGGCCAGCCGATTCCCACCTACGATCAGTCGATCATCGAGGGCTTCGCTCACGTCTACACGGGCTGGAACTGGTCCGGCGCGGCGAGCTTCGGCCAGGCGCGCCCCTCACTCCAGAACCAGGTGCTGCCCATGCAGGCTTACGCCGAGCAGCATGATACGGGTGCAAAGAAAATCCTCAGCTACACCGGTGCAGCGCTCGCCGGGATTCCGGCGCGCACGCCGGCCGATCCGGCCCGCGACCTCGACGACGCGCTCGACAACATTTTCAATCACCCGAATGTCGGGCCGTTCATTTCGAAGCAGCTGATCCAGCGGCTCGTGACCAGCAACCCCTCGCCCGCCTACGTGCAGCGCGTGGCGCAGGTGTTTGCGAACGATGGGACGGGGCGCCGGGGTAATCTCGGCGCGGTCGTGCGGGCGCTGCTGCTCGACTCCGAGGCGCGCGCGGCCGCGCCCGACGCATCGATTGCCGGCAAGCTGAAAGAGCCGCTGCTGCGCGTGACGCAACTGTGGCGCGCCTACGGCGGGCGCTCCCAGAGCGGGCGCTATAACGTGCAGAGCCCGGCGGATGTCGTGGGGCAAGGGCCGCTGCTCGCGCCCTCCGTCTTCAACTTCTTCAGCCCCTTCTACGCGCCGCCGGGAGAGATCGCCGATCGAGGCCTCGTCGCACCCGAGATGCAGATCGCCACCGAGTATCTCTCGACGCAACTCACGAATTATCTCTTTGTCCAGACGTTTTGTTACACCTCCTCGCCCGTCCCCGGCTGTCCGACCGTTCGAGCCGCGATACGCCCGGATCTCGTCTTCATCAACGTGAGCGCCGAAGCCGGCCTCGCCGGAGACTCTGCGGCGCTGGTCGACCGCATTGCCGGGAAACTCCTCGGCGGACAGATCACGAGCACGCTGCAGACGCAAGCGCGTGCGGCGGTGGAGCGCGCCCCTCCCGATCAAGCCGGACTCAGGGTCGCCGAGGCGCTTTACCTCATCGCGAGCTCGCCCGAATACGC
>CADEFQ010000035.1:28161-31630 GCA_902826635.1 uncultured Pseudomonadota bacterium
CCGGACTCAGGGTCGCCGAGGCGCTTTACCTCATCGCGAGCTCGCCCGAATACGCGGCGCAGCGCTGAAGGAGTCCAGCATGACCCGCAAAGAACGCGCAAAGCGGCGCCAGCTTCTGAAGATCGCAGCGGCCGGAGGCGCGGCCTACGCTTTCGGCCGCCTTCCTGACGCCGTGTACGCCCAGGCGCTCAGCACCTATGCACGTTTCGCCGACTACAAGGCGCTGGTATGCGTATTCCTCTTTGGCGGCAACGACTCCTGGAACATGGTCGTTCCACGCAGCGACGCCGAATACCAGGCCTATCAGCTCGCACGCCAGAATCTTGCGGTGGCCCAGGCGAGCTTGCTGCCGGTCACGCCGCTCACGCCGCTGGCGAACGGCGCGCAGCTAGGGCTACACCCGTCGATGCCCGAGATTGCTGCGCTCTTTGAGCAGGACGGCGCCTGCGCCGTCGTTGCAAACGTCGGCCCGCTGATCACTTCGACGACGCTTGCGCAGTATCAGGCACGCTCGGTACCGCTGCCGCCGCAACTCTTCTCGCACAACGATCAGCAGGATCAATGGCATTCGCTGCGCGGCAAGGCGGTGTCGAACACCGGCTGGGCGGGGCGCATCGCCGACGCGCTCGGCGCACAGACAGGTCCCACGCTGCCACTCAATGTCTCGCTTTCGGGCCAGACCCTTTATCAGGCCGGGGCGAGCACGCGGCCGTACGTCATCGGGCCCGATGGCCCGGTCGATTTCCTGGGTCTCGATGGAACGGACGCGCTCTCCGTCGCCCGCAAGGCCGGCTTCGAATCAGTGCTCCGCGCGAGCTACGGCACCATCCATGAACGCGCTTTTTCCGGGGTTCAGCAGCGGGCGCTCCAGTCTGCGCAAACCGTCAATGCCGCACTCGCGACCGTGCGCGCGCCGAACCCCGCACCGTTCGCCACCATTTTCCCCGCTTCGCCGCTCGGTACGCAGCTGAAGACCGTGGCCGAGATGATCGCAACGCGGGGCGCGCTCGAAGCTTCGCGACAGATCTTCTTCGTTGCGACCGGCGGCTTTGATTCGCATGACGACCAGGTACAGGATCAGCCGGGGCTGCTCGCGAACGTCAGCGCGTGCCTCAATGCCTTCTACCGGGCGACAGTCGAAATGGGCGTCGCGCAGAGCGTCACCGCGTTCACGCAATCGGATTTCGGGCGCACGCTCACTTCCAATGGCGATGGCACGGATCACGCCTGGGGCGGCGTGCAGCTCGCCGTCGGCGGCGCGGTGCGCGGCCACGATATCTACGGCAGCTATCCGGTGCTGCGGCTCGGTGCGACGCAGGCGGCCGACGGCGCCGACGAGGTCGGCGGCGGGCGTTTCATTCCGACCACCTCGTCCGACCAGTACGCCGCAACGCTGTCGCGGTGGTTCGGCGTGCTCGATGCGGATCTTGCACGCGTCGCGCCGAGCATCGACAACTTCCCGAAACGCGATCTCGGTTTCATGGGTTGAGCCATCGGCAACGCGAGCTGGACAGCGCGCGCCCGGTCGGCGCATCGTGCGCCATCTTCCGACGGACCGGAGCAATTTCCATGAAGCGATACGCCTTCGTTGCCGCTGTGCTGTGCCTCGTCGCGCCCGTGCAGGGCGCGGAGCCCGTGGAGGGCGCGGGGCCCGTGGAGGGCGCCGCCCAGAAAGCAGTCCTCGTGACCGGCGCGAGCACCGGTATCGGCCGCAAGGTCACCGAACGCCTGGCTGCCGACGGCTATTTCGTCTACGCGGGCGCGCGCAAGGACAAGGATCTCGAGGCGCTCCGCAAGCTGAAGAACGTGCAACCGCTGCGCCTCGACGTGACGAACGCCACGGACATCGCCGCCGCCGTTGAATCGGTCACGAAGGGCGGCCGCGGCCTCCATGGCCTCGTCAACAACGCCGGCATCGCGAGCATCGGTCCATTTGCCGACACGGCGGAGGACGACTTCGACCTCATGATGAAGGTGAACGTGTACGGGCCGTGGCGGGTGACCAAGGCCTTCACGCCGCTCATCGTCGCGGGCAAGGGCCGGGTGACCACGATCGGTTCGATCTCCGGAATCCTGTCGACGAAAGACCTCGGCGTCTACAGCATGACGAAGCATGCGGTCGAGGCCTACACCGATTCACTCGCCGCGCAGATGGCGCCGCTTGGCGTCGGGGTGAGCGTGATCGAGCCCGGCAACTACAACTCCGAGATCGGCCGCAACGCCGCCGAACGCCTCGGCATCGAGTCGCGCCTTTCGGACCGCTCGAAATACAAGGAGCCCGACGACGTTGCCGCAGCGGTGGAGCACGCGCTGTTTGCGCCCGCACCGAAGCGGCGCTACCTGGTCGTGCCGAGCCAGTTCGAGGCCGAGATCACGATCAGGAAGGCGATCGAGGAACTAGTGCAGCTGAACCAGGACCAGCCCTTCAGCTACGACCGCGGCTCGCTGGTGAAGATGCTCGACGAAGCGCTCGCCACTGCGGCAAAGTAGCGAAGATCCGCTGCGCAACCACAACGAAAGGCGACGATGACCAAGGACCGACTCTACTTGCTGAAGCCCGATTTTCGCGACGGCGATGCGGGCCCGTACTACTGCCCCGACGGCGTGGGCATCGAAGGACTGCTGAGCTATTACCCGCAGCTGCGCACCTCGCTCGAGGTGAACTACCTTGATTTCGCGCGACCGCGCGCGCCGCTCGCGAGCGAACTCGGAACCGAAAACCAGGGGTGCCCGGTGCTCATCCTCGCCGAAAAGCACGCGAGTGCCGATGTCGCCGGCCTCAAGGTGAGCCGTGCACAGGGCAAGTCGTTCCTGCAGGATCCCGCGGATATCCGCGCGTACCTGAGCGCGGCCTACGGGATCGCCAGCGCGCACTGATTCACGGCGCCGCCTGGTCCTCGGCCGTCGAGGACCGGGCCGGCCCGCGGATCAGCATCGAGACGGCGCAAGCAGCAGGCATTTCGCGGGATCGTGCTGCGCCCGGCGAAAACAGAAAAGCCCCCGCTGCTTTCGCAGCGGGGGCCTTCCGTTCGATAGGACCCTGGCGGTGACCTACTCTAGCGTCGCAACAGGCGAAACTACCATCGGCGCGGAGCGTTTTCACTTCCGAGTTCGGAATGGGATCGGGTGGTTCCCGCTCGCTAATGCCGCCAGGGAAACTTTTTACAATCCGGGAGTTTTAGTTTTGACGCCCACGCCCGCGCGATCGAATGATCGTGCCCGGCAGATTTCGCGCTCGTGATGGATCAGTCCATCGGTCGCATCCAACTCAAGCTTCAGACCGCTTGAGGTTATATGGTCAAGCCTCACGGGCAATTAGTACTGGTTAGCTGAAGCCATTACTGGCCTTACACACCCAGCCTATCAACCACGTAGTCTTCTTGGGCCCTTCAGGGGAATCGAGTTCCCAGGGAGATCTAATCTTGGGGGGGGCTTCCCGCTTAGATGCTTTCAGCGGTTATCCCGTCCG
>CADEFQ010000036.1:0-19404 GCA_902826635.1 uncultured Pseudomonadota bacterium
CTGGCGTAGACTCGGGCCGACGCGCAGTGCGTCGCAAAGTGGCGGGAGAACTGTCATGCGCGATGTGGGCATTCGTCAAGCCGGCGCAGCCCGGCTACCTCCCGGCCGCCACATGGGCTTCGTACTGGTGGCGGCCATGCATGCCGGGCTCATCTGGCTCGTGGCCGAAAATCTCGCATATTTCCGCCTCGTGATCGACAGGCCGCCGCCTGTACTGGAAGCGAAGCTGATCGAGGCCGCGCCGCCGCAGGATCGGGAGATCCCGACGGCCGGTGGCGATGAACGCATCGTCGTCGACGACCTGCCACCTCCGCCGACATTCCCCGTCCCGTTCGATGACGTGCCGGTCGTCGGCGAGGCGCCTTTGTCCGTGACTGGAGGCGGGATCGACACCGGGGACGAAGGGGTGCGCGATCCGGTGCTCATCGGCCCACGCGTCGATCCGGCGCGACCCCTGTCGCAGCCCGCCTATCCGCCGCAGGCGATTCGTGCCGGCGAAGAAGGCACGGTCACGCTCCAATTGCTAGTTGGACTCGACGGGCGGGTGCTGGACGCGCGCGTCGCAAGGTCGAGTGGCTATGCGCGGCTCGATGCCGCGGCGGTGGCGGAGGCAAGACGAAGCTGGCGCCTCTCGCCCGCGACGCTCGACGGTCGCGCGGTCGAGCGCTGGCACAAGCTCAACGTCGTCTTCGATCTCGATCTGCGCTGAGCGGCGCGCCAGTCAACCGGCCGCGCGCCGCTCCATGGCCAGCTCGGCCCGCAGGCTGTCGACATCGCGGTAGATCGAAGCGACCGCGAGTGCGCGCCCGTTGCGATTGAAGCGCACGACGCAGTCCCTTGCCGCGACGTCGCCTTCGATCGCCACGCTGTCCCATTCCTGCGCGTGCCCGACATAGTTGATCGGCACGTCGTAGTGCTGGCTCCAGAAGTAGGGGACGGCGGTGAACGCCGCACGATGGCCCAGCATGTTCATCGCAGCGGCCTGGCCCTGGCGCTGCGCCACGACCCAGTGTTCCACGCGGATGCGCTCGCCGCTGTGCGGGTCCGGCCAGCGTGCGATGTCGCCGGCCGCGAAAATTCCCGGTGCGCTCGTTTCAAGATATTGATTCACGACGACGCCGCGGTCGACGGCGAGCCCGGCGCTTTCGGCGAGTGCGAGCCGCGGGCGCACGCCGATACCGATGACCACCAGGTCCGCCTCGAGCGTTCCCCCGCTCCTCAGGGATATCCGCTTGCCTTCGATGCCGGTCACGAGGTCCTCGAGGTGGAACACGACGCCGTGCTCCTCATGCAAGGCACGCACGAAATCGCCGATGGCGGCGCCGAGAACCCGTTCCATCGGCTTGCGTTCCGGTGCGACGACATGCACGTCGATCTGCCGGGCGCGCAAGGCTGCGGCGACCTCGAGCCCGATGAAGCTTGCGCCGATCACGACTACGCGCCGCGCCCGCTTCGCGAGATCGATGATGGCCCGGCAATCGGACAGGGTGCGCAGCGTGCGCACGTGAGTCTGGTCCGCGCCCGGGACCGGCAAGCGCACCGGCTCCGCGCCGGTGGCCAGCAGCAGGCGGTCGAACCCGATCCGGGTCCCGTTCGCGAGCAGCACCTCGCGTGACGCCACGTCGATGCCGGCGGCCTCGGCGCCGAGCCGCAGGTCGATGCCGTTGTCGGCGTAGTAGCTGTCGGGGCGCAGCGGCACCCATTCTTCCGGGGCGGTGCCGGCGAGGTAGTCCTTGGAGAGATTCGGTCGATCGACCGGCGCCGCATCGTCGTGGCTCAACATGACGATGGGCCCCGCGAACTGCTCCCGGCGCAGCATTTCCGCTGCTGCGAAGCCCGCCGCGCCGCCACCGACGATCACGACTTTCGAGGGGGCTTTGGCTTGCGGCGCACGCCGCCGCGCCGTCGCCACCGCTGCGCGCTTCGCCCGCACGTAAATCCGCTCATCGCGCAGTTCGACCGACCATGATGTGATCGGGCTGAGAGCCGGGGCGCGCAGGGCCTCGCCCGTGCGCAGATCGAAGCACGCGTGATGCCAGGGGCAGCGCACGGTGTCGTCGACAATGAGTCCGTCGATCAGCGGTCCGTGGTAATGCGTACAGTGGGCGGCGACCGCAAAGATCTCGGCGCCGCGACGCACGAGGAGAACCTGCTCATCGCCGACATGGCCGACGAGCCGGCCGCCGTCGGCGAGCTCAGCGAGCGCGATGCCCTTGGCCAGATCGGGGTCGCTGGCGTTGTCCGGTTGCTGACTCATCGCGGCTCTCCTTCAAGTGCGGCGCAAGATACTCGCCAGTATAGGAGCCAGGCGTCCGTGCGATCTCCTCGGGCGTGCCGGCGGCGAGCACCTGGCCGCCCCCGGCGCCGCCTTCGGGACCGAGATCGATGACCCAGTCCGCGGTCTTGACGACGTCGAGGTTGTGCTCGATCACGACGACCGTGTTGCCCTCGTCGCGCAGGCGATGCAGGACCGCGAGCAACTGCGCCACGTCGTGGAAATGCAGGCCGGTCGTGGGCTCATCGAGCAGGTAGAGCGTGCGCCCGGTGGCGCGCTTCGCGAGCTCGCGCGCGAGCTTCACGCGTTGCGCTTCCCCGCCCGACAGGGTCGTCGCGCTCTGTCCGAGCTTCAGGTAGGAAAGTCCGACGTCGACGAGCGTCTGCAGTCGCGTGGCCACCGGCGGGATGGCGCCGAAGAACCTGAGCGCGTCCTCGACCGTCATCTCCAGCGCTTCGTGGATGTTCTTGCCGCGAAAACGGATCTCGAGCGTCTCGCGGTTGTAGCGCTCGCCCTTGCAGACATCGCAGGGCACGTAGATGTCCGGCAGGAAATGCATTTCGACCTTCAGGACCCCGTCACCCTGGCAGGCCTCGCAGCGGCCACCCTTGACGTTGAAGCTGAAGCGACCCGCGCCGTAGCCGCGGGCGCGCGCTTCGGGCACCTGCTCGTATACCTCGCGCAGCGGCGTGAAGAGGCCGGTGTAGGTCGCGGGGTTCGAGCGCGGCGTGCGGCCGATCGGGCTCTGGTCGATGTCGATCACCCGATCGACGTGCTCCATGCCCTCGATCCGCTCGCAGGGCGCTCCCTCGGGCGCCGCGCCGTTCAAGTGCGCCGCGACGTGGGCGAACAGCGTGTCGTTGACGAGCGTGGACTTGCCGGAGCCCGATACGCCGGTGACCGCCGTGATGAGCCCGATCGGAATCCCGACCGTCACGTCGCGCAGGTTGTTGCCGGTCGCGCCGACGATGCGCAGCTGGCGTCCGCCCGGGTTCGTACGCATCGCCGGTAGCGGCACCGCCTCGCGACCGGAAAGATACCGGCCCGTCAGCGATGCCGGCGCGGCCTTGATGTCTTCGGGCGTGCCGCGCGCGACGATCTCGCCGCCGTGCACGCCCGCACCGGGGCCGAGGTCGACGACATACTCCGCCGCGAGGATCGCTTCCTCGTCATGCTCGACGACGATCACCGTGTTGCCGATGTCGCGCAGGTGGCGCAGCGTGCCGAGCAGGCGCCGGTTGTCGCGCTGGTGCAGGCCGATCGAGGGTTCGTCGAGGATGTACATGACGCCGGTGAGTCCCGAGCCCACCTGGCTCGCGAGGCGAATGCGCTGTGCTTCGCCGCCCGAGAGCGTCTCCGCGCTGCGATCGAGCGTCAGGTATTCGAGGCCCACGTCGACGAGGAAGTCGAGCCGGTCGCCCACCTCGCGCACGATGCGGGCGGCGACTTCGCCGCGCCAGCCCGCGACCGAGAGTTGCCGGAAGAAATCCCGCGCCGAGGCTACCGACAGGCGCGTGATCTGCGCCAGGCTGCGGTCCGCGACGAAGACATGCCGCGCGCTGCGGCCGAGTCGCGAGCCCTCGCAATCGGGGCACGGTTGCGTGCCGAGGTATTTCGCCAGTTCTTCCCGAACCCGCGGCGATTCCGTCTCGCGATAGCGGCGCTCGAGGTTCGGCACGATGCCCTCGAACACATGGCGCGAGCGCTTCAGCTTGCCGCGCGCTTCCGCGTAGCGAAACTCGATGCTCGTGTCGCCACTGCCGGTGAGCAGCACCGCCTGCACGTCGGCGGGCAACTCGCGCCAGGGCGTTTCGATATCGAACCGGAAATGCCGCGCGAGCGACTGGATCATCTGGAAGTAGTACTGGTTGTGCCGGTCCCAGCCGCGCACGGCGCCGCCCGCGAGCGAAAGGTGCGGGTGCACGACGACGCGCCTCGGGTCGAAGAAGCTGCGGGTGCCGAGGCCGTCGCAGGTCGGGCAAGCGCCGGCGGGGTTGTTGAACGAGAACATCTTCGGCTCGAGCAGCGCAACGCTGTAGCCGCACACGGGGCAGGCATGGCGGTTCGAGAACAGCAGGTCGTCGGTCCCGCCGTCGATGAACGCAAGGCGCGCGGTGCCGTTCGACAGGCGCAGCGCCGTTTCGAAGGATTCGGAGAGTCGCTGGCCCGCGTCCGCGCGGATGCGGAAGCGATCGACCACGGCTTCGATCGTGTGCTTTTTCTTCGGGTCGAGCACGGGCAGTGCATCGAACTCGTAAACGCGCCCGTCGATGCGCGCGCGCACGAAGCCCTGGTGCTGCAGATCGTCGAGCAGTTCGTGGTGCTCGCCCTTGCGATCCTCGACCACCGGCGCGAGCAACATCGCCGCGAGGCCCCCGGGGTGCTTCAGCACCTGGTCGACCATCTGGCTCACGGTCTGTGCCGCGAGTTCGCGGCCGTGATCCGGGCAGCGCGGCGTGCCCGCGCGGGCGTACAACAAGCGCAGGTAATCGTGGATTTCGGTCACAGTGCCGACGGTCGAGCGCGGATTGTGCGAGGTCGCTTTCTGTTCGATGGCGATCGCGGGCGAAAGACCCTCGATCGAGTCGACGTCGGGCTTGTCCATCATCGACAGGAACTGGCGCGCGTAGGCCGACAGCGATTCGACATAGCGCCGTTGCCCCTCGGCATAGAGCGTGTCGAAGGCGAGCGAAGACTTGCCCGAGCCCGAAAGCCCCGTGATCACGATCAGGCGGTCGCGTGGCAGGTCGACGTCGATGTTCTTCAGGTTGTGGGTCCGCGCGCCGCGGATGCGAATGTGCTGCATGAGCCGACCATTTTAACGATAACGGCCGGCGCCGCCCGTCCAGCCTCAAGGGGGACTCCCTGCCGCCGATACCTCCCCGGGAGGTCATGTGATGCGGCTATGGATTCTGGCCCTGTTGGCGCTGGCTGGTTGCGGCGGTGGAGGCGGCGGTGAACCGACCGCGCCCGGGACCGGTGCACCTGCGCAAGCCGCGCGGCCGGTCGCCCAATCGGATGCGGAGATTGCCTCGCTTCTCTACAGCGACCGGCAACGCACGCCCGCGGACTTTCCGCTTGATACCCCGCCGTCGGGGTACGGCAAGGTCGCGACGTCGCATCTGGCCGGCTGTACGGACGACTGGAACGAGGCACTCGCGTGGTCGGAAACCGCCGCGCAGGACGCCGCGACGTATTCCGATCTCGTCGAGACGCTCACCGACCCGCGCTACTACGAGTTCGGCCGCGTGCCCCGCTCACCCGACAACGACTACCTGCGCGTGCGCGTGTATCGCTGCGCGTACTTCGATCCGGTGGCGAGACAGCTCAACGCGAGACCGCTCGACGCGGCGACGGTGGGGGCCTTCGCCGCCTACCAGTGGCAGTTCACGACGTACAACAACTTCGGCAACGTGGTGCTCGAGCGCGCGACGCGCACGACCGCGACCGCCATCGAGCACACGCTTGACCTCGCGACGCTCACGCGCGCTGCGAAGGCCGGTGACTGTGACCGCATCGACGTGATTGCGTGGACCTGGCGAGCCGCACTCGCAACGGGCGCGGTTGAAATCGAGACGGAGCTGCTCTTTCACTTCAACGCGCGGCTGCGCGACGGGGCGGGCGAGGTCTGCGGCGCCTGAACGCTCAGCGCCGTCGCCAGGGCAGGTCCTTGAACGTGTCCTGATCGGCCTTCATGCGCAGCTTCACGAACGGACCGCTCGCCGTGTAGCGGCTGGCGGCGTAGTCGTCGTCCTCGAAGCCCTGCAGGTTGTAACCGATCGAAATCCACACATTCTTCGCGACGGTCACGCCGAGATCGACGCCCAGCGCGTAGTCGTGCACCGAGGACTCCCAGGAGTTGAGCGCGGTGCCATGCAGGCCGACGTCGAAGCGGGTGCCGAGGTCGCGCCGCAGGTCGAAACCGTAGAGATCGGACAGCCCGTCATAGCGCTCGCCGTCGAAACTGCTGCGCACGTAGCGTACGCCCCATTGCAGGCCGAGCTGGGTGCGCGAATCGAGTTGCCAGCTCGCGTTGATATTGTTGATCACGCGCGCGGCCTCGACTTCGCCCGCGAGGCCGCCCTGGCGCTCGAAGCGCAGGTCGAGCCGGTCGAGCACGATCCAGCGACTCTCGACGGGGCGGAACGCCCACGCGAACTGCGTATCGGCCGTGGTCGTGTCGGCGCCGGTCTTCAGGTCGCTCTGCATCGCGCGCACGGCGAGCGCGAAGGCGTGGCCGCGCACCGGCTCGCGATAGAGCCCGCCGGACAGCAACAGCCGATCCTCGCGATCCGACGTGCGCCATTCGGCACGCGACGTCGCGGTCCACAGCGCGCTGCGATAGAGCGCGCCGACGAAGGTGGCGAGGAAATCGTCCGTGAGCGTGCCGGACGCGAGCGGGCGCCCGGGCACGAGCGGGGCGAGGCCCGGGCCGCGCACCGTATTGCTCTGGTCGAGACCGACATCGAGTGCCAGGCGATCCGTGAGCTGAAAGCCCTGGGTCAGGCCGAAGTTCGCGAACGTGCGCGGGCCGTACTCGCTCGCCTGCTGATTCACGCTCGAGGTGAGCTGCGCACGATTCCACGGTGAGGCGCGTACGCCGACGCGCGTCATGTCGGAGTCGAACGATGCGCCGTCCGCATGTTCGTACTCGGCGAACAATTTGACGTCCGGTCGCAGGTTGTAGTCGACGCCGGCGAGATAGCGGTCGGGGTAGTCGACACTCGCGGCGTCGCCTGCGCCGAGGCTGGCATCCGCCGAGCCGCGCAAGGTCACGCGCCGATCCCAGAGGTCGACGCTGCCGTTGGCGAAGGCCTGCTCGGACCGCTGGGTGCCGTTTGCCGTGCCGGTATCTTCGACACCGCGCACACCCACGCCGAAGCGGCGAGCGTCCGTTTCGCGCCGCACCTCGACGCTCGCGTGGCGCCGCTCGGCGCCGGTTGCCAGCGCTTCCTCGCCGAAGACTTCCGCGAGTCCCTGCCAGGAATCGGTCAGCTTCACGCGGGCATCGAGACCGAGCTTGCGCGAACCGACTTCGCTCGAAAGCTGCTGGCCCGTGCCGAAGCCCGGTTCGGCTTCGCCGACATACGCGCGCGCATCGACACGCTGGGTGACGTGGCGCAGCTCGGCGAGATACGCGTCCGCCCTGGCCGCGCGCGCCGGATCGTCCGAGGTGCTGTGCGCGATCTCGGCGCGCAGTTCGGTGGCCGCGCCGAACCGCCAGCGCAGGTCCGTGCCATAGACCGCGCTGTCGCCCTGTGCGGCGCCTTCGTCGATGTAGCTCGCGCCGAGTTCGGCGCGACCGGCCCCGAACTTGACGCTCGCGCGCCCGCCGGCGGTCACGTGTTCCTCACCGCGACCGTTCACCTCGTACTCCGCGATGATATAGACGGGGTTGAAGTGTTCGTCCCGGCTCGGCACGGGTTCCTTGAAGTAGAGCGTGCCGGCCGCGTAGTCGAGGCTGTAGTCGACGAAGCGCGACAGCGGGCGCGTCTCGACCACGACTTCGCTGCGGAAGCGATCGCGCACTTCGATGCGCAGCTTGTCGCTGCCGACGACGAGGCTGCTGCGGGACAGGCGATAGAGCCCGGAGGTTCCGTCGCCCGCGAGCTCGTCCCTGGCGAAGCCGAGGGAGGTGTTGGCGGCAAAGGCCGTGTAGCCGAAGCGCTCGCCCGCGTAGTCGCTGCGCAGGCCGGTCAACGAGCGGCTGTAGCGCGTCAATTCGGTAACCGTGAGACCGGTCTCGAAGTCGCCGAACAGCGCCATGAACTGGCGGCGTTCGAGTTTCACGTAGAGCTTCTCGGTGCTCGCCGCTTCGAAGCGCGGGTCGGCGGTGTCTCCGTAAAGCGTGTAGTAGCGATCCGGTTCGATCACGCCGAGCAGGCGCCGCTTCGCGAGCGCCGGGTCGCGCGCGGAGTCGTAGGCGACCGTCAGCAGGAACTCGCCCTTGATGCGGCCCTTGGCGAAGAACGCGACGCGGCCGGCCTCGCTGAAATCGGAGTCGAGATCGGCCGCGGACGCCGCCTCCGCATTGCCCGAGATCGTGCGGTACGCGCTCGAGCCTTCCGCAAGGCCGACGAGTATCCAGTCGCGCGCGTCGGGCTCGAGCCACACGCGCAGCTCCTGTGTCTGCCGGTCGTTCAGGCGCACGCGAACGATCGCGGTGCCGGTCTGCGCAGTCGGCTCGAGTTCGAGCAGTGCGACGCCGTCGTCGCCGGCTTCGAAGGTCGGCTCGCGCGGCCCGACGGCGACGAGCTGGTTTTCGCGCTGGGACGCCACCTCCCACCACGTCCGATAGGGCGCATCGACACGCCAGGTGCCGGTGGTGCCCCGGCGCGCGGCTTTGCCATACGCATCGAAGAGCCGCAGTGCGATGACCGGTCGGCTGCGGCCATCGGCGATCAAGGTCGACCGCTCCTTCACGACCTCCATGCGCACGGCGCCGCCGGCGTAGTGCACGGAACGGCTCATTTCCTCGAGCACCGCACCGTCGGGGCCGCGCACGGTCGCGGCCAGCAGATTCTCGCCGTCGCGCAGGTCGACACCGCGCCAGCGACTCACCGCGACGGTCTTGGCGGAATTCGCCGTCGTACCGTCGAAGTTGAGGGCGCTCACCGGCGCGCCGTTGAGCGTGAGTGCGACCGTGTCGCGCGCGCCAGCCGCGATCGCGATCTTGATGCTCGGGATCGGCGCGCTGAAATCGGCTCCCGGCCACAGCCACGCGATCCCGGGCGGCAGCTTCTCGAGCGTGAAATCAGGCATTCCGGCGAGACTCGCGCGATCGGTCCGGGCCGGCGTGCCCGCCGTCGTCCGCGCGTCCTTCGGCAGCGCCACGGCTTCTGTGCCCGGCGCCGGGCGAGTCGGCAGCGGGGCCGCGCCGGGTTTCGCCGCGAGCACGAAATCCGCGCGCCACAGCGCCCCGCCGCGCAGGTCGACGAACTGCGAGGCGGCGCGGCCGGCGTGCCGCGTGCGCCCCTCACAGAGGGTCGCCTCGTAGCCTTGGGGCACCGTGACCGTGTCGAGCTGCACGACGTGGGTGCCCGGCGTGACGTCCTCGAAGTGGTACTTGCCATCCTCGTCGGTGATCACGTAGCGCCCGTCTTCGAGATACACGCGCACGTTCGCGACGCCCGGCAGCTCGCGCGTCTCGCGCCCGCAATCGCCGCCAACCACGCGTCCCATCACGATCGCGCGTTCGCGGAAGAGTTCCTCACGCAATTGGATCACCGCCTGCGCGCGGTTCGATGCGGTGCCGGTATCGGAAATCGCCTGGGCACTGTTCTCGAGCTCGGGGCCGCGCGCGCCGACGGTGATCTCGACCACGTAGCGCAGTGTCACAGTGGCGCCCGCCGCCAGCGTGCCGACAGGAAAAGTGAGGGTACTGCCATCGGCGCTGATCGTGGGATCGGTGCCGCGCACGTCGCCCATGCGGGTCGAGCCCGCGCGGTAGCGCACGCCCGGCGGCAGGCGGTCGACGAGGGTGACCCCGGTGAAGGCGCCGGCGGTGCCGACGTTGCGCACGCTGAGCGAGTACTGCACGAAGTCGCCCGCCGCCGCGATGGTCGTCGTGGTCGACTTCTGCACGAAGAGCGCACTGCCCGTGGGGTCGAGCGGCAGGTCGACCGTGGTCGGTCCGGAAACGGCAAACACGTTGCCGTAGGAACCGGGGCCGATCACAAAGGGCGCGCCGGGCAAGGCCTGGATTTCCGCATCGGTGGCGACGGACGGGAACGCATGCCCAAGCGATGGCACGACCTCGAGCCGGTAGTTGCCCGACGCGACCAGCGGAAAGCGGAAGATTCCGTCGGCAAAGTTGTACACCGTGCCACCGGCGTCGGTGACCGGCTGGCCCGTCACGATCTCGGGGGGATAGGCGCTCACGCCGTCATCGCCGAAGACTTGCGCGGGCGCTCCGCCCGCCGACACGAGTCGCACGCGTGCGCCGTTGACCGGTGCCCCGGTGCGCGAATCGAACACGCGGCCGAAGGGATCGACCAGCGCCTCGGCGCTTGCGGTATCGGTCGCATCGTTGCGATCCGTGTAGCTCGAAGTGAGCGTCGCGTCGCGCGCGACCTGCAACACGCAATCACCGCTGCCCGGCGCCGCGGCGCGAGTCTGCACGTAGCCCACGAACTCGCCGCTGTTCGGCGTCGTCTCGGCGAGACGAAGCCGCTCGCGATCACCCCCGGTCGCCGTCACTTCGAGTTCGACGGTGTCGATCACGGCAGCATCAAGGTTCTGGTCCGGATCGCGCAGGCGCAGGAACAGGGCCTCGCCGCCGTGGATCGTCGCCGCGACGGCGAGCGGCAGCGGTTGGGAGGGGTCGACCGTCGTGCCGTTGGCAAGTGTGGGCGGCGGCAAGGTGACGACGCCGTTTGTGCCCGTGCATTGCGTGGCACCCGTCGCCCCTTGCGCTGCGAGGGGGTCGGCGCGCAGCAGCGTCAGCGTCGCCCGTGAGGGCGGCGGCACGACGACGAGATCGGCCGGGTTCGTCCGCACTTGCTCCGGCAGGCCGTTGGCACCGAGGAACTGCACCGACGCGACATTGCGGATCACGGTCCCCGGCGGTGTCTGTGCGAGCGCGCGACCGCCGCCGCAAGCGAGAAACGTGAGGGCGAACACCGCTGCAGCGCGCGCCGCGAGGCGTCGCCAAAACGCCGCCGGGGCGAGCCGGCTGATTGCCGACCCGCCCCGGGGTGTTGCAGGAGTATCGCCTCGCGCGCTGTGCAAGATCACCTCATCGTTGGACGGGACGTCCTCAGTTGATCGTGACCTGGAAGCGCACGGTGACCGCGTTGCCCGCGCCGATCAGCACCGTCGCCAGCGCCGGGGCGCCCACGACGAGGTCGGTCGCGGTACGCGAGCAGCCGTCGGCGTTCGTGTCCGCACCGGCTTCCGCGATACAGAACGTCGCGGGGCCTGCGCCCACCGTGATCGACACGTCGGCCGCGCCGGCGTTGTAGCCACCCGTGCGGAATGTCGTGCTGGCCGGCAGCGGATCGGCGATCTGCAGGCCCGTCGCCGACGCCGCGCCGGTGTTCAGGATCGCGATCGCGTACTCCACGTGCGCGCCCGGAATCGCCTTCGGGTTCGTCGCGCCGTTGAACGGGTCGTTGACCACTGCGGAAGTCTTCGTGACCGTCAGTGCCGCCGAGGACACGGCGTACTGGTCGGCGGCGGCTTCGGTGGCGTCGCGCGCCGCGTCGCCGAACACGGTGTCGACTGCACCCGGCGTGTCCGCGCCCGCCGTTTCGGTGGCGAGCGTCGCGCCGGCCGTGCCGGCCACGGCAGCCCGCGCACTCAATTGCACGTTGGCGAACTGGCCGTTCGTCGCGCCCGCCGGAATGTCGGCCACGATGAACACGACGACGTTGGCATCGGCCGCGAGCGTGTCGATGGCCGTGGCCGTGTCGACGCCCGCGTCGTAGGTTCCGTTGCCGTTGCCGTCGACGAACACGCGCAGGTTCGCGACGTCGGTGTTGTCGGTGTTGCCGAAGAGCGTCGTGCCGGCGAGGTTCGTCGGCGTCAGCTGATAGCCCTGGGCCGAGTTGCCGGTGTTGGTGACCCGGAAAGTCGTGACCTGGTTCAGCTGCCCGGGAGTCACCGACGTGTTCGCGGAGCCGACCTCGACGACCGTGAGGTCGATGCGGTTGTCCACGACGAAAGTCGTCGGCGCGCCGCCGCCCGGCGTTGAATTGCCGGTGGGCGAACTCGGGATCGGCGTTTGCGCGACGCCGCCTACCGAGTAGCTCACGGTCGACTGGTTACTGACCGTCGTGTTGGCCGCGGTGCCGACGGCGCCTGCCGTCTGCCACGCGCCGAACGCGGCGAGGGTGAGGGCAGCGAGACCGACTCGCCGCGTCATCCATGGTTGAGACATTGCGATACTCCTTGGTTGCAACTAGAGCGAGAAAAAATTATTCGACGCGCGTGCGATAGCGCGCGCTCACGGACTCGCCGGGCGCGAGCGCGACGCGCATCGCGTAGCGGACATGGCGGAATTCCTCGGGTCGCGCGGCGCGATCCGTGCCGTCGGCCTCGCGGACCGTGAGCGTTTCCGCGGCGGCGTAGCGCTTGCCGTCGATCGAATAGCTCACGCTGAACGCGGTCGCGACGGCGGAACCGGCGATGTAGGCCATGTGTTCGGGAATAGGGCTGTCGATCGACACATCGCCCGCCGGCTTCGTGCAGACATTGGTCGCAGTCACCGTCCAGATCACTTCGCTGCCGGGTACGACGGTGCTGGCCGGCACGAGCGTCGTCTCGGGCCGACCATCCGGTCCCGTCACCGTGCGCTCGGTCTGCGCGGTCGTCTTGAGCTCGATGCACCCCTTGGCTTGCGCGAGCGCGAGGCCGGCGGGCAGCAGCGTGAGCACGGCAATGGAAAACGACTTGTTCCAGGCGTTCATGGATCTTTCCTCAAGTTGGGGTTCCCAGCGGCCGATATGATGTGTTCGTGCCTTCCGTGGCTCATTGCGGGATTCTTGCCGCGGCCGTGGCGGGCAAGTGTGACGAACGTCATAAGTTATATGCCGGGGACGGTTCGGACATAATGAAATGCCGACGCCGTCTCTTTTTGCCCGCGCGGCGGGCGATACCCGCGACGTATGCTTCACCCCCACGCTACGGAGGGCAGGACCGCTCGATGCGTTTTGGCCGCGCACTTTTCATGCTGGTCGCGCTCGCGATCGGCGGCGGCGTCGCACAGGCGCAGCAGACCGCAATCACGCGGTACACCCGCCTCACCGGCAACATCAATTTCGTGGTGACCGGCGGGTCGCTGCGGTCGCAGGACAACAACGGCAACGCGTGCGCGGTGGGCGGGTCGGACACGGCGCCCCTCGCTGGTATTCCCCCCGGCGCGACGGTCGTGGGAGCGTACCTCTACTGGGGCGGCTCGGGCAGCGCCGTCGATTCGAATGTCACGCTGAACGGCAGTGGTGTCGCCGCGAGCCGCACGTTCACGGCCACCTTCAGCAACGCCGGCACGGACTACCCGTATTTCGGCGCCTTTGCCGATGTGACGAGTCGCATCAGCGGCAACGGCAGCTTCACTTTCAGCGGGCTCACCGTCAACACCGGCGCGCCCCACTGCGACACTTCCGCAGTGGCCGCGGGCTGGTCGCTCGTGGTGGTGTACGGCTCGCCGGCGGAACGGCTCCGCGCGATCAACGTGTTCGACGGACTGCAGCCGTTTCGTGGCAGCCAGCTGACCCTGAATCCAGATGGCTTTCGGGTACCCGCGACCGGAATCGACGGGCGTATCGCGATCGTCGCGATGGAGGGCGATCCGGGCAACTCGACGCCACTCAACGGTTTCTCCGAGGCCTTGCGATTCAATTCCGTGGCGCTCGATGACGGCATCATCGTTCCCGGGAGCGATCCACCGGTCCAGCCGTATGACGGCACGGTCAACTCGATCGGCAACGCGTCGAGTTACGGCTGGGACGCCGACACGTTCGATGTTTCGACGCTGCTCACGCCGGGGCAAACCTCCGCAACGACCCAGTTCTCGGCGGGTGGCGACCTGGTGCTGCTGCTCGCGCAGATCGTCTCCGCGACGAGCGAGCCGACCGTCGATCTCTCGATCACGAAGACGCACACCGGCACACTCACGGCCGGGACGAACGCCGCATACACGCTGCGCGTCTCGAACGCGGCGGGCGAGCAACGTGAAGACAACACGGTGACGATCACCGATACGTTGCCCGCGGGGCTCAGTTTCGTATCCGGCACCGGGACCGGCTGGACCTGCGCCGCCGTCGGGCAAGATGTCACCTGCACGCACCCGCCGTTCCTCGATCCGGGGCAGTCGCTGCCCGATGTCACGCTGACCGTTGCCGTGGGCGCGGCCGCGGTGCCGGCCGTCACGAACACCGCGCAGGTGACGAGCGTCAGCGTGGAAGGCAATGCGGCGAACAACAGCGCGACGGATGTCGCGACCGTGCTCGCCTCGAACCTTTCGACTTCGACCAAGACGGTGGCCGATCCGAATGGCGGCGAAGCCGCGGCGGGCGACACGCTGCGCTACACGATCACGCTGCGGGAGACCGCGGGCATCGCGGCGCTCGGCGCCAGTGTCTCGGATGCGTTGCCGGCGAACACGACGGCACTGAGCGTCGTCAGCGTGCCTGCGGGCGCCATCGATACCTCGACCCCGACGCAGCTGGATGTGTCCGGCATCGTCGTGCCACCGAATGGCACGGTCACGATCGTGTTCGATGTCGTGATCTCACCGGCTGCCTCGCCGGGGACCGCGATCGACAACACCGCCACGATCGCGAATCCCTTCGGCCTGGGCGCGGCGCCCGCGGCGCCCCAGGTGACCGTTTCGCCGTCGCTGATTCCCTCGGGGGGCACGAAGCCGCTCTATCTGCACAGCACGCCTGCGCTGTCGCTGACCCGGGTGCCCGCCACGGCCGCCGAACCGCTCGTGAGCTTCGCCGCGAACACGTCGCAGACCTGGACGCTCGTCCCGGTCCTGCAACGGCCGGTGACGCTCGCCGCCGGCAATATCGCCGTGCCCCTGTGGCTGTCGCGCACGGGCGGTGGCGGTACCCGGCCCATCACCGTGACGCTCGCCAACAGCGCGACGGGCGTGATCGGCTTCGCCTTTCAGAACCTGACCGCGCCCAGTTCCGCGACCCCGGCGCAGTTTGTGTTCGTGATCAACAACCCCACGACCGCCGCTTTTCCCGCCGGTTCCTCGTTCACTTTGACGATCGCGCGCGGCGGCGGCAGCGGAACGACGCGTGTGCATCCTTTCGGCGTGACATCGGCCTCGCGGGTCGACCTCAACAGCAACACGGTCATCAATGTCGATTCCGTCACGAGTTTCAACGCGGCGTATCCGGGCGGCACGGCGACTGCCTCGTTCAATCGCGGCGACACGGTCCAGGTGCGCGCGGTGGTGAGCGATCCCTTCGGCAGTTTCGACATCACCGGCGCGCGCCTCGATCTCGTCGATGCGAGCGGCGCGGTGCAGGTGGCCAATGCCGCAATGACCCAGGTCGCGGACTCCGGCGCGGCGACACGCACCTACGAGTACGCGTATGCGCTGCCCGGCGTCGCCGCGATCGGCGGCTGGTCGATGCGCGTGACCGCGACCGAGGGCAGCGAGGGCACCGTCACCGATCTCGGCGTCGGGGGCTTCAATGTCGTGCTGCCGCTGCCGACACTGCTGGTCTCGAAGTTGTCGCAGGTGTTGTCGGATCCGGTCAACGCGGCGACCAATCCAAAACGCATTCCGGACGCCGTCGTGCGCTACGTGATCGGCGTGACCAATACGGGGCCCGGCACGGTGGACGCGAGTTCGCTCGCGATCGTGGACCCGATACCTGCCGATGCGGCAATGTACGTGGTGGTCGGCGGTGGCGGCCCGGTGGAATTCATCGACGGCGCTCCGGCGAGCGGACTCAGCTTCAACGCCGCTACCGACGTGAGCTACTCGAACCAGCCGGGCGGCGGCGCACCGTTCAATTACGCGCCCGCGCCCGACGGGCAGGGGTACGACGCGGCGGTGACCGGCGTGCGCATCGCGCCCTCGGGCACGATGAACGCTGCGGGCGGCGCCGGCCAGCCGTCCTTCACGCTGCGCCTGCGCGTGCGCATCCGATAGCTGCGACAATCGGCGCATGGGGCTCTTACGCCATGCGCTGCGCCCGACGCGCCCGGCCGCGCTGTTGCTGATCGGGGTGCTGACGCTGTTGCTCGAACTCGCCTCGCGTTCATGGCTCCTGTTCGGACTGCCGCTCCTGCTCATCGCGCTGTCGTGGCTCTTCAAGTACGCCTATGTGTTGCTCGAGATCGCCGCGGAGGGCATTGACGAGCCGCCGGTGCTATCGGTCGAGATGGTGAACCCCGTCGAGCAGCGGCCGTTGATGCAGTTCGGCATTTGCGCGGCGGGTGCCGGGGTCGCCTGGTGGGTCGGCGGCGCGGCGGGTTACGCACTCGCCGCGGCGCTGCTGCTGCTCCTGCCCGCAACGGCCGCGGTCCTCGGAGTCACGGGCAGCGCGATCGAGGCGGTGAATCCGCTCACGCTCGCGCGTGTGATCCGGGGCCTCGGCTGGCATTACGTCGTGCTCGTCGCACTCACGGTCGCGTTCGGGCTCGTGATGTTCGGCCTCGAGTGGCTGCCGGTGTGGGATGTCGTGAAGATCGCCGCTGCGCAGTGGCTGCTGCTCGCGCTCTTCAGCGTGATCGGCGGCGCGATCTACGAACGTCGCGAGGCACTCGGATACGAGCCGCAGGTGAGCCCGGAGCGCACCGCCGAGCGCGCGCAGCGTGAGCGCCTGCAGCGGCGCGACCGCATGCTCGATGACGCGTTCGTGCCGGCGCGCGTTCACGACGCCGCGCGAGTCATCGAACCGCTGCGTCACTGGCTGGCGGCGACAAACGGCGCGGATCTCGTGACCGATTCCCGGGCGTTCCTTGCGCGGGCGGCCACCTGGAACGACGCGCGCGCCCACGCGCTCGTGGCGCAGGCGGTGATCGCGCGACTCGTCGCGACGCGGGAATTCATGCCGGCCCTCGAGTTGCTCGACGCTGCGCGCCGCGCGCTGCCGGGTGTTGCGGTGACGACTCCGGCCGACCTGCGCGTGCTGATCGCACAGGCGCGCGCCACGGGTCGGCGGCGCTTCGCGGAACAACTGGAAGCGGAGGGCAGCCCGCGGTGAGCCGCGCATTCGTCAAGGAGGGTGACGGCGAAGTCACGCTGCCGGAGCGCGCGGTGAGCGCGCATCCGAATCTCGTCACGGCGAGCGGCCTGCAACACATCGAGGCGGAGGTGCGCGCGCTGGACGCGGCGCGCAGCGCGGCGCGCGAGGCCGCGCGCAGCACGACCGGGGGCGCGCACGATGCACAGTCGCTCGCGTCGATCGAGCGCGACCTGCGTTACTGGGTCAAGCGCAGGGCGAGCGCACGCTTGATCGTGCCGGCGGCCCGGCCCCAAGCCGTGCGCTTCGGAGTCACGGTGACGCTGCGGGCGGTGAGCGGTGAGGCTGATGCGGGCCCTGAGCCCGGCGTGGGCGATGCAATCCGCGTGCTGCGCATCGTCGGCGAGGACGAGGCCGACCCCGCGCACGGGCTCGTCAGTTGGGTCTCGCCGGTGGCCGAGGGCCTCGTCGGCGCGCGCGGCGGCGACGAAGTCGCGGTCGGCGGGCAGCGCTATGTGATCGAAAAGCTCGAGCCCTAGTGTGGGCGGCCCACAACGGGTGAGTCGGCGGTCAGCAGGTAAACCGCAAAGGTGCCGAGCCAATGCCCGCCTTCGTAATGCTCGCCGGTCACGGCGGGAAGTGCGGCTTCTGCATGCGCCGCGGAGGCTTGTTCGAGCGCAGCAATACGGGCATCGCGCGCCGGCAGTCCGCGCGCCATGCCGCGCAGCATCCACGCGCGACTGAGATTGAGCCCGTCGATATGCGCGAGCTTCGGGTCGCTGCGATCGGTGACGAGCCCCGGCGCGAGCCAGTTCGTTCCGGTGCGCGGTGCGCGGCGCGGGATGTCGGGCAGGAAGGTCGTGAGCCACTTCGAGAATTCCGCGGGAGTGAGCACCCGGCGCATGAAGTCCGCCTCGGCGAGGCAGGGCGACAGGAAATCCTCGCCGGAGGGCTCGTAGGCGAGCGGACACCCGCGATCGCGCTGGTAGAACTTCGCGGCCCGCTCGCGCAGCAGCGCCTGCATCGGCGCATCGCGGGTCGTCGCGGCCCAGTCCCAGACGAGCCCCAGCGAAAACGCCGTCTGGTTGTGCTCGCCGGTGCGGATCGGCTGCGCGAGCTTCGGTAGCCACGCCGTGAGCCGCGCGGCTGCGGCTTGCTCGAGAGGCGCGAGGGCGGCGGACCACTGGCGCGCCTCGGGGTCGTCCCAGGTGTGCAACTCCGCGGCGAGCGCGAGCAGCCACGCGAGGCCGTACGGGCGCTCGAAGGAGGCGCGGCCGGGGACTTCGAGATAGGCGACTTCGCCCGCGATGCCGGCGGGGGTGAGGCTGCGCGCGAGCGCCGCGCGGGCGAGCGGCGCGAACGGCGCATCGGGAAATGTGCGCGCGAGACGGGCGAGCATCCAGTGCGCATGCACGTCCGAATGCCAGTCGAAGCAGCCGTAGAACACGGGCGTGAGTTCCCGTGGCGCGCGCGCGTCCGCGTCGCTCGCGAGCACGTGTGAAATCTTGTTCGGGTATTCGCGCTGCACGCAGTCGAGCGCGAGCTGCGCAAAGCGCGCGGCGGCGTCGGGGCCGAGGGGCGGCGACGCGTGGACGGGCGTGGCCAGGGCGATCGCTGCCATCACGAGTAGCTTGCGCATGTGCCGCAGTGTAGGGGGAAGCGCGGGGCGAGGGCGAGGGGGCCAGCCATCGGCGCACGCCGCGCGATTCGATTGCCGCCCGCCCTTCGGCTTGCTATCTCTGTCCTCATGAACATGGACGCCGGCGAGATCCTGCAATTCTGGTTCGGCGACGCCTGTGCGGGGCCTGCCGAAACGAAGGCGCGCCAGGGATTCTGGTTCGGCGGATCAGCCGCGGTCGACGATGCGATCCGCGACCGCTTCCTGCCGCTCGTCGCACGCGCGCTGCGTGGCGAACTCGCGGCGTGGGCCGCGGCGCCCGGGACGGCGCTGGCGTTGACGCTGCTCCTCGATCAGTTTCCTCGCAACGCGTGGCGCGGAACCGCGCGCGCGTTTGCGGGCGATTCACTCGCGCTCGCCACCACGCGCGACGCGCTCGCGGCGGGGTTTCTCGATCGACTCGAACCCGTGCAGCGTGTTTTCCTGCTGCTGCCCCTCGAGCACAGTGAGTCGCCGGCCGATCAACGGGAATGCGTGCGTCATTTCACGGCACTCGCGGCCTCGGTGCCGGCATCCTGGCAGCCGCTCTTCGATGGTTATCTCGCGTACGCGCGGCAGCATCTCGAGATCATCGAGCGGTTCGGCCGCTTCCCGCATCGCAATCGGGCGCTCGGGCGAATATCGACGGCGGAGGAGCGCGCCTGGATCGACGGCGGCGGCGCCGCGTTTGGTCAGGGCGGCGAAGAATAGTGAGCGCTGAGATAGTCGAGTATGACGCGCGCATCGTCGTCGGTGATCGGTGCACCGTAGCGATCGATCATCTTGCGGATCGCTTTCTGCCAGCCCGCGCGATCCAT
>CADEFQ010000036.1:19504-22892 GCA_902826635.1 uncultured Pseudomonadota bacterium
CACCGTAGCGATCGATCATCTTGCGGATCGCTTTCTGCCAGCCCGCGCGATCCATTACGGGCGCGTTTGACTCGATGTAATCGACGCTGTGGCAGATCACGCAGCGGGCGAGCGTCAGGTCGCGGCCGGGCGCGTCCTGGAGCACGATCGCCCCTTCGCCTGCCGTCGCCGCACCGGCGGCGAACGCGAGCCAGCCGGCGCACAGCGCGAGCGCGAGACTCTTCACAGCACTTCCAGGGTCATCGCCTGGATGACATTGTGGTGATAGCCCGCGGGGTTCGCGACCAGCTTCTGCGGCTGGATGGCGCCGTTTCGGCCCCGCGCCCGCACGGCGATGCCGATCGGTCCGGCGCGCGAGGTGTCGAGTGGTGCGGAAAAGCCGCGCCATGAATAGCGCCCCATGTCTTCGCCGAGCGCGGCGTCGCGCCATGAGCGCCCGCCATCCACGGAAACCTCGACGGCGGCGATCCCGGAGCCACCGTCCCACGACCGGCCGCGAAGGTCCGCGGGCTTGCCCCGCGTGAGGCGATCGCCGTTCACGTGGCTCGTCACGAGGGAGTTGACGACGATTTCGGTGATCGGGGCCGTATCCTTCGTCGTCTGGCTCGCGAACGGCGCGCCCGGAAACAGGCCCACCGGCACGCGATAGGCGGAGGTCATCCAGAAGCCGTCGAACGCCTGGGGCTCGACCCGGATGTCGGTCAGGTGCTTGACCCAGTAGGTGGCGGTCCAGCCGGGAACGACGAGGCGTACCGGTGCGCCGTTCCAATGCGGCAACGGTTCGCCGTTCATCTCGAAGGCGAGGAGCACGTGTTCGTCGAGCGCACGCTCGATCGGCAGGCTCTTCGCGAAATCCGGGGTCTTCGGCAGCAGCGCCGTGTCCGCGCCATCGAACGAGACCTCGAGCGCGCCGGCGCGCACGCCCGCCTTGCGCAATACGTCCCGGAGGCGCACGCCGCCCCATCGGGCGTTCCCCATCGCGCCATAGTTCCATTGCACGCCCGGTACGCGCGGCGTGAAGAGGCCGCGGCGGTTCCCCGAGCACTGGTTGATGGCGGTGACGGTGACGCGCTCGAAACCGTGTTGCAGTTCCGCGAGCGAGAGCGCCACGGGACGCTCGATGCTTGCCCCGCCGATCCGCAGCCGCCAGTCGCGCGGATCGACCCGCGGAATGTTGGCGAGGTGATAGCGCACGAAAAAGCTGTCGTTGCTCGTGTAGGGCGCGCGCAGTGCGGCGAACGGCGTCTCGTAGTTCGGTGGCCGGAACGTGTGCTTGACGAGCGGCTTCTTGCCCGGCAGCGTGAGCAGTTCGTCACGGGCGAGCGCAAGCGATCCCGTGGTGCCGGCCAACAGGGCGGCGGTGATGGCGCGTCGGGAAATCATGCCGACGAGCATACGGCGACCGGCGCGCGAGTTGTAGGGAGAAGCGGAGGCGTTAGACTTCCGTGTCCGTTTTGCGTCGGGAGGGGTCATGCATCGCAGTGCGCTCGCCGGCTTCATCATTGATTGCAGGGTCGACAGCCTCCCCGCCGCAGCGGAGTTCTGGGGCGCGGCGCTGGGGCGCGGGCTGCGGCCGTCTCCCGCCGAGGAAGACGCGGGGTACGTGCCGCTCGAGTCGAAGGAGGACGGCCTGCACATCGAAGTGCAGCGCGTCTCGCACGAGAGCCGGTTACACCTCGATATCGTGACCGACGACGTCGAGGCCGAGACACGACGCCTCGAGGACCTCGGCGCCCGGCGCGTCCAGCAGGTGCGCGACTGGTGGGTCCTCGAAGCGCCGACCGGGCACCGCTTCTGCGTCGTGCCGCTGCGCAAGGGTCGGTTCCCGAATCCGCCGACCGTCTGGCCGTAGCGGTCGGGCGAGCGACCGCGAGGCCATGTGGCGCCCGGGGCGGCGGCATGGAAGAATCCGCGCGTTCAGACCCGATTCGCAGCTCTACGCGGCGGCCACCGTCACGCATACTTGGCCGTACGCACGAAAGGTATCGACATGGCACGTGGCATCAACAAAGTCATTCTCGTCGGCAATCTCGGCCAGGATCCGGAGACCCGCGCGATGCCCTCGGGCAGCTCGGTCACGAATATCCGTATCGCGACGAGCGAGAGCTGGAAGGACAAGCAGAGCGGCGAGATGAAGGAACGCACCGAATGGCACAGCGTTGCCATGTTCGGCCGCCTCGCCGAGATCGCCGGCGAATACCTGCGCAAGGGTTCGCAGGTCTACATCGAGGGCTCGCTGCGCACCCGCAAGTGGCAGGACAAGCAGGGCAACGATCGCTACACGACCGAAATCATCGCGAACGAAATGCAGATGCTCGGGGCGCGTGGCGGTGCGGGCGGGGGAAGCGCGTCGGCGGGCGGCGGCGGGCAGGGCGCGGGCGGCGCGCGTGGGCGCGGCGGCGAAGACGAGTACTCGCAGGCGCCGGTCACGAGCTCGACCGAAAAGGACGATTTCGACGACGACATTCCGTTCTAACTTATTGATTTTTATAAATAAGATCGCGTATTGCGGCCAAATTCGGTAGACTGCCCGGTTTGGACCCCCTGCCTGCCATGCCCGGCCGCTATTTCCTCAAGACTTTCGGCTGCCAGATGAATGAGTACGACTCCGCGCGCATGGCGGACGTCTTGCGCGTGTCCGAAGGCTACGTCGAGACGAGCGATCCGGCGCAGGCCGATCTGCTGCTGATGAACACCTGCTCCGTGCGCGAGAAAGCCGAGGACAAGGTGTATTCGCTGCTCGGCGAGTGGCGCAAGCTCAAGCAGCTGCGGCCCGAAGTGCTGATCGGTGTCGCCGGTTGCGTCGCGAGCCAGGAAGGGGAGGCGATCACGGCGCGCGCGCCGTTCGTCGACCTGGTGTTCGGCCCGCAAACCCTGCACCGCCTGCCGGAAATGATCGGCGCGGTGAAGCGCACCGGCCGCGCCGTCGTCGATGTGAGCTTCCCCGAGATCGAGAAATTCGATCACCTGCCGGCGCCCCGCGCCGAGGGCGCGACCGCATTCGTGTCGATCATGGAAGGTTGCAGCAAGTACTGCAGCTTCTGCGTCGTGCCGTACACGCGCGGGGATGAAGTGAGCCGGCCCCTCGCCAGCGTGATCGAGGAGATCGGGCGTCTCGCCGCGCAGGGTGTCGTGGAGATCACGCTCCTCGGCCAGAACGTGAACGCCTACGCGGGCGCGATGGCCGACGGCGCCATTGTCGACCTCGCGACCCTGATTCACCATGTCGCGGCGGTGAGCGGCGTCGAGCGGATCCGTTTCACGACGTCCCATCCGCTCGAGTTCACCGACAGCCTGGTCGAGGCTTACGCCAGCGTGCCGCAACTCGCCAACCACCTGCACCTGCCGGTGCAGAGCGGCTCCGACCGGGTGCTCGCGCTGATGAAGC
>CADEFQ010000036.1:22992-31622 GCA_902826635.1 uncultured Pseudomonadota bacterium
CACCTGCACCTGCCGGTGCAGAGCGGCTCCGACCGGGTGCTCGCGCTGATGAAGCGCGGGTACACCACGCTCGAGTTCAAGGAAAAGATCAGAAAGTTGCGCGCCGTGCGGCCCGATATCGCAGTCAGCTCCGATTTCATCATCGGCTTTCCGGGTGAGAGCGAGCGCGATTTCGAAGCCACACTCAAGCTCGTGCGCGACGTCGGTTTCGACCAGTCCTTCAGCTTCCTCTACAGCCGCCGCCCCGGCACCCCGGCGGCCGCGTTGCCGGACGACGTCACGCACGAGGAGAAACAGCAGCGGCTCGCGCGCCTGCAGGCGCAGCTCGACAGCCAGGCGCACGCGATCAGCGCCGCGATGGTCGGCAGCGTGCAGCGCGTGCTCGTCGAGCGGCCGGCGAAGCGGGATGCGCGGGAGCTCGCGGGGAGGACGGAGAACAACCGATGGGTCAACTTCGCAGGGCCGCCCGCGATGATCGGCCGATTCGTCGATGTGACGATTACCGCGGCGATGCGCAATTCACTTCGGGGCCGGCTGGCGGCCGGCGAACGGCCGGCGAAGAGCGCGGGTTTGCCCGGTGAGGCGCGGTTGTGACCCGGGGAGCCGTGCAGGTCGTGCACGAATTTGAGCTCGAGCCCGCCGACAACGTGCGCCTGGCCGGGCTCTGCGGTCCGCTCGACGAGAATCTCAAGCTTGTCGAAGCGCGGCTCGGCGTGCAGATTCGCCGGCGCGGCAATGTGTTCCGCGTGTCGGGTGCAGAAGCCGGTGCCGCCGAAAACGTGTTGCGCGAACTGTACGACCGCGGTGTCGGCGATGAAGGCGCGACGCCCGGGGAAGTGCATCTGACGCTGCGCGAGCGCGAGCAGGACACCGGATCGAGCGATCGGCCGCTGCATCCGGAAGTTTCCGGTGACGAGGAGGCGCGGGGGGAAGGCGCGAGCCTGCGCGTGCCGCGCGGCACCATTCGCGCGCGCGGTCGCAACCAGCGCGAGTACGTGCGCAATATCCTCACCCGCGACCTGACATTCGGCATCGGCCCGGCGGGCACCGGCAAGACCTATCTCGCGGTGGCCTGCGCGGTCGAAGCGTTGCACGCCGATCGCGTGCGCCGCATCGTGCTCGTGCGCCCCGCGGTCGAGGCCGGTGAGCGCCTCGGCTTCCTGCCCGGCGATCTCACGCAGAAGGTCGACCCGTACCTGCGCCCGATGTACGACGCGCTGTACGAAATGATGGGCTTCGACAAGGTCGCGCGCTTCATCGAGCGCAACGTGATCGAAGTGGCGCCGCTCGCGTTCATGCGCGGGCGCTCGCTCAACGATGCTTTCGTGATCCTGGACGAGGCGCAGAACACGACGATCGAGCAGATGAAGATGTTCCTGACGCGCATCGGCTTCGGCTCGAAGGCGGTGGTGACCGGCGATGTGACCCAGACCGACCTGCCGACGGGCAAGATCTCGGGCCTGCGCCACGTAATCGACGTGGTGCGCGGCGTCGAGGGCGTCGCCTTCACGTTTTTCGACTCGCAGGATGTCGTGCGCCACCCGCTCGTGCAGCGGATCGTGCAGGCCTACGAGGCGCGCGGCGGTGATGCCGGGCGCGGCGAACGCTGATGCGCGCGCCGCTTGCGGTCGATGTGACGCGCCGCGCACGCGCCTGGTCGCCGTCGACGACGGCCGTGGCGCGCTGGGCGAGGGCCGCGCTCGGTCCGCGCGGCGCGGGCCGCGAGCTCGCGGTGCGCGTCGTCGCGCCGCGTGAGAGCCAACGGCTGAATGCCGCGTGGCGTGGCAAGGACCAACCGACGAATGTCCTGTCTTTTCCGGTCGCGGGTCACGCGTCGGGCGACGCGCCGCCCGGCGCGCAACGTCCGCTCGGCGATCTCGTGATCTGCGCCGTCGTCGTGCGTGACGAGGCGCGCGAACAGGGCAAGCCCCTCGCGGCGCACTGGGCGCATCTCGTGGTGCACGGCGCGCTGCACCTCGTGGGCTTCGACCACGAGTGCGATGCCGATGCCGGGCGCATGGAGCGCCGCGAAATCGCGGTCCTGCGCCGGCTCGGCATTCCCAACCCTTACCGCGCCAGGAACTGACATGCCGAAGGATGCCAACGAGCCGACGGACGGCAACGCCACGGGGCGATGGCTGCAGCGCCTCAAGCGCTCGGTCGCCGGACCGCCCGAGGACCGCGAGGCACTGCTCGACGGCCTCCGCGAGGCGAGCACACGCGGCCTCCTCGATGCGGATGCGCTCGGGATGATCGAGGGCGTGCTCGACGTCGCCGACCTGCGCGTGCGCGACATCATGATCCCGCGTGCGCAGATGGTGTTCGTCCGCCGCAACGATCCCGCGACCGTGATCCTGCCGACGGTGGTCGAATCCGGTCACTCGAGATTTCCCGTGATGGATGACGATCGCGACGACATCGTCGGCATCCTCCTCGCGAAGGACTTGCTGCGCGTCTTTGCGGAAGGGGGCGCCGCGAATTTCGATATCCGCGAGTGCATGCGACCGGTGGTGTTCGTCCCGGAGGCGAAGCGCGTCAACGTGCTGCTGAAGGAGTTTCGCGGCAACCGCAACCACATGGCGATCGTCGTCGACGAGTACGGCGGGGTCGCCGGTGTCGTCACGATCGAAGACGTGGTCGAGCAGATCGTCGGCGAGATCGACGACGAGTTCGACGTCGACGAGGACCTCAGCATCAGGAAGGACGCGGAGCGGCAGTTCACGGTGCGCGGCGTCACGCTGATCGAGGAATTCAACGAATACTTCGCGACGCATTTCCCGGATGACGAATTCGACACCGTCGCGGGCCTCGTGATGAAGGAGTTCGGTCGCCTGCCGCGCCGGGGCGAGGCGGTCGTGATCGGCGGCATCGAATTTCGCGTGCTGCGCGCCGACCGGCGCCGCGTCGAGAGCCTGCGCGTCTCGACGCGGGAAGACGTGATCCCGCCCGAGGAACGGGCCGCGCGTGACCGCGACTGACGCGCGGCGCCGCGGGCTGCGCCGGCTCGCGGTGGCAGGCGCGGGCGCGTCGGTCGCGCTGGCGTTCGCCCCCTTCGGTTTCTGGCCGCTCGCGATCCTCGGGCCGGCCCTGCTGATCGCGCTGTGGGACGGCGCGACGCCGCGCGAGGCTGCCGCGCTCGGTTTCTGCTTCAACGCGGGCACGTTCGCCGCCGGAACCTGGTGGCTCTATATCAGCATCCACATCTTCGGCGCGGCGCCGGTGTGGATCGCGTTCTTCCTGATGCTGGGCCTCGTTGCGCTGATGGGGCTTTATCACGCGGCGCTCGGGTACTGCGTCGCGCGCTGGCTGCCGGCTCGGGGTGCGTGGCGCTGGCTCGTCGGCATACCCGCGGCATGGCTGCTGATCGAATGGCTGCGCGGCTGGTTCCTGTCGGGCTTCTCGTGGCTGTCGCTCGGCTATTCGCAGACCGACACCTGGCTCGCGCATCTCGCGCCCGTGGGCGGCGTGTATCTGGTGTCGGCCGTGCTCCTCGTCTCGGCGGGCGCGCTCGTGATGCTGGTGCGTGCGGGCGGCGCGCGTGCCCGCGGCATCGCGATTGCGGCGCTCGCCACACCCTGGCTGCTGGCTCTGGCGCTCGATCACGAATGGACGCGGCCCAGCGGCCCGCCAGTGCGTGTGGCCGTGCTGCAGGGCGCGATTCCCCAGGATATCAAGTGGCTCGAAGCCAATCGCGAGACCACGCTCGCACTCTACGCGAAGCTCACGCGCGAGGCGCTCGGCGAACAGCTGATCGTGATGCCGGAATCGGCCCTGCCCGACCTCGCCAACAATCTCGCGCCATTCCTCGGCGGGCTCTACAGCGAGGCGAGTGCGCGGGGTTCCGCGCTCGTCCTCGGCCTCGTGCGCGCCTCGGACGACGGCGAACGCTATTTCAATTCCGTGGCCGCCCTCGGTGACGAAGGCGTCTTCTGGTACGACAAATATCATCTGGTGCCGTTCGCCGAGTTCTTCCCGGTGCCGAAATTCGTGCGTCGCTGGCTGCGCCTGATGAGCCTGCCGTACTCGGATTTCACGCGCGGACTGCCCGTGCAGCCGCCGCTGAAGGCGGCGGGACTCTCGCTTGCGGCCGGCATCTGCTACGAGGACGCCTACGGCAGCACGCTGGCGCGCTCGCTCGCGAACGCCGACTCGCTGGTCAACGTCACCAACGATGCGTGGTTCAGCCATTCGCCGGCGCGCTACCAGCATTTCCAGATCGCGCGCATGCGGGCCATCGAGGCCGGGCGATTTCTCGTGCGCGCGGCGAACGACGGCGTGTCGGCCGTGATCGGCCCGCGCGGCGAAGTGCTCGCGCAGGCGCCCGAGTACACGCCCGCGGTGCTGCGAGCGACCATCACGCCCCGCACGGGCCTGCCGCCCTACGCCCGGGTCGGCAACTGGGGCATTGTCATGCTGGCTGCGGTCGCGCTTGCCGCGGCGGCCATCCGCAAGAAGAGGTCGAGAACATGATCTACGGAACTGAACGGCGGGACTCGAGGTCTATCCGCTACATCGATACCCTGAAAGGTCTTCAGCGCATGGCATCACAGCCCCTCGCCCGGCGCGTTGTCGCCGTGGCCGCACTTTGCGGCGCGCTCGCCGCCTGCTCGCCCCAGGCCTCCACGGCAGCCGCGACGACCGGCGCCGCCGACTCCGTTGCGACCGTCGCGGCCACCGCGGCGCCCGCCGCCGCGAGGGTGGTGCAGGGGTTGCCCGATTTCACGGCGCTCGTCGATCAGTACGGCCCGGCGGTCGTCAATGTCGATGTCGTCAGTCGGCGCGACGGTTCGAACGGCGTCCAGGGTCCGCCGGGCATGTCGCCGGATGATCCGTTCTACGAATTCTTCCGCCGTTTCGGCGTCCCGACACCGCGCGGCGGCAACATGCCGCCGGCACGCGGCGAGGGATCGGGCTTCATCGTCACGCCGGACGGATACATCCTCACGAATTCGCACGTCGTCGATGGCGCGACCAGCGTGACCGTGCGGCTCACCGACCGGCGCGAATTCACCGCCAAAGTCATCGGCAGCGACAAGCGCACCGACGTCGCGGTGATCAAGATCGATGCGAAGAACCTCCCGACCGTGAAGTTCGGCGACCCCAGCAAGCTGCGCGCCGGCGAATGGGTGATCGCGATCGGCTCGCCCTTCGGCTTCGACAACAGCGTCACGGCGGGCATCGTCAGCGGCATTTCGCGTTCGTTGCCGGACGACAACTACGTGCCGTTCATCCAGACCGACGTCGCGGTGAACCCCGGCAATTCCGGCGGGCCGCTCTTCAACCTCGCGGGTGAAGTCGTCGGCATCAACTCGCAGATCTACAGCCGCAGCGGTGGCTACATGGGCCTCTCGTTCGCGATCCCGATCGACGTGGCGGCGAACGTGGAGAACCAGCTCATCAAGACCGGCCGCGTCAGCCGCGGCCGCATCGGCGTCACGGTGCAGGAAGTCAACGCGCAGTTCGCCGAATCCTTCGGCCTCGACCGGCCGCGGGGCGCGCTCGTCGGCTCGGTGGAAGAAGGCGGCCCGGGAGACAAGGGCGGGCTCAAGCCGGGCGACGTGATCCTTGCCGTGAACGGGCGTGAAATCGAGCGCTCCGCGCAGCTGCCGGGCATCATTGCGGGCATCAAGCCGGGCAGCGACGCGAAGATGGACGTGTGGCGCGACAAGGCGACCAAGCATCTTTCCGTGAAGGTCGCCGAGCTCGACGAGCCGATGCAGAAGGTCGCGATGCGCGGCGGCGACGACGCCGACAACTATTCGAAGCTTGGCGTCGCGGTGCGCCCGCTCGATCCGCGAGAGAAGGCGCAGGCCGATACCAGCGGCAGCCTCGTGATCGAGGATGTCGACGGCCCGGCCGCGCTCGCGGGCCTGCAGCCCGGCGACATCATCCTCGGAGTCAACGGGCGCAACGTCTCGACCGTCAACGACCTGCAGTCGGCGGTGCGCAAGTCCGGCAACGCGGTGGCACTGCGCATTCAGCGCAATGGGAATGAGATCTTCGTGCCGGTGCGGATTGGCTGATCGCGAACGGCCTTACGGAACGACGGGCATTTCGATGAAGCTGCCGTGGTCGCTGCCGCGATAGATTCGTTGCGTCGCCTTGCGGTAGTCCCCCGGTTTGGCGAAGAAGATGTTCTCCACATAGGTCTGCGGGTTGCGGTCATAGAGCGGGAACCAGCTCGACTGGACCTGCACCATGATCCGGTGCCCGCGCTCGAACACGTGGTTCGCCTGCGGTAACGCAAAGCGGTAGCGCTGCACCTCGCCGGCCGGAATCGGTGTGGGCGCGGAGAAGCTGTCGCGGTAGCGGCCGCGGAAGATGTCCATCGCGATGCCGAGCTGATAGCCGCCGAGTTCCGGGCGGTCCGGGACGACGTCGGGGTACACGTCGATCAGCTTCACCACCCAATCGCTGTCGGTGCCGGACGTCGAGGCAAAGAGGTTCACGACCGGTGAGCCGCCGATCGTCATCGGGGCCGCCAGCGGTTCCGTCACATAGGTGAGCACATCGGTGCGATCCGCGGTGTGTCGCTGATCGGAAAGCAGCCACGGTCGCCACTGGTCGCCGTCGTCGAAGCGCACGGGCCGCGGCACGTTCGGCACCGGCTTCGCCGGATCGGAGACGTACTCGTCATAGGCTGGGGCTGCGGTGTCGCCGCCGGCCGCGGCGGGCGCGGTGAAGGAAAGGCCGAAGCCCGCCGTGAGATAGAGCGGGCGCGATGGCGCGGCGCAGCCCTGCGCGCAGGAGCGCGGCCAGGCGTCGTAGTGGCGCCAGGCCTGCGTGCCGGTTTCGTACGCGACCACCGATGGGGTATGGGCGGGCGGCGCCTCGTCGCGCAGGTATTGATCCAGGAACGGCCGCATCACGTTGCGACGGAACTCGCGCGCGGGGTCGCCATCGAAGCGCAGCGGCCCGAGCGCGCGGTCCGCGCCGTTCTGGCCGCTGTGGCGCCAGGGACCGAGCACGAGGAACACCTTGTCGTTCGCCGTGTCCTTCGGCTCGAGCGCGGCGTAGAGCGCACGCGCGCCGTAGATGTCTTCCTGATCCCACTGCGCCGCGACGATCATGATCGGCACGCTGAGCGGCTCGTTCGCGAGGATGCGGTCCACGGCCTGCGCCTGCCAGAAGCCGTCATAGGCGGGGTGCTCGGCGATTTTCCTGAGGAACGGCAGCTGCTCGAGCCCGTAGGCGCGCGCTGCGTCCATCACCGAGCCGGCGCGACGAAAGAAGTCGTAGTCGTCGCGAGCGAGGCGCGCCAGGCCCTTCCCTTCCTTGCGATCGGTCATCTGGCGCTGGAACCAGTCGAAGAAGCCCTGGCGGAAAGCGCCGTTGTGGAACCAGTCGTCGCCGCGCCAGCCGTCGACCATCGGGCACATGGGCACCGCGACCTTGAGCGCCGGGTGCGGATGAACGAGCCCCATCAACGTCGTGAAGCCGGGGTAGGACGAGCCCGTCATGCCGACACGCCCGTTCGTCTCGGGTAGGTGCTTCACGAGCCAGTCGATGGTGTCCCAGGTGTCGGTCGAATGGTCGACGCGCGTCGCGTTGAGTGGCCCGCGCAGCGGGCGGGTGGTCACGTAGTCGCCCTGCGATCCGTACTTGCCACGCACGTCCTGATAGACGCGGATGTAGCCCGCCTCGACGAACACGTCGTCGCCGATCGGCAGCAGCGCCGCCATGAACGGGCTCGCCTCGCGTTCGGCGTTCCGGTCGGCGTTGTACGGCGTGCGGGTCAGCATGATCGGCGCGCGTTGTGCGCCCTTCGGCACGACGATCACCGTGTGCAGTTTCACGCCGTCGCGCATCGCGATATCGACGACGCGCTTCTCGTAGTCGTTGGCCGCGGTGGGGGCGACGAACTTTGCCGGGATATCCGGCGTCATCGGTGGCGTATCGCCCGCGGCGGCCACCGCCGGCGCCGCAGTCGCGGCGGCTATCGTCAGGGCGGCGGCTGCAAGCAGCCGGGAACGGAGACCGGTCGGCAGGATCGGTGTGCTCATGGGTACCCCCGGGCCCCATGATATCCTGCCTCTTCCGATGGACGAACGTTACGATCCGGCTCGCGTCGAGCGCGCCGCGCAGGACTATTGGAACTCGCGGCAGGTGTTCGCGGCGCGCGAGGGCGCCCGCGGCGAGAAGTACTATTGCCTCTCCATGTTCCCGTACCCCTCCGGGCGGCTGCACATGGGGCACGTGCGCAACTACACGATCGGCGATGTGCTGACGCGCTTCATGCACATGCGCGGCCGCAACGTGCTGCAGCCGATGGGCTGGGACGCCTTCGGGCTGCCGGCCGAGAACGCCGCGATGGCGAACGGCGTGCCGCCGGCGAAGTGGACGCGCGACAACATCGCCTACATGAAGCGCCAGCTGCAATCGCTCGGCCTCGCGATCGACTGGAGCCGCGAGTTCGCGACCTGTGATCCCGCGTACTACCGCTGGAACCAGTGGCTCTTCCTGCGGATGCTCGAGAAGGGCATCGCGTACAAGAAAACCGGGGTCGTCAACTGGGACCCGGTCGACCAGACCGTGCTTGCGAACGAACAGGTCATCGACGGGCGGGGCTGGCGCACGGGCGCGCTGATCGAGAAGCGCGAAATCCCGATGTACTACCTCAACATCACGGC
>CADEFQ010000037.1:0-24548 GCA_902826635.1 uncultured Pseudomonadota bacterium
TCCTCGCCCTCTCGGGCAGTGTATGGCTCAACACACAAAAAATCAGACAGGCCCGAGTTTGAAGGCCAGGTGCTCGACGCCTGGGCGTATGAGCGGGGCGTGCACCCGTCGTTCATCCGATCCGGGAAGCCGAACGAGAATGCCTACATTGAGAGCTTCAATGGCCGCTTCCGCGACGAGTGCCTGAACGAGCACTGGTTCGTCACCCTGGCGCAAGCCCGACACATCATCGAAGCCTGGCGCATCGAATACAACACCGAGCGCACCCACAGCTCGCTGGGCAATCTGACGCCGCAGGAGTTTGCCGAAGAACGTTTGGCGAGGAAGAAAGTCGGAGTATCTTCAACCGCGGACTCCAGGCCCGGACGGGACTAAAACGGGGTTCAGATCGCTGAGGCGAATGCGGACATCGGCAGAGCAGGAATCATGAGCGGCCCGACACACAACATCATTCAGTTGCGCAAGATTCGCCAGCGCCGAGCCGAGGGCAAGACGCTGTGCACCTCCGGCTTTCACAAGTGGCAGGCGCTCAGCCATTCCAGGTTTGATGTGAAACAAGGCAAGTTGGTAACGCCCGAGCGTTGTGCGCGCTGCGGGAAGGAACGAGTGAGATTGTCGTGAGTACCGCTGTCTTCGAATGATCGAAGTCCGGCACGGCTCATCCCATCAGTTCGCCTTGCTGTCCTGAGACGACTCGCCTTTCACGGCGCGCGTGAATTCCTTCCCGCCTTCCTTGACCGCTTTGGCGCCTTTCTTCGCCGTGTGGCCGACGGCCTTGCCGACCTTCTTGGCTTCCTGCCCGACCTTGCGCGCAGCGGTCCCGACTTCGTGGCCGACTTCTTTGGCGTTGCGCTCGAGCGTGGATGGCGGCTCATCGCGGGCGATGCTCTCGCTCGTCACGAGGCACGCCATGACCATCAGCGTGATCGACCACCAGGGTGTGCGCACAACGGCTCCTCGCAACGGCGCTTTCGGACAACGACATGCTCCCCGGAGCGCATCATAGGCGCTCTCCGGCAACCTGGAGCCGCGCGACATCGCAGAATAGCCATTCGGTGGCTCCGTCCGACTCGGCGTCCGTGCGCATCTGCCACATCGGCACATCGAGCCCCGCCAGGACTGCGTAAGCCGCTGTATGCGCGAAGAAATGCATGGTGGAAAGGGAGGGACTCGAACCCTCGACCCCGGCATTATGAGTGCCGTGCTCTAACCAGCTGAGCTACCTTTCCACAGCGGGCCGGCGATTGTCCGGACCGACCGCCGGGGAGTCAAGATGCTGGACAGACTGATCGTTTTGGACCCGGGCAGCGCCCTGACGCTGCAGGGCCAGATCCGGCAACGGATCATCGACAACATCCTGGCGGGCACTTTCGCCCGCGGCCGGCGCCTGCCCTCCTCGCGCGCGCTCGCGCGCCAGCTCGGCGTCGGGCGCAACACCGTGCTGCACGCGATGAACCAGCTGATCGCCGAGGGGCACCTCGTCGCGCGCGAGCGCAGCGGCATCTATGTCAACGAGCACGCGCTCGCCGGCCGGGTCGGGCGCGGTGGCGCGATCGGGCCGCGGCCGGCGTCCGGCGCGTCGCCGCTGTGGGCGCGCAAGATCCGCACGCTGCTCGCGCCGCGCGCGGAGTTTCGTTGCCCTCCGAACTGGCAACTCCACCCGTACCCGTTCATCGACGGCCGCTTCGACGCCTCGCTCTTTCCGGCGGCGGAATGGCGCGAGGCGTCGCGCCTCACGCTCGGCGCCCGCGCGATCCAGGACTGGTCCGCCGATCGCGGCATGGCGGACGATCCGCAATTGATCGAGGAGCTGCGCACGAAGGTGCTGCCGCGCCGGGGCATCGAGGCGCGCCCCGAGGAGATCCTCGTCACGCTCGGCGCCCAGCAGGGCCTGTCGCTCGTCACGCAATTGTTGCTCGATGCGACGACTCCGATCGCAGTGGAGGAACCGGGCTACCCGCTGATGCGCGAGCTGAGCGCCCTGCGCGGCGCGCGCGTGCTGCTGCAACCGCTCGACGATGAAGGCCTGCGCGTCGACCGGGCGCTCGACGAGGCGCGTGTCGTGTACGTCACGCCGAGCCATCAGTTCCCGACCAGCACCACGATGTCGATGAAGCGCCGCAAGGCGTTGCTGCGCCGTGCGAAAGCGCGCGACTTCGTGATCATCGAAGACGATTTCGAATGCGAGACGACCTATCTCGACCGCAGCTACCCGGCCCTGCGCAGCCTCGACCGCTCGGGCCGTGTCGTGTATGTCGCGAGCCTGTCGAAGGTGTTGTCGCCCGCATTGCGCCTCGGCTTCGTGGTCGCCGACCCCGAACTGATCGCCGCGGCCCGTGAGTTGCGGGCGCTGCAGGCGAGGCAGCCCCCGGCCAACAACCAGCGCGCGGCGGCGCTTTTCATCAGCCTCGGCCATTACGACGCAACGATGCGACGCCTCGCGCGGGTGTTCGCCGAGCGCCGCACGGCGCTGCTCGATGCGCTGAACCACTATATGAGGAGTTCGCTCGTGGTCGCCCCCGTGCGGGGCGGCACCACCTGCTGGGTCAGGGGCCCCGACCACCTCGACGTGAACTATCTCGCCGCGCAGGCCGCGCAGCACGGCATCCTGATCGAGCCGGTGGCTCACTATTACGCGGGCGCCGAAGCGCCGCACAACGTGTTCCGCCTTGGCGTCACGAGCCTGCCTGCCGAGCACATTCGCGAGGGCGTGGCGCGCCTCGCGGCCCTGATGCGCAGCCTGTCGCGCGACGCGGTCGAGCATCTCGATGGCAGCCGCGGGCGGCGACTCGGCGCGGACAATCTCGCGCAGACGATCGCGGGCGCGACGCTCCTGTCCCGCACTGTCTACGGCGACCCTTGCACCGTCGAGATCCGGGATGACGGCCACCTCGTCGGGCGCGCCGGCTTCCACGACGAAGACTGCGACGAAGGCGAATGGTGGGTCGAAGACGGCCTCTTCTGCCGCCGCTGGCGCTCGTGGTGTTACGGCGAGGTCGGCCGCTACATCCCGGTGATCGACGGGCCGCAGATCAAGTGGTTCAACTCCGAGGGCCGCCTGATCGACGCGGTCGCGATCCGGCTGCGCGCCTGACCGGTAGCCCGCGCCGGGCCAACTGGTTCCATCCAGCGTCTCAATCTGGTTCTATCCGCGCGGCGACGCCCCTGCCACGCTCGGTGCCGGCGCATCTGCGTCGCCGGCTGCCCCGGGGGGATGATTTGAGCCGTATCGGTATCGCGGGTCTGCAACTCGACCTGCCGCGAGGCGACAACCTCGACCGCTTCGATCGCGAGATCGATTCGGTACGCAAGCGTTTCCCCTGGGTGCACCTCGTCGTGATCGGCGAGCTCGGCGTGTTCGGCGCAGACCCCGCGCTCGCCCAGCCGCTGCCGGGCCCCGCGGAGGCGCGTTTCTGCGACGCCGCGCGGCGCAACGGCTTCTGGCTCGTGCCGGGCTCGCTGTTCGAGCGGGTCGGCGATTGCGTCTACAACACCGCGCCCGTCATCGACCCGACCGGCCGCGTCGTGGCGCGCTATCGCAAGATGTTTCCGTTCTATCCGTACGAGCGCGGCGTCACGCCCGGCAGCGAATTCGTCGTATTCGATATCCCGGGCGTCACGCGCGTGGGCGTCTCGATCTGCTACGACATGTGGTTCCCCGAGACGACCCGCACCCTCGCCTGGCTCGGCGCCGAGGTGATCGTGCACCCGACGATGACCAACACGATCGACCGCGACGTCGAGCTCTCGATTGCGCGCGCGAGTGCCGCGACGAACCAGTGCTACTTCGCCGACATCAATGTCGCGGGGGACCTCGGCTTCGGGCGCTCCGGCATCTACGGCCCCGGCGGGGAGAAAATCCACGAGGCCGGCAGCGGCCGGGAAGTGCTGGCGGCCGAGCTCGACCTGACCGCCGTGCGCACGGCGCGCGCCCGCGGCTGGTGCGGACTCACTCAGCCGCTCAAGAGCTTCCGCGACAGCAAGCTGAAGTTTCCGCCCTATGTCGAGGGCCACGACCGCTCGCCCGCCCTGCAGGCGCTCGGTCCGCTCGCGATGCCGCAGCTCACCGACAAGGATTCCGCATGACCACGTATCGTTCACGGGGGAACACGACCATGTCCGCAATTCGCCGTCACCAGTCTCCGGTTGCCGCAGCCGTCGCCGCCGTCCTGGCGGGCCTGCCCGCCGCTCCAGCGCGGGCACAGCAGCCGGCCGACTCGAACGTGCTCGAAGAAATCGTCGTCACCGCGACCCGCCGCGAGCAGTCGGTGCTTGACGTGCCGTACAACATCTCGGCGGTCAGCGGCGCGTCACTGGCCGACCGCCAGATCATCGACAACGCGGACCTGATGCGCTCCGTCACGGGCGTCGCGGTGGTCGACCGCGGCTACCGCAACTCGGGCGTCATCAACGGCATCATGATCCGCGGCATCAACACCGACGGTTCCGCGGCCGGCGACTACCAGCTCTCGACGGTGCCGACCGTATCGACTTACGTCAACGACACGCCCGTGTACGCGAACTTCCTGCTGAAGGACATCGAGCGCGTGGAAGTGCTGCGCGGCCCGCAGGGCACGCTGTACGGCTCGGGTTCGCTCGGCGGCACGGTGCGCTACATCATGAACGCGCCAAAACTTGGCGCCTTCCAGGCGAGCGCCTCCGGCACCGCGTCGCAAGTCGAGGGCTCGGGCGGTGTCGGCTACGGCCTCGACGCGATGCTCAACGTGCCACTCGGCGAAACGGCTGCGCTGCGCATCACCGGCAGCCGCCTCGACTATCCGGGCCTCACCGACTACGTGAACCTCTACCGCCTCGATGCCGCCGGCCTGCCGGTCGCACCGAACGGCGTGCTCGACGACGCGGCCGAGTACTACGTCAAGAAGGACGCGGATACGGCCGAGATCTGGTACGGCCGCGCGGCGCTGCTGTGGCGCCCGACCGATGCCGTCGACCTGACCCTGTCCTACACGATCCAGAGCGACGAGATCGGCGGGCGACGGCAGGAAACGAAGGGCTTCGACGGTTTCGGTCGCCGCTACCGGCAGTACGAGAACGGCTCGATCCAGCTCGAGCCCTCCTCGCGCGATGTCGACGTCGCAGCGCTCGAGGCGAACATCGACTTCGGCTTCGCGACCCTGACATCGAGCACGTCGTACTACGACCACTCGGGCGACAGCGTCAGCGAGAACACCGGCTTCTACGCGAAGGCGGGTTTCCTCGCGTTCTACTACAACTACCCGCGGCCGATGGCGTCGGCCGTACGCAGCTTTGAAGACAGCGCCTTCGTGCAGGAACTGCGCCTCGTGTCGAAGAGCGGCGCGAAGCTCGACTGGACGGTCGGCGCGTTCTACCAGGACCAGGACCTCGGCCAGACGCAACAGAGCTTCCTGCGCGGTTTCAAGCGCTGGTGGGATGCGGCCACGGGCCTGCCGCAATTCGTCACCGGCGACAAGGACTTCGATTATTCGCGCGACGAGACCTTCAAGGACCGCGCCGTCTTTGGCGAGCTGACCTGGCATTTCACCGACCAGTTCCAGGCGACGGGCGGCTTCCGCTACTACGACAACGATTTCACGAACCACAGCTTCATGGACCTGCCGCTCTACACGGGCGTGTTCACGCCGGAGAACAGCAGCTTCGACACGAGCGAGGACGGCGTGCTGTGGAAGGGCAACGTCTCGTACAAGCTGAACGCCAACCAGCTTGCCTACGCGACGATTTCGCAGGGCTATCGCCGCGGCGGCTCGAACGCCATCCCGACCTCGGGCACTTTCGCGGAGAACCCCGGTTTCCTGCGTTTCGACTCCGATTCGGTCACCAACTACGAAATCGGCATCAAGGGCACGAGCAGTCGCTTCCGGTATTCTGCGGCGCTGTTCGTCATCGACTGGGAAGACGTGCAGATCAACACCTCGACGCCGGTCTGGGGCTTCTTCGCCGCGGTCAATGGTGGCAAGGCAAGATCGAAGGGCATCGAGTTCGAGCTCGACGGCCGGGTCACCGATCGACTCGGCGTCAACTTCGGTTATACCTATGTCGATGCGAAGCTCGATGAGGACGCCGTGAGCCCGACCGGTTTCGTGCTGGGCTCCGCCGGCAATCGTCTCCCCGGCACGCCCGAACACACGGTGATGGCCGGGCTCGCGTACACGGCGCCGGCCGGCGCGAATCTTTCCTGGATCACGCGCGTGAACGGCTACTATCAATCGTCGACGCAGAACGCGATCAGCAATTCGCCGACCTTCAATGTGCAGCTCGGCGGTTTCCAGTTGTGGAACTTCTCGACGACGCTGGCCGCCGAGCACTGGGATGCGACCTTCTGGGCGAAGAACCTGCTCAATGAGGAAGGTGTCACGGGCCTCTTCACCGAAGCGTACATGGGCACGTCTCCCTCACAGGGCTACTACGGCAACGGGTCGAAGGAGTTCCTCTCGTTGCCGCGCACGTTCGGGGTGACGCTCACCTGGCGCTTCTGACCGACAACGAGGCCCGCGTGCGCGAGATCGGGCGGCTGCTCTCGACGGGGCAGACGCGCGCCGCGCTCGCGGCACTCGCTTCGGTCGAAAGCGCCACGCCGGGCGACGCGGCGCTCGCGCGCCAGGTCGCCGAGGCCTACACGCACTGCGGCCGGCACGCCGATGCCCATCGCTGCCTGACACGTGCGGCGCAGGCGCGACCGGACGATCCGCGCGTGTTGTACGACCTCGCTGCGTCCGACATGGCACTCGGCGACTTCGCGGCGGCTGAAGCGCGGCTCGATCGGGTAATCGCGCTCGCGCCCGACGACTTCGATGCCTGGTACAACCGCGCCACGCTGCGCCGCCAGACCCCTGCGCGCAATCACGTGGCGCAGCTCGAGGCCGCCATCGAGCGCGCCGCACCGCGGGGCGATGTCGCACTCGGCTATGCGCTCGCGAAAGAGCTCGAGGATCTCGGCGAGTTCGCGCGCTCGTTCCACTATCTCGATCGCGCGGCGCAGGCGCGGCGACGGCAGCTGTCCTATCGCGTCGAGGCGGACATCGAGGCGATCGACGCGATCATCGCGGCCTTCGGGCCCGCAACGCTTTTCCCGGCGGCCGGCGCTGCACAAAGCACGGCTCAACGCGCGGCGGCGCACGCCGGGTCGGGCGCCATTTTTGTGGTCGGCCTGCCTCGCTCCGGCACGACACTCGTGGATCGCATCCTCGCGTCGCACCCGCAGGTCGAGAGCTTCGGTGAGTTGAACGACCTGCCGCTCGCGGTGATGCAGGCCGCGGGCAAGGCCACCGACAAGCACGCCCTCATCCGCCAGTCAGCGGCCTGCGATCATGGCGCGCTCGGCCGGAACTATCTCGAGCGGGTGGCCGGCTACGGCCGCAGCCGACCACACTTCGTCGACAAGACGCCGCTCAACCTGCTCTACCTTGGCCTGATCGCGCTCGCGCTTCCGGGCGCGCGCGTGGTCCATCTGCGCCGCGACCCGCTCGACAGCTGCTACGCAATGCTGAAGACGCTTTTTCGCATGGGCTACCCGTTTTCCTATGACCAGACGGATCTCGGCCGCTACTACGGTGCGTACCGACGCTTGATGGAGCACTGGCGCGCGCACCTCCCGCACGCCTTCCTCGACGTCGACTACGAAGCGCTCATCGCCGACCAGGAGCGCGAGACGCGGCGCCTGCTCGAAGGGTGCGGGCTCGACTTTCACCCCGACTGCCTCGCATTCCACCAGCACGCGGGCCCGACCGCGACGGCCAGCGCCGCGCAGGTGCGCGAGCCCCTGCACGCGCGCTCGGTGCGTGCATCACGGCGCTTGTGGACCGAGCTCGAGCCGCTGCGTGCCACGCTCGCCGCCGAAGGCGTCGAAGTCACATGAAGCGCGGCGCGCGGCGCGGCGCCGGCCTGCTCGCGCTCTCGATGGCGCTGTCTTGGGCGGTGCCGGCGGCCACGCTCGATCGGGCCTTCCTGTTCGGTTCATCACAGCCACCCGCACCGCTGCCGATGGGCGAGTTCACGCCACCCGCTGCGGCCGGCGCGCCGCTGCACCGCTTCGAGGGACGTCTCACCCTGTCGCGCGAAGCACGGATCGGCGCCATGCAGGTGCTGACGGACGACTACGGCACCTCGAAGACCGCTCCGGAAGTCCTGCGGCACCTGCCCGCGTTCGACTTCGAGTTCGTCTCGAGCGGGAACGCCCTGATCCCGGTCCGGCGCGGCAGCATCGAGTCGCGGCATCCGCAGTGGGAGTACGTGCTCGAACCCGGGCGTCTCTGGTCGGACCCGCGGGATGGTGGCCTTACGCGCGCCGCGCTACCCTTCTCGCTCGAGGAGCGCAACGCCAACTGCCTGCACAACGGCGTGATGACCTTCCTGTTCGATGCGACCGGGAAGATCTCGCGCGTCGCGTACCAGGTGAGCAGCGAGACCTGTGCCTATCTCAAGCTCGACCTGTGGGGCGTGCTGCCGGCGCGCTATCGCCCCGCGAAGGTCGCGCACTCGGATGCGGTCGTGGCGGCGTACGCGCGCGAAGTCGCGGCGCGGCTGCCGACCCGGCCGATCGAGGCGCTGGCATCGAGCTACCCCGGCGCAAACCCCGCGGCCTTCGGCAATCCGGACGAAGTGCCGCGCGAGGACATGACCGCCTACGGTTTCGTCATCGACGGCGTGCATTACGTCGGAGGCTGTGATACGCGCGCCGGGCCCTACCCCTTCTGCGATGTGCTCGACCTGCCGTCCTACTCGCTCGCGAAAAGCCTCGTGGCCGGGCTCGGCAGCCTCGCCCTCGCGCGGAACTTTCCCGGCGTGCTCGACGAGCGCATCGCCGACTATGTGCCGGCCTGCAAGGCCGCGGGCGGCTGGGACGACGTGCGCTTTCGCGACACGCTCGACATGGCGACGGGTCACTTCGATTCACCGGTTTACGACGTGGATGAGAAGTCCCCGGCGATGCTGCGGTTCTTCATCGCGGAAGATCACCTGACGAAGATCGACTTCGCCTGCCGGCACTTTCCGCGCCGCGCCGCGCCCGGCACGCAGTGGGTCTACCACACGATCGACACCTACGTGCTCGGCACGGCGCTCGAAGCGTTCGTGAAACGCCGTCTCGGCCCCGGGCACGATTTCTATCGCGACGTCGTCGTCGCAAAGCTCTGGGCGCCGCTCGGACTGAGCCCGGTGACGCGCGAGACGCGGCGCACGCGCGACCTCGCCGCGCAGCCGTTCACGGGCTGGGGCCTCACGCTCCATCGCGACGACATCGCGCGCATTGGGCAGTGGCTCGTCGCACCGGATGGCCCACGCATCAGCGGCGCGTCACCGTTCGATGAGGCGCAGTGGCAGGTCGCCTTGCAGCGCAATCCGCAGGATCGCGGCCTGCGCGCGATCGATGACAGCTTCCGCTACGCGCGCGGCTTCTGGGCCCACGACGTGAGCCGTTACATCGGCTGCGCGCAGCCGGTGTGGGTGCCGTACATGGCGGGCTTCGGCGGCATCAACGTGCTGCTGCTGCCGAACGGCACGGTCTACTACTATTTCAGCGACGGTGAGGCGTTCCGATGGTCGGGCGCCGCGGCCGAGGCCCATCGCATCAGGCCGTACTGCCAGGGAATCGCACCATGACGACCGCAACACTTTCCCGGCTGGCGGGGCACGCGCGCCGTGCGCCGGACGGCCTCGTCGCGGCGTGCTTTCTCTCCTTCCTCGCCACCGCCGGCATCTTCTACGTCAATATCATGCCGGCGCTCGTCTCGGGGCTGATCTCGGGCCTCCACTTCACGCAGCGCGAGGCGGGGTTCGTAGGCTCGGCGAACCTCTACGGCGCCGCGTTTGGCGCGCTCACGATCGTGCTGATGGTCGCACGCGTGGCATGGCGAAAGGCGTCGATCGCCCTGCTCGCCACGCTCGTCGCGATCGATGCGCTCTCGATGACGGTGCACGCGCCGTGGATCATGATCCCGTTGCGCGCGTTGCACGGGTTCTTCGGCGGCATGCTCGTGGGTGTCGCGTTCGCCGTCATCGCGCGCACGAAATCACCGGACCGCGTCTTCGGCGTGCTGCTGTTCGTCCAGTTCGGACTCGGCGGCCTCGGCGTGATGACGCTGCCCCGCCTCGTGCCGGTGTTCGGCACCGGCGTGCTCTTCGCCGCGCTGATCGCCTTCAGCGTCGTCACGCTCGCGATGCTGCCGTTCCTCGGCCCGTATCCGCCGCGACCGTCGGCGGAGTCCGGCGCCGCGACGACCGCGAGGGCATCGATTCCGCAACTCGCCCTCGCGCTGCTCGCGATCGTCCTGTTCCAGGCCTCCAACATGGGGCTCTTCGCGTACATCCTCGAACTCGGCGGCGCCGCGGGCCTGCCGAAGGATTTCATTTCCACGTCGGTCGGTGCGGCGACTTGGGTCGGCGTCGCGGGCTGCCTGCTCGTGATCGTGCTCGCCACGCGCTACGGCCGCACGCTGCCGCTCGCCATCGGACTCGCCGCGACGCTCGCCGGCATCTGGGTCCTGCACTTCGCGGGCGACAAGCTGATGTTCGTGCTCGCGAACTGCGTGACCGGGATCACCTGGTCGCTCGTGATGCCCTACCTGCTCGGCCTCGTGGCCGCCTTCGACCGCACGGGCCGCGCCGCTGCGCTCGGCGGCTTCGCCTCGAAGATGGGACTCGCGTCGGGACCGTTGCTCGGCGCACTGATCCTTCGCGGCGACGACTACGGCTTCCTCATCAACCTCTCGTGCCTCGGGATCGTCGCGTGCGCGGCGGCGGCGCTCGTGCCGGCGCGCGCGCTCGATCGCGCGCCATCCGCGCTTACGTAAGCGCGCGCCCGAACAGCGCGAGCAGGCGACCCCACGCCTTCTCCGCCGGATCGTGGTCGTACACGCGCGAATCAGGCGGGCACCAGCCGTGCTTCGTACCCGCATACACTTCGATCTCGGCCGGTAGGTGCGCAGCGGCGAATGCCTCGCGCAGCCGGTCTTTCGCCTGCGGCTGGCGCTCATCGTCGTTTGCGGCGATCGCGATCAGGAACTGCGCCTTCATCTTCGGCACGAGCAGGTGCGGGCTGTCGGGCTTTTCGGTCGCGAGGCCCCCGCCATGGAACGACGCGCCCGCGCCGATGCGATCCGGAAGTGCGGCTGCAGTACGCATGACAAGCGGTCCACCCATGCAATAGCCGGTGGTGCCAACTTTTCGGGCCTTGTCGACCGCGACCTGTGCATCGAGCCAGCCCACGAACGCCTTGGCATCGGTCACGGCCGTGTCGGGGGACAACGAGCCAGCCAGCGCCATCAGCGCCGCGCGCGTGGCCGGATCGTCGAAATCCGGGTTCTCCGGCGAAGTGGGGGCACGCTGCTTGCGATAAAAGGGATTCACGACGAGCACCGCGTAGCCGGATTCGGCGAGCCTGCGGCCCATCTGCCGGAACGCCGGGCGCAGGCCGAAGATGTCGGGCCAGATGAGCACGCCGGGATGCGCGCCTTTCGCCGGGTGCACGAAATAGGCGTCTGCCGTGCCGTCGGGCGTCTTGATCTCCACCTCGGCTTCGGCGACCTCGGCGGCGCCGGCGACTGCCGGCCACAGCGAGAGCGCTCCGGCGCCGAGCGCCAACCCACCGAACTGCCGCCGCGACAACTCCTTCGAACGCAGCTCGTACTCGACCATGTCGTCGAACGCTTCGTGGTCGCACATGGCGCTCTCCTTTTGGCTATCGGCACTATACCTGCGCCGTCTTCCACTTGCCGCGGCTGAACAGCCACAAGGTAAAGAGCCCGACCGAGGTTTCCGAGACGAACACCGCCCAGAACACGCCGTTTTCCTGCCAGCCAAGGCGCACGGCCAGCAACCACGCGAGCGGAATCTGGATCAGCCAGAAGAACACGACATTGATCCAGGTCGGCGTGGCCGTGTCGCCGGCGCCGTTGAAGGCCTGCACGCTGACCATCCACCAGCCGTAGACGAACAGCGCATAGGACAGGATGCGCAGCCACTCCGCGCCGATCGTGATGACCGCCGCGTCACTGGTGAAGATGCCAACGATCTCCCGCGGGAGGGCGAAGTACGCCACGGAGATCGCGAGCAGGAAGGCCATGTTGTACCAGCCGATCTGCCACACGGCCGCTTCGGCGCGCTCCGGCTGCTTCGCGCCGAGGTTCTGGCCGACCAGTGTGGCGGCGGCGTTCGACATGCCCCAGGCCGGCATCAGCGTGAACATCATCACGCGGATGGCAATCGTCGCGCCGGCCACCGCTTCGCTGCCGATGCTGGCGAGGATGCGCATCAGGAAGATCCACGAAGTCATCGCGACGATCATCTGGCCGACGCCGCCCAGCGACGTGCGCACGATGTTCCAAAGGATCACGCCCTGCCAGGCGAGTTGCGAGGCCAGCACGCGGATGTGCTGGCCGCCGCGGAACAGCACCCACAACTGGAACAGCACGCCGGTGCCGCGGCCGATATTGGTCGCAATGGCCGCGCCCTCGATGCCGAGAGCCGGCACCGGACCTGCGCCGAAGATCAGCAGCGGGCACAGCAGGATGTTGAGGCCGTTGGCGAGCCACAGCACGCGCATCGCGATTGCGGCATCGCCCGCGCCGCGGAAGATCGCGTTGATGACGAACAGCAGCACGATCACCGCGTTGCCGCCCAGCATCCATTGCGTGTAGCGGTAGCCGTGCTCGATGCTCCAGGTATCGGCACCCATCAGCCGCAGCAGGTCCTGTGCGTAAACCATGCCGATGAGGGCCGGCAACAACGAGGCCAGCAGCGCGATGATGATCGCCTGCACGGCTGTCACGGCGGCCTCCTCGCGCTTGCCCTCGCCGATGCGCCGCGCGACGACAGCGGTCACGGCCATCGCGAGGCCCATGGCCACGGAGTACAGCAGGAACAGGTAGCTCTCGGTCAACCCGACCGTGGCGACGGCCGATGGCCCGAGCTTCGCCACGAAGAAGATGTCCACCACCGCAAAGGTGGATTCCAGGACGAGCTCGAGCACCATCGGCACCGCAAGCAGGAACACCGCACGGCGCAGCGGAATCTTCGTGTAGTCCGCATTGGTGCCGCGGATCGCATCGCGCAGTTCGCGCCACAGCGACTGCGATTCCGCGGGCGGCGACGTGGCGGCGGTGGGCGTCGAGTGCATGCGGGATCCTTGTTCTTTTCGTTGATACTACCCAGGACGAACGACGGGGCCACAATCCGACAAGGTGCTACATCAGACGTTGAACCTGAAGTGCATCACATCGCCTTCCTTGACGAGGTATTCCTTGCCCTCGAGCCGCAGCTTGCCGACTTCCTTCGCGCCCTGCTCGCCGCGCGCCGAGATGAAATCGTCGTAGCCGATCACCTCAGCGCGGATGAAACCGCGCTCGAAATCGGTGTGGATCACGCCCGCCGCCTGCGGCGCCGTCGAGCCGCGCCGCACCGTCCACGCGCGCACTTCCTTCGGCCCCACCGTGAAATAGGTTTGCAAGCCGAGCAACTTGTACGCTGCGCGAATGACACGGTTGAGCCCGGGCTCATCGAGCCCGAGATCGGCGATGAACTCGGCGCGGGCGTCGTCGTCGAGCTGCGCGATCTCGGCCTCGATTGCCGCGCACACGGCGACCACTACCGCGCCCTCCGTCGCCGCTCGTTGCTCGAGCGCCGCGAGACGCGGGTTGTTCTTGAACCCATGCTCGTCGACATTCGCGACGTACATCACGGGCTTCGAGGTGAGCAGGTGCAGTTCGTAGAGATCGCGCAGTTCGTCGACCGAGAGCCCCATCGCGCGCACGGCCTTTGCGCCATCGAGCTGCTTGCGCACGCGCTCGAACAGGTCGCGCTTGCGGATCGCGTCCTTGTCGCCGGCCTTCGCGGCCTTGGCAGCGCGATCGAGCGCCTTCTCGACCGCGCTGAGATCGGCGAGAGCAAGCTCGGTGTCGATCGTCTCGATGTCGGAAAGCGGATCGACCTTGCCGGCGACGTGCACGATGTCGTCGTTCTCGAAGCAGCGCACGACGTGCGCGATCGCATCAACCTCGCGGATGTGCGCGAGGAACTGGTTGCCGAGCCCCTCGCCCTGCGAGGCGCCCGCCACGAGACCTGCGATGTCGACGAACTCGACGGTCGTCGGCAGTATCTTCTGGGGATTCACGATTGCGGCGAGTGCCGCAAGGCGCTCATCGGGCACCGGCACGATCCCGACGTTCGGGTCGATCGTGCAGAACGGATAGTTCTCCGCCGCGATCTGCGCGCGCGTCAGCGCGTTGAAAAGAGTCGATTTGCCGACGTTGGGCAAGCCGACGATGCCGCATTTGATACCCATTGCTCGAAAATTATCCTCTCGCTCGGTTGGCTATTCGCCATTCTTCGTGTGCAGCCGGTTCATGGCCTTCTGCGGTCCGTCCGCAAGCAGTAGCGGCACGACTTCCACCGCCGTCGTGACGGCCGCTCGAATCCCATTGTCCTCGGCCGCGGGCGCGCGCGTCAGCACGTAGTCGACCACCGCGGCCTTGTCGCCCGGGTGGCCGATGCCGATGCGCAGTCGCCAGAAGGCCTCGCCGATGCGCGGAATCAAGTCGCGCAGCCCGTTGTGACCCCCGTGGCCGCCGCTTTCCTTCAGGCGCACGGTGCCGACCGGGAGGTCGAGCTCGTCGTGCGCGACCAGAATCGCGCCGGCCTCGATCTTGTAGAAGTCCGCGACGCTGCCGACGGGGCCTGCGCTGCGATTCATGTATTGCATCGGCTTCAGCAGGATCACCTCGGCGTCACCGATCTGCACGCGGGCGATATCGCCATGGTGCCGGCGATCCGGCCGCAGCGTGCCGCCGTGGCGCGCCGCGAGTTCGTCGACGAACCAGAACCCCGCGTTGTGGCGTGTGCGCGCGTACTCGTCGCCCGGATTGCCGAGCCCGACGATCAGTTTGAGCGGAAAACCGGCCATATCCGACTCCCCCATCGCATGCTGCGCCCAAAAGAGAAAGGCCGCCGGGTCCCGGCGGCCTTTGCTTCCCAGCCTGGGCGGTTACTTCTTGCCGCCGCCTTCTTTCTTCGGAGCCGCTTCGGGCTTGGCCGCCTCGGCCGCTGCCGGCGCGGCAGTCGCCGCCGCACCTGCCACCGCGCCTGCGGCTGCTGCCGCCTCGGCCGTCGGCTCGGGCTCGGCCGCGCGCGGCGCATGCACCGACACGACCGCGACATTGCGGCCCTGCTGCAACTGCGGAATGACGACGCCCGCGGGCAACGGAATGTCGCCCAGGAACTTCGTGTCGTTGAGTTTCATCTGCGACAGGTCGAGCTCGAGGAACTCGGGCAGGTCCTTCGGCAGGCAGACGACTTCGACGTCCGAGATACGGTGCGACACGATGCCGCCTTCCGTCTTGACGCCCGGCGAGGCGGCCGCGCCGTGGAAGTGGATCGGCAGGTGAATGCGGATCTTCTCGTTTTCGAGCACGCGCTGCAGGTCGATGTGCACGATCGCGTTCTTCGCGGGGTGCATCTGCACGTCCTTGATGATCGCTTCCTGGCTCTCGGCGCCCACCTTGATGCGGATGATCGACGAGTACAGCTTCTCGTTGTCGATCATCGTCATCAGGTTCTGGTGGTCGAGCGTGATCTGGCGGGGCTCGAGCCTGCCGCCGTAAATGATGGCCGGAATCTTTCCGCGACGACGCAGGCGGCGGCTCGCACCTTTGCCCTGATCGTCACGAGAATCCGCCTGGATTTCAAATCCGATGCGCATGGACATTCTCCTTCGTTTAACGACAAGGGGAACCTCCGCGACCAGAGGATCCCCACCAAAAAAGCTCAGAGCTTAGAGCTGAGAGCCAGAAGCGCAGGCTACGTGTTCTGGCTCTAAGCTCTCAGCTCTAAGCTCTAAGCTCAATCGATGTACAAACTACTCACCGATTCCTCGTCGCGTATGCGACGAATCGTTTCCGCGAGTAGTCCTGCCACCGAAAGCTGCCGGATCCGGCCGCACTTGCGGGCCGCATCCGTCAGCGGAATCGTGTCGGTCACGACGAGTTCGTCGAGCGCCGACGCCGAAATTTTCTCGACCGCGTTGCCCGAGAGCACCGCATGCGTGATGTACGCCACCACGCGCTTCGCGCCCTGGTCCTTGAGCGCCTGCGCCGCGAGGCACAGCGTGCCCGCGGTATCCACCATGTCGTCGACGAGCACGCAGGTCTTTCCCGCGACTTCGCCGATGATGTTCATCACCTTCGACTCGTTCGGCCGCGGGCGGCGCTTGTCGATGATCGCGAGGTCCGCGTCATCGAGGCGCTTCGCGAGCGCGCGAGCGCGCACCACGCCGCCGACGTCAGGCGACACGACGATCATGTCGTCGTAGCCCTGCTTCCACGCATCACCCAGCAGCACCGGCGAGCCGTACACATTGTCCACGGGGATGTCGAAGAACCCCTGGATCTGGTCGGCGTGCAGGTCGATCGTCAACAAGCGGTGCACGCCGGCACCCGAAATCATGTTCGCGACGAGCTTCGCGGTGATCGCGGCCCGCGTCGCACGAGGCCGGCGATCCTGGCGCGCGTACCCGAAGTACGGCACCACCGCCGTCACTCGTGCCGCCGAGGCGCGCCGGCAGGCGTCCGCCATCACCAGCAGCTCCATCAGGCTGTCGTTCACCGGCGCGCAGGTGGGCTGCACGATGAACACGTCCCGGCCGCGCACGTTCTCGATCAGCTCGACGTTCACTTCGCCGTCGCTGAACTTGCCCACGAACGCCCGCCCGAGCGGTTGCAGCAAGTGCCGCGCGATGTCCTGCGCGAGCTGGGGGTTGGCGTTACCCGCGAACAACGCCATCGACGCCGAATCCGACACTAGACCTTCTTTCGTCTGGCTGGGGCGGAAGGATTCGAACCTCCGAATGGCGGGATCAAAACCCGCTGCCTTACCACTTGGCGACGCCCCAGCGGAAACCGTTCACGCCCTATTCCTCGCCTCGCAACCGCGCAAGCTGCGCGTGCAGCGGCGAGCGATTGAGCCCCCGCGCCACATAACCGCGCCACTCGTCCGGCACGCGCGCCGCGACCCGCTCCGCCGCCGCCGCGCTCTCGAACGCAGCGAACACGCAGGACCCGGTGCCGGTGAGCCGCGCCTGCGCAAACCGACCGAGCCAGTCGAGCGCGTCGCGCACCACCGGAAACCGCGCGCGAACCACCGGTTCGCAATCGTTGCGGGTCCCCGCCTCAAAAAGGCCGCGTATTGTGATGAGGGCGGAATTTCGTGTCAATTCAGGGGCCTGGAACACGTCGCGGGTGGCCACCGCGACCCCCGGATCGAGCACCACGAACCACCGTTCGGGAAGCTCGATCGGCTGCAGACGCTCCCCAATGCCTTCCGCCCAGGCCGATCGGCCGTAGACAAAAACCGGCACGTCCGCGCCCAGTTCGGCGCCGATCGACGCCAATCGCGACAGATCGAGCCCTGTTTTCCACAGCTCGTTGAGTGCCACCAGCACCGTGGCGGCGTCCGAGCTGCCCCCGCCGAGCCCGCCGCCCATTGGAATGCGCTTATGGACCTTGAGCCGCGCGCCCCGCCCCGAGCCGGTCGCCACCTTGAGCGCCCGCGCCGCGCGCACCGCCAGATCCTCGTCCGCCGGCACGCCGGTGGGCCCCTCGAGCCGGGTGATGGCGCTGTCGCCGGTCGGTTCGATCTCGATCGAATCCGCGAAATCGAGGAGCTGAAAGGCGGTCTGCAGCTCGTGATAGCCGTCCGGGCGCCGGCCGGTGATGTGCAGGAAAAGGTTCAACTTCGCGGGTGCCGGCCAGCACCTCGCGGGCTCGCCGCTCATGGTGTCCAGCGATCGACGACGAGTTGGACCCGCGTCTCGCCTCGCCGCGCCGAGAGGCGCCGCGGCAGATCGATCGTTGCGCCGTCGAGATAGGCCGGATAGTCGATCGCCCACCCATCCTGCACGAGGCGGGTGAGCCGCTGGTGCGTTTCATCGACCACTTCTTCGGCGGCCTCGGCGGGCGCCGGCACGCCACGCACCCAGTAGCGCAGCGCGACGAGCGGCAAGGCGAAGCCCACGCGACGCTCGAGTTCGGCGCGCGCCGCGTCGCCCTGCAGCTCCTCGCCGCGCGACGTGCGAAGCTCGAGGTGATCGCCGCGCAGTTCGACTTGCGCGCCGCCGATGCCGAGCGGTCCGTCGAGCGACACGCGCGACAGATCGCCTTCCTGCTGCCAGCGCAGCGTCGCGTTGACGCCGCTGCCGCCGGGCGCGCTGATCGCGACCCGGCCATTCAACGCGAAGGCATCGTCAGCCTGCAGCGCCGCGCGGCGCTCGGGCCATGGCATCGGTACGGCCTCGCGTACCGGTGCGCTCACGCAGGCCGCGGCGAGCGCCGCGACCGTGAAGGCGAGGATGAGCCGGATCACGGTGACGGCGCCGGGAGGAATCGCCCGATGGTGCCCTTGAGCAGCCGCGAGTCCGGATCGCGCGCGAGCGCACGCGCCCACACGGTGCGCGCTTCGCCCTCGCGGCCGAGCGACCACAGCACTTCACCCCAGTGAGCCGCGATCTCCGTATCGCGTGACAGGCGATACGCGCGTGTCAGCGGCGCGAGCGCCTGTTCGGCCGCACCGCGCCGGTAGCGCTCCCAGCCCTGGCTGTCGAGGATCGCCGGGTTGTCCGGCGTCAGCGCGAGCGCGGCGTCGATGAGCCGGCTCGCGCGCGGCAGGTTCTTGTGGTGATCCGCGAGCGTATACCCGAGCGCATTCATCAGGCCCGGGTCCTCCGGGCGCTGGCGATGCAACGCATCGAACGCGGCGATCGATTCGTCCACGCGCCCGGCGGCCTCGAGCGTGAGCGCGCGTTGGTACTCGATGCCGGGGTGCCCCGGAAAGTGCGCGAGTGTCGTGTCGAGGAGCCGCAGCGCATCGCCGGCAGCGTCGTTTTCAAGGAGCAGCGCGGCCTTGGCCAGCGCGACATCGACCGTCGCTTGCGGTTTGTCGGTGGCTTCCGCGTCGAGCATCGCGAGGGCGGCATCGCGTTTGCCCTGGTCCATCAGGACGACGGCCGCCCGGCGCCGGGCGAGCATGCCCGCCCCGGCTTCGACGAGACGGTTGTACATGTCGAACGCGGCCTGCCGGTTGCCGTGTCGTTCGGCGAGCGCGCCGAGATAGAAAAGCGCTTCCGCCGGATCGTCACCGGTGCGCAGGCGCTGGCTGAAGCGCCCGGCGGCTTCCTCGATGTCGCCTTCGCGAAATGCGAGGAGCGCGAGCCGCCGTTCCGCTTCGGGCCCCGCGTCGTCGTCCTGCAGCAGGCGCTCGAATTCGAGATGCGCCTCTTCGATCCGGTCGAGCTGAACCAGTGTTTCCGCAAGCGCGAAAGCGTGCCCCTTGGGATCGATGCGGCGCGCGGCGTTGGCCGCGGCGAGCGCACCGTTGGCATCCTCGCTGCCCGCGAGCACGCGCGCAAGCAGCGCTTGCGCGTCCGCCGATTGCGGATCGCGCGCGATCGCCGATTCGGCGAGCACGCGGGCATCGCGAAACACGAAGCCCTCGAGCGCAAGGTCGCCGAGGAGCACGAGCGCCGGCGCATCGAGCTTGCCCGGGTCGATCGCTTGACGCAGCGCGCGGTAGGCGCCGTAGTCGTTGCCGGTGCTCGACGCCGCCTGCGCAAGTTCCGCGAGCGCCTTGCCCGGATCCTCGCCCGCGAGTCGCACGGCATCGCGAAACGAGTCGGCCGCTGCGGAGTTCTGGCCGAGACGCAAGGCGACCACTCCGGCGAGCCGGGCCGCATCGGCGCTACCGGGCGCGCGTTTGCGCCACAGCGGCGCGATCTGCGCCGCGATCGGGAACTGCTGGCAGTCGAGCGCGACTTCGAGCGCGCGCCGGATCGTCGCCTCGGGCGCGTTCGGCGCAGTCGCCGCCTTCGCGTACTGCCCGGAGGCGGTGCGGCAGTCACCGCGTTCGAGCGCCATTTCAGCGACGATCGTGGCGGCGCTCGCATCGGTCGCTGCCGGCTTTTCGGCTTCGGTGGCGCAGGCAGCCAGCGTCGCGGCGGCGACGCTGAAAATGATCCATCGCATGGGCCGCACTATAGCGGAAGGCGCCCCGATCCCGGAGAATTCCGCACCCGCATGAAAGACTCGATACGCCAACGCCTCGATCGTTCGCTCGATCGCACCGAAGAGGTCGGGCGGCTGCTCGCCGACCCCGACATCGCCGGTCGTTCGCGCGAGTTTCGCGAGCTGTCGATGGAGTACGCGCGGCTCGAGCCGCTCGCGGCGCGCTATCGGCAGTTCCTCGCGCTCGAGCGCGAACTCACTGCGGTGCGCGAGCTGGCGACCGGCGCCGACCCGGAACTGCGCAGCCTCGGCGAGGAAGAAGCGCGGCATCTTGAAGCCACGATCGCCGCCGACGAACTGGCGCTGCGCGAGCTCCTCGTGCCAAAAGATCCGCACGATGAGCGCAACATCTTCCTCGAAGTGCGCGCGGGCACCGGCGGCGACGAAGCCGCGATCTTCGCCGGCGACCTGCTGCGCATGTACACGCGCTATGCGGAACGTCGCGGCTGGTCGGTGGAGCTCATTTCCCAGAGCCCCGGCGAACACGGCGGCTACCGCGAGGTGATCTGCCGCATCGTCGGCAAGGGCGCCTATTCGTGGTTCCGCTTCGAGGCGGGCACGCATCGCGTGCAGCGGGTCCCCGCGACCGAGGCGCAGGGGCGCATCCACACCTCGGCCTGCACCGTGGCGGTCCTGCCCGAGCTCGATGACGTCGATGACGTCGCAGTGAATCCGGCCGACCTGCGCATCGACACGTTTCGCTCCTCGGGCGCGGGCGGCCAGCACGTCAACAAGACCGATTCGGCGATCCGCATCACGCACCTGCCGTCGGGCATCGTGGTCGAGTGCCAGGATGAACGCTCACAGCACAAGAACCGCTCGCGGGCCATGGCGCTGCTCTCGGCGCGTCTGCTCGCGGCCGAGACCGAGAAGCGCAACGCGGCCGAAGCGGCCGCGCGCAAGAGCCAGGTCGGCAGCGGCGATCGCTCGGAACGCATCCGCACCTACAATTTCCCGCAGGGGCGCGTCACCGACCATCGCGTCAACGTCACGCTCTATCGGCTCGATGACGTGATGGACGGCGCGCTCGGCGACCTGATCGAGCCGTTACGGCAGGAATATCAGGCGGCAATGCTCGCGCAGGAGGGCTAAGGACCCGATGCGCGCGTCGCGCGCACCCTCAGATCATCAAAGATGACGAGCAGGAACGCGCTGAGATAAAGCACCGCCAACGCCGCCGCGAGCAGCACGACCGCCGCCGAAAGACTGCCTTGCACCGCCGCGCCCGCCGGGCTCGCGATGCCGGTGATGACCGCGACCGCAAGTCCCGCGACGATCACCATCACGATGAGCGTCGCGAGAATGGCGACGACCACCAGCGCGAGCCGTCGCGCGTGGGTCACCGCGAGGCGAAGGCCGATGCTCACCGCAGCGATCGGCCCGCGCCCGTCGAGCACGAGGGACGGCCAGCCGAGGCTCACGGCCGCGCTCGTGGCGAGGATCGGCAGCAGGATCAGCGCGCTGCGCAGGCCCGTCGGCAGCGGAATGAGTGCGGCGATGACACCGAACGGCAGCGACGCGAGCAGCACGACGACGATGCTCACGACGCAGAAGCCCACGATCGCGGGCAAGCGCGCGACCGTTGCGCCGACGGCCGCGGAGGTGCCCTCGCCCGTCGCGATCCGTTGCTGCTTCGCGAGCACGATCGCCCACACCACGAGGCCGGCAAGCGTGCCAAGGACGTAGAGCGCCCACCACTGGCCATCCTTGTCGGCTAGCGACGCGGCCGTCAGTGGCATTGGCTTGCCGTGGACGGCCACATCGTAGGCCGAGGGCAGCTGTCCGAGCAGCGTCCCGATGGTGGCGAGCGGCAGGCACGGCAGCACCGAGCGCCCGAAGAGCCGCAGGCTCGCCTCGATCACTTCACGGACAGCCGGCGGCTGTCCAAATGGCAGAATGGCGGAAGACATGGGCACGACTTTAACAGACGAGGTCGCCGCGATCGGCGAGGCAGTCGCACTCGACGGCACGGCCGCACTGGGTCAGCTGCTCGCCGCCGTGACCGCCGCGCTGGCAGCCGGCACGGCGATCGATGGCGCCAACGCGCGCCGCGAGGCGGAGGCGTTGCTCGTTTCCGCACTGCGAATCGGTCGCGCCACGCTGCTCGCGCACCCGGAACGACGCATCGGCGCGACAGAGCTCGCGCGCGTGCGCGACTGGGTCGCGCGTCGCGCACGCGGGGAACCGCTCGCGTATCTCGCGGGCGAGCGTGAGTTCTGGTCGCTGCGTTTCAACGTCACGCCCGATGTACTCGTGCCGAGACCCGAAACCGAAGCCGTCGTCGCTCGCGCACTCGCCCTCGGCGATGCACGCGGCCTGGACGCAGGGTCCGCGCCCGCGCACCCGCCCGCGCTCGTCGATCTCGGCACCGGCAGCGGCTGTATTGCGCTCGCGTTCGCGCACGAACGCCCCGCCTGGCAGGTCACCGCCACCGACGCGTCGCCGTCCGCGCTCGGCGTGGCGCGCGGCAATGCCCGCGCACTCGGCCTCGAGCGCGTCGAGTTCGTCGAAGGTCGCTGGTACGAGGCGCTTGCCGGCCGGCGGTTCGACCTGATCGTCAGCAACCCGCCGTACGTCGCCGCGGACGACGCGGCGCTCGACGTTCCCGCATTGCGCCACGAACCCCGGATGGCGCTGACACCCGAAGGCGACGGGTACGCCGCGCTGCGAATCATTGTCGACGGCGCACCCTTACACCTGCATCCGGGTGGCTCGATCGTGCTCGAACACGGCGCCGCTCAGGGCCCCGATGTCGCTGCAATGCTTGTCGCGCGCGGCTTTCGTCACGTACGCTGCGCCCCCGATCTCGCCGGTCACGACCGCGTGACCAGCGCCCAGTGGCCCCCATTCCCACCAGCAGGACTCCCATGATCCGTTTCGAGACGAACCTCGGCAGCTTCGACATCGAGTTGAACGACAAGGAAGCGCCGCTTTCCGCCGCCAATTTCCTGGCCTATGTCGAGGCCGGCTTTTTCGACGGGACGATCTTTCACCGCGTGATTCCCGGCTTCATGATCCAGGGCGGCGGCATGACCGCGGGCCTTGCGCAGAAGGACACGCGCGCGCCGATCCAGAACGAGGCAAAAAACGGCCTCAAGAACTTGCGCGGCACGCTCTCGATGGCGCGCACCAATGACATCAACAGCGCGACCTCGCAGTTCTTCGTCAATCTCGTCGACAACGGGTTCCTCGATCACGCGCCCGGCAACTATGGCTATGCGGTGTTCGGCCGCGTCACCGCCGGCATGGACACGGTCGACAAGATCGCGAAGGTGAAGACCGGCCGGTCGAAGGGCCACAGCGACGTGCCGGTCGACGACGTCGTCGTCGTGGCGGCGCGGCGCATCGAGACCTGACGGGGCCGGGACGGCACATGGCACGCAAGGGACTCGGTGCGCGAATCGCGCGCGCCGCCCTGCTCGTCATTGTCGGCTTCCTGCTGCTGTCCGCGCTCGCAGTGCTGACGTTGCGCTGGGTTGATCCGTGGACGAGCGCCGTGATGCTCGAGTCGCGCATCGAGGCCTGGCGCGCGGGCGACACGAAATATCGCCTGCGCCAGACCTGGGTCGATGCGCCGCGGATGTCGCGCTACTGCGCACGCGCCGTCGTCGCTGCCGAGGATCAACTGTTCTCGGAGCACGCGGGCTTCGACTTCGAGGCGATCCGCAAGGCGGCCGAACACAACGTCCGCAGCAAGCGCGTGCGCGGCGCGAGCACGATCAGCCAGCAGGTCGCGAAGAACCTGTTCCTGTGGCGCGGCCGCTCGTGGGTTCGCAAGGGCTTCGAGGTCTGGTTCACCGTACTGATCGAGACGTTGTGGCCCAAGGCGCGGATCCTCGAGGTGTATCTCAACATCGCGGAGTTCGGGCGCGGTGTATACGGCGTCGAAGCGGCTGCGCAGGCGTTCTGGAGAAAGAGCGCCGATCGGCTCAACCGCGTCGAGGCGGCCACGCTCGCGGCCGTGCTGCCGAACCCGCGCCGCTATCGTGCCGATGCGCCGTCACCCTACGTGCAGCGACGCCGCGACTGGATCCTGCGGCAGATGGCGGGGCTCGAGGCGCCCGCCGCTACGGGCGGCGTGCCACGTGTTCGCGAAGCGCGCTGAGCAGATCGCCCCACCACAACCCGATCATCCGCACGAACGCGACCGTGTCCTTGCCGTGGCGCGCCGGATGATTCGGCGGCAGGGTCGCCCATCCGCGGTGGATCACGGTGACCCGGGTGCCGCCCGGGATTGATTCGAAACGCACCTCCACATCGGTCTTTTCGCCCGGTGCGAAGTTCACGTTGCGCCACTCGAAGCACAACCGCTGCGGCGGCTCCCAGGCGGTGATTCGCCCGAACTCGACGAGCTGCGGCCCCGCGTCACCGTGGAATTCCTCGAACAGGCGCCCTCCCGGCCGGGGCTCGAAATGCAGCGCGCCCGGTGCGCGCCCGCCAGCGCGGAATCGCACCCCGCGGCGCCACCATAGATCGGTCTCGCGCGTGAAGATGCTGAACGCCTCGGGC
>CADEFQ010000037.1:24648-27935 GCA_902826635.1 uncultured Pseudomonadota bacterium
CCCGCGGCGCCACCATAGATCGGTCTCGCGCGTGAAGATGCTGAACGCCTCGGGCGGCGCAATCGCCACCGTAACGCTCACCTTCACCTGATCGCCGGGCGTGGCGCGCGCGTCGTCCTTCGGCGTCATCGCCGCCCGCGCCGGCGCTGCGCCGCGTAGCGCGCAAACGCCTGAAGTTCACCAGCCCAGAACGATTCGATGCCCTCGGCCCAGCCGCGCAACATCGTGAAACGCTCGGGGCGTAGCTGGTACAGGCGCACGCGCGCGTCATCCTCGAAGCCCGTTTCTTCGACGAGCCCGCCCCGTCGCAGCGCGCGCAGGTGCTGGCTCATGCGTGGCGCGCTCATCGCAAGCTCGCGCGCGAGATCGCCGGCGCGCGTCGGCCCTGCGCGCAGCCGCTCGACCACGGCGCGCCGCGCGGGATCGGCGAGCGCCGCCAGCGCCGCATCGAGTTCAGCGGCGCTGCCCACCTCGCCCCCGCGGCGCGCGGCGCGCGTCATTGCCCGTGCGTGCTCATGCGCTGCATGAACCACCAGCGATGCCCTTCGGGGTCGACCGCGAGATAGGAGCGGTCGGCCCAGTAATCATCGCCGTAGTCGGTGGTGGTCGGCTCCATGTCGATGCGTGCACCGGACTCGCGCGCTTGCGCGCAGTGCGCGTCGACGTCATCGACGTAGATGCAGAGCGCCTGCGTGTTGCGATCGCCGATCGATCGGGGACTCGCGGGGAACGAGCGCTCGCGGTGCGTGCTCGCGGCGCCCGCGCCGCCCACAGAAATGAGGCCGTCGCCATAGGTGAGCTCCGAATGCTCGATCCGCCCACCCTCACCCTCGATCCTGAGGCGCACCTCGAAACCAAAGGCACGGGCGAGCCAGTCGATCGCGCGCGCCGGGTCTTCGTAATACACACTGCAGGAAATCCGTGGCCACCCCGGCGGAGTCGGTCGCATATTCGTTCCTCCGAGTCTTAATTGTTAAACGAATGCGCAACTATTAACACGACTGCGGGCAGCACGCAAGCGCCGGCCATCAGCCCGGCTCATACCCCAGGTTCGGCGCCAGCCAGCGCTCCGCCTCCGCCAGCGTCCAGCCTTTGCGGCGGGCGTAATCCTCCACCTGGTCGCGCGCGATCTTGCCGACGGCAAAATAGTGCGACGCCGGGTGCGAGAGATACCAGCCGCTCACGGCGGCGGTCGGGTACATCGCGAACGATTCCGTGAGCTGGATGCCCGCGCGACGCTCGGCGTCGAGCAGCTGCCACAACTTCGCCTTCTCCGTGTGATCGGGGCAGGCGGGATAGCCCGGTGCGGGCCGGATGCCGCGATATTTCTCGCTGATCAGTTCGTCGTTCGTGAGCTGCTCCTGCGGGGCGTATCCCCACAGCTCGCGGCGCACGCGTTCGTGGAAGTGCTCGGCCGTGGCCTCCGCAAGCCGGTCGGCAATCGCCTTGAGGATGATGCCGGAGTAATCGTCGTGCGCCGCACGGAACCGCTCGAGGTGCGGTTCGATGCCGAGCCCCGCCGTGACGGCGAATCCACCGATGAAGTCGCGCACGCCGCTATCGCGCGGCGCGACATAGTCCGCGAGGCAGGAATGCGCGTGCCCCTCGGGCTTGCGCTTCTGCTGGCGCAGGTGCGACAGCGTCGTGAGCACGCTGCCGCGCGCCTCGTCGCCATAGACTTCGATGTCGTCGCCGACCGCGTTGGCCGGCCACAGGCCGACCACCGCGTTCACGGTGAGCCAGCGCTCCGCGACAAGCTGCTTCAGCATGCGCCGGGCATCGCCGTAAAGATTGCTGGCCGCTTCCCCCACGATGGGGTCCGTGAGGATGTCGGGGAATTTCCCCGCGAACTCCCACGCGTTGAAGAACGGCATCCAGTCGACGAACGGCAGCAGCTCGGTGAGTGGATAGTCGCGGAACACCTGCACCCCGAGCGCCGCCGGACGCACGGGCTGCACGCTGCGCCAGTCGATGGGATGGCGATTCGCGCGCGCGGCCTCGATCGTGAGCTCGGGTTGCTTGACGCTCTTGCCGGCGTGCTGCTCGCGACGGCGCTCGTGCTCGAGTGCGGCCTTCTCGATGAACGGCCCGCGCAGCTCTTCGGTGATCAGCGACTGGCACACGCTCACCGACCTCGATGCGTCCTTCACGTATACGACCCCGACGGGGTACTGCGGCGCGATTTTCACGGAGGTATGCGCGGGCGACGTGGTCGCCCCGCCGATCAGCAGCGGCAGGTTCATCCCCTGGCGCTTCATTTCGCGCGCCACGTGCACCATTTCGTCGAGCGAGGGTGTGATCAGGCCCGAAAGGCCGATCAGGTCGGCCTCCTCGCGCCGCGCGGCTTCAAGGATCTGCTCGCAAGGCACCATCACGCCGAGGTCGACGACCTCGAAGTTGTTGCACTGGAGCACGACCCCGACGATGTTCTTGCCGATGTCGTGCACGTCACCCTTGACGGTCGCGAGCACGATCTTGCCGTTCGAGCGCGAACGGCCTTCCTTCGATTGCTCGATATAGGGTATGAGATGCGCGACGGCCTTCTTCATCACGCGCGCGCTCTTCACCACCTGCGGCAGGAACATCTTGCCGGCGCCGAAGAGGTCGCCGACGACGTTCATGCCGTCCATCAGCGGGCCCTCGATCACCGTGATCGGGCGATCGGTCGCGAGCCGCGCCTCTTCCGTATCCTGCACGACGAAGTCGTCGATGCCCTTCACCAGCGCGTGCTCGAGCCGCTTCGCGACGGGCAGCGCACGCCAGGCCAGATCGGCCTCGCGGCGCTCGGTCTTGCCGCCCTTGAAGCGCTGGGCCAGCTCGAGCAGGCGTTCCGTCGCGTCGGCGCGGCGGTTCAGGATCACGTCTTCGCAGGCATCGCGCAGCGCCGGATCGATGCCCTCGTAGATCGCGAGCTGGCCCGCGTTCACGATGCCCATGTCCATCCCGGCACGGATCGCGTGGTAGAGGAATACCGAATGCATCGCCTCGCGCACCGGGTCGTTGCCGCGAAACGAGAACGAGACGTTGCTGACGCCGCCCGACACCCTCGCGTGGGGCAGTCGGCGCTTGATCTCGCGCGTCGCTTCGATGAACGCGAGGCCGTAGCCGTTGTGCTCCTCGATGCCGGTCGCGATCGCGAAGATGTTCGGATCGAAGATGATGTCCTCGGGCGGAAAACCCGCTTGCTCGGTGAGCAGCCGGTAAGAACGCTCGCAGATCGAGATCTTGCGCTCGACGGTGTCCGCCTGGCCGTGCTCATCGAAGGCCATCACCACCACCGCCGCGCC
>CADEFQ010000038.1:0-14518 GCA_902826635.1 uncultured Pseudomonadota bacterium
GTGAGGGTCTCGCGCCGGTTGCTGATCCGGTAGTCGAACCGGAACGTGATCGTCCCGGCCGTCGATACCGTCACGTACATTCCGTCCCGGTCCGTCACTTTGTACGGCTTTTCCCGGGATTTGAGCTTCTTCAGGGCGATATCGGAAAGCATGGCGGGCCCCCGTTTTGGTGTGGCCCATATTTTACCGTCAGAAGCCCGTTTAGCTCAATTCACGCAGCGGAAATCGCGGGTTTCTGCCATTTTTTCCCTGTAATTCCGACGTTTTTTCGCTTTCCGGCCCATCAATCTTCTGACGGTAAAAATGGAACCCTCAAGGGGCACTCAAATCGTTTACCGTCACTTTTACCGTCAGAGTCATTCGCTTGGCGCGGATGGATGGCGATAGGTCGCGAAAGGTCGCGAAAGGTTATTTATTATTTATCAGCGACTTAAGTAGTGATTTAGCGGTGTGGCAATAGACCACGAAAGGCTCAAAATCACTCCCACTCAATGGTGGCCGGCGGCTTCCCCGAAATGTCATAAACGACACGGGAAATCCCCCGCACCTCATTGACGATCCGTCGCGACACGACATCGAGGAAATCGTACGGCAGGTGCGCCCAATGCGCGGTCATGAAATCGACTGTCTCGACCGCGCGCAGCGCGATCACGTAGTCGTAGCGGCGGCCGTCGCCCATCACGCCGACCGAGCGCACCGGCAGGAACACCGCAAACGCCTGACTCGTCTTGTCGTACCAGCCATGGCGGCGCAGCTCTTCGATGAAGATCGCGTCCGCCCGCTGCAGCAATGCAGCGAACTCGGCCTTGACCTCGCCGAGGATCCGCACGCCGAGGCCCGGGCCCGGGAAAGGATGCCGGTAGACCATCTCGCGCGGCAGGCCGAGTGCGACGCCCATCTCGCGCACTTCATCCTTGAAGAGCTCGCGCAGCGGCTCGACGAGCTGCATGCGCATGTTCTCGGGCAGGCCGCCGACGTTGTGGTGCGACTTGATCACGTGGGCCTTGCCGGTGCGCGCGCCCGCCGATTCGATGACGTCAGGATAGATCGTGCCCTGCGCGAGGAACTGCACGCCCTCGAGCTTGTGGGACTCCTCGTCGAAGATCTCGATGAACAGGCGCCCGATGATCTTGCGCTTCTGCTCGGGATCGGTGACGCCGGCGAGCGCTCCGTAGAAGCGCTCCGCCGCGTTCACGCGAATGACCTTGACGCCAAGGTTCTGCGCGAAGGTGCGCATCACCTGGTCACCCTCGTCGAGTCGCAGCAGGCCATGGTCGACGAACACGCAGACAAGTTGCTCGCCGATCGCCCGGTGCAGCAGCGCCGCGACCACCGAGGAATCGACGCCGCCGGAGAGGCCCAGCAGCACCTTGCCCTTTCCAACCTGCGCGCGCACTCGCGCGATCGCATCCTCGATGATGTTGCCGACCGTCCAGAGCGCTTGCGCACCGCAGATGTCGCGCACGAAGCGCTCGAGCAGGCGCGCACCCTGGCGCGTGTGCGTGACTTCGGGATGGAACTGCACGCCGTAGTAGCGGCGCGTTTCGTCGGCCATCGCCGCGAACGGGGCGTTCGCGCTCGTGCCTACGGTGCGAAAGCCCTGAGGAATCGCCTCGACGCGGTCGCCGTGGCTCATCCACACGTCGAGTACGGCGCGACGCTCGCCGTCCTCGCGATCGGCGATACCGTCAAGCAGGCGACAGGGCGCGGTCGCGGTCACTTCGGCGTAGCCGAACTCGCGGTGGTCGCTGGTCGCGACGCGCCCGCCGAGCTGCATCGCCATCGTCTGCATGCCGTAGCAGATGCCGAGCACCGGGACGCCGAGCTCGAACACCGCGCGCGGCGCCACAGGCGCCTGCGCTTCGGTGGTGGATTCCGGGCCGCCTGAAAGAATGACACCCTTGGGGCGGAAGCGGCGGACTTCCTCGTCCGTGATGTCCCACGGATGGATTTCGCTGTAGACGCCGAGCTCGCGGACTCGCCGTGCGATGAGCTGCGTGTACTGGGCGCCGAAATCGAGGATCAGGATGCGATCCTCGTGCAGGTCCTTATCTGACACGGTAGTTGGGCGCTTCCTTCGTGATCGTGACGTCGTGCACGTGGCTTTCCCGCACGCCCGCGCTCGTCATGCGCACGAATTTCGGGCGGGTGCGCATTTCGGTGATGTCCTGGCTGCCCGTGTAGCCCATCGCGGCGCGCAGGCCGCCGGCAAGCTGGTGCAGGATCGAGACGAGGCTGCCCTTGTACAGCACGCGACCCTCGATGCCTTCGGGCACGAGCTTCTCGAGTTCGGCCGTGGTGTCCTGGAAGTAGCGGTCGCTCGAGCCGTGGCGTTCGGCCATCGCGCCGAGCGAGCCCATGCCGCGATACGACTTGTACGAGCCGCCCTGATACAGCTCGACCTCACCGGGCGATTCTTCGGTGCCGGCGAAAAGGCCGCCGATCATCACCGCATGCGCGCCCGCGACGATCGCCTTCGCGACATCGCCGCTGTAGCGGATGCCGCCGTCGGCAATCAACGGCACGCCCTGCTTCGCGAGTGACTCGGCGACGTTCGAGACGGCCGAGATCTGCGGCACCCCCACACCCGCGACGACGCGCGTGGTGCAGATCGAGCCGGGGCCGATGCCGACCTTGACCGCATCGGCGCCGGCCTTGACGAGATCAGCTGCGGCTTCAGGCGTCGCGATATTGCCGGCGATCACCTGCAGTTCGGGCCACTTCGCCTTCACCTTTTTTACCATCTCGAGCACGCCGCGCGAGTGGCCGTGCGCGGTATCGACGACCACGACGTCGACGTGCGCTTCCTGGAGCGCCGCGACGCGATCGAGCGTGTCGGGCGAGGTGCCGACCGCCGCGCCGACGCGCAGGCGCCCGCCCTCGTCCTTGCACGCGCGCGGGAACTCACGCGCCTTCTGGAAATCCTTCACGGTAATCATGCCGCGCAGCTCGAAGTCGTTGCCGACCACGAGCACTTTCTCGATGCGGTGCTTGTGCAGCAGCAGCAGCACGTCTTCCTTCGGCGCGTTCTCGCGCACGGTGACGAGGCGCTCCTGCGGCGTCATCACGGTCGACACGGGGGCGTCGAGCTTTTCCTCGAAGCGCAGGTCGCGGTGCGTGACGATGCCGACGACCTTCCTGCCCTTGACGACCGGCACACCGGAAATGCCGCGCGCGTGGGTGAGGTCGATGACTTGCCGGATCGTCATCTCCGGCGTCACCGTGATCGGGTCACGGATCACGCCACTTTCGAACTTCTTGACGCGGGAGACTTCGCGCGCCTGCGCCTCGACGGTCATGCTCTTGTGGATGATGCCGATGCCGCCTTCCTGCGCCATCGTGATGGCGAGGCGGGCCTCGGTCACCGTATCCATGGCGGCCGACATCAGCGGGAGATTGAGGCGGATCGCGCGCGTGAGCTGGGTCGAGAGATCGACTTCGCGCGGCAGAACTTCCGAGTAGGCGGGTACTAACAGGACATCGTCGAAGGTCAGTGCTTCTTCGAGGATACGCATCGCTGGGATTTGTCCAAGGGAATTGGACGCGGCATTGTACGCACCGCCCGGCCGCCCGTAAAGGCGCGTTCGCGCCGCTACAATGGGGCCGCCCATGGCCCAGGAACGCAACCTCTACACCGTCAGCCGCCTCAACCGCGAGGTGCGCCTGCTGCTCGAGCAGGGGCTCCCCGGTGTCTGGGTCGAGGGCGAGATCTCGAACCTCGCCCGACCCGCCTCCGGCCACTGGTATTTCTCGCTGAAGGACCGCGACGCGCAGATCCGCTGCGCGATGTTCCGGCAGAAAAGCGGCTCGGTGAAGTTCGCGCCGAAGGACGGCATAGCCGTCGTCGCGCGCGGGCGCGTGAGCCTCTACGAGCCGCGCGGCGATTTCCAGTTGATCGTCGAGAACCTCGAGGAAGCCGGGCTCGGGGCGCTGCAGCGCGAATTCGAGCGGCTGCGAGACAAGCTCAAGGCCGAGGGCCTCTTCGACGAGGGTCGCAAGCGCCCGTTGCCGGCGGTGCCCAGGCGGATCGGCGTCGTGACCTCCCCCACCGGTGCCGCGGTGCGCGACATCCTGCATGTGCTCGGCCGGCGCTTCGCGCCCGCGGCGGTGCTGATCTACCCGACGCCGGTGCAGGGCGCGGCCGCCGTGCCGGGCATCCTCGCCGCGCTCGATCTCGCCGCGAGACGTGAAGATTGCGACTTGCTGATCGTCGCGCGCGGCGGCGGCTCGATCGAGGACCTGTGGGCGTTCAACGACGAGCGCGTCGCGCGGGCGATTCGCGCGATGCCGATGCCGGTGATCACGGGCATCGGCCACGAAATCGATTTCACGATCGCGGATTTCGTCGCAGACCTGCGCGCGCCGACACCGTCAGCCGCCGCGCAACTCGCGGTACCCGACAGCCGCGCGTGGCTGCAATCACTCGCGCGCATCGAGCAGCGCCTGCTCGCGGCAGGCGGACGCGTGCTGCGCGAAGCGGCCGCGACGCTCGAGCGGATCGGCGATCGAATGCAGAGGGTGTCACCCGCCGTTCGCGTCGCGCAGTCCGTGCAGCGCATGGACGAGCTCGAGCAGCGGCTCGCGCTCGCGATGCGCGCGGCGGCACTCGGGCAGCACCATCGCGTCGCCGAACTCGCGCGGCGCGTCGGACGCGCGATGCAGGGCGAGCTCGCACGCGGCCTGCACCGCCTCGATCTAGCGAGCCGCACGCTCGATGCCGTGAGCCCGCTCGCAACCCTGCGGCGCGGCTTCGCCGTCGTCACGCATGAGCGCGGCGGGGCCCTCGTGACCGACGCGGCGACACTCGCGGCGGGTGACACTTTGATCACGCGTGTCGCCGCTGGGCAGTTCCGCTCGCGCGTGCTGGAGGAATGATGATTCGAAAAATCCTGCGCCCCGCACTCTGCGCACTCACGATAGCCGCGCTCGCCTCGGCGATGGCCGCGGCCGCCCCCGCGGACCCCGCGGATCCCGCGTTGCCCCGCGCGAGCGCGGTGCCCGGCGGCGTGCTCGTCGTCGATCTGGGCCCGCTCGCGACAGGCGATGCACACGCCCCCGTCGTCACGCTCGACGGCGCGCGCACCCTGGTCGTACGCGAGCAGGACCATTGGACGGCGGTCGTCGGGCTGCCGCTGTCCCAGGCCGTGGGGCCGGTTGAACTCCTCGTGAAATCGCCGGACGGCGCAGAGCGACGCGTTCGTGCCGACATCGCCGACAAGAAGTACGCGAGCCAGCACTTGAAGGTGAAGCCGGGCCAGGTGGATCTCTCGAAGGAAGACCTCGCGCGCGTCGATGCGGAGCGCACGCGCATCCTCGCTGCGCTCGCGACGTACTCAGCCGAGCCGCCGCCGACGCTGGCCCTGCTGCAGCCCGTGCCGGGCCCGCGCTCGAGTTCCTACGGCCTGCGCCGTTTCTTCAACGGCCAGCCGCGCAATCCGCACACCGGCATGGACATCGCAGCCGCGACCGGCACCGCCGTGATCGCACCCGCCGACGGCCGCGTACTCGACACGGGCGATTTCTTCTTCAACGGCAACACGATCCTGCTGGACCACGGCCAGGGGCTCGTCACGATGTACTGCCATCTTTCCGCGATCGGAGTCGCGCCGGGGCAGGTGGTGAAGACGGGCGAAACGATCGGCAAGGTCGGCGCCACCGGCCGCGTGACCGGGCCCCATCTGCACTGGGGCGTGATCCTGAATCGCGCGTCCGTGGATCCCGCGCTATTTCTGCCGCTGGCCGCGCCCACCGCCGCGCGCTGACTTCCCGCGCTTCCCCGGTTTCCGGCGCTGGGCGGGCTTGCGTACGCCTCGATCGTACGGGTTCGAATCGGTCCGGAACTCGACCGCAACGGGCGAGGCGAAAAGATCGAACGTTTCGCGGAACACGTTTGCGAGATAGCGGCGGTACGCATCCGGCACGTGCTTCGTCTGGTTGCCGTGGATCACGATGCGCGGCGGGTTGCGCCCGCCCTGGTGCGCGTAGCGCAGCTTGATGCGCCGGCCGCGCACGAGCGGTGGCTGGTGCTGCGTCATCGCACGCTCGAGCGTGCGCGTGAGTTCGGGCGTGCGCATCTCGCGCATCGCGCCGTTGAAGGCGCGGATCGCGGCCTGCGCGAGTTCGCCAACCCCCGTGCCGTGGCGCGCGGAAATGTAATGCACCGGCACGAACGGCGCGAAATCGAGTTTCAGCGCGATCTTGCCGCGAATGTCCTCACGCTGCTCCATGGGAATGTTGTCCCACTTGTTGACCGCGATCAGCAGCGCACGCCCCTCCTCGAGCGCAAGCCCGAGCACGCTCGCGTCCTGCTCGCCGACGGTGTCGTGCGCATCGAGCACGACGACGACCACGTGCGCCTCGGCGATCGCCTGCAGCGTCTTTGCGACGCTCGCGCGCTCGACCGAGTCGTCGATCTTCGATCGCCGCCGCACGCCGGCGGTGTCGATCAGCAGGAAATCACGTTCGTCGCGCCGAAACGGCACGAAGATGCTGTCGCGCGTGGTGCCCGGCATTTCGCTCGCGATCACGCGCTCCTCGCCGAGGAGTCGATTGACGAGCGTTGACTTGCCGACGTTCGGGCGGCCGATCACCGCGATGCGAATCGCGTCGCGCGACTGATCCTCGGGCCCTGCACCTTCGGGCAGCACGACATCCGCGAGCACGGCCTCCATCAATTCCCGCGCGCCCTGTCCGTGCGCGGCCGAGAGCGGCAGCGGCTCGCCGAAACCGAGCGCATGGAAATCGGCGACCGCGACGTCGCTGTCGAGCCCCTCCGCCTTGTTCGCGGCAAGCACGACGCGCTTTCCCGAGCGGCGCAGCTCGCGCGCGATGAAATGGTCCTGCGGCGTGACACCGGCGCGCGCATCGACGATGAAAACGAGATGGTCGGCCTCGTCGACCGCGCGCGCGGTCTGCACGCGCATCGGCGCTTCGATGCCGGCCGGCTGCTCGACGATGCCGCCGGTGTCGATCACGACATACGGGGCGGGGCCGACCTTGCCGTAGCCGTACTGGCGATCGCGAGTAACGCCCGGCACGTCGGCGACGATTGCGTCGCGCGTGCGGGTCAGCGCATTGAACAGCGTCGACTTGCCGACATTCGGGCGACCGACCAGTGCGACGACGGGCAGCATGGGGGGCGCACCTTCCCGCGTCAGGCCTTCGGCCGGAACGCGCTCACGCGGCCGTCGTCGTTGATCACGATCAGCATGTCGCCGGACACGACCGGGGGATTCGACACGCGCTTGCCACCCGACTTCACGCGCGCGACGACCGCGCCGTTCGACCGGTCGAGAAAGTGCACGTAGCCTTCGAAATCGGCCACGACGACATAGTTACCGAGTACGACCGGCGCGGAGAGCCCGCGATAGGCGAGCGCTTTCTGCCGCCAGGTCTCGCCGCCCGTGCGACTCGTCATCGCGACCACATCCCCTTCGGATGTCGCCACGTAGAGACTCTCGTTGTCGAGCGCGAGACCACGATAGCTCGACAGGTCGCGTGACCACCAGATCTGGCCGGTGTCGAGCGCGAGCATCGCGATGCGCCCCTGGAATCCGACCGCGAACACGTTGTCGCCCGAGACCATCACACGCGAGTCGATGTCGCTCAGGCGCTCGAGTTCGGTGCGGCCGCGCGGCGGCGCGACGGCCGTTTCCCACAACACGGTGCCGTCGCGCAGGCTCGCGCCGACGACCTTGCCGTTGTCGAAGCCGCATACGACGGCATCGCCCGCGAGCACCGGCGCTGCGACGCCCCGCAGCGTGAGGCGCGGAATCTGCTGTTCGACGCTCCATAGCTCGTGGCCGTCCTCGCGCGCGAGCGCGACCAGGCGGCCATCGACCGTGCGCACGACGATAGCGGTCGGCGCGACGAGCGGCGCCGAGAGCACTTCACCGCGCACGCGCACGCGCCACAGTTCCTTGCCGTCCGTGCTCGACAGCGCGATCACGTCGCCCTCGCTCGTGCCGACGGCGATGAGCGCCGCGTCCGCGCCGGTGCTGCCGGTCAGGCGCGCCTTGGTCTTCGCCTGCCACAGCACGCGGCCGTTCGCGAGTGCGAGCGCGACGACCTCGCCGCCATGGCCCGCGGCAAAGACCTGCTCGCCGACGACGGTAACGCCGAGACCGAGGCGCAACGCAGGCTCGCCGCCGCCGACGTTCGCATCCCACACGCGATCGACCGCGAGCGTCTGCCTGAAATCGACGAGCTTGGCCGGCGGGTTGACCTCGGTGTCCTTCGAGCAGGCGGCCAGTGCGAGCAGCAGGACCGCGCAGGCAATGCGACGCACGTCAGTTCGCCTTCGCGGGGGCGGGCGTGGCGACAGCCGCTGCGCCGGCGGCCGGCTCGATCGCAACGATCTTCAGTTCGAGGAGTCCTGCATCGACGGTCCCGTCGGCCGCGCCGGTGCGCGCCGCGCGGTACGCCGTGAGCGCACCGCTCTTGTCGCCCTTCGCGAGCAACGCGTCGCCGCGGATTTCATCGAAACCGGGCGCGAACGCCCCGCCCTCGCCCACCTTCAGCAGCGCGAGCGCGTCGTCGGGCTTGCCTTGCTCGAGGTACACGCGCGCGAGCCGCCCGCGCGCCACGATCGCGAGTTCCGCGTCGTGCGAGCGGTCCATGACACGCTTCAGGCTCTCCGCGGCCTTGTCGAACTCACGCGCATCGACATGAATGCGCGCGGCGAGCAGGTCGCCCTGATCGGCATAAGGCGAGGTGTCGTGATCGCGCCGCAGCTCGTCGACGAGCGTGTAGCCGCGCGTGCGGTCGTTGCGGCCGAAGGCCTCGAGCGCCTGCTCGTAGCGGCCGCTCGCCTCGTGGGCGAGCCGCTCGACACGCTCCTGCCACACCCGCCAGCCGGCGAGCGCCAGCACGCCGAGCACGACGCCGCCCACCATCCAGATGGCGTTCTCGCGCATCCAGCGTTTGACGGCCTCCCACTGCTCGCTTTCCGACATGTATTCGTCCACCGACTACTCCTTCAATGCTGCCTCGAGCCGGGCACTCACCTCGGCCACCGGGCATTCGATCTGATTCGCTTCGCCACGCAGGTGCTTGATCGCGATCACGCCTCGCTCGAGCTCGCTGTCGCCGAGCACCAGCGCGAGCCGCGCGCCGCTGCGGTCGGCACGACGGAACTGCGCCTTGAAATTGCCGCCCCCGAGGCCGAACGCGACGCGCCGCTGCGGCAGCTGGTCACGCAACTGCTCGGCGAGCGCGAGGCCAGCCGACACCGCGCGCTCACCCTGCGTGACGAGGTACACGTCCGGCGCGCGCACGACGGGAACGACATTCGCCAGTCGCAGGAGTTCCACGACCCGCTCGATGCCCATGGCAAAACCGATCGCCGGCGTCGCTTCGCCGCCGAGCTGGGCGATGAGACCGTCGTAACGGCCACCGGAACAGACCGCGTCCTGCGCACCGAGCGCGTCCGTCGTCCACTCGAAAACGGTGCGCGAATAGTAGTCGAGGCCGCGCACCAGGCGCGGGTTCACCACGAAATCGATACCGGCGGCGCGCAGCGCCGCCTGCAGCGTCTCGAAGTGCGCACGCGATTCCAGGTCGAGGTGATCGACGATCAGCGGCGCGCCGGCGATGATCGCCTGCATGTCCGGGTTCTTGCTGTCGAGGATACGCAGCGGATTGCCGCCGAGGCGGCGACGACTGTCGGTATCGAGCGCGGCCTCATGGCCGCGGAAGTACGCGACCAGCTGTTCGCGATAAAGGGCGCGCGCGGCGGGCGTGCCGAGCGAATTGAGCTGCAGTTTCACGCGGGTGAGGCCAAGCATCCGCCACAGTCGCGCGAGCATCACGATCAGCTCCGCATCGACGTCCGGGCCCTCGTAGCCGAGCGCCTCGACGTCGAACTGGTGGAACTGGCGGTAGCGGCCCTTTTGCGGGCGCTCGTGCCGGAACATCGGCCCGATGCACCACAGTTTGTGTTTCTGCCCGCGCAGCAGGCCGTTCGAGATCGCCGCGCGCGCAATGCCCGCGGTGGTCTCGGGACGCAGCGTGAGGCTGTCACCGCCCTGGTCGGTGAAGGTATACATCTCCTTCTCGACGATGTCGGTGAACTCGCCGATCGAGCGCTTGAAGAGTTCGGTGTGCTCGACGATCGGCACGCGGATCTCCTCGTAGCCGTACGTCGCCACGAGCTCGCGTAGTGCGCCCTCGAGGTGCTGCCACAGGCCGATCTCGGCGGGCAGCACGTCGTTCATGCCGCGGATGGGCTGGATACCGTTCGTCATGGCGCCGCAGTCACCGCTCCGTTCGACGCGACGACGAAGCTCGCGCTGCGTCCGCGCCGCACGGCCGCGGGGACCGCGACCGCGCGCCCGTCCACTTCGATCGCAACGCCATCCGCATAGCCCAGCAGCACGCGCAGCGGTGCCGCGCCCGCGAGCGACAGCGTGGCGGGTGCGTGCGCGAGATCGTAGTAAACCCGTGCATCGCGTGCGTCATGCACCTCGACCCACGAGTCGGCCCGGACGACGAGGCGCAGCCGCATCACGCCGGTCGCGACCGCGCCCTGTGCGACCGTCGCGGCCGGCGCTTCGATCGCCGTGGTGCCGGGCGACACAATGCCGGGGGCCGTGCTCGCGGCCGGCGGCGAAACCGTGGCGGCTGCGCCAGGACTCGGCGCCATCGCGACCGGCCGGGACTGCGCCGTGGGCGCCGCGGCGCGCGGCAGCGAGGCGGTCGGCAGCCCTTTGAGCGCGAGCCAGATGCCCGCGATCACGGTGCCCGCGACGATGATGGCTACGACGGGCCCCGCGAGCTGGCGCGTCGCGCGGATCGGTTCGGTCGGTTTCAGCTGCGCGAGATCGGGCGGCGCGCTCGCCTCGACCTGTGCAGCGTAGATGCCCAGCAGCTCGTCGGCCGGCGCATCGAGGAGCTCCGCGTAGCGGCGCAGGTGCCCGCGCACGTAAACGGGTGCGCCGAGCGCCGAGAACTCCTCGGACTCGAGCGCCTCGATCATGCGCGGGTCGAGGTGCAGCTTGGCGGCGGCCTGCAATGAACTGAAGCCCGCGCGCTCGCGCGCGGCGCGCAGGCGTGCGCCGAGCCCCCCGCCACCGGTCGCGCCCATCGGGTCGGTCATCCGGGATTGCGCGCCGACGCAGCGAGCGCCCGCGCCTGGTCGGAATCCGGGAAATCGATGCGCAGGCGACGCGAGAATTTCTCTTCGTTGAGCCTGTCGCCCGTGGCGCGCGCAATGTGCACGCGCAGCAGCAGCAGTTCGGGCGTCGCGCGGAAGGCCTCGAGGAAGTGATCGACGTCGGCGCCCGCCTGCGCGGTCGCGCCCTGCTGCAGACGCAGGTCACCGAGCTGGAACGCCGCTTCGGCGCTGTTCGGCCGCACTTGCAGCGCGCGCAGGAAGTTCTTTTCAGCGTCGACGAAACGGCCGGCGCCGCGCTGGCACACGCCCGCGTTCGTGAACGCCGCATCCGGCGTGCGATAGAGCGGATTTCGCGCCGCCGCTTCGAAACGCTTCACGCCTTCGTCGACCCGGCCGTTGCGGCACAGGTAAATCGCGTAGTTGTTCTCGATTTCCGGATCACGCGGCGCGAGGCGCAGCGCCGTCGCGTACTGCCGGTCGGCGGCCTTCGGATCGCCGAGTCGCTCGTACAGCAAGCCGAGCGCGCTGTGCACGGCGGGGTTCGACGAATCCTGCTTCTCGGCGCGTTCGAGCTTCTCTTTCGCGAGCGCGAGGTTCCCCTGCTTGATGTATGCGAACCCGAGCTGCACGTTGTATTCGGCGGCGCTCGTGTCCGACGGCTTCGGACCGCTGGTCGTCGTCGTGCACCCCGCGAGCGCAAGCAGCGCCAAGGGGCCGAGCAAGGTCGTGACGCGCGTTACTGTCATGACTGTACCGCCACACCGATCAGTTTGTTGCCAAGGCGCACAGTGGTGCGATCCTGGACACGGCCTGCGAGTTGTCCGCAGGCCGCGTCGATGTCGTCGCCGCGCGTGCGACGGACCGTCGCGAGCACGCCGTGCGACAGCAGTTCGTCGCGGAAACGCTGGATCGTCGCCGCGCTCGAGCGGCGGTAGTGCGTGCCGGGGAAAGGATTGAACGGAATCAGGTTGAGCTTCGCCGGATGCCCCTTCAGCAGGCGCACGAGGCCGCGCGCGTGCTCGGGCTGGTCGTTCACGCCTTCGAGCATCACGTATTCGAAGGTCACGCTGCGCCCGTTCTGCTCATCGAGGTAGTGCCAGCAGGCCTCGAGCAGTTCCGCGATCGGGTGCTTGCGGTTGATCGGCACGAGCGTATTTCGCAACTCGTCGGTCGGCGCGTGCAGCGAGACCGCGAGCGCGACATTGCCTTCCTCGGCGAGCCTGTAGATCTGCGGCACGAGGCCCGATGTCGACAGCGTGACGCGCCGACGCGAGATGTCGAAGCCGAAATCGTCGGTGAAGACCCGCAGCGCGGGCACCACGTTGCGGAAGTTCGCAAGCGGCTCGCCCATGCCCATCAGCACGATATTGGTGATCGGCCGCTGGCCCGGCGAAGATTCCGGCGCCGGCACGAAATCGCGTTCGAGCTCGCGCGCCGCGAGCCACACCTGGCCGACGATTTCGGCGGTGGTGAGGTTGCGGTTGAAGCCCTGCTGCGCCGTCGAGCAGAACGAACAATCGAGCGCGCAGCCGACCTGCGAGGAGATGCACAGGGTGCCGCGCCCCTCCTCGGGGATGAACACCATCTCGATCGCCTGCGTGGCATCGGCGCGCAGCAGCCACTTGCGCGTGCCGTCGGCCGAACGCTGCGTCGTCACGATTTCCGGCGCGCGAATTTCCGCGCGCTCTGCGAGCAGCGCGCGGAAATCCTTCGCGAGGTCGGTCATCGCCTCGAAACGCGACTCGCCGCGGCCGTAGATCCACTGCATGAGCTGGCGCGCCCGGAACGGCTTGCTGCCGATCGACGCCACGAACGCCTCCAGCTCGGGCCTCGACAGCCCAAGCAGATTGACGCGCCCCTGCGAAACCCACTCCACCGACATGTCGCTTCCGGCTATCAGCCTCTCGGACAAATGTCCGAGGGCTTGAAGAAGTACGCAATCTCCACGGCGGCATTCTCCACGGAATCGGACCCGTGCACGGTATTGGCTTCGATGCTCTCGGCCAGATCCGCGCGGATCGTGCCCGGCGCCGCCTTCTTCGGATCGGTCGCGCCCATCACTTCGCGATTCTTCGCCACGGCATTCTCGCCCTCGAGCACCTGCACGACGACGGGACCCGAAATCATGTAGCGCACGAGGTCGTTGAAGAACGGCCGCTCGCGGTGCACCGCGTAGAAGCCCTCGGCCTGCGCCGTCGTCAGGCGGACCATGCGGCTGCCGACGACCCTGAGGCCGGATTTTTCGAAGCGGCGAACGACTTCGCCAATGAGATTGCGCGTCACGCCGTCCGGCTTGACGATGGAAAGGGTGCGCTCGAGCGCCATGCGGAATTCCTCGGATTTGGCCTGCAAACCCGCTAGTTTACACGCTGAAGCTCTCGCCGCAGCCGCATTCGCCCTTGATGTTGGGGTTCGAGAACCGGAAGGCTTCGTTGAGACCGTGCTTGACGAAATCCACGGTCGTCCCTTCGACGAGCGGCAGGCTTTCGGGATCGACGAAAACCTTCACGCCGCGGTCCTCGAAGACCCGGTCTTCCGCCTGCGCTTCGTCCGCGTAGTTGACGACATAGGCGAAGCCGGAGCAGCCGGTCTTGCGCACGCCGAGGCGCAGGCCGAGGCCCTTGCCACGCGCCGCGATGAAGGTCTTGACGCGTTCGGCGGCCGAAAGGGTCAGGTGAATGCTCATGCCCCCGATTGTACGACCCCCGGCGGGCCGTGACCCCCTATTCGGTCCAGTTCGCGACGCAGGCCCGCAGGGCGTCCTCGATCACGAGCAGCCGGCCGAGCTTCGGCGCCGGCACCTGGAATTGGCGGGCCCAGTCGGCGGGCGTACCGGGTACGAGCGAGGCGCGCCTGCGCCCCACCAGCTCGCCGGCGACCCAGTTCGCCACCGCGAGCGTATGCGGGCAGCCGTAGGCCTGAAAGCGCGCCTCCGCCACCACGGGACCGGCGAGGCGCAGCTGAAAGCGCACCCGGGCGCCGGTGGCCTCGCGACCCGCCTCGCCACTCACGACGCCGGCGTCCTCGGGCAGGCGTCCGGCGTGGGCGAGCGTGAAAAATGCCTCACGCGTGAGCGCGCTCAGGGAATCCCCGAGGGTGACGTCGCGCGCGGCATCGCCGGCCGTCACGGCGTCACGCTCCGCAGCCAGGTGACGGCTCGCCGCACAGCCGCCGCGGCGCGCTCGATATCGGCAGCACTCGTGTAACGGCCGAGACTGAAGCGCAGCGAACTCTGGGCGAGTTCAGGGTCGCGCCCGAGCGCGCGCAGCACGTAGGAGGCATCGCCGGTGGCGGAGCTGCAGGCCGAACCCGTCGAACACGCGACTTCGGTGAGCGCGGTGACGAGACTCTCGCCCTCGACGCCCTCGAACGACACGTTGAGGATCGCCGGCGACCCGCCCTCGG
>CADEFQ010000038.1:14618-25200 GCA_902826635.1 uncultured Pseudomonadota bacterium
AGTTGCGTCGTCGGCAACTTGCCGACGCCTTGCGCGAGATCGCAATGGAACAGCGCGCCCGCCGCGCGACAGGCGTCGCCGATTGCCGCGACATCCTGCACGACGCCGGTCTCGTTGTTCACGTGCATGATCGAGACGAGCAGCGTGTCGGGCCGCAAGACCGCGCGGACGGCGTCGACTGCCACGCGGCCCTCGCGGTCGGGCGTGAGCCAGGTCACCGCGAAACCCTCCTTCTCGAGCCGGCGCACCGGATCGAGCGTCGCGCGGTGCTCGGTGCGCGCGGTGACGAGATGGCGGCGACGATCGGAATTGGCGCGCGCCGTTCCGAGGATCGCGAGATTCGAGGCTTCCGTGGCGCCCGAGGTGAACACGATCTCGCGAGCTTGCGCGCCGACGAGCGCCGCCACTTCGCCTCTCGCGATCTCGACGCGCTGGGCCGCTTCGCGGCCATACACATGGGTGGTCGAGGACGGATTACCGTACGCGCCGCTCTCCGTGAGGCAATCCGCCATCACGGCCGCCACGCGCGGATCGACCGCCGTGGTGGCGGCGTTGTCGAGATACACCGGCGCGATCATGACGTGCGCGGCGGGCACTTGCTGCCCGCGACCTTGCGCCTGCCCTGCACGGCCGCCAGCACGCCGCGCAGGATGTTCACCTCGTTCTGGTCCATTTCGGCGCGCTGGAAGAGCCGCCGCAGCCGCTGTTTCAATTGCGTGCCGCTCGCTGTGCGATCGCGGAACTCGACTTCCGCGAGCACCGCATCGAGATGCTCGAAGAAGCGCTCCATTTCGGTCACCGTGGCGAGCGGCACCGCGCCGGGCGCGGCGAGCACTTGCACCCCGCGCGCGCGATAGATCTCATAGGCGATCAGCTGCGCGGCCATCGCGATGTTGAGCGAGGTGTACGCGGGGTTCGCCGGGATGCGCGCGAGCAGGTGCGCGGCGTCGATCTCCTCGTTCGAGAGCCCCGCGCGCTCGCCGCCGAACAGCACCGCGACCGGGCCGCGCACCGCCTCCTGCGCGATGCGCTGCGCGGCGTCGCGCACGTCGATCACGCGGTGGTTGTGCTCGCGCTCGCGCGCGGTGGTCGCGATGACGAGCCCGCAGTCGCCGATCGCGGCATCGAGCGTATCGACGACCTGTGCCGCGGCGAGCACGTCGTCCGCCCCCGAGGCGCGCGCCGTGGCCTCCGCGTGCGGAAATTCACGCGGGCGCACGAGCACGAGGCGCTCGACGCCCATGTTCTTCATCGCCCGCGCCACCGCGCCGATGTTGCCGGGATGCTGGGTGCCGACCAGCACGAACCTGATGTTCTCCGCGTACATCGTGATATTGTAGTGCCTTCCCCGCCGAGCCCCGATCTCCATGCAACCAGCAGTCAACATCGCGGTTCGCGCCGCTCGCCGCGCCGGCGAAATCATCGTCCGCAGCATGAATCGCCTCGAGAGCATCCAGGTGACCACCAAGGGTCGCAACGATTTCGCGACCGAGGTCGACCGGGCCGCCGAGAACGAAATCATGGCCATCATTGCGAAGGCCTACCCGCAGCACGCCTTCCTCGCCGAGGAAAGCGGCCGCACCGGCGAGTCGGAAACGGTGTGGATCATCGATCCGCTCGACGGCACGACCAACTACATCCACGGCTTCCCGACCTTCGCCGTGTCGATCGCGTGCCAGCACCGCGGCCGGCTCGAACACGCGGTGATCTACGACCCGATGCGGCAGGAAATCTTCACCGCGAGCCGCGGCGACGGCGCGCGCCTCGAAAACCGCCGCCTGCGCGTCAGCAACCGCCCGGACATCGAGGGCGCACTCGTCGCGACCGGCTTTCCATATCGCGCGAACCAGGAATTTGCCGACGCCTACCTCGCCCAGCTGAAAGCCGTGATGGCGGCGACCGCCGGCGTGCGCCGCCCCGGCTCGGCGGCGCTCGACCTCGCGTATGTCGCCGCGGGTCGCGTCGACGGATTCTGGGAACTCGGCCTCAACGCCTGGGACACGGCGGCCGGCGCGCTGCTGATCCAGGAAGCCGGCGGGCGCATCGGCACGCTCGGCGGCGCGCCCTACGACCTCTCGCCGCATGTCGTTGCGGGCGCCCCCAAGGTCTACGAGGCGCTGCTCGAGATCCTCGGGCCGCACATACCGGACGCGCTAAGAAGCTGAGCGGGTGCGCATCGGGCTCGCCCAGTAGCCGTACACGAAGTACAGCACGACCGCGGCCGCGAGGAACCACAGGAAGAAGTGCAGCACCCGCTCCTCGACACTCGTGATCAGCAGCAGGCACGAGATGACCCCGAGGATCGGCGTCACCGGGTAAAACGGCGTCTTGAACTGGCGCGGCAGGTCGGGCCGCGTATGGCGCAGCCACATCGTCGCGACGCAGACCATCGCAAACGCCGCGAGCGTACCGACCGACGTCAGGTCGCCGAGCGTGTTGATGTCGAACACGGCCGCCGCGAGCGACACGACGACACCGACGATCAGCGTGTTGATCCACGGCGTCTTGAAGCGCGGGTGCACGCTCGCGAGCGGACGCGGCAACAGGCCGTCGCGCGACATCGTGTAGAACACGCGTGTCTGGCCGAACATCAGCACGAGGATCACCGATGAGAGGCCGGCGATCGCGCCGACCTTGATCGCCTTCGCGAGCCAGCCCCATTGCGGGCCGAAGGTGTCGACCGCGGTCGCCACCGGAGCCGCGACGTTGAGCTTCGTGAACGAGATCACGCCGGTGAGCACCGCGGAAGTCGCCATGTAAAGGATCGTGCAGACGATCAGCGAACCGAGGATGCCGATCGGCATGTCGCGGCGCGGGTTTTTCGCTTCCTGGCCGGCGGTCGACACCGCCTCGAAGCCGATGTACGCGAAGAACACCACCGTCGCCGCGCGCATGATGCCGCTCCAGCCGAATTCACCCGGCGCACCGGTGGGCTCGGGGATGAACGGGTGCCAGTTCGCGGTGTTGATGAAGAACACGCCGACCGCGATGAAGGCGAGGATCACCGTGACCTTGATCACGACGATGACGTTGTTGACCGTCGCGGATTCGGAGACGCCGATCACGAGCAGCAGCGTGACCGCGAGCACGATCGCCACGGCCGGCAGGTTGAAGAGCGAAGTCACGACGTGCTCGCCGGACAGCGGCACGACGGAACCGATCGGGATCTGCACGACCGAGCCGGCCGGTGCAACCACCTGCAGGCCGGCGGCGAGTTCGCGCATGTGGCCGGTCGCGGGATCGAGCACCTTGGCGGCGGTCGCGAGCACGGCCTGCGCATCCTGCGACAGATGGATGTCGGCGGCGTTGGTCAGCGTGTAACCGGCGGCCGCATTGCCGTGCAGGACGTCATACACCGCGAGCGACGACTGGTGCAGCCCGGACAGGTGCGCCGTGCCCGAGGAGAGGAACTGTGCGACCGAGCCGTCGGCGAGCCGCGCGGTGACGCCATTCAGGCTCACGAGCGGATCGGTCATCGCGAAGGTGATCGCCTGGTCGACGACGATCTTGCCCATGGCCTGCGTGAGCTCCGCCGGAATCGCGATGTGCATGTCGTTCAGGAGGCTCATCGTATAGCCCGACCAGCCGACCGCGACCACCGACGCCGCGAGGCCGTACTCGAGCAGCAGCAGTGCCCCCATGATCCACGCGCCGAACTCGCCGATCGTCGCGTAGGTGTAGGTGTAGGCCGAGCCGGATACCGGCAGCACCGAGGCGAGCTCGGCGTAGCAGAGCCCGGCGAAGGCGCAGACGATGCCGGCGATCACGAACGAGATCATCACCGCGGGCCCGGCGTGCAGCGCCGCCGCGTTGCCGGTGCGGACGAAAATGCCCGCGCCGATGATGCAGCCGATGCCGAGGAAAACGAGATGCCACGGCCCCAGCGTGCGCTTCAGCTCGCCGCGATCGTATTCAGCCTGGACCTGATCGACCGACTTCGTGCGCCATTTCATTGTTCGACCCCGTCGTTGACTTCGACTTGCGCCGCATCATAGGCACAACGGCCTGCGACGTCATCCTTCCGGCTCAGGGCAGGTCGTCGACCGCCGACTTCTTGACGGTGGGGAACACGTGCTCGGCCGTGAGGCCGGCATCGAGCGCGATCGCCGACGAAATGTAGATCGACGAGTACGTGCCCGCGATGATGCCGATCGCCAGCGCCTCGGAGAAGCCGCGCAGTACCGGGCCGCCGAGAAACAGCAGCGCGACCACCACGATCATCGTGACGACCTTGGTCATGATGGTGCGCGACAGCGTCTGGTTGATCGCCTGGTCGAGCACCGTCAGCGGCGCGAGGCGCCGGTTGTGCTCGAAGCGCTCGCGGATACGGTCGAAGATCACGACCGTGTCGTTGAGCGAATAGCCGATCACCGCGAGGATCGCCGCGACGACCGCCAGGTCGAACGGCGTCTGCGTCACCGAGAAGATGCCGAGCACGAGGATCGGGTCGTGCATCACCGCGACGATGGCGCCCGCCGACAGGCGCCAGGTGTGGAAGCGGAACGCGATGTAGATGAAGATGAGGAGCAGCGTGAAACTGAGCGCCCAGATTGCGCTCGTGCGCAGCTCGTCGCCGACCTGGGGCCCGACCACGGCGAGGTTGCGCACCTCGGCGCCGGGTTCGACGGCGAGCAGCGCCGCCTCCACGCGCGCGCGAATCTCGGCGACCGACTGCGCTTTCTCGGGCGGCAGGCGGATCGAGACTTCCCTCGCGGAGCCGAAGATGCCGACCTGCGGATCGTGAAAGCCCGCGGCCTCGAGCTGCGTGCGGATCGCGTCGACGTTCGCCGCCGACGGCAGCGCCGCTTCGACCGAAACACCACCCGTGAAGTCGATCGCGAGGTTGAGGCCCTTCGTGACGAGCGCACCGAGCGAGACGATCATCATCACGACCGAGAGCGCGTACCACACCTTGCGGGTGTGCATGAACGCGATCTTCGTCTGCTTGTGGAAAAACTCCATGTCTCAGTCCTTGCCTCGTAGGCTCAGCCGATGGCGAGCTTGCGGATTTTCGAGCGGCCGCCGTACATCAGTGTCAGCAGCGCACGGCTGCCCATCAGCGCCGTGAACATCGACGTCGCGATGCCGAGCGACAACACCACGGCGAAGCCGCGGATCGCGCCTGTCCCGAACACCCACAGCACGATGCCCGCGATCAGGGTGGTGACGTTCGAGTCGGCGATCGCGGAGAACGCCTTGTCGAAGCCGGCGCGGATGGCCGCCTGCGGCGATACGCCGTTCCTCACTTCCTCGCGGATTCGCTCGTAGATCAGCACGTTCGCATCGACCGCCATGCCGACGGTGAGGATGATGCCGGCGATGCCGGGCAGTGACAGCGCCGCACCCATCATCGACAGCAGCGCAGTGAGCAGCAGCACGTTCGCGAGCAGCACGAGGTCGGCGACCAGGCCGAACACCTGGTAGTAGAGCGCCATGAACACGAACACGCCGAGCATGCCCACGATCAGCGCCTTCACGCCCTGCTCGATGTTCTGTGCGCCGAGGCTCGGGCCGATCGCGCGCTCCTCGGCGAGGAAGATCGGCGCCGCGAGCGAACCCGCGCGCAGCAGCAGCGCCAGTTCGCGCGCCTCGGTCTGGGTGAGGCCGGTGATCTGGAACTGGTTGCTGAACACGCCGCGGATCGTCGCGACGCTGATCACGCGCTGGTCCGTGACATCGCGCTCGATTTTCTTGCCGCCGACCTCGACGGTCTGGCGCGATTTTTCGATGAAGACGACCGCCATCGGCTTGCCGAGGTTCGCCTGCGTGGTCTTCAGCATCTGCGCGCCGCCGCGCGCGTCGAGCTTGACCGAAACGCCCGGGCCGTCCTGGGTCGCGGCGGTGATCGCGTCGGTGAGCTGATCGCCCGTGACGATCAGCTCGCGCTTCAGCAGCACCGGCTGGCCGTTCTTGTCCTTGTAGAGCTTCGAACCGAGTGGCGCGCGGCCGCTCTGCACGGCCTCCGCGATGCTGCCCTGCGTGTCGACGAGGCGAAACTCGAGCGTCGCGACCTTGCCGAGGATGTCCTTGACGTCGGCCGAGTTCTGCACGCCCGGCAACTGCACGATGATGCGATCGAAGCCCTGTCGCTGCACGATCGGTTCGGACACACCGAGTTCGTTGACGCGGTTGCGCAGCGTGGTGAGGTTCTGCTGGATCGCGTAGTCCTGCCGCTGGCGGATCTGCGGCGGCGTCAGCACCGCCTGCACCGCGGGGCCGCTCGCGAGATCGACGACCTGCACGTCGAGGTCGGCCTGCAGTTCCTTCAATGCGGCGCGCACCGCGTCGGCGTTCGCGCCCGGCGCGAGCACCACGCGCACGCCGTTCGGGATGTCCGCGCCCTGCGTAATCGTCACGATGTCGAGGAACGGCAGCTGCTTTTCGCCGAGCACGCGGCGGAAGTCCTGTTCATAGCTCTCGAGCAGCTGACCGACCGCGCCGTTGACATCGACCTGGTAGAGCAGGTGCAGACCGCCGCGCAGGTCGAGGCCGAGCGGCATCGGGCGCAGGCCCAGCTTCGAGAGCCAGGCCGGAGCGCGTGACGCGAACGACAGCGCCGTGATGTATTCGTCCTTCAGGCCCTCGTTGACGGCATCGCGCGCCGCGAGCTGGGTCGCGACGCTGCCGAAGCGGACCATCAGGCGGCCTGAATCGACGAAGGCCGACGTGTAGATGACACCACGTTCGCCGAGGAACTTGACGACGCGCTCCTCGGCAACGGCGTCCATCGGCACGCGATCCTTGCGCACGACCTGCAGCGCCGGGTCCTCGCCGAAGAAATTCGGCAGGGCGAAAAAGGCCGCAGCCAGCAGCACGATGCTGACGAGGACGTACTTCCAGCGGGCGAACTCGAGCATCGACGGTCCTTTTCTCAGGCGCCCTTGACCGTGCCCTTCGGCACGAGCGAGCTGATCTGGAACTTCTGCACCTTGATGCGCACGCCGTCGGCGATCTCGACCGTGGTGAAGCTGTCCCCCACCTCGACCACCTTGCCGAGGATGCCGCCCGAGGTCACGACCTCGTCGCCCGGCGCGACCTTCGCGAGCATCGCCTGGTGCTCTTTCGCCTTCTTCTGCTGCGGGCGGATGAGCAGGAAGTAGAAGATGACGATGAAGACCACCATCATCAGGAGCGGCGCAAACGAGCCGCCCGGGGCCGCGCCTGCGGCCTGCGCGTAGGCTTCCGGAATCAAAGCGTTCATCGGGGACACCCCTTGGAGGAATGTGGGCTGGTAAAGCCGCGCATTATGCCATAGCGGGCGGCGGTGCCTGCCGGGAAGCAAGATAAGCCCGCGCGAAGGCCGCAAGATTCCCCGCCGCGATACTCGCGCGGATCCGCACCATCAGGTCGAGATAGAAGTGCAGGTTGTGGATCGTCCCAAGGCGTGCGCCCAGGATTTCGTTGCACCGATCGAGGTGCCGCAGGTACGCGCGCGAATAGTGGGTACAGGTATAGCAGGCGCAGGTCGGGTCCACGGGCCCCATGTCCTCCTGGTGCACGGCGTTCCTGATGTTGATCGCGCCCGTTGCGGTGAACAGGTGCCCGTTCCGCGCGTGACGCGTCGGCATCACGCAGTCGAACATGTCGATGCCGCGCAGGACCGCCTGCAGGATATCCTCGGGACGCCCGACCCCCATCAGGTAGCGCGGCTGATCGGCAGGCATGTGGGGCACGAGTTCTTCGAGCACCCGCAGCCGTTCCGCCTCGGGTTCACCGACCGCGAGACCGCCGACCGCGAGGCCCGGCAGGCCGAGCGCGAGCAGAGCCTCGAGCGAGGCGCGCCGCAGGTCGCCGTGCATGCCGCCCTGCACGATGCCGAAGAGCACGCCCGGCGCATCCGCGCGCGCGTAGCGATCCCGGCACCGCGCCGCCCAGCGCATCGAGCGTTCCATCGATGCGCGTGCGGCCTCGTGGGTCGCGGGATAGGCGGTGCAGTCGTCGAAGGCCATCACGATGTCGGAGCCGAGCGCGCGCTGCACGTCCATCGAAATCTCGGGAGTCAGGTGCACCTCCGCGCCGTCGATCGGCGATCGGAAGCGCACGCCCTCCTCGTCGATCTTGCGCAGCTTCGCGAGGCTGAACACCTGGAAGCCGCCCGAGTCGGTCAGGATCGGGCGCCGCCAGTGCATGAAGTCGTGCAGATCGCCGTGCGCGGTGATCACCTTCGTGCCCGGGCGCAGCATCAGGTGGAACGTGTTGCCGAGCACGATTTCGGCGCCGATTCCCTCGAGTTCCTCGGGCGTCATCGCCTTGACCGTGCCGTAGGTGCCAACGGGCATGAACGCCGGCGTCTCGACCACACCGTGGCGCAGCGTCAGCCGGCCGCGCCGCGCCGCGCCGTCGGTCGCGAGGAGGTCGAATCGCAGCGTCATGCGCCCGGTCCGCGGGCGGCGGGCATGGGAGTCACGAACATCGCGTCACCGTAGCTGAAAAAACGGTAGTGCGCCGCGACGGCATGCGCGTAGGCCGCGAGCACGTGCTCGCGGCCCGCGAACGCACTCACCATCGCGAGCAGCGTGGATTCCGGCAGGTGGAAGTTCGTCACGAGCGCATCGACGGCGCGAAAGCGATAGCCGGGGTAGATGAAAATGCGCGTGTCGCCTTCGAACGGCGCCAGCGCACCACCCGCGGCCGCCGTCTCGAGCGCGCGCGCCACGGTCGTGCCGACGGCGATCACGCGCTTGCCCGCGGCGCGCGTGCGGGCGACGGCCTCGCACACGGCCTGCGATACGGTCACGCGCTCCGCGTGCATCCGGTGCGCCTCGAACGTCGCGGCGCGCACCGGCTGGAAAGTGCCCGCGCCCACGTGCAGCGTCACGAACGTGCGTGCGACGCCGCGCGCGTCGAGGTTCGCGAGGAGTTCCGCGTCGAAATGCAGGCTCGCGGTCGGCGCGGCGACGGCGCCCCGTTCCCGGGCGAACACCGTCTGGTAGCGCTCGCGATCGCTCGGGTCCGCTGGGCGCTCGATGTACGGCGGCAGCGGCATCTCGCCATGCGCCTCGAAGAACGCGAGCGGCGAATCGGGCAGCTCGACGAGCCACAGGTCGTCCTCGCGAGTGAGGACACGCACCGTGCCACCCCCGGTGCGAAAACTCGCGCCCTCCTTGAAGCCCTTGCTCGCGCGCAGCTGCACCCAGGCCTGCCGCTCGCCCGCGCTGCGCTCGAACAGCATCTCGACGCGTCCGCCCGTGGGTTTCGCGCCGAAGATGCGCGCCGGCACGACGCGCGTGTCGTTGAAGACGAGCAGGTCGCCAGCATCGAGCAGCGACGGCAGGTCCTGCATCCAGCGATCCGCCCACGCACCCGTCGCGCCGTCGAGCGTCAGCAGTCGGCTCGCGGAGCGGCGGGGCAGCGGGGTTTGTGCGATCAGGCCGGGCGGCAGATCGAAGCGAAAATCATCGGGACGCACGCCGCCATGTTAGCAGGCGGGCGCGGGGCGCTAACCGGGAAACGAGGCGTTCAACGTCACGACTTTCCGCCGGCGCAGCACCTTGATCGACACGTTCTCGCCCGGCTGGTAGGACGCGAGGATGCGCGTCGCGTGCGCACCGCTCGTCGGCTCGCGGCTGCCGATCGCCTGGATCACATCGCCCTCTTGCAGCTGGAGCGTGCCGTCCTTCGGCGCGCGCACGACCAGCACCCCCTTGTCCGCGCCGAAATACTCGCCAAGGCCGGGGGTCAACGTGACGAGCTCGAGGCTCGACATGGCGCTCCTCGCCGCACCGTGCGCGAAGACGCCGCCGGATGACATCAGCACATCCGGCGGGATCGGCGGCATCGGCGGCATCGGCGGCATTGGCAACGCGGCCGTGAACGGCTCGGGGATCGCAAACGCCGTTGCGTCGTAGCGCAGCGTGCGCGGCGTTACCGCCAGCTCGAGCGGTTTGCCCGCGCGCTGTACCTTCAACTTGACGGTCCGCTCCGGCGGGGAGGCGCGCAGCGCCCTCGTCACCTCGCGGGCCACGCGGTCGCGCCCGACCATGCTCTCGCCGTTGACGGCGACGATGAGGTCGCCCTCGCGCACGCCGGCCGTTGCCGCGGGCCCTCCGGGGCTCACGTCGAGCACCCGGGCCCCTTCCTCGCCGCTGGCCGGATCGAACGTCACACCGATCAGCGGCGGTGGCGCTTCTGCGCCGCGGATGATCATCCGCCGCATCATCGGCTCGCCGAGCTGCGCGGAGAGTGCCGCGATTTCGTTCGCCGCCTGCTCGAGCCGCACCTGCGCGGCCGCGAGCTTTGCTTCGAGTTCCGCGGTGTCGTCGGCCGCGCGCGCGGCGCCCGTGCCGCAGGCCAGCACCGAAAAAGCCACTGCCAGTGCAATGCGTGTCATGAGGTCTCTCCGTCGTCTGTCTTTGGATCGTGTGTCATTGGAAGTTGGCCGCGAGCGCCTGCGCATAGCGCACGCTCGCGAGCGCGTTCACGAGCCGCACGCGCTCGCGGCCGAGCGCGGCCGGATCGACCGGCCCGTCGCCGACAATGCGACTGTCGTTCAGGCGGTCGTCGATGAAGGCCAGCCGGTCCTCGAGCGCCGCGACCGCGGCATAGCTGCCGACGCGCACGACGACCGGCTCGGCCGGCACCG
>CADEFQ010000038.1:25300-27149 GCA_902826635.1 uncultured Pseudomonadota bacterium
CGGGCGGCCGCCGCGATCAGTGCTTCGCCGGGGTCGATGCTGCCGAAACCTGCCACATGAGTGAGATGCGCCGGCGGCGAAAAAGGTCGCGGCCCCGTCGCCGATCTGGCAAAGTTTTCTCCCTTGGCGGCCGGGATGGCGGAACTGGTAGACGCGCCGGACTCAAAATCCGGTTCTGGCGACAGAGTGTGGGTTCGATTCCCTCTCCCGGCACCAACTCCAACTTCAGGAGGCGATACCAATGATCCAGAAATCTGTTCTTTGGAGTCTCGCCTGTATCACGCTGCTGCTGGGTGCGTGCGCCACCGCTCCAAGGCAGCCGCAGACCTGGGAGGGGCTCGACCTCTATCCGCAGAAAAGATTCGACGCGGTGTACCTGAAACCGAACGCGAGCTTCGCGCGCTACACGGAAATCCTGATCGACCCGCTCGAGGTGTCGTTCGACAAGAACTGGGATCCGGGCTCGCGCTCGGTCACGCTCGGCCGGGTGGACACCGGCGAGATCAAACAGGCGCTCGCAGACGAGTTCCGGAAGGTTTTCGAGGAAACGCTCGCGGCCGACGGCAAATACCGGATCGTCGGCACCGCGGGCCCGTCCACGCTGCGCATCGTCCCGGCGATCGTCGACCTGTACATCAACGCGCCCGACGCGAGCCTGCAGACGGCCGGCCGGGTGCGGAGCTACACGGTCGATCCCGGGCGCATGACCCTCGCGGCGCAGTTCCACGACGGCGAGAGCGGTACGTTGCTTGCGCGTGTCGTCGACCGCAAGCAGGGCACGGACAGCGGTGACTTCCAGATCACGAATCGCATCACGAACATCGCGGACGCCCGTCGCGCGATGAAACAGTGGGCGGCGGCGATCCGCGCAGCCCTCGACACGGCGCGGGCGATGGCGCCCGCGCCCGGCGGCTGATGAATTTCTGCAGTCAGTGCGGATCGCGTGTCAGCCGCAAGGTGCCGCCGGGTGATCACCTGCCGCGCGACGTCTGCGATCAATGCGGCACGATCCACTACCAGAACCCGAAGCTCGTCGTCGGCTGCGTGCCGGAGGACGGCGGGCGCATCCTCCTCTGCAAGCGCGCGATCGAGCCGAGGCGCGGCTACTGGACCGTGCCGGCGGGCTTCATGGAAAACGGGGAAACGCTGCAACAGGCCGCGGAGCGCGAGTCGCACGAAGAAGCGCTGGCGCGGGTCGAGGTGGGCTCGCTGCTCGCGATCGTGCACGTCCTGCACGCGCACCAGGTGCATGTTTTCTTTCGCGCGCGCCTTGCCGAGCCCGATTTCGGAGTCGGACCCGAGAGCCTCGAGTCGAAGATGGTGGCCGAGGCCGAGGTGCCGTGGGAAGACCTCGCCTTTCCGAGCATCACGTTCGCCCTGCGGCGCTACTTCGAAGATCGCACAGCGGGCATCGAACGACATCACTTCACATCGTTCGACTACCGGTTACGCTAATTCGGCCGCGCATGGCAAAATGACGGGCCGCCGATTGCAGGACCTGTCATGGCTTTTGTCGTCACCGAAAACTGTATCAAGTGCAAGTACATGGACTGCGTGGAAGTCTGTCCGGTCGACTGTTTCCACGAAGGCCCCAACTTCCTGGTGATCGACCCGGACGAGTGCATCGACTGCACGCTCTGTGAGCCCGAATGCCCGGTCGAGGCGATTTTCTCCGAAGAAGAACTGCCCGCTGATCAGGTCGAGTACAAGCGGGTGAACGCGGAGCTCTCGCGCAAATGGCCGGTGATCACCGAGAAGGGCGAGCCGCCCGCCGACGCCAAGGAGTGGGAAGGCAAGCCCGGCAAGGGCCCGCTGCTCGAGCGGTAGGGAAAAGCGTCGCGCCGCTAGC
>CADEFQ010000039.1:0-9456 GCA_902826635.1 uncultured Pseudomonadota bacterium
ATGAACAGCACCGGGAACTCATCGATCGCAAGCGGCACGAGCGCCTCGGGAATGCGGATGCCCTTGAGTGCGCTCGCGCGCACCTGCAGGTCGGCGCTCGGCTCGCCGCCGCTTTCGCGCGGATTCACGAGACGGATGTCCGCGCCCATCAGGCGCAGGATATCGATGATTCCGGTGCGTGTCGGATTCACGCCGACGTTGCGCAGCGTGAGGCCGTCGCGCGCCGCGAGGCAGCCGGCCACCAGGAAGAACGCCGCCGAAGAGATGTCGGCAGGCACGTCGATGCGCGTCGCCGCGAGCCGCTGCCCTCCTTCGATTTCGACGGTGGCTCCATGCCGCCGCAGCTCGACGCCGAATCCGCGCAGCATGCGCTCGGTGTGATCGCGCGTCGGCGCAGGCTCGGTCACGCGCGTGACACCCGCGGCCGCGAGGCCCGCGAGGAGGATCGCGGATTTCACCTGCGCGCTCGGCACCGGCAGGGCGTAGTCGATTGCGGTGAGCGCACGCGCGCCCGTGATTCGTACCGGGGGCCGGTCCGATGCCGTGTCGATGCACGCACCCATCGCGCGCAGCGGCTTCGCGACGCGCTCCATCGGTCGCTGCATGAGCGAGGCGTCGCCGATGAGCGTGGTATCGAAACGCTGCGCGGCCAGCAGTCCCATGAACAGGCGCATCGCGGTGCCGGAGTTGCCCATGTCGAGCGCCCGCGCCGGCGCCGCGAGACCGCGTGCGCCCGCCCCTTCGACGGAAACGTGCGTCGCGGAATGCTGTTCGATCGCAACGCCCATCGCGCGCAGTGCCGCGAGCGTCGCATGGCAGTCCTCGCTCGGCAGGAAGCCGAAGATTTCGGTGCGCCCTGTCGCGATACCCCCCAGCATCAGCGAGCGATGCGAAATCGACTTGTCGCCGGGCACCGTGAGCTCGCCGCCGACCCGGGTCGCCGGCTGCACCCGATAGCGCTCGCGAGAACTCAACGCGACCCGCCCGTAAGCCATGCGCCAATCGCCGCGAGCAGGCGGGTGTTCTCCTCGGGGCGGCCGACCGTGATGCGCAGGTATTCGGCGAGGCCGTAGTTGCCGACCGGGCGCACGATCAGGCCCCGACGCAGCAGGTGGTCGTTGAGCGCCGCGGCGCGCGTCGCGGTACCGAGGCCTGCGAGGATGAAGTTGCCGGCGGACGGCAACACGGCGAGCCCGCGCGCGGTGAGCTCACGCGCGAGTCGCGGCCGTTCCGTCGCCACGAGCGCCACCGAGCGCGCGATGTGCGCGCGGTCGCCGAGCCCGGCGCGCGCCCCTTCGAGCGCGATCGCGTTCACGTTGAAAGGCTGGCGGATGCGGTTCAGCACGTCGGCGACATCCGTGTGGCCTGCGGCGAAGCCGACCCGCAGCGCGGCGAGCCCATAGGCTTTCGAGAACGTGCGCGTGACGACGAGATTGGGGTGGCGCGCGAGCCAGCTGAAGCCGTCGCCGCAGCCCGCGTCGCCCGCGTACTCGAAATACGCCTCATCGAGCACGACCAGCGCCGTCGCGGGCACGCGCGCGATGAATGCCTCGAGCGCCGCGGCCTGCACCCAGGTGCCGGTGGGATTGTTGGGATTGGCGACGAACACGAGCCGCGTCGCGGGCGTCACGGCCGCGAGCATCGCATCGAGGTCGTGGCCGAGAGGCATCGACGGGTGCGTCGCAGGATAGGCCGGCACGACGATCGAGCGTGCCCCTGTCGCCTGTACCGCGAGTGGATACACCGCAAAGCAGTACTGCGACATCACGGCGTCGGTGCCGGGCGTGAGGAAGGCTTCGGCGAGCAGCACGAGCACGTCGTTCGAGCCGTTGCCGAGTGTCAACTGCGCGGGCGCGAGCCCATAGCGCGCCGCGAGCGCCTGCTTGAGCGCGTGCCCGCTGCCGTCGGGGTACACGCCGGCTTCCGCGAGCGCTGCCTGCATCGCGGCGAGGGCCGCGGGGCTCGGGCCCAGCGGGTTTTCGTTCGACGCGAGCTTCACGATGCCCTCGAGCCCGAGTTCGCGGGCGAGTTCACTGACCGGCTTGCCGGGCAGGTAAGGCGCGATGCCCCGGACACTCGCGCTCGCCAGATCCGATGGACGCGGCGTCACCGTTCGCTCACTGGATCGCGCGTGGGTAGGCGCCGAGGACCCTGAACAGCGACGCGCGCTGCTTCAGGCTCGCAAGCGCCTTCGCGATCCGCGGTTCCGCGGCGTGACCCTCGATGTCGAGGAAGAACACATAGTCCCACTTGCGCTTGCCGGACGGCCGCGACTCGATGCGCGTGACGTTGATGCGATGCTTCGCGAGCGGTTCGAGCAGCCGGTAGAGTGCACCCGGCGCGTCGGTGTGGCCGCCCGAGACGATCAGGCTCGTGCGGTCCGCGCCGCTCGGCGCAAACAGCTTGCGACCGATCACGAGGAAGCGCGTCGTGTTGTCGGGGCGGTCTTCGATCTCCCGCGCGAGCACGGTGAGGCCATAGACCTCGGCCGCGGTATCGCCGGCGATCGCCGCGGTATCCTTTTCGTCGCGTGCGCGGCGCGCGCCTTCGGCGTTGCTCGAGACCGGCGCCAGCTCCACCTCCGGCAGGTGCTCCTTCAGCCAGTCGCGGCATTGCGCGAGCGACTGGGCGTGCGAACAGACGCGTTTCACCCGCCGCAGGGAATCCATGCGCCCCATCAGGAAGTGGTGGATGCGCAGCTCGACCTCGCCGCAGATGTGCAGCGGTGAGGTCAGGAAGCGGTCGAGCGTGTAATTGACGGTGCCCTCGCTCGAATTCTCGATCGGCACGACCCCGAAATCGGCGTTGCCGGCCTCGACCTCGTGGAACACCTCGTCGATCGAGGCCAGCGCGAGCGCGCGCACCGAATGCCCGAAATGCTTCAGCACGGCCGCCTGCGTGAACGTGCCTTCCGGCCCGAGGAACGCCACCTTGAGCGGCTGCTGCTGCGCGAGGCAGGCCGACATGATCTCGCGGAAAAGCCGCAGGATCTCCTCGTCGCGCAGCGGGCCCTTGTTGCGCCCGAGCGCGAGTCGCAGCACTTGCGCCTCGCGTTCCGGACGGTAGAAATCCACCGTGTGACCGTCCCGATGCTTCGAAATGCCGACTTCGCGCGCAAGCCCCGCGCGCTCGTTGATGAGCGCATGCAGCTTCGCATCGATACCGTCGATGCGACGTCGCACCCCTTCGATCGCCTGCGCCTTGTTGCCGGACTTCCGTTTCGCCATGACGACCTCCGCGTCAGATGACGCGCGCGGACAGCACTCCGTCGATTGCGCGGATCTGGTCGACCACCCCGGCGTTGATCGCGCCGTCGGCGTCGATCAGCGTGTAGGCGAATTCGCCGCGCGACTTGTTCAGCAGGTCGGCGATGTTGAGCTGCGCCGCGGCGAGACAGGTCGAAATCTGGCCCACCATGTTCGGTACGTTGCTGTTGGCGATCGCAAGCCGCGACGTACCCGGCATGCGCGCGAGCACGGCTTCGGGGAAGTTGACGCAGTTGCGCAGGTTGCCGTTCTCGAGGAAGTCACGCACGGTTTCGGCAGCCATGACCGCGCAGTTCTCTTCGGCCTCGCCGGTCGATGCCCCGAGGTGCGGCAGCGTGACCACCGCCGGGTGATCCTTGAGGCCGTTCTTCGGGAAGTCGCACACATAGCCGTGCAAGTGCCCGCTGTCGAGCGAGGCGATCACGGCCGCGTCGTCGACGATCGGCGCACGCGCGAAGTTGAGCACCACGCCGCCCTTGCGCATCAGCGCGAGCCGCGAGGCGTTCACGAGCCCGCGCGTGTCCGCGTTCAGCGGGACGTGCACGGTGATGATGTCGGCGCGCGCGAACAGGTCGTCGAGCGACAGCGCCTGCTCCACGTTCGATGACAACTGCCAGGCGCGCTGCACCGTGATCTGCGGATCGTAGCCGAGTACCTTCATGCCGAGCGCGAGCGCCGAGTTGGCGACCTCGACGCCGATGGCGCCGAGGCCCACGACGCCGAGCGTGCGCCCGGGCAACTCGAAGCCGACATAGTTCTTCTTGCCCTTTTCGACCGTCTCGTCGATCGCCTTGTCGTCGCCCTGCGTGCGGCGCGCGAAATCCCACGCGGCGCAGACATTGCGCGCGGCGATCAGCATGCCGGCGATCACGAGTTCCTTGACCGCATTCGCGTTCGCGCCCGGCGCGTTGAACACCGGCACGCCGCGCTTCGACAGCGCCGCCACGGGGATGTTGTTGACGCCCGCACCCGCGCGGCCCACCGCGAGCACGCTCGCAGGAATCGCGAGGGAGTGCATGTCGGCCGAACGGACGAGGATCGCGTCGGGCCTCGCCATGTCGGAGGCGACTTCATAGCGCTCGCGCGGCAGGCGCTCGAGGCCCTTCACGCTGATGTTGTTGAGGGTCTGGATCCGGTAGGTCATGGACGTGGCGGTGCCCGGGCTCAGCCGTGGCGCCGCTCAAACTCCTTCATGAAAGCAATGAGGGCATCGACGCCTTCGATCGGCATCGCGTTGTAGATCGACGCGCGAAAGCCGCCGACCGACCGGTGGCCTTCGAGGTTCACGAGACCCGCCTTGCCGGCTTCGGCGAGGAAGGTCTTCTCGAGGGTCGCGTCGGGAATCGTGAACGGCACGTTCATCCACGAACGCGCCTCCTTCGCGACCGGGTTCTTGTAGTAGCCCGACGACTCGATCGCGCCGTACAGGCGTTCGGCCTTGGCCCGGTTGCGCCCGGCGATCGCCGCGAGGCCACCCTGGCGCTTGAGCCACTTGAACACGAGGCCCGCGAAGTACCAGCCGAAGGTCGGCGGGGTGTTGAGCATCGAATCGTTGGCGGCCATCTCCTGGTAGTTCCACACGGCGGGCGTGCCCGCGCGGGCCTTGCCGAGGAGGTCCTCACGCACGATCACGACGACGAGGCCGGAGGGGCCGATGTTCTTCTGCGCGCCCGCGTAGATCAGGCCGAACTGCGCGACGTCGATCGGACGCGACAGGATCGACGAAGAAAAATCCGCGACGAGCGGCACGCCGCCCGTGGCCGGCACGTAGGGAAATTCGACGCCGCCGATCGTTTCGTTCGGCGTGTAGTGCACGTAGGCCGCGCCCGGCGTCAGCTTGAGCGATCCCGCGGCGGGCACCGTGCTGTAGTTGCTCGCGGCCTCATCCGCCGCGACATTCACCTTCGCATAGCGCTTCGCCTCGCCGATCGCCTTCTTCGACCACGCACCGGTGTTGACGTAGTCGACGGTCGAGTCCGGTGTCGCGAGATTGAGCGGGATGGCCGAGAACTGGCCGGTCGCGCCGCCTTGCAGGAACAGCACCTTGTAGTTCCCCGGCACGCCGAGCAGCTCCCGCAGGTCGGCTTCAGCCTCCTGCGCCACGGCGACGAACGCCTTGCTGCGGTGGCTCACTTCCATCACCGACATGCCGCTGCCGCGCCAGTCGGTCATCTCGGATCGGGCCTGTTCGAGAACTTCGAGGGGCAGCGTGGCCGGCCCCGCGGCGAAATTGAATACGCGCACGAGCTCGCTTTCGGGAGTCAGAAAGATCGAAAGGATCGCCTCGATTTTATCAAGGCGGCGCAGGCCCGTCAGAACTTTCCGTGCTTTCGTCCGAATCCAGCGCAGGGCTATCGCCGACGAGACTTTCTATGGGCTCGACGCCGATGAGCCGCTCGCCCTCGTCGAGCCGGATCAGGCGAACGCCCTGCGTATTTCTCCCTACGACCGACACGTCCGCGACCGGCGTGCGCACCAGCGTGCCGTTCGAGCTGATCAACATCAGCTCCTGTGACGCCGCGACCTGCAGCGCCGCCACGGTGGCGCCGTTGCGCTCGGTCGTCTGCAGCGCGATCACGCCCTGCCCGCCGCGGCCGTGCACCGGGAAGTCCTCGAGCGGGGTCAGTTTGCCGTAGCCGTTTTCGGACGCGGTCAGCACGTGGCCCTCACGCACCACGATCAGCGCGATCAGTTCCTGGCCTGTCTCGAGCTTCACGCCGCGTACGCCAGACGCGTCGCGTCCCATCGCGCGCACTTCGCTCTCGGCGAACCGGATCGCCTTGCCGCCGCTCGTGAACAACATGATCTCGCGCGAGCCGTCGGTCAGGTCGACGCCAACGAGGCGATCGTTGTCGCGCAGGTCGACGCCGATGATGCCGCTCGTGCGCGGCCGCGAGAACGCCGACAGCGGCGTTTTCTTGACCGTGCCGTGGCTCGTCGCCATGAACACGTAGTGCAGGTCGTCGAACTGCTTGACCGGCAGCACGGCGTTGATCTTCTCGCCCTCGTGCAGCGGCAGCAGGTTCACCATCGGCTTGCCGCGCGCGTTGCGCCCGGCCTGCGGCAGTTCATACACCTTGAGCCAATACACCTGGCCGCGGTTCGAGAAGCACAGCAGCGTGTCGTGCGTGTGCGCGACGAACATCGTCTCGATGAAATCTTCGTCCTTGACCGCGGTCGCCGACTTGCCGCGCCCGCCGCGCCGCTGCGTCTGGTACTCGGTGACCGGCTGCGACTTGGCGTAGCCGGCGTGCGAGAGCGTGACAACCACGTCCTGCGGTTCGATCAGGTCCTCGGTCGTGAGGTCGAGGTGATCGCGGTTGATCTCGGTTCGACGCGCGTCCCCGTACTGCTCGCGCACTTCGATCAATTCGTCGCGGATCACCTGCGTCAGGCGTTCACGGCGCGCGAGGATATCGGTGAGGTCGCGCACGAGGTCGAGCAGCTGCTGGTATTCCGCGACGATCTTGTCCTGCTCGAGCGCCGTCAGCCGATGGAGCCGCATCTCGAGGATCGCCTGCGCCTGCGCCTCGGACAGCCGGTAGACGCCGTTCACGAAGCCCGAATCGGCGGGGGCGCCCTCGGGTCGGGTCGACACGGCGCCCGCACGTTCGAGCAGCGCGGGCACGCCGCCGGGCGGCCAGGCGCGCGCCTGCAGCGCAACGCGCGCGTCGGCCGGTGACGCCGCCGCCTTGATGGTCGCGATCACCTCGTCGATGTTCGCGAGCGCCACCGCGAGGCCCTCGAGGATGTGCGCGCGCTCGCGTGCCTTGCGCAAGTCGAAAATCGTGCGCCGGGTGACGATCTCGCGCCGGTGGCGCAGGAACGCCTCGAGCATTTCCTTGAGCGACAGCAGGCGCGGCTGGCCGTCGACCAGCGCCACCATGTTGATGCCGAACACCGTTTCCATCGGCGTCTGCGCGTAGAGGTTGTTGAGCACCACCTCGGCGATCTCGCCACGCTTCAGCTCGATGACCATGCGCATGCCGTCCTTGTCGGACTCGTCGCGCAGTTCGGAGATGCCCTCGATGTTCTTGCCGCGCACGAGGTCGGCGATGCGCTCGAGCAGGCGCGCCTTGTTCACCTGGTACGGCAACTCGGTGACGATGATCGCCTGCCGCCCGCCCTTCTCGAGATCCTCGAAGTGCGTGCGCGCGCGGATCGAGAGCCGCCCGCGGCCGCTCTTGTAGGCGCTGACGATTTCCTGCGCGCCATTGATGATGCCGGCCGTCGGAAAATCGGGGCCGGGAACGATCTGCATCAGCCCGGCGAGCGAAATGGCAGGGTCGTCGAGCACGGCGAGGCAGGCGCCCACGATTTCGGTGAGGTTGTGCGGCGGGATGTTGGTCGCCATGCCGACCGCGATGCCGGACGAGCCGTTCAGCAGCAGGTTCGGCACCCGGGTCGGCAGCACCGTGGGCTCGTGTTCCGATTCGTCGTAGTTCGGCGCGAAATCGACCGTTTCCTTGTCGATGTCGGCGAGCAGTTCGCCGGCGAAGCGCGACATGCGCACCTCGGTATAGCGCATCGCCGCGGGCAGGTCGCCGTCGACGGAGCCGAAATTGCCCTGGCCGTCGACCTGCAGGTAGCGCATCGAGAAGGGCTGCGCCATGCGCACGATCGCGTCGTACACCGACGCGTCGCCGTGCGGGTGATACTTGCCGATCACGTCGCCGACGACGCGCGCGGACTTCTTGTACGCCTTGTTCCAGTCGTTGCCGAGCTCGCGCATCGCGTAGAGCACGCGCCGGTGCACCGGCTTCAGGCCGTCCCGCACGTCCGGGAGCGCGCGCCCGACGATCACGCTCATTGCGTAATCGAGGTAGGAACGGCGCATCTCGTCTTCGAGATTGACGGGCAGGATTTCGCGGGCGATATCGACCATGCAGGGTATCGATTCTGGCGAGATTGAAAGGCGGAATTTTAGCACAGCCCCCCGTCCCGCCCCGTCATTTCCGGGGCGCGCAAGGCACGTCCCCGATATAATTTTCCGGATGCAGTCGATCGACCTTCTCATCGAGGCCCGCTGGGCGCTGTCCATGGACAGCGACGCCCCGCTCGAGCACGCGGCGCTCGCCGTCGATCGCGGGCGGATCGTCGCGATCGGGGCCACCGCGGCACTCGCCGCGCGCTTCGCGCCGCGTGAGCGCATCGCACGGCCGCATCACGCGATCCTGCCGGGACTCGTCAACGCGCACACCCATGCGGCCATGAGCCTGCTGCGCAGCCTTCCGATCCGCGGCCCGCTGATGCAGTGGCTCAACGAGACGATCTGGCCCGTCGAGAGCCGTTGCGTGAACGCGCAGTTCGTGAGGAGCGGCACGCAACTTGCGATGGGCGAGATGCTCGCGGCAGGCATCACCTGCTTCGCCGACATGTATTTCTTTCCCGAGGAAGTCGCGCGCCTCGCGCGCGCGCACCACCTGCGGGTGGTGGTCGGCGCGCCGATCGTCGACGGCCGCACGCCGTGGGCGGCCGACGTCGACGAACACCTCGACAAGGCCGCGCGGCTGTGGGACGAGTATCGCGACGACCCTTTGATCCTGCCCTGCTTCGCGCCGCACTCGCCGTATGCCGTGAAGCGCGAAACCTTCGCGCGGCTGCGTCGCCTGATCGATCAGCTCGACGCGCCGCTCGCGATGCACCTGCACGAGACGCAGACCGAGGTGCAGGACAGCCTCGCGGCCTACGGTGAGCGCCCGCTTTCCTGGCTCGGTGACGAGGGGCTGCTGCGTCCCGGGTTCTGCGCCGTGCACATGAACTGGCTCACCGACGACGACATCGACCTCGCCGCACGCACCGGCATTTCGATCGTGCACTGCCCACAGTCGAACCAGCGACTCGGCAGTGGCATCTGCCCGGTGCCCGCGCTGCGCGCCGCGGGCATCAACGTCGCGCTCGGCACCGATGGCGCGGCGAGCGTGGGCGCACTCGACCTGCTCGCGGAAACGCGCGCCGCCTGCCTGCTCGCGAGCCTCTCGACGCACAATCCGCGGGCGCTCGGCGCGTTCGACGCGCTGCGCATGGCGACGCTCGGCGGCGCGCAGGCGCTCGGCCTCGCCCACGACATCGGCTCGCTCAGCCCCGGCAAGGCCGCCGACGTGATCTGCATCGACCTGTCGGCGCCCGCCTGCCAGCCGATCGGCGACCCGGCGGACGCGATCGTCTATTCGGCGGGTCGCGCCGCCGT
>CADEFQ010000039.1:9556-14230 GCA_902826635.1 uncultured Pseudomonadota bacterium
AGCCGATCGGCGACCCGGCGGACGCGATCGTCTATTCGGCGGGTCGCGCCGCCGTTACCGATGTCTGGGTGGACGGGCGCGCGATGGTGCAGGACGGCGCGCTGCTCGCCTTCGATCCGGCGGAACTCGCGGCGATCGCGCGCGACTTCCCCGCGCACCTCGCGATGGGAAACGCGGCATGACACCCGACGCGACGCCCTCCAGCGCAGATCCGGCCGAACTCGCGAAGTTCGACGCCCTCGCGCACCGGTTCTGGGATCCGCGCGGCGAGTTCAAGCCCTTGCACCGCCTGAACCCGGTGCGCATGCAGTTCGTGCGCGAGCGCAGCACGCTCCCGGGAGCGCGCGTACTCGACGTGGGCTGCGGCGGGGGGCTCCTCGCGGAAGCGCTCGCGGACGCCGGTGCGCGCGTGACTGCGATCGATCTCGCGCCCGCCATGATCGAGGTCGCACGACTGCATGCGCTCGAGCGCGGCGTGACGATCGACTATCGCACCGTGAGCGCCGAATCGCTGGTCGCCGCGGGGAGCGAACCGTTCGATGTCGTCACGTGCATGGAGATGCTCGAGCACGTACCCGATCCCCGTGCGAGCTTCGATTCGTTTGCGCGGCTCGTGCGCCCGGGCGGCGACCTCTTCGTCTCGACGATCAACCGCGGCGCGAAGTCCTTCGCGCTCGCGATCGTCGCTGCCGAGTACGTGCTGCGGCTGCTGCCGCGCGGCACCCACGAATACGCACGCTTCATCCGCCCGGCGGAACTCGTGGCGCTGGCGCGCGCCGCGGGCTTTTCGGCGCAGGATCTCGCCGGCATCGACTACGACCCCTTCAGCGAGCGGAGCGCGCTCACCGCCGACCCGTCGGTCAACTATCTGGCGCATTTTCGCCGCAGCGGAGCAGGCCCATGAGCGCCAACGGCCAGCGCGAGAGGATCCGCGCCGTCCTCTTCGACCTCGACGGCACGCTGCTCGACACCGCGCCCGACATGATCGGCGCGATGAACGCACTGCGCGCCGCGGAGTGCCTGCCGCCGCTCGATTACGAGGCGGCCCGCGCACAGGTGTCGCACGGGTCGAACGGCCTGATGCGCATCGCGTTTCCGGATACGGAGGGCGAGGAGTTCGAGCGACTGCGCGACCGCTTCCTCGAGCTCTACCGCGAGCGCCTCGCCGATGAAACCGATTTCTTCCCGGGCGGAGCGGCCATGCTCGCGCAGCTCGAAAGCGCCGCGCTGCCTTGGGGCATCGTCACGAACAAGCCCGGCTGGCTGGCGGAACCCCTGCTGGCCGAGCTCGCGCTCGACCGTCGCATGGCCTGCCTCGTGAGCGGCGACACGCTGCCGGTTCGCAAGCCGCATCCGCTGCCGTTGCTGCACGCCGCTGAATCGATCGGCATCGCGCCGGCGGCGTGCGTGTATGTCGGCGATGCGCTGCGCGACATCGAGGCCGCGCGGGCCGCCGGCATGCGCCCCGTCGTGGCGTCGTTCGGGTACGTCAGCGCGGCTGACGAACATCACCTGTGGCCGGCCGAAGCGTGGATCGATACGCCCGGCGCCCTGATCGACTGGCTCGAGACCGCATGAACGCCGCATTCACGCTGGCATCGGCACTCGGCGCCTTCGTGCTCGGTGGCGTCATCGGCTGGCTCGTGGGCCAGTTGCGCGCCGCGCGGCGCGCCGCCGATCTGGGTGCGGCGCTCGAGGCGGCCAAGGCGCGGCTCGCCGCGGATGAACAGCGGGCGCGCGAACAGGTGGACCTCCTGACGCAGAGCGAAGCGCGGCTGCATGCGGCGTTCGACGAACTCGCCTCGGAGTCCCTGCGCGCGAACAGCGAAGTGTTCCTCACGCTCGCGCGCGAATCGCTCGGCCGCGAGCACGCGACCGTGCAGGGCGCGCTGAAGGAGCGTGAGGCGGCCTTCAATCAGCTGATCGAGCCCATACGCACGGCGCTCGCCCGCACCGAAGTCGAAGTACAGACGCTCGAGCGTGAGCGGCGCGAGGCGTTCACGAGCCTGCGCACGCAAATCGAATCGCTGACGAGCGGCCAGGCGCAGCTCGCGCGCGAAACACGCAATCTCGTCACCGCGCTGCGCCGCCCGGAAGTGCGCGGCCGTTGGGGCGAGCTCACGCTGCGGCGGGTCGTCGAGCTCGCCGGCCTCACCGAGCACGCGGATTTCACCGAGCAGGCGCAGGTCGCAACGGCCGACGGCAACCTGCGGCCCGATCTCGTCGTGCACATGCCGGACGAGCGCGACCTCGTGGTCGATGCGAAGACGCCGCTCGACGCCTACCTCGAAGCGGTTGAAGCCGATAGCGACGAAGCCCGCCGCTCCGCCCTCGCGCGCCATGCACAACAAGTCGAGGCGCGCATTCGCGAGCTCGCCGGCAAGGCGTACTGGTCGCAGTTCGCGCGCAGCCCCGAGTTCGCCGTGCTGTTCCTGCCGGGCGACCAGTTTCTCTCCGCGGCGCTCGCCGAACGACCGGAACTCATCGACAACGCGCTCAAGCAGAGCGTGGTGATCGCGACCCCTTCGACGCTGATGGCGCTGCTCAAGGCCGTGGCGTTCGGCTGGCGCCAGGCGCAGGTTGCGCAGAACGCGGCCGAGATCCGCGATCTCGGGCAGGAACTCTACCGGCGGCTCGGTAATTTCTCGGGTCACCTGGCCCGGGTTGGCCAGCGCCTCGGCGGCGCGGTCGAGTCGTACAACAGCGCCGTGGGCTCGCTCGAGCGCCAGGTGTTGCCGCAGGCGCGACGCTTCAACGAGCTTGGCGTGACGGCGGATGCCGCGCTCGCGACGCTCGAACCGGTCGAGCGGCTGGCGCGCGAGCCCGCGCTGGCGCCCGGCAGCACCGACACACCGTGACGAGCGCTGCAGTGGCCCCGCCGCCCCGGGCCGCGGGCGCGCGTTACTACGCGTGGCTCTACACGCCCGCGCCCGCACGAGCGGGCACCGCCGCGCTGCTCCTGATCGAACACGAAATCTCGATGAGCGTGCGCGCGGACCTCGATCACTCGATCGCGCACCTGCGCCTCGGCTGGTGGCAGGAGGAGACTGAACGACTCTGCGCCACCGTGCCGGTGCACCCGGCGGCAATCGCCGCGCGCGCGGCTTTTCTCGCCGCAGGCTTGCCCGCGCCCAACCTCACCGCACTGCCCGAACTCGCCGCCCGAGTGCTCGCGCAAACGACGCTCGCCCGCGAGTCGGCCGAGGAGAAAACGCGCGACGCAAGTTTGTGGGCGGAGGGCTTGTTTCGACCGCTCGCCGCCCTCGCGCTCGCGCTCGGCGCAGCGTCGCCGCAAGCCGCGCCGGACGACGGCGGCGTCACCGCACTTGGGTCTGCGCTTCGCGCGCACGAGCGCACGCCCACCGCTGCCACGAGCGCGGCGTTGCAGTCGGCGCTGCGAGCGCTGCCTGCGGCGATCGCGCCTGCGCTGCGCGGCATCGTGGTCTGGGCCACGCTGGCACTACGGCCGCCGCGCGCGAACGCCACGCGCACGACCGCTTTTGCGGAAAACTGGACCGCTTGGCGCGCCGCTCGGCGCGCGTCGCGCGGTCGACCCTGAGGATTGCGACATGACATCCAGATTCGAACCCCGCCTGCACGTGGCGACCCGCGATGAACTCGCCGGTCGCGTGATCGCCATCACCGGCGCCGGCAGCGGCATCGGCCGCGCGGTCGCGCTGGCCTGCGCGGCGCACGGCGCGGAAGTCGTGCTGCTCGGCCGTACGGTCACGAAGCTCGAGAAGGTCTACGACGAGATCATCGCCGCGGGCGGGGTCGAACCCGTCATCGCGCCGCTCGACCTCGAGAAAGCCTCCGCCAGGGAATATGACGCCATCGCCGAGGCGATCGGGACGCGCTACGGTCGGCTCGATGGCCTGCTGCACAACGCCGGGCTGCTGGGCGACCTGTCGCCGATCGAGCATTACGACGTGCCATTGTGGACGCGGGTCATGCACGTCAACGTGACCGCGGCGTTCGCGCTGACGCAGGTGCTGCTGCCGCTGCTGCGCGCCGCGCCCGATGCCAGCGTGCTGTTCACGTCGAGCAGCGTGGGGCGGCGCGGCCGCGCGTACTGGGGCGCGTATGCGGTCTCGAAGTTCGCGGTCGAGGGCCTGGCACAAGTGCTCGCCGACGAGCTGTCGGGCACCACGCGCGTGCGCGTGAACTCGATCAACCCCGGAGGCACGCGCACCGCGATGCGCCGTGCGGCTTACCCCGCCGAAGTCGCCGAAAGCGCTCCGCTGCCGGAGACGATTACCGCCGCGTACGTCTGCCTGCTTGGGCCGGGCGCCCGCGGGATGTCGGGACAGACGGTGGACGCACAGGCTCCGGCGTAGCGGCCGGCAGCAGCGCCGCGAGTTCCGCATCGGTCAGCGCGCGCGAGCGACCACGCGGCAACGTACGATCGAGATCGAGCGAACCAAAACGGACCCGCAGCACGCGACTGACCGTCGCGCCTTGACGCTCAAACAGCTGCCGCACGGCTTTGCCGCTCGCGCCGCGCGTGACGATCGAGTACCAGCGGTTGCTCGCCTCGCCTCCCGCGGCCTCGCAGCGGAGCACGGTCAGGCGCTCGCCGCTGTCGAGTTCGCCCGTGAGCACGGATTCGACGCGCTCCGCCGGCAGTTCGCCGTGGACCCGCACGCGAAACTCGACCTCCATCTGTCGCGCCGC
>CADEFQ010000039.1:14330-27132 GCA_902826635.1 uncultured Pseudomonadota bacterium
CCGGCAGTTCGCCGTGGACCCGCACGCGAAACTCGACCTCCATCTGTCGCGCCGCGCGCTGCAGGCGCACCGCGAGTGCGCCGTCCGGCGAGAAAATCTCGAGGCCGCCATCGATGCGGGGCATCGGGCTCACCGCAATGAAGCGCCGCCCGGCCCGCTTGGGCATGCGCGCCAGCAGCGATTCGTGCCCGGAGTCGCCGTCCTGCAATGACTCGCCGGGCGAACGATGGGCGAGAAACGCCGTTGCGCGCGCCGCCGCGGCAGGGCGCCGGATCGGCCGGCCGTCGAGACGCACGTCGTCGCGCGCGCCGACGCGCACACCCAGCACCGCGGCCTCGCCGTTCACGGTGAGGCGCCCCGCGCGTATCCACTCTTCGGCTTCGCGGCGTGAGGCAAGACCCAGGCTCGCGAGCACCTTCTGCAGGCGCTCGCCGGACGCGGCGTTCACGGGTCCGTATCGGGTGGCGCGGCGACGAGGCCCGGCGCCTCATCCGCGGCTGCGTCGAGATCCTCGTCATCGACTTCGACATCGGCGTCGGCGTCGGCGTCGGCGAGATCCGCACCCGGCGCGTCATCGTCGGCGACGGGCGTCGGCGTGTCCTCGACCGTACCTGGCAGCTCGAGCTGCGGACTGAGGTCGGTCATCGCCTTCAGCTCCGCGAGCGAGGGCAACTGGTCGAGGTTCTTCAACCCGAAATAGTCGAGGAACTCGCGCGTGGTGCCGAGCAGCTCGGGGCGGCCCGGTACGTCGCGCTGGCCGACGACGCGCACCCAGCTGCGCTCCATCAGCGTTCGCAGGATGTTCGGGTTGACGGCGACACCGCGCACCAGTTCGATTTCAGCGCGGGTGATCGGCTGGCGATAGGCGATCAGCGCGAGCGTCTCGAGCAACGCGCGCGAATACTTCTGCGGGCGCTCGGGCCACAGGCGCGCCACCTGCATCGCAAACTGCGCGCGCACCTGCACGCGCCAGCCGCTCGCGGTTTCGAGCAGTTGCAGCGCACGCGTCTCGTATTCGGCGGCGAGCGCCTCGAGCGCTTCGCGCAGCTCGCTGTTTGCGGGACGATCGGCATCATCGAACAGTGCCGCGAGATCCGCGAGCGCAAGCGGCCGGCCCGCGGCCAGCAGCGCGGCCTCGACGATGTTGCGTAGTGGGGTATCGCTCATGTGTTCGCCTCGCCGGCGGGGTTGTCCACGACCAGCTGCAGTCCACTGTGGCCGGGCTGGGCCGCGCGCACATGGAGGGGTGCGTAGGGCTCTGCCTGGACGAAATCGATCAGGCCTTCACGCACCAGTTCGAGGATGGCGACGAAGGTGACCGTGACGCCCATGCGCCCCTCCTCGGGGCGGAACAGGCGCGCGAATTCCACGAAACCCGGGCCTTCGAGGGCAGAGAGGATATCGGCCATGCGGGCGCGGACCGACAGGCGCTCACGCTGCACGTGGTGATGCGCGAACAGCTCCGCACGCTGGACCACCTCCTGGAAGGCGAGCAGCATCTCGCGCAATTGCACCTGCGGCAGCAGCCGCACGACCTTGCGGTCGGCAAACTCCGCGCCGGCCGCAAACACGTCGCGCTCGAGGCGCGGCAACGAGTCGAGCCCTTCGGCTGCTCGCTTGAAGCGCTCGTACTCCTGCAGCCGGCGCACGAGGTCGGCGCGCGGGTCGGCTTCCTCGCCCGTGTCGATGTGGGCGCGCGGCAGCAGCATGCGCGACTTGATCTCCGCGAGCGTCGCAGCCATCAACATGTACTCGCCCGCGAGCTCGAGCTGCAGATCCTGCATCAGCTCGATGTACTGCATGTACTGCTTCGTGATCTCCGCGAGCGGGATGTCGAGGATGTTGAGGTTCTGGCGGCGGATCAGGTACAGCAGCAGGTCGAGCGGGCCCTCGAACGCCTCGAGGAAGACCTCGAGCGCCTGCGGGGGAATGTAGAGGTCCTTCGGCACTTCGGTGACGGCCTCGCCGTGCACCATCGCGAAGGGCATTTCCGCCTGCTGCGGCGCGACCTCGGGCGACGCGGCCGCATCAGCCCCGGGATTCGACACCACGAGTTTCAGTTCCGGTTTCACAGGTCCGCGCGAAGATGCATCACGCGACGCACCTCGTCCATGGTATCGCGCGCTGCCTCGCGCGCCTTCTCGCCGCCCTCGACGACGATCGTGCGCAGGAGATCGGGGTTGTCTTCGTACTCCTGCGCGCGCTTGCGCATCCCCGTGACGAACTCGACCACTTTTTCGATGACCGGTTGCTTGCACTCGATGCAGCCGATGCCGGCCGATCGACAGCCCTTGTAGACCCAGTCGCGCGTCGCTTCGTCGGAATAGATCTTGTGCAGGTCCCACACCGGGCATTTTTCCGGATCGCCCGGGTCCGTCCGGCGCACGCGCGCGGGGTCGGTCTGCATGGTCTTGAGCTTCTTCGCGACGCTGTCCGGATCCTCGCGCAGCCCGATCGTGTTGCCGTAGGACTTCGACATCTTGCGGCCGTCGAGGCCCGGGACCTTCGGCGCTTTCGTGAGCAGCACCTGCGGCTCCGGCAACACCGACACGCCCGAGCCTTCGAGCCATCCGAGGAGCCGTTCACGATCGGCAACCGTGATGCGATTGTTGGCGAGCACCAGCGCACGTGCCTTCCCGAGCGCGCTCTGGTCGCCCGCCTGCTGGAATTCACGGCGAAGCTGGCGATATTGTGTCGCCATCTTGCCGCCGAGGCTCTTGGCCGCCTTCTCGGCTTTCGCTTCGAAGTCCGGTTCGCCGCCGTACACATGGTTGAAGCGGCGCGCCACTTCGCGGGTGATCTCGACGTGCGCGACCTGGTCTTCGCCCACCGGCACGAAGGCCGGGCGATAGACCAGGATGTCGGCCGACTGCAGCAGCGGGTAGCCGAGGAAGCCGTAGGTCGCGAGGTCCTTTTCCCTGAGTTCGGCCTGCTGGTCCTTGTAGGTCGGAACCCGTTCGAGCCAGCCGAGCGGCGTGATCATCGACAGCAGCAGGTGCAGTTCGGCGTGCTCCGGCACGTGCGACTGCACGAACACCGTCGCGACGCCGGGGTTCACGCCCGCCGCGAGCCAGTCGATCAGCATTTCGTGGATGTACGTCGGCAGCCGGCTCGTGTCGTTGTAGTCGGTCGTCAGCGCGTGCCAGTCCGCGACGAAGAAGAAGCACTCGTACTGGTACTGCAGCTCGATCCAGTTGGCGAGCGCCCCATGGTAATTGCCGAGGTGGAGGGCCCCGGTCGGGCGCATGCCGGAGAGCACGCGGCGAGCCGCCGCATTGGCGCTCACGCGGGCCTCTTCAAGGGGAATCTCGGTCGCGTCGGTATCGGACTCGGCACGTCGGGGGCTGTCACTCGCTGAAGGGGCGCGATGGGCGCGAACGGGCGCGCATTATAGCTTAGAGCCGGAGGCTGCCAGGCCCAGGCGTTTCAGGTCGCCCTTACCCGCGCGAAGTACCGCGGGCGGCTGCACGGCGAGGTCCACCACGGTCGTGGGCTCGGGTCCGCAGTGGCCGCCATCGAGCACGAGATCAAGCTCGTTCGACAGGCGCTCCTGTATTTCCCGACCGCTCCCGAGCGGCAGCTCATCGCCCGGCAACAGCAGCGTCGAGGTCATGATGGGCTCATCGAGTTCGGTGAGCAGCATGCGGGGCACCACATGGTCGGGGACGCGCACGCCGATCGTGCGCCGCTTGTCATGCTGGAGCCGCCGCGGCGTCTCACGCGTCGCCGGCATCAGGAACGTGTACGGCCCGGGCGTCCCCGCCTTCAGCAGCCGGAACTGCCAGGTGTCGACGCGCGCGAACCGCCCGATTTCGGCGAGGTCGCGGCACATGAGCGTGAAATGATGGTGGCGATCCGCCTGTCGGATGCGCCGCACCCGCTCGAGTGCGTCCTTGTCGCCGATGTGACAGCCGAGCGCATAGCACGAGTCGGTGGGGTACGCGATCACGCCCCCGCTCCGGATCACTTCCGCCGCGCGCCGGATCAGGCGCAATTGCGGACTCACCGGGTGCAACTCGAAATAAAGGCTCATGCGGGTATCATATCGGCCCCGCCGCCCTTCGCAGGCCTATGCAGCAGATCCTCGACTTCGCGCCACTCGTCGTCTTTCTCGTCGCCTACAACCTGAAGGGCCTCTATTTCGCGACCGCCGCGCTGATGGGCGCGATGGTGCTGATGCTCATCGCGGACCGGCTGCTGCTACGGCGGATACCGACGATGCACTGGATCTCGGCAGCGCTCGTGTTCGCGTTCGGCACCGCGACGCTGCTGCTGCGCGACCTGCGCTTCATCCAGTGGAAGCCGACCGTCTTCTTCTGGCTCGTGAGTGTCGCGTTGCTCGCGAGCCGCTGGATCGGCGAACGGCCGCTCGTCGAGCGGCTGCTCGGCCCCGCCCTCGGGCCCGATGCGAGCGTCCCGCGAGCGACCTGGCAACGGGTCAACCTCGCTTGGGCGGCGTTCTACGCCCTCCTCGGCGTGGTAAATATCGCGGTCGCCTTCAACATGAGCGAGCGCGTCTGGGTGAACTTCAAGGTATTCGGACTCACCCTGCTCACCGTGGCGTTCATCGCGGCCCAATTGCCGTGGCTCCTGAAACAGGCGCGCACCACATGAAGGACGACGAACGCCAGGTCTCGCGGGTCGTCCGTTTGCGCAGCGCGCTCGAGGCGGCCTTCGCCCCCGTATCGCTCGAAATCCGTGACGACGGTGCGGCGCACGTCGGGCACGCCGGGGCGCGCGAAGGCGGCCATTTCCACGTCACGATCGTCGCGCACGCCTTCGACGGCCGCTCGTCGCTGGAACGGCATCGTTTGGTCTATGCTGCGCTCGCCGACGTGATGCCGGGGAATATCCACGCGTTGTCCATCAGCGCGCGCGCACCCTCCGAATGACTTGCATTTTTACCCATAACTCACTGAGATAATTCATGAAATCAGTTCGAATCCTGGCGGTAGTCGCTGCCGCCCTGCTCGCCGCTGCGTGCAAGCCCGGCGCCAATGCTCCCGCCACGGGCGCCGCCGCCGACAGCAAGCCGGTCGCCACCGTCAACGGCAAGGCGATCGCGCGCGACCTGTTCAACACCTATGCCAAGGGCGTATCGGGCAAGGAAACCGCGGAGCTGACCGAAGAGCAGCGCGGCCAGATCCTCGACAACCTGATTCGCGCTGAACTGCTCGCGACGCAGGCCGAGAAAGACGGTGTCGCGGCGAAGCCCGAGACCGCCGCCATGCTCGAGCTGTCGCGCCTCAACATCCTGCAGCAGGAAATGATGCAGAAGTTCCTCGCGGACAAGACCCCGACCGACCAGGAACTGCGTGCCGAATATGAAACGCAGGTCGGTGCGCTCGCGAAGCAGGAATATCACGCGCGCCACATCCTCGTGGCGACTGAAGACTTCGCCAAGCGCCTCATCGCGCAGCTCGACAAGGGCGCGAAGTTCGAACAGCTCGCGCAGCGCGAATCGATCGACTCGTCGAAGGAAAACGGCGGCGACCTCGGCTGGTTCACGCCCGATCGCATGGTGCCGCCGTTCGCGGCCGCCGTGGTGGCGCTGAAGAAGGGTGAGTACACGAAGGCGCCGGTGCAGACCCAGTACGGCTGGCACGTGATCCGCCTCGACGACGTGCGCGATGTGCAGCCGCCGCCGTTCGACAGCGTCAAGGAGCGCCTCGTGCAGATCGTGCAGGCCAAGAAGTTCAAGGCCTATGCCGACGAACTGATGAAAGCCGCGAAAGTCGCCAAGACCCCGTGAGGCATGGGTGCCGGGTTTTCGCGTATACCGAATAACCGAAAACCCGGCACCAGCTCTGCTCACGCGCCCGGTGGTTTCCTGTCGGCGATCACTCCGACCAGGGTCGCTTCGTCGATCACCGGCACGCCGAGCGCGCGCGCCTTGTCGAGCTTGCTGCCCGCCTCTTCCCCGGCCACTACGTAGCTGGTCTTTTTCGACACCGAGCCCACGACCTTCGCACCGAGTGCCGTGAGCGCCTCGGTCGCCTGCTCGCGCGTCAACCCGGAAAGCGTGCCCGTCAACACGAAAACGAGCCCGGCGAGCGGCGCCTCCGTCGCGCGCACGATGCTCACCGGTGGCCATCTCACGCCCCGCTCGCGCAGCGCCTCGACCAGCTGGCGATTGCCCTCGTCCGCGAAGAAACGTGCAACGTGCGCCGCGACGATGGGGCCGACGTCCGGCACTTCCTGGATCCCGGCTTCGTCCGCGGCCATCAGCGCGTCGATATCGCCGAAATGTTGCGCGAGGGCGAGCGCGGTCGACTCGCCGACGTCGCGGATCCCGAGCCCGAGCAGCAGCCGCGGAAGGGAGGTCTCCCGGCTCGCGGCGATTGCGTCGACGAGGTTTTGCGCCGACTTCTCGCCCATGCGATCGAGCCCGGCAAGGCTTCCCGCTTCGAGCGTGTAGAAATCGGCCGGTGAGCGCACCATGTCACGTTCGACCAGCTGGTCGATGAGGCGATCGCCGAGCCCGTCGATGTCGAGCGCGCGCCGCCCCGCGAAATGCTTCAGCGCTTCGCGCCGCTGCGCGTTGCACCGAAAGCCGCCGGTGCACCGCGCAACCGCTTCGCCTTCTTCCCTGACGACCGGCGAGCCACAACTCGGACATGTCACGGGCAGAATGATCGCGCCCGCTCCAGCCGGACGCCGGCCGATGACGACCGAAACGACCTCCGGAATCACGTCGCCGGCACGCCGCACGACCACGGTGTCACCGATGCGCAGGTCCTTGCGGGCCACTTCATCCATGTTGTGCAACGTTGCATTGCTCACGGTCGCACCACCGACGAACACCGGCTCGAGCCTGGCGACGGGCGTCAGCACGCCGGTGCGGCCGACCTGGAACTCCACGTCGCGCAGCAGCGTGAATGCCTCTTCGGCGGGAAACTTGTGCGCGAGCGCCCAACGCGGCTCGCGCGCGATGAAGCCGAGATGCTCCTGTGCCTGCCGCTCGTTCACTTTGTAGACGACACCGTCGATCTGGTACGGCAGTGAGGCGCGCGCCTCGCCGAGACGGCGGTAGTAATCGAGACAGGCCTCGGGGCCCGTGACGATCGCCGCGAGCGGATTGGTCGTGAAACCGAAAGCGCGCAGCCACTCGAGCAGTTCGCTTTGCCGCGCGGGCAGCGCGTCGGGCTCGACGCTGCCAAGACCGTAGACATACAGCTCGAGCGGTCGCGCGCGTGTCACTTCGGGGTCGAGCTGGCGCACGCTTCCGGCCGCTGCATTGCGCGGATTGACGAAAGTTTTCTCGCCACGCGCGGCCATGGTCTCGTTGAGGCGCTGGAATCCGTCGAGCGGCAGGATGATCTCGCCGCGCACTTCGAGCAGCGCCGGAGCCGCGCCCGTCAGGCGCTTCGGCACACCGCGGATCTGCGCGACGGTCGCCGACACGTCCTCGCCGCGACTGCCGTCCCCGCGGGTGGCCGCCTGGGCGTAGCGGCCATCGCGGTAGGTGACCGAAATGGCGAGCCCGTCGAGCTTGGGCTCGGCCGCGTACTCCACCGGCGCGTCGCGACCGAGGAGCTTGCGCACGCGCCGGTCGAAATCGAGCACGTCGTCATCGCTGAATCCATTGCCGAGCGACAGCATCGGTACACGGTGCAGGACCACCCCGAAACCGGTTGCGGGCCGCGCCCCGACGCGCTGCGTCGGCGAATCGGCCGTCACGAGTTCCGGATGCCCGGCTTCGAGCGCGCGCAGTTCGCGCACGAGCGCGTCGTAGTCGGCGTCCGGGATTTCCGGTTCGTCGAGGCCGTGGTAGCGCTGATCGTGGTGGACGATGAGGGTGCGCAGCTCCGCAATCCGCCGCTGCGCCTCGTCGTTCACGGCCCGTCGCCCGCGTATTGCGCCCGCAGCGCAACGACACGCGCAGTGGTGAGCGGTTCACCTCGTTGATCACGCAGATCGGCATTGAGGCGCGCCGCGACACCGCGGGTGGCTTCGATCAGGCAATCGAAGAGTTCCTCCGGCGGCAAGGCGCCCGGCAGGACCGCGAAGAGGTTGATCCCCGCGTAGCGCTCGGCGTCCATCGCGTCGAGCCGGAATACGCCCGGCCGCGTGAGCCCGGCCGCACTCACGAGCACGTGACCGTCCTCGCGCGGCAAATGAAAGATTTCCATCGGGCCGTGCAGGAACCCCTCACCGACGAGCGCCTGGCGCACCGACCGGCCGGCGAAGCGCTCCGCGCCGCGCGGCACGACGCGCAGCGCGACGATCTGCCGTTCCGCCTCGGGCGGCCAGTCGAGCACCAGATCGGCGCCGGTGAGCCTCGTGATGGCGTCATCCCAGGGCGCGTCCGCCGCGCGCTCCACCACGGGCCCGACCTCCTCGTCGTCGGACAGCGCCATGTGCACCGGCACCGCCGGCTCCTGCGGCTTCGTCGCGAACGACAGGTCGATGTCGACCGCGTCGCCCACTTCGATCACGGGCAGGTCCTGCGGCGCGTCGCGCACGACGCGCACGGGCGCGGCCGGGGGCAGGTGATCCGGCAACGGTGGCGGCGCCGCCGTCACCGTCGTGGTCGCGTGGGTGTCGGGGGCGACGGAAGTCGCCCGGGTTGCAGCACGGCTTCTGCGCCGCTCCCACGCAAGCAGGGCGACGATCAGGGCAGCGCCGGCGATCAGGAGGATGATGCGCAGTTCAGGCATGAGCGCCGCAGTCAGGCGGTGGCGAGCCGGACCGCCTCATCGACGTCGACCGTCACGAGACGCGATACGCCGGGCTCCGTCATCGTGACGCCGAGCAAGCTCGCCGCGAGTTCCATCGTCACCTTGTTGTGGGTGATGAAGATGAACTGCACGCGCTGCGACATCTCGCGCACGATCTCGCAGAATCGCCCGACGTTGTGTTCGTCAAGTGGCGCATCCACTTCGTCGAGCAGGCAGAACGGCGCCGGGTTCAGGTCGAAGATCGAGAACACGAGCGCCACGGCGGTGAGTGCTTTCTCGCCGCCAGAGAGCTGCGAGATGGTGCTGTTTCGCTTGCCCGGCGGGCGAGCCATGATCGCCACCCCGGCCGACAGCGGATCCTCGCCAACGAGCTCGAGGTAGGCATGGCCGCCACCGAAGAGGCGCGGGAACTTCTCCTGCAGGCCGGCGTTGATGCGGCTGAAGGTGTCCTCGAAACGAGTGCGCGTCTCCCGGTCGATCTTGCGCATCGCCTGTTCCAGCGTATCGAGCGCCGACGTGAGATCGGCGAACTGGCGATCGAGGTATTCCTTGCGTTCGGTGTTCTCCGCGAGTTCGTCGATCGCGGCGAGATTGACCTGCCCCAGCTTCTCGATGTCGGCGCGGACCCCGGCGAGCTTCTCCTCCCACTGGGAGACCGCCGCGTCGGCGGCCAACGCCTCGAGCACCAGCGGCAGTTCGAAACGCGTTGCCGCGAACTGTTCGGCGATGCTCTCGCGGCGCACGCGCGTTTCCTGCGCGGCCATGCGGGCCTCATCCATGGCCCGGCGCGCCGTGTCGACGCGCTGCTCGGCGCCCTGGCGTCGTTCGTCGAGTTCGCGCAGCGCAGCGTCCGCCTCTTCAAGCCCGCGGCGCGCCGCAGCGAGTTCACCTTCGATCGTCACACGCCGTCCGAGCGCATCGTCGAGCCGCGTTTGCAGCTCGCGGATCGGTGCATCGCCACCGGCCAGTTCGCCCGCGAGTTCCGTCGCGCGCCCTTCGAACTGCGTACGTTGCTCGTGCAGGCGCTCGAGGTTGACGCTCTTTCCGGCCTCGCTCGAGCGGCGCGATTCGCTGCGGATCAGCAGGTCGCGCGCAGCGAGCTGCAGGGCCTGCGCGCGTTGGCGCGCCGCGGCCACCTGCTCCCGACGTTCCTCGCGCTCCGTCTCGAGCTGCGGGCGGCGCGCGTCGAGGGTCGACAACACGTCGAGGCCGCGGTCGAGCGTCGTGCGCGCCTTCGCCAGGGCGCCCTGCGTCACACCGATCTCGCGCGCGACGTCGGCCGCCTCGAGCTCGAGGCGCTCGCGGCGCAGCGCTGTTTCCTGCGCGCGGGCCCTGCCCGCTTCGAGCTGGCCGAGAACGTCGGCATGCTGGCGGTGCGCACTCTGGATGTGCGCCTGCGCCGTATCGCGCGACAGTTCGGCAGCCCCGAGTGCGGCGCGCAGCGCCGCGATCTGTTCCTCGACCTCGCGCACCCGGGCATCGGCGGCGTTGAATTCGGCGCGCGCACCTTTCAGGCGCTCCGCGCGTTCGATGACGCCGGCGTGGTGATCCACGCCGCGACTGACGCGCAACCAGCTGCGCCCGACCCACTCACCCTGTCGCGTGATCACGGACTGGTCGGTTGCCAGGCCGCTGCGCATCGCGAGCGCCGCCGCGAGCGATTCAGCCGTAAGCACCCGGCCCAGCAGATCGACCAGCGCCTCGGGCCCCCGCACGTGCTGCGCGAGCGAGAGGCCCGCCGCGCCACCGCCGGCAACGCGCCCCGGCTCGAGCAGGGTGACACTCGCGCCCGCGAGACTGTCGACGGCCCCCGCAAGACCATCGAGGTCCTCGACGCACACGGCCTCGAGATAGTCACCGAGCGCTGTTTCGACGGCGCGGTCCCAGCCGCTGTCGACCGACAGCAGCTCCGCCAGCCTGCCGCGACCGGCGAGACCGGCGCTCGCAAGCCATTCGCCTGCCTTGCCGCCGTCGCGACCGAGCGCAGCCTTCTGCAGTGCCTCGAGCGACAGCACTTCACCGCGCAGACGCTCGCGCTCCGTGCGCAGGCCCTCGAGGCGCATCTCGCTCTGAAGCTGGCGGCCGCGCGCGTCCTGCACGTGCGCAAGCGCGGCGGTCAGTGCCTGCGCCAATTCCTCGGCCGCCGAACGTGCCGTGGATTCCCGACCCGCGAGATCGGCGATCCGCGCACTCGATTCCTGCGCGATCAACGCGTCGCGCTCGACCGCGAGGCGATCCCCCTGCCCGGTCAATCGACGGAACTGGTTCTCGAGTTGCTCGATTCGCGCGCGTTCGACCTGCGTCGCCTGATTCGCCGCACCGAACTCCCGATTGAAATTTTCCCAGGCGCCCTGCCACTCAGCCAGCGCCGCTTCGACGTCGCCCAGCGATGCGCCCGCCGCGCTCTCCGCCTGTTGCGCCTCCGCGAGTTGCGGCGCAAGCGCGATGATCTCCTCGCGTAGCGCCGCGAGTTCCGCAGCGTCACGCTCGATCAGCACGGCGAGCTCGCCGAGCGAGCTTCGGGCACCCGCCAGGTCGGCGGTTCGACGCTCGCGCAGTTCGCGCGCGTGCTGGATCGCCTGTTCGGTGCGCGAGATGTCGGCACCGACTTCGTAGTACCGCCCCTGGACCGCGGCGACGAGCCCGGCCTGTTCGTCGTGGAACCCGCGCTGCTGTTCGATCGCGGCTTCCGCGGAGCGCTGGTCCGCGAGCGCCGCCTGCATCGCGAGGTCACAGTCGCGCATCGCCGCATCGTGCACGTCCGCGCCGCTGTCGAGGTCGCGCAGGCGCAGCGCGAGCACTTCGGCCGTGAGCTTGCGCTCATCGTCCTTCATCGCCTGGTAGCGACGCGCGGTGGCGGCCTGGCGCTGCAGGTGGCGGATCTGCTTGTCGATCTCGTCGCGCAGATCCTGCAGGCGCTCGAGGTTCTCGCGGGTGTCGGCGATGCGGCTTTCCGTTTCGCGCCGCCGCTCCTTGTAGCGCGAGATGCCCGCCGCCTCCTCGACGAAGGCGCGCATGTCGTCGGCTTTCGACTCGATCACACGCGAAATCATGCCCTGCTCGATGATCGCGTAGCTGCGCGAGCCGAGACCCGTGCCGAGGAACAGCTGCGTGATGTCGCGTCGGCGGCAGCGCGCACCGTTGATGAAATAGGCGGAGGCGCCGTCCCGCGACACCTGGCGCTTCAGCGAAACTTCGTTATAGCTCGCGTAGGGCCCCGAGATCTTGCCGTCCGAATTGTCGAACACCAGCTCGACGTGGGCCGTGCCCACCGGCTTGCGCGCGCTCGAACCGTTGAAGATCACGTCGGTCATCGAATCGCCGCGCAAATGGCGCGCGGACAGCTCGCCCATGACCCAACGCACGGCATCGATGACGTTCGATTTGCCGCAGCCGTTCGGGCCGACGACGCCCGTCAGGTTGTTCGGGAAACTGACCGCAGTGGGATCGACGAAGGACTTGAAGCCCGCAAGCTTGATCTTGGTGAGTCGCATGAAGGCGGCTAGTGTAAATTAATCACCATGGCTTCACAGCCCTCGACGGCCCTCGAAGTTTTCCCGAATCCACAGGCGGATATCGACTACACGATCCGGATGTCGATTCCCGAATTCACTTGCCTGTGCCCGAAGACCGGCCAGCCCGACTTCGCGACGCTCGATCTCGAATATGTCCCCGACAAACGCTGTGTCGAGTTGAAATCGCTGAAACTTTACATCTGGTCGTTCCGCGATCGCGGCGCGTTTCACGAGGCCGTGACCAACGAGATCGTCGATGCGCTCGCGAGCGCCACCGATCCGCGCTTCATGCGCCTCACCGCAAGGTTCAACGTCCGGGGCGGGATCTACACGACCGTTGTCGCCGAGCGCAGACAGGCCGGCTGGCAGCCCAGACAGCCTGTCGTGCTGCCCTGAAATCCGGTCTTTTATGGGGCTCTGTACACCCCTGAATACGCCAGTATAATCCCGCGTCCGTTTTCGGGCCCTAGTCTTAAGGAGCTCAGGATGCCTGCCAAAAAGGCGCCTGCGAAGAGCAGCAAGCCGAAAAAGACTTCAGTGAAGTCCACGCCCCGTCCCGCAGCGAAAGCCGCCGCACGCAAGGTGCCCGCGCGCGCGAAAGCTGCA
>CADEFQ010000040.1 GCA_902826635.1 uncultured Pseudomonadota bacterium
CAGCGGCCTTTCGGGCGTGTTCCTGCCGCACGGCCTCGGCCACTTGCTCGGCCTGCAGGTACACGACGTCGGCGGCCACCAGGCCTCGCCCGAAGGGGGTGAGATCGCGAGGCCCGAAGGCCACCCGAACCTGCGTCTGACCCGCGTACTCGAAGAGGGATACGTCGTGACGATGGAGCCCGGGCTCTACTTCATCGATTCCTTGCTCGCCGCCGCGAAGGCGAACAGCCACGGGCGCCATATCGACTGGACGCGCGTGGCGCAGTTCGCGCCCTACGGCGGCATCCGGATCGAGGACAACCTCGCCGTCACCGCCGCGGGCTGCGACAACCTGACTCGCGAGGGCTTCAGGGCCCTTTCTTGAGGAGGTCGCGGATCTCCCCGAGCAACACTTCACCGCGCGGCGCCGGCGCCGGCGGTGCCGCGGGGTCCGGCTTTTTCAACCTGTTGATCAGCTTGATCGCCATGAAGAGGGCCAGGGCGATGATCACGAAGTCGAAGACTGTCTGCAGGAATGCGCCGTATTTCAGCACCACGGGCGTGCCGTCGGGCGCCGTTCCGAGGGTCAGTGCGAGATCGGTGAAATTGACACCGCCGACGGCCATGCCGATCGGCGGCATGATCACGTCGCCCACGAGTGAGGAGACGATCTTGCCGAACGCCGCGCCGACCACGACACCGACCGCGAGGTCGATGACGCTGCCCTTCATCGCAAACTCTTTGAATTCTGATGCCAGGCTCATGAGAAATCTCCGAAGTTACCGGACTGCCCCGAGAATACATGCGATTGCGTGGATCGTCGCGGCCTGCCTGTCGCTCGGCAGCCGTGCGTCGCCGGGTAGCGATGCCCCGCCCAGGGCGTCGAGGGCGCCCGTTGCCGCGGAACACGGCATGGTCGTGACCGCCCAGCACCTCGCCACGCGAGTCGGCGTGCAGGTGCTCGAGCGCGGCGGCAACGCCGTCGATGCGGCGGTGGCCGTCGGTTACGCCCTCGCGGTGACCTATCCGGCGGCGGGCAATCTCGGCGGCGGCGGCTTCATGACGCTGCGGCTCGCGGACGGCCGCCGGACCTTCCTCGATTTTCGCGAGAAGGCGCCGCTCGCCGCGACGGCCGGCATGTTCCTCGATTCGCACGGCAACGTGATTCCCGGACTGAGCACGCGCGGCCACCTCGCCGTGGCCGTGCCGGCGACCGTCGCGGGTCTCGAATACGCCCGCACGAAGTACGGCACGATGGCACGTGCGGCGTTGGTCGCCCCGGCGATCGGGCTCGCGCAGCGGGGCTTCGTGCTCGAGCCAGGCGACGTCGACATGCTGCGCGAAGCCACTGCCGACTTTCTCGGGGACGCACCGTCCGCCGCGATCTTCCTTCGCCACGGTATGCCTTACCGGGCCGGCGAGCGACTGGTGCAGAAAGACCTCGCGCGCACTTTGAAAAGCATCAGTCGGCACGGCCCTGACGGCTTCTTCAAAGGCAGGGTTGGCGCCGCGATCGTGGCCGCGAGCCGCGCCGGCGGAGGCATCCTCGCGCAGGCCGACCTCGATCGCGTCATGACGCGCGAATTGGCGCCGACCGAGTGCGACTACCGCGGCTTTCAGATTGTGTCGGCGCCACCACCGAGCTCGGGCGGAGTCGCGATCTGCGAGATGCTGAACATCCTCGAGGGCTATCCGCTCGGGGAACTCGGCTACGGATCGGCGCAGGCGCTTCACTACGAAATCGAGGCGATGCGGCACGCCTACGCCGATCGCAACGCTTACCTCGGCGATCCCGCCTTCGTCACAAATCCCGTCGGGCGCCTGCTCGACAAGTCCTACGCCGCGGCAATCCGCGCGCAGATTGACCCGGTCAAGGCAGGGGTGTCGGCAACACTCGGGCGCGCCATTGCGCCGCGCGAGGGCCGTCACACGACGCACTATTCAATCACCGACCGCTACGGCAATGCCGTGGCCGTCACCTACACCCTGAACGACTGGTTTGGCGCCCGCGTCACCGCAGCGGGCACCGGGGTATTGCTTAACAACGAGATGGACGATTTCACCTCGAAAGTGGGCACGCCGAATCTCTACGGGCTCGTGCAAGGCGAGGCCAACGCCATCGCGCCGGGCAAGACGCCGCTCAGCTCGATGAGCCCGACCATCGTGATGCGGGACGGCCGGCCCGTCATGGTGCTCGGAACGCCGGGCGGCAGCCGCATCATCACGGCGGTCCTGCTGACCCTCCTCAACGTGATCGATTTCGGCATGGACATCCAGCAAGCCGTGGAAGCGCCCCGCATCCATCAGCAATGGTTACCCGAAGCGACGAGCGCCGAGGACGGCGCGCTGAGCCCGGCGGTCCGCGGGGTCCTCACGGGAATGGGACATCAGTTCGCCCCACCGCAACCTGAGAACCACATCGCCGCGATCCTGATCGGTGCCCCGACGCTCGGCGGCGAGCCGGTCGGCAAGCTGCGCTTCTACGGCGTGATCGATCCCAGGCGGAACACCGGCTTGGCCGCCGGCTACTGACCCGCGACACCCACCAAAGAAAAGGCCCGGCAATCGCCGGGCCTCTTCTCTGGCTCTAAGCTCTAAGCTCTAAGCCTTCTTCTTGGCTTTGGCCTTCGCCTTCGCTTTCGGCTTGGCCTTCGGCGTCGCCTCGGCCTTGGCCTTGGCGACAACCGTCTTCTTCGCCGCCTTCGGCGCCGACTTCTTCTTCGCGGCCTTCGGCGCGGCCTCGTCGGCCGGCGTCGCGGCGACGCCTTCGGCAGCCGGGCCGTCGACGAGCTGCATCAGCGCCATCGGCGCCGAGTCACCCGGGCGCGGCATCATGTGCAGGATCCGCGTGTAGCCACCCGGACGTGCCTTGAAGCGCGGCCCGAGGTCGGCGAACAATTTGTCGACGACCGCTACGTCGCGCAGGCGCGAGAACGCGAGGCGACGGTTGGCGTCCGAATCGCTCTTGGCGAGCGTGATCAGCGGCTCGACGACGCGGCGCAGCTCCTTCGCCTTCGGCAGCGTGGTGCGAATGGTTTCGTGCCGCAGCAGTGACACGCTCATGTTGCGCAACATCGCGTGGCGATGCGGACTGTTGCGCGACAGCTGTCGCCCTGAAAGGTTGTGACGCATGGACTTCTCTTCCTTCGACTCTTACAGCGTAATGCCGCGCTCTTCGTCGTGCTTGAGGCCGTTCGGCGGCCAGCCGTCGATCCGCATGCCGAGCATGAGACCGTGGCTCTGCAGCACTTCCTTGATCTCGGTGAGCGACTTCTTGCCGAGATTGGGCGTGCGCAGCAGTTCGACTTCCGTGCGCTGCACGAGATCGCCGATGTAGTGGATGTTTTCGGCCTTGAGGCAGTTCGCGCTGCGCACCGTGAGCTCGAGCTCGTCGACCGGGCGCATCAGGATCGGGTCGAACTGCATCTCGGAGACCTTGGCAGCGGCCTCTTCCTCGCCCTGCAGGTCGACGAACACCGACAGCTGGTCCTTCAGGATGCCGCCCGCGCGGCGGATCGCCTCTTCGGCGTCGATCGTCCCGTTCGTCTCGATGTCGAGCACGAGCTTGTCGAGGTCGGTGCGCTGCTCGACGCGGGCCGCGTCGACCGAGTAGGTCACGCGCCGGATCGGGCTGAACGATGCGTCGAGCTGCAGGCGCCCGATCGGGCGGGTCTGCTCCTCGAACGCGGCGCGCTGCACCGCCGGGCGATAGCCACGGCCACGCTCGACGCGCAGCGTCATGGTCAGCTCACCGGCCTTGGTCAGATTCGCGATCACGAGATCCGGGTTCACGACTTCGATGTCGTGATCGGTCTGGATGTCGCCCGCGGTCACCGGGCCGGGGCCCTTCTTCGACAGGCGCAACTCGGCGCTGTCACGCGTGTGCATGCGCAGCGCAACCTGCTTGAGGTTCAGCAGGATGTCGACCACGTCTTCCTGCACGCCCTCGATGCTCGTGTACTCGTGCAGCACGCCGTCGATCTCGGCTTCCGTGATCGCGGCACCGGGCATCGACGACAGCAGGACGCGGCGCAGGGCATTGCCCAGCGTGTGGCCGAACCCCCGCTCGAACGGCTCGATCACGATACGCGCCTGACGGGGCGCGGTCGGTTGAACCTTGACGACGCGAGGCTTCAGAAATTCGTTGACCGATCCTTGCATGGTACTCACCTTTACTTCGAGTAGAGCTCGACAACGAGGTTTTCGTTGATGTCAGGGAGCACGTCTTCGCGGCCGGGCACGGCCTTGAACACGCCCTTCATCTCCTTGTCGTTGACCTCGACCCATTCCGGCAGACCCACCTGCGAGGCGATCTGCATTGCGTTCTGGATGCGCAGCTGCTTGCGAGCCTTCTCGCGCACCTGCACCACGTCCCCCGCCTTCACCTGGTAGGACGCGATCGTGACGGCGTCACCGTTCACTTCGATGCCCTTGTGCGCCACGAGCTGGCGCGCTTCGGCACGCGTGACCGCAAAGCCCATGCGGTACACGACGTTGTCGAGGCGGCACTCGAGCAGCTTCAGCAGGTTCTCTCCCGTGGCGCCCTTCCTGCTCGCAGCCTCGACGTAGTAGTTCGAGAACTGGCGCTCGAGCACGCCGTACATGCGGCGCAGCTTCTGCTTCTCGCGCAGCTGCGTGCCGTAGTCGGAGAGGCGCTGGCGGCGCTCGCTCTTCACGCCGCCCGGGGGCACCGTGAACTTGCACTTGCTCTCGAGCGGCTTGACGCCGCTCTTCAGGAACAGATCGGTACCCTCGCGACGCGAGAGCTTGCACTTGGGGCCTGTATAACGTGCCATGTATCGTTAACCTCTGCGCGTCAGACGCGGCGCTTCTTCGGCGGGCGACAGCCGTTGTGCGGAATCGGCGTCACATCCGCGATGCTGGTGATCTTGAGGCCGCAGGCGTTGAGCGCGCGCACGGCGGATTCGCGCCCGGGGCCCGGGCCGCCGACGCGCACTTCGACGTTCTTCAGCCCGTGTTCCTGCGCCGCATTGCCCGCCTTCTCGGCGGCGACCTGCGCCGCGAACGGCGTGCTCTTGCGCGAACCGCGAAAACCGCAGCCGCCCGAGGTCGCCCACGAGAGCGTGTTGCCCTGGCGGTCGGTGATCGTGATGATCGTGTTGTTGAACGACGCGTGGATGTGCGCGATGCCGTCGAGCACGTTCTTGCGTGCCTTCTTCGGCTTCTTCGCGGCTCCTGCCGCCGCCGTCTGCTGCTTCGTTTCAGCCATGTCTTATGCCTTGCCCGGGGGTGCGTTCAGCTTGACCGCCTGCTTGCGCGGGCCCTTGCGCGTGCGCGCGTTGGTGCGCGTGCGCTGGCCGCGGACCGGCAGGCCCTTGCGGTGACGGATGCCGCGGTGCGCACCGAGGTCCATCAGACGCTTGATGTTCATCGAGACCTCGCGACGCAGGTCGCCCTCGACGGGCGCCTTCGCGATCGCCGAGCGGATCGCGTTGATCTCCGCTTCGGTCAGGTCCTTGACCTTGGTGGTCGGATCCACGCCTGCCGCTTCGCAGACCGCGCGCGAACGCGAGCGGCCCATGCCGAAGATGTGCGTGAGCCCGATCCACACGTGTTTGTTCATCGGGATGTTGATGCCCGCAATACGTGCCATGTGCTTACCCTTGCCGCTGCTTGTGACGGACGTCTGTGCAGATGATGTAGACCACGCCGCGACGCCGCACGACTTTGCAGTTCTTGCAAATCTTCCTGACCGAAGGTCTGACTTTCATGACTTAACCCTGGGGCGCGCCGCTGCGCCCGTAACCCAACAGATTGGCCTTCTTGAGAAGGCCCGGATAGTGGTGCGACATCATGTGCGCCTGGAGTTGCGCGATGAAGTCCATGACCACGACCACGACGATCAGCAGCGATGTGCCACCGAACTGGAACGGCACGCCCTGCGACGAGATCAGGATCTCGGGCAACAGGCACACGCCCGTGACGTAGAACGCGCCCCACAGCGTCAACCGCGTGAGCACCTTGTCGATGTACTCACCGGTCTGCTGCCCCGGGCGGATGCCCGGGATGAACGCGCCCTGCTTCTTCAGGTTGTCGGCGGTGTCGCGTGAATTGAACACGAGCGCCGTGTAGAAAAAGCAGAAAAACAGGATCAGGCCGCCGTACAGCACGAAGTGCAGCGGCTGGCCGTAGCCGAGCGCCGCCGCGACCCGCTGCAGCACACCGGCCACCGCCGAATCCCCGGTGCCCGCGAAGCTCGCGATCGTTGCCGGGAACAGCAGCAGGCTCGACGCGAAGATCGGCGGGATCACGCCCGACATGTTCAGCTTGAACGGCAGGTGCGTGCTCTGGCCTGCGTACATGCGCCGCCCGACCTGCCGCTTCGCGTAATTCACGGTGATGCGCCGCTGCGCCCGCTCGACGTAGACGCAGAACGCCGTGACGCCGACGATCAGGATCACGAGCAGCAACGCGAACGGCCCGGACATTTCACCGGTGTTGACCGCTTCGACGGTGCGACCCACCGCGCCGGGCAGGCCCGCGATGATGCCCGCCAGGATCAGCATCGAGATACCGTTGCCGACGCCGCGCTCGGTCATCTGCTCGCCGAGCCACATCAGGAACATCGTGCCCGTCGTCATCGTGACGGTGGCGGTGAACAGGAACTGCCAGCCACCGCCGCCGAGCGCCATGCCGCCGTTCTGCAACGCCATCGCGGCGGCGAACGACTGCACCACGCCGAGCCCGAGCGTGCCGTAGCGCGTGATCTGCGACAGGCGGCGGCGACCCGATTCGCCTTCCTTCCGGATCTCCATGAACGACGGCAGCACCATCGACATCATCTGCACGATGATCGAGGCGGAGATGTACGGCATCACGCCCATCGCGAAGATCGACAGGCGCGCGAGCGCGCCGCCGGAGAACATGTTGACGATGCCGAGGATCGTGCTCGACTGGTCGTCGAAGAAGCGCGCGACCGCGCCCGGGTCGATGCCGGGCACGGGAATGAAGGTCCCGATCCGGTACACGATCAGTGCACCGAACAGGAACAGGATGCGGCTGCGGATCTCGCCCACGCGGGCCGCATCGCCAAGTCCTGCCGTCGGATTGCTGCTCGCAGTCGCCACGCTTAAGCCTCGAGCTTCCCGCCGGCCGCTTCGATCGCCGCCCGGGCGCCCTTGGTCGCCGCGACGCCCTTCAGCGTCACGGCCCGCTTGATCTCACCCGACAGCACGACCTTCGCCTGCTCCACGAACACGGGCACGACGTTCGCCTTCTTGAGCGACGCGAGATCGATCACCGCGGCGTCGACCTTCGCGAGTTCGGACAGGCGCACTTCGGCGCGGCTCGCCTTGATCTTGGAGCGGAAGCCGACCTTCGGCATGCGACGCTGCAGCGGCATCTGGCCGCCCTCGAAGCCGACCTTGTGGTAGCCGCCCTTGCGCGCGCGCTGGCCCTTGACGCCGCGGCCGCTGGTCTTGCCCTGGCCGGCCGAGGCACCACGACCGACGCGCAGGCGCGGACGCTTGGAACCCGGGGCGGGCTGCAAAGTATTGAGGCGCATCAGGCGTTCTCCACTTTCACGAGGTGCCGCGCCGCGCGGATCATGCCGCGATTCTCGACGGTGTCGGCGACCGTCACGGTCTGGTGGCGTCGGCGCAGGCCGAGGCCACGCACCGAGGCGGCGATCGATTTCAACTGGCCGGCCACGCTCTTCTCGAGCGTCACGCGGACAGTGGCTTGCTTGTTCGCGCTCATGCTCAGGCTCCAAGAATCTCGTCGACGCTCTTGCCGCGCTTGGCGGCGAAATCGTCGGGTGAACGCATGGCCCCGAGCGCCTTGATGGTCGCGCGCACGACGTTGATCGGGTTGCGCGAACCGTAGCTCTTCGCGAGCACGTTGCGGATCCCCGCGCACTCGAGCACGGCGCGCATGCCGCCGCCCGCGATGACGCCGGTACCGTCGGACGCCGGCTGCATCAGCACACGCGTCGCACCGTGTTCACCCTTGACCGTGTAGTGCAGCGTGTCGTTGCGCAGGCTCACGTTGACCATGTTCTTGCGCGCCTGCGCCATCGCCTTCGAGATCGCAACCGGCACTTCACGCGCCTTGCCGAACCCGAAGCCGACGCGGCCGGCGCCGTCACCCACCACCGTGAGCGCGGTGAAGCCGAACTGGCGGCCACCCTTGACGACTTTCGCCGTGCGATTCACCGCGACCAGTTTCTCGAGAAACTCGTCGGCCGGCTGCTGCTTGTCTCGTCCGCCCATGCGTGATCTTTCCACGTCAGAACTCCAGGCCGGCTTCGCGCGCGGCATCGGCCAGCGCTTTCACGCGGCCGTGATACTGAAAACCGGAACGGTCGAACGCCACCCTGGTGACGCCGGCGGCCTTGGCGCGCTCGGCGATCGCCCGGCCCACGGCCTTCGCGGCATCGACATTGCCCGTGCCCTTGAGGTCCTTCGAGACCGCGTCCTGCACCGTCGAGGCCGACGCGAGCACCGTGGCCCCCGAGGCGTCGAACAGTTGCGCGTACATGTGGCGCGGCGTGCGATGCACCGTGAGGCGGGCCACGCCCATCTCGCGGATCTTCGCCCGGGTCTTCACTGCGCGGCGCTGGCGCCGCTCTTTTTTCGTAATGTTCATCGCCGCACCTGCTACTTCTTCTTGCCTTCCTTCAGCACGATGCGCTCGTCCGTATAGCGCACGCCCTTGCCCTTGTAGGGCTCGGGAGGACGGATGCGGCGGATGTTGGCGGCCACCTGGCCAACCTGCTGCCGATCCGTGCCCTTGACCAGAATTTCCGTCTGGCTCGGTGTCTCGATCGTGATGCCTTCCGGGATCGGAAAGGCGACCGCGTGCGAAAAGCCGAGCGTCAGGTTCAGGGCCTTGCCCTGCACCGCCGCGCGGAAGCCGACTCCGACGAGCTCGAGCTTCTTCTCGTAGCCCTTCGACACGCCGAGCACCATGTTGGCGAGATGCGCGCGGGTCGAACCCGCGTGTATGCGCGCAACCGCGTTGGCGAACTTCACCGCCAGCGACTTTTCCTGCTGTTCCACCTTCACGCCCGGCGTGATCGGCAGCGAAAGCGTTCCCTTCGCGCCCTTCACGGTGACGACGTCCGCGCCGATCTGGGCGGTGACGCCCTGCGGCAGCCGTACGGAACGATTGGCAACTCTCGACATGATTCCCTCTCCGTCAGGCGACGATGCAGAGCACTTCGCCGCCCTGGCCGGTTGCGCGCGCCTCGCGATCGGTCATGACGCCCTTCGGCGTCGAGACGATCACGGTTCCAAGGCCACCGAGCACCTTCGGCAGCTCGTTCTTGCCGCGATAGATGCGCAGGCCGGGCCGGCTGACGCGCTCGAGGCGGTCGATCACGGGGCGGCCCTCGTAGTACTTGAGCTCGATGGTCAGTGTCGTCTTGCCGGCGTCGTCGCCGACGCGGAAATCGCTGACGTAGCCTTCGTCCTTCAGCACCTTGACGATCGCGCGCTTGACACGCGAGCTCGCCAGCGAGACCTCGGTCTTGCGGGCGGACTGCGCGTTCCTGATGCGCGTCAGCAGATCGGCAATTGGATCAGTCATGCTCATGCCGTGCGCTCCTTACCAGCTCGCCTTGCCGAGGCCCGGGATCTCGCCGCGGTTCGCGACTTCGCGCACCTTGACGCGCGCGAGGCCGAACTTGCGGTACACGCCGCGCGAGCGGCCCGTGATCGCGCAGCGATTGCGCTGCCGCGTCGCGCTGGCGTCACGCGGCTGCGCCTGCAGCTTCGCCTGTGCCTCCGCCTTCGCTTCGGGCGTGGACTTCGGGCTGCGGATGATCTCCTTCAGCTCGGCACGCTTCGCCGCGTACTTCAGCACGGTCTTGGCGCGCTTCTTCTCGCGTTCCACCATGTTCGTCTTGGCCATTGCGGTCTCTCTCGTTTACTTGCGGAACGGGAAGTTGAAGGCGTCGAGCAATGCCTTGCCCGCCTTGTTGTCCTTCGCCGTCGTCGTAATGGTGATATCCATGCCCCGCAGCTGGTCGATCTGGTCGTACTGGATCTCGGGGAAAATGATCTGTTCCTTGACGCCGAGCGTGTAGTTGCCGCGGCCGTCGAACGAACGCGAGGGCACGCCGCGGAAGTCGCGGATGCGCGGCATCGCGATGCTGATCAGGCGGTCGAGGAACTCGTACATGTGCGCGCCGCGCAGCGTGACCTTGCAGCCGATCGCAAGGTTTTCGCGCAGCTTGAACGACGCGACCGACTTCTTCGAGTTGCAGAGCACGGGCTTCTGCCCCGTGATCTTCGTCAGGTCGGCGACCGCCGCGTCCATGACCTTGCGGTCCGCGACAGCCTCGCCCACGCCCATGTTGACCGTGATCTTGGTGATCTTCGGTACCTGCATCGTGTTCGTGACGCCGAGTTCGCGCTGCAACTGCGGCACGATCGTCTTGCGGTAAATTTCCTGTAGCCTGGCCATACGCCCTACCGTTACCGACGCCTCAGGCGTCGATCTGTTCGCCGTTCGATTTGAAGACGCGCACCTTGCGCCCGTCCGCCAGTCGCTTGTAGCCGATCCGGTCGCCCTTCTTTGCAGACGGGTTCCAGATCGCCACTTTCGACACCGGCAGCGGCGCCTCGCGCTCCACGATGCCGCCCGGCTGCGGGCCGGCTGCGGAATTGCGGGGCTTCTGATGCTTCTTCACCATGTTGACACCCTCGACGACGACCGTGTCGTCATCGAGCACCTTGACGATCGCGCCGCGCCGGCCCTTGTCCTTGCCGGCCAGCACGACCACGTGATCCTTCAGACGAATCTTGCTCACCTCGTCCTCTCCTCAGATCACTTCAGGCGCGAGTGAAATGATCTTCATGAACTGCTGCGTGCGCAGCTCGCGCGTGACGGGCCCGAAGATGCGGGTGCCGATCGGCTCGAGCTTGTTCGTCAGCAGCACCGCCGCGTTGCCGTCGAAGCGGATCAGCGAGCCGTCGCCCCGGCGCACGCCCTTGCGGGTGCGCACCACCACGGCGTCGTAGACCTCGCCCTTCTTGACCTTGCCGCGCGGAATCGCGTCCTTGATGCTCACCTTGATCACGTCGCCCACGGTGGCATAGCGGCGACGCGTGCCGCCGAGCACCTTGATGCACATCAGCGTGCGGGCGCCGCTGTTGTCGGCGGCATTCAGCATCGTGCGTAGCTGGATCATGGCGTTATCGGCCCCCCGCCCGCTCCAGCACCTCGACCAGGCGCCAGGACTTCCGGCGCGACAGCGGCCGGCACGGGGCAATCGACACGCGGTCACCCTCGCGCGATTCGCCCTTCTCGTCGTGCGCCAGCAGCTTCGTCGTGCGGCGGATGTACTTGCCGTACGTCGGGTGCTTGATCAGCCGCTCAATTTCGACGGCGATCGTCTTCTGCATCTTGTTGCTGACCACGCGGCCCGTCAGGGTGCGCGTCGCCTTGTCGGCCGTAGCTTCGCTCATTTCTTTTCTCCGGCGATCGCCGTCTCGCGCGCCACCGTCTTCAGCCGCGCGATCGACTTGCGCACCTTGCCGAACTGGTCGGGCTTGACGCCCTGGCCCGTGGCGCGCTGCATGCGCAGCGCAAACTGTTCGCGCCGCAGCTTCAACAGCTCTTCCTTCAGTTCCACCGCGGACTTCGCCCGCAACTGCTTCGCATCCATCAGCGCACCTGCCGTTTCACGAAGGAGGTCGACACCGAGAGCTTCGCGCCGGCAAGGCGGAACGCCTCACGCGCGGTCTTCTCGTCGACCCCTTCCATCTCGAAGAGCACTTTGCCGGGCAGCACCTTCGCCACCCAGTACTCGACGTTGCCCTTGCCGCTGCCCATGCGGACTTCGAGCGGCTTCTTGGTGATCGGCACGTCGGGGAACACGCGCACCCAGATCTGGCCGCCACGCTTGACGTGGCGGGCCATCGCGCGCCGCGCGGCCTCGATCTCGCGCGCGGTCATGCGCGCGCGCGCAGTCGCCTTCAGGCCGTACTCGCCGAAGGACACGTTCGCACCACGATGCGCAAGGCCGGTGTTACGGCCTTTGAACATCTTGCGGTACTTGGTTCTCTTTGGTTGCAACATATCTTTTTACAGCTAAGAGCTTAGAGCTTAGAGCTTAGAGCCAGAGCGCAAGTCGCGAGCCAGCGCCTCTGGCTCTAAGCTCTGAGCTCTCAGCTCTAAGCCGTGTCTCACCCCGCCACTGCCTCCACTTGCGCCGGCGCCGGCTGTGCCGCAGCGGCCTCCTCTTGAGGCGCCACCTCGGCCTCGACCTTGTCGAACACCTCGCCCTTGAAGATCCACACCTTCACGCCGATCACGCCGTAGGTGGTGTGGGCCTCGCCGAGGCCGTAGTCGATGTCCGCACGAAAGGTGTGCAGCGGGATGCGGCCTTCGCGGCTCCATTCGGTGCGGGCGATCTCGCCACCGTTCAGGCGGCCGGAAACGCGCACCTTGATGCCGAGCGCACCGCTCCTCATCGTGCTCATCACCGCGCGCTTCATCGCGCGACGGAACATCACGCGCTTCTCGATCTGCTGCGCGATGCCGTCGGCAACGAGCTGCGCGTCGAGCTCGGGCTTCCTGATCTCGGCGATGTTGATGCGCACGTCGACGGTCGGCAGGCTGAGCAGCTTCGCCGTCTCGTGGCGCAGCTTTTCGATGTCCTCGCCCTTCTTGCCGATCACGATGCCCGGACGCGCGGTCTGGATCGTGATGTTGACACGCTTGGCCGCGCGCTCGATCTGGATGCGGCTCACCGAGGCTTCGGCGAGCTTCTTGCGCAGGAACTCGCGCACCCGGAAATCGGTGTGGATGTGCAGCGGGAACTGCTTCTTGCCCGCATACCACTTCGACGACCAGTCACGCGTGATGCCGAGGCGAATGCCGATCGGATTGACTTTCTGACCCATGCGTTCAGTCCTTCTTCCCGTCGCTGACCGCGATCGTGATGTGGCTGTTCCTCTTCACGATGCGCGTGCCGCGCCCCTTGGCGCGCGCCGCGAAACGCTTCAGCACGGGCGCGGTATCGATTTCGATGCGCGCCACCTTCAGTTCGTCGACGTCGGCGCCGTGGTTGTGCTCGGCGTTCGCGATCGCTGACTCGAGCACCTTGCGAACGAGACCCGCGCCCTTCTTCGGCATGAACTTCAGCTGCGCGATCGCGCTGCCGACCGGCTGGCCGCGCACGACGTCGGCGACGAGGCGGCATTTCTGCGGCGAGATGCGCGCATAGCGCAGCTTGGCGGTGACCTGCATGACTTAGGCTCCTGCTTCCGCTTTGCGGCCGCCCGAGTGCGCCTTGAAGGTGCGCGTCGGGGCGAACTCGCCGAGCTTGTGCCCGACCATGTTCTCCGTGACCAGCACGGGGATGTGTTGCCGGCCGTTGTGGACCGCAATCGTGAGACCGACCATGTCGGGGATCACCATCGAGCGGCGCGACCAGGTCTTGATCGGCTTGCGGTCGTTCTTCGCGACAGCGGTCTGCACCTTCTTCGCGAGGTGCAGGTCGATGAACGGACCCTTTTTCAGTGAGCGTGGCATTCTCTTCTGGCCTCTCAGCGAATCTTGTTCGTACGGCGCTGCACGATCATGTTGCTCGTGCGCTTGTTGGTACGCGTCTTCTTGCCCTTGGTCTGCCAGCCCCACGGCGACACAGGGTGCGGGTTGCCCTGGCCGGGCTTGCCCTCACCACCACCGTGCGGGTGGTCGACCGGGTTCATCACGACGCCGCGCACCGTCGGGCGAACGCCGCGCCAGCGCTTCGCACCGGCCTTGCCGTACTTGCGCAGGCTGTGCTCGTCGTTGCTCACCTCGCCGATCGTCGCGCGGCAGTCGATGTGGACCTTGCGGGTCTCGGTCGACTTCATGCGGATGTAGGCGTGCAAGCCCTCGCGTGCCGTGAACTGGACCGAGCCACCGGCGCTGCGCGCGAGCTGGCCGCCCTTGCCGGGCTTGAGTTCGACGTTGTGCACGGTCGTGCCGACCGGGACGTGGCGCAGCGGCAGCGCGTTACCGGGCTTGATCGGCGAATCGACGCCCGATCGCACTTCGTCACCGACGGCGAGGCCCTTCGGCGCAAGGATGTAACGGCGCTCGCCGTCGACATACTTCACGAGCGCGATGTGCCCGGTGCGGTTCGGATCGTACTCGACGCGCTCGACGACGCCCTGGATGCCGTCCTTGTCGCGCTTCCAGTCGATCAAGCGGTACTTCTGCCGCGAGCCCCCGCCCTGATGGCGGGTCGTGATGCGGCCCTGGTTGTTGCGGCCGGCATTCTTCTTCTGCTTCGTGGTGAGCGGCTCGTACGGCCCGCCCTTCCACAACTGCGACTTGTCGATCTTGACGACGAAACGCGTGCCAGGCGACGTCGGCTTCATCTTGATGAGCGCCATGATTCCTGCCCCTTACGCCTTCGGCTTCGCTTCGAGATCGATCGTCTGGCCGGCGGCGAGGCTCACGTAGGCCTTCTTCCAGTCCTGCGTGCGACCGATCGTCTTGCCGAACTTGCGCGTCTTGCCCGTCTCGTTGACGACCTGCACGCCCGAGACCTTCACCTCGAACATCAGCTCGACGGCGGCGCGGATCTGCGGCTTCGTCGCCGAGCGGCGCACGCGAAACGCGTACTGGTTGTGGTTCTGCATGACGAGCGACGTCTTCTCCGTGACGTGCGGCGCCAGCAGGATGTTCATCAGTTGTTCCTTGCCGATCACTGCAGACGCTCCTCGATCAGCTTCACGGCGCCAACGGTCATCAGCACCTTTTCGTGGTTCGCGAGCGCCACCGGGTTCAGCGCCGCGACCGGCAGCACCTCGACGTTCGGCAGGTTGCGCGCCGCGAGAAACAGCTTCTCGTCGATCGCCTCGACGACGATCAGCACGTTCGCGAGCGCGAGGCTCTTCAGCTCGTTCACGAGCAGCCTGGTCTTCGGCGCCTCGAGCGCGAGCGACTGCGTGACGACCAGGCGGTCCTGGCGCACCAGTTCGGAGAGCATCGAGCGCATCGCGCCGCGATACATCTTGCGGTTGACCTTCTGTTCGAAGCTGCGCGGCTTGGCCGCGAAGGTCACGCCGCCGCCGACCCAGATCGGGCTGCGGCTCGAGCCGGCGCGCGCCTGGCCGGTGCCTTTCTGCGCGTGCGGCTTCTTGCCGCCGCCGCGCACTTCGGCGCGCGACTTCTGCGCCTTCGTGCCCGAGCGCCCGGCGTTGCGATACGCCGTGACGACCTGGTGCACGAGCGCCTGGTTGAATTCATGGCCGAACGTGCCGGCGGAGAGTTCGAGCTCCGCTGCGTTCTTGCCGCTGCCTGCCACCTTGAGCTTCATGAGTGTCAGTCCTTACTTCTTCGCCGCGGCTTTCTTGTCGGGCGCCTTGCTCGGCGCGAGCTTCTTGCGGTTCGCGGCGCGCGCGGCCTTGAGCGACGGGCGCACGATCACCTGGCCGCCCTCGGCACCCGGAACGGCGCCGCGGACCAGGATCAGGTTGCGTTCGGTGTCCACTTCGACGACGCGCAGGTTTTCGGTCGTGCGGCGGACGCTGCCCATGTGGCCCGACATGCGCTTGCCCGCGAACACGCGGCCCGGCGTCTGGCGCTGGCCGATCGAGCCCGGCGTGCGGTGCGAGAGGGAAACACCGTGCGTGGCGTGGTGGCCTGCGAAGTTGTGGCGCTTCATCGTGCCGGCGAAGCCCTTGCCGATGGTCGTGCCCGTGACGTCGACGATCTGCCCAGCCTTGAAGTGGTCGGCCTTGAATTCGGCACCGATCGCGACCTCCGCGACGTCCTTGCCGTCGAGGCGAAACTCGACCAGCGCCTTGCCGGGGGCCGCGTTCGCCTTGGCGTAGTGGCCGGCGACGGCCTTCGTCAGCAGTTGCGGGCGCTTTGACCCATAGGCGACCTGCACGGCGCGATAGCCGTCCTTCTCGCTCGTCTTCACCTGGGTGACGCGGTTCGGAAGAACTTCGATCACCGTGACGGGGATCGTTTCACCCGCTTCAGTGAACACGCGCGTCATGCCGCACTTGCGGCCGACCAGACCAATAGCCATGGGCCTATTCCTCGTTCAAAGTCACCGCCGGCCACTGCGATTGGTGGACGGCACCTGAGGGCTGCGGGAGGGGGAAACTCGTGCATCCGGCCGCCGTGGCGGTCGTGGGACGCTCGAGTGGTCTTGGCGCGCTGGCGCCAACCTCGCCCGAAGCCGCTTGTTGACGGCAGGTACTGCACCCACCGGCGGCGCCCTCACCGCGTCCTCTCGTTGAGGGAAAGCGATGTGGGCCAAAAAAGGCCGCGCATTATAACAATCGTTCGGCCACACGCAAGCGGGGCTTGCGGACAGCCTTGCGGTGCGGCTAGGGTGGCTCCCGATCCCTCGTCCCCAACACCCAAGCGTCGGCGCATGGCCACCCGGTGCGTCCTTGTGCCGAATGCCCGTTGGTGCAGGATTCCAAGGTTGCTGCGCCGCAATACAGCTGATCGAGGCCCAGATGCTCCTTTCTTTCCCGTTTTCCGGCCGCCGGATCCCCGTCGGCGCGCTGGTCGTTGCCGCGACCCTGGCGGTTCTCGCTGCGTGTTCGAACGGCCCGGCGCCCGGGTCGATGCCCCCGACTCCGGTGACCGTCGTCGAAGCCGGCGTCAGCGCGATGCCGCTCGACCTTTCTTATAGTGCGCGCACGGCGGGTTCGCGCGACGTCGAAGTTCGGGCGCGAGTCTCGGGCATTCTCGAGCAGCGCCTGTATTCGGAAGGCGCGTACGTCAAGGCAGGGGCGGTGCTCTTCCGGATCGATCCGGCGCCGTTCGCAGCCACCGTGGCCCGCGCCCGTGCCGAACTCGCGGTGGCCGAAGCGCGCTTCGTCGAAGCGGGGCTCAATCGCGATCGAGTCGTGCCGCTTGCCGCCTAGGGCGTCGCGAGCCAGCGGGATCGCGACGCCGTCGTGAGTGGCTACGCCGCGGCGCAGGCCTCCGTGGCCGCTGCGCAAGCGGCACTGCGCAGCGCCGAACTCGACCTGTCGTATACGAACGTACGCGCGCCGATTTCCGGCTACACGAGCCGCGAAGCGCAGTCCGAAGGCAGCCTCGTCACGGCGGGCGCCGAATCGAGCCTGCTGACGCGCATCGTGCAGACGGATGTGTTGTACGTCGAATTCGCGGTGCCCGAGAACGAGGCGGCGCTGCTGCGCGCCGCGCTCGCGCGGCCCGCGGCGTCGGTGCCGGTCGATGTCGCCGTTGCGAACGATGCCGCCGGCAACAACGGCGTCTCACGCACCGGGCGACTCGCGTTCGTCGATACCCGCGTCGATCGCGACACCGGGACCGTGAGTGCGCGCGTGCTGCTCGACAATACGCGCCAGCCGATCACCCCCGGCCAGTTCGCGCGCGTCACCGTGCGCGACATCGCGCTGCCCGAACTGCCCGTGATCGCCACGCGCGCCGTGCTGCACGGCCCGCAGGGCGCGTTCGTCTGGACGCTCGACGCCGGCAACAAGGTGCAGCCGCGCCCGGTGCAGCTCGGCCGCGGACAAGGCAACCTGGTGACGGTGATCCATGGCCTCGCGGCCGGCGAACGCTATGTCGTCGACGGCGTGATCAAGGTGCAGCCGGGGGCGCCCGTCACCCCTTCGCTCGTGACGCTCGATCAGGCGCTCGCTGATCACCCGCCCGTTGACGCGACACCCGCGCCCGCGGCCGCGCCCTCGGCCGGCGCCGCATGATTTCCCGCTTCTTCATCGATCGCCCGATTTTCGCGGCGGTGTTGTCCGTATTCATCGTGATCGCCGGGCTCGCCTCGATGCGGTCGCTGCCGATATCGCTGTTCCCGCCGATCCTGCCGCCCGAAGTGCAGGTCACGACGGCCTACCCCGGCGCGAGCACGGACGTACTCGCGGAAACGGTCGCGACACCACTCGAGCAGCAGATCAACGGCGTCGACAACATGCTCTACATGCGCTCGACATCGAGCGCCGACGGCTCGCTCGCGATCGCGGTCACCTTCAACGTCGGCACCGATCCCGACATCGCGACGATCAACGTGCAGAACCGCGTGCAAGCGGCGCTGCCGCTGCTGCCGGAGGAAGTGCGGCGCCAGGGCGTCACCGTCCGCAAGAACTCCCCGTCGATCATCATGGGCATCGCCATCAGCGCGCCGAGCGGCAAGCTCGATCCGCTTTACATCAGCAACTACGCGATGGTGAACATCGTCGACGAGATGAAGCGCGTGCCGGGCGTTGCGTCCGCCGACCCCTTCGGCGCCAAGGAATACTCACTGCGCATCTGGCTCAGGCCCGACAAGCTCGCGCAGCTCGGGCTCACGCCGTCCGACGTCGCAGCAGCGGTTCGCGAGCAGAACGCGCAGTTCGCGGCGGGCCGCCTCGGCGATGAACCGATGGCGGGTCGCGTCGACCTGACGCTCACCGTGACGGCGAGCGGCCGGCTTTCCGACCCCAAGCAGTTCGAGAACATCGTCGTGCGCGCCGACGAAGACGGCCGCATCGTGCGACTGCGCGACGTCGCGAGTGTCGAGCTCGGCGCGCGAAACTACACGATGAACGCGACCCGCAAGGGCAAGTTCGCGCTGATCGTGCCGATCTTCCTGCAGCCCGGCGCCAACACGCTCGAAGTAGCGGCCGCGGTGCGCGCGCGCATGGCGGAACTCGCGAAGCGCTTCCCGCCGGGCCTCGAATACGACATTCCTTTCGATACCTCGAGCTTCGTGCGCGCCTCGATGACCGAAGTGGTCAAAACGCTCGGCGAGGCAATGCTGCTCGTGTTCCTCGTCGTGTACGTGTTCCTGCAGAACTGGCGCGCGACGCTGATCCCGACGCTCGCGGTGCCGGTGTCGCTGATCGGCACCTTCGCCGGCATGCTCGCACTCGGCTTCTCGATCAACACGCTGACACTCTTCGGCATGGTGCTCGCGATCGGCATGGTCGTCGACGACGCGATCGTCGTGCTCGAGAACGTCGAGCGGCACATGCGTGACGAGCACATCAGCCCGCATGAAGCGACCCGGCGCGCGATGGACGAAGTCACGAGCCCGATCATCGCGATCGTGCTGGTGCTGATCGCAGTATTCCTCCCTGTGGCGTTCCTCGGCGGACTCGTCGGAGAGATGTACCGCCAGTTCGCGATCACGATCTCGGTGTCGGTCGCGATCTCCGGCTTCGTCGCGCTGACGCTGACACCGGCGCTCTGCGCATTGATGTTGCGGCCCGATCACTTCGACCGCGGTGGCGTGCTCGGCCGCTTCAATGCCTGGTTTGAGCGGATCACGGCGCGTTACACCCAGGGCGTACGGCTCGCCTTGCGTCGCAGCGGCCTCGCCGCGGCCGTGATCGGCGCCATGCTGCTCGCAACCGCCGGCATCGCGCGCTTCGTGCCCACCGCGCTCGCGCCCGATGACGACCAGGGCTATGTGATTGCAATCGCCGGGCTGCCGCCGGCCGCGTCGCTGCAGCGCACCGACGCAGTCGTCGCGGACATTACGCGCGGGATCTACCAGCACCCGGCCGTCATCGACGATTTCGCGCTCTCGGGTGTCGATGTGCAGACATTCGCCCAGCGCACCAACGGAGGCGTCGTGTTCGTCGGGCTCAAGGACTGGAGCGAACGCCACGGCGAGGCGCTCTCGGCCCACTCCGTCGTGCAGAGCATTTTCGGGATCGGCATGGGCGTCAAGGACGCCTTCGTCTTCGGCGCGAATCCACCGCCGATTGAAGGCCTCTCGACGACCGGCGGCTTCGACGGCTTCGTGCAAGCGCGCACGGGCACCGACTACGCGGGGCTGGAAGCGGCGACCATGAAACTCGTGGCTGCGGCTGCGCAGCGGCCGGAACTCGCGAACGTCTTCAGCACCTTCACGACGACGGTGCCGCGCGTGCACGTCGAGATCGATCGCGACCGCGCGCGCGCGCTCGGTGTCGCGGTCGATCAGGCGTTTGAAACGCTGCAAAGCACTTTCGGCGCGCTCTACGTCAACGACTTCAACCGCGAGGGGCGCGTGTTTCACGTCACGATGCAGTCGGCCAGCGAATTCCGCCGCTTCGAGAGCAACGTGCGCGACGTGTTCGTGCGCAGCCACAGCGGCGCGCGCATTCCGCTTGCCGCGATCGCGAAGATTTCCGAAACGAGCGGCCCGGACATCATCGAGCGCTTCAATGTGTTCCCGGCCGCCCGCATCACCGGCGGCCCGGCAGCCGGCTACAGCACCGGCCAGGCACTCGCGGCGATGGAAGAGCTCGCGGCGCGCGTACTGCCGGACGGCTACTCACTCGCATGGAGTGGCCAGGCGTTCCAGGAAAAGGCGAGTTCGAGTTCCAATGTCGCCCTGTTCGCGCTCGCGGTGCTGATGGTGTTCCTGATCCTCGCTGCGCAGTACGAGCGCCTGACACTGCCGCTCGCGGTCGTGCTCGCGGTGCCCTTCTCGCTCTTCGGCGCGTTCCTCGCAGTGTGGTCGCGTGGCCTGCAGAACGACATCTACTTCCAGATCGGGCTCGTCACGCTCGTGGGCCTTGCGGCCAAGAATGCGATCCTGATCGTCGAGTTCGCCTCGGAGCGCCAGCGCCAGGGCATGCCGCTGCGGGAAGCCGCGATCGAGGCGGCGCGACTGCGCTTCCGCCCGATCATCATGACGTCGCTCGCGTTCATCTTCGGAGTGCTTCCCCTCGCGGTGAGCACGGGCGCGGGCGCCGCGAGCCGCCATTCGATCGGCACCGGCGTGATCGGCGGAATGCTCGCCGCGACCTTCATCGCGACGCTGTTCATCCCGCTCTTCTATGTGGCGGCGGGGAAACTGGGGGAAAGGCTCAAGGCGATCCGTGCGTGATCATTGCGGATCTTGCGCACGATGCTTGAACTCTGCAGGAATGGCCGCGTAGTGGGCCTCCAGCTGCAGTGGAAAACCTGCGATGGCGCTTAGGGTAATCGCGTTCATCGTTTGGCCGTGTCGGGCAAGGGGCTAACGCTTGGGCTGAAGGCGCCGCATGCAGGCGGCGCAACTATTTCAGCAAGCCGTGCTTCTCAAGGGCAATATTCGCTTTCATTGCCGCGAACGCCTGCGTAAGGCCAACCTCGACCAGTTCGGCATCCGCATTACGAATATTCTTCAAGTACATCGGGCAGTCTCGCGCAATATCGATGTTCGCGTATCGTTCCTTCAGGCTCGCATGTTCCGCCTGGTATGTTGCCCTCATGCCTTGCGACACGGATTCGCTCTTCAGGGCGGCGAAGAGATCCGTTGCCAGAAGTGATTGCGCGATCGTTTCAACCTTGGCTCGATACTCCTCAATGGCGAGATCGAATCCTGCTTTCACGCTCGGCTCGGCATTTGCGCAAGCGGCCTGATGCATCTCCGGCAGACTTGCGACGAACTCTACGACGAATTCCGCTGCGCTCTGGGGCGCATCGGCCTTTTCCTGCGCCATGAGCCGCGTTTGCGCAACGGTCAAGAAAAGCATCAGCCAGCCGAAGCCTCGTAAGGTCATTGGGCGCCACCCAGCGATTGAGCCGCGCGGGCCGCGGGCCAGCGAATTGTTAGAGATCGTCAAGAAATTTGTCCGCGAAGCTGTCGGTCGTGCCGTCCTGGTTGAAGTCCCGCATCCCCTTCTCCCTGAAATACCGAAGAGTCGCACGGTGATGAAGGTATCGCCATATTACCGAGAGAATGACCAGCAGCAGACCCATCGTGCAAAAGACGGACACGGTCAGATTTGTGGCTGACGGCGACATGAACTTGAACATGTTGGCATCCCCGAGCGCGAATTGCGCGAACGGGCCCGCCGAGTAGATGCGGCTAACGCCAACAGCGCCCATGATCAAGAATGGAGAACCGAATAGCAGAATCAGTTTTGCGGCGCCGCGCCCTGTAGCCAGCGCTTCCGCGCGATGATCACGCAGACCTCGCATGACAATCTCTAACGCCCGCGCCCAGCGCCGCGCGGCAGGGATGCCGCAGAGCGAAGGCAATTTATGCAGAACTGCAACATCCCCTTACCCTTTCCGGAGCTACCGGCCGCGCTCTCGCTCCAACGCGTTGTTCAAATCATGCCTACTGGAGCCAGCGATCCCGCAGCAGCTTCTCACATCGCGCAAAGACTGAAGCCGAGAGCCACGCGTAGATTGCGACGGCGAGGATCCAACAGCCCCAAAACATTGCGTCGAAGTTCAGCCAGCCCACCTTTTCGACCGCAGCCATGTACCACGGCACCACGCGCGTAAGGACGACACCAAAACCAAACGTGACAAGACCGGTACCGCCGGCGAAGAGGGCGAGCAGCGGACTCGGCATCTCAGCAAATGTTCGATAACGTCGACGATCCCGCAATTTGTGCGCCAAGGAAGATACGAGCTGCATCGGCAGACTCCCCGCAGTGTTCGCCATTACTGCGCCCTGATCTGGTGCCTAAGGCTTGCGATCAGCGGCAGCTCCCAGACGGCGCGCCGCTTGACGCCGTTGCAAGCGGCGTGACGGCAAACGACGACCGCTGCATTGCACAGCTAGGCGCCGCTCCCTAAGCGCGATTCTTGTGTTTCGCGATTAGCTCGCGAACCTCAGGAACTAATTCCGTGGGAACCGCCATCATCGTCCCTGACTGTCGTCTCGAGCCGCCTCGTCTTCCGCAACTGCCTCATCGTCGGTCTGGGACTCATAATGGCTGAGCACGCGCTTGACGCGCTGTTCGTCCCAACCTGGCGGAAACTTACTGGGTTTCATGGGCGCATATTGCGCCTGTGGCGCCGGTAGGCCAATGCTGGCTTACCCCGAAGGGCGTAAGCCGACAACAAATACACTTTTTGGCTGAGGATCCGGAACATGGACTACGCGTAAGAAGCGCCCCGCCAAGGTGCGGCCAATGGCCACCCGGGCGCCGTCACTACGCGCGCGATCTTCGCCAGGGTTGGCCAGCACTTCTTCAACCCCGGATTCCGCGACGTTGTGTTTGTGGATGTGCGGCTGGCCGGTCGCGGGATCGATGTAGAAACGGACCTTCATTCGCGCATCATTCACTGCGCCGTCGTGCGATGTCCAACGCCTGGGTTCAGCGGCGGGCCGAGCGCGCAACGCGAGGACCGTCCGCTGGAACCCGTTGTTGGACGATACTCCCCGACCGCTCACGCGTATGTACATCGTTGAAAGTCACGACCTGCTTCCGCTTAACACATGTGCTGATATCTGAAACACAGCTCGTCCGTCCCCGTCCACATGAGCACGCAACTCCCGATCAGCTCCCGCGAGGACTCGCTGGATAGTTTCTTCTTGGAGCACGACGCCCATGACCGGAAGCCATCCGCGTAGATCGGCCTCGACCAGTGACCGAATGCTCGGGAAGCGTGCCGTTCCGGGGCTGGTATTCACCGTGGGCGCTGAAATGCCCGCGTCGCGAGCTAACTGCTCCAGATCAGCTTTGTTTCCGAGCACAAATGGTGCGCGAAGCGCATCCGCTGCACCTCGCCCTGCTATGCGCTCCAAAAGCGCAACTTCATCAGAGATCGCTGGAATGTTGTTTAACGAATCCCAGACCGCCACGGCTAGATGACCTTCGGGGGTCAGGACACGGAGCATTTCTCTGAGTGATTTCGTGCGGTCGGGGAAGAACATGAGTCCGAACTGGCTCACGACAACATCGAAGGATTGATCCGGGAACGGCAACGCCTCCGCGGTCCCTTGCTTCCACGCGATGTGTGGCGCAATTTGCTTTGCCACTTCCAGCATTCCGGGCATGAGGTCCAATCCAGCTACCGATCCGGAAGCGCCGACTTGTGCCACCAATTCGCGAGCAAGGATTCCTGTGCCACACGCGACATCCAGCACGCGCTTCCCCGGCGCGACATGGGCTGCCTTGGCGAGAAGCGGGGCCCATTGTCGAAAAAGGGATGGGACAAAAAGATCCTCATACGCCCGAGCCGCAGCGATCTGTTCCTGCAGTTGTGGGGTGGTCATCTTTCCCTCCCTTGTGTCGTCCAACTACCAATTTGGTGGGGAAAAGGCGGCGGCAAATTGCGGCTCATACGCGAGATAGTCTGCTGGCGCGAACGGATGAGACCTGATTTGCTTTGGGAAAATGACATGCCGGGCAACCACGATCTCCCATGGTCGATCCTACGCCTCCCCGTCCGCTGCTCGCGACTGCCCGCAATCCAATGCGCGCCCGACGCATGAGCCTGCGCACGGAGGGTGCCTACCTGCACTGGATCCGGCGCTTCGTTGAATTCCATGGGCGCCGGCCGCCGCAAGAACCTGGACCCGTGCACGTCGAGCCCTTCCTGACCGACCTCGCGACTCGACAGCACGTCGCCGCTTCCACCCAGAACCAGGTCCTTTGCTCGATCCTGTTCCTCTACAAACAGGTGCTCGGTGCGGATTTCCTGCGGCTCGAGAGTATCGTGCGCGATGGTAAGGGTCGAAAGGCCGCATCACGACGCTGCCCGAGAACTTGCGTGAGCTGATCGCCGGGCATCTGACCAGGCTGCGCGAGTGGTTCGACAATGAGCGCCGGCGCTCACGGCCCGGCGTATCGCTGCCCTTCGCGCTTGAGCGCAAGTATCCTGACGCGGCAACGAGTTGGGCTCGGTCCAAGCCGTGCGCCATCACGCGCACCCGAGCGCGATACAGCGAGCCGTCGCGCTCGCCGTGCGCAAGGCGGGTCTCTTGAAACCCGCGAGCTGCCACACATTTCGCCATTGCCAGGTTACGACATTCGCACGGTGCAGGAGCTTCTCGGCGACAGTGACGTGACGACCACGTTGATCTACCTGAGCCCGCACGACCGGCCCTGAACGACAAAGGCCGGTGGGGCTTGCGCCCCCACCGGCCTTCTGGCTGTTCGCCGTTCGCAGCTCGCGTCAGTTCAGCTTGATCTGAACGTCGACACCGGCCGGCAGCTCGAGCTTCATCAGGGCATCCACCGTCTTGTCGGTCGGGTTCAGGATGTCCATCAGTCGCTTGTGCGTGCGCAGCTCGAACTGGTCGCGCGCGTCCTTGTCACCGTGCGGCGAGACGAGCAGCGTGAAACGCTCCATCTTGGTCGGCAGCGGCACCGGGCCCTTGACGGTCGCGCCGGTGCGCTTCGCGGTTTCGACGATTTCGCGCGCGGAGCTGTCGATCAGGCGGTGATCGAATGCCTTCAGGCGAATACGGATGTTCTGATTGGCCATGTGCGGCAGCTCCGATTACTTCAGGATTTTCGCGACGACGCCCGCGCC
>CADEFQ010000041.1:0-7086 GCA_902826635.1 uncultured Pseudomonadota bacterium
GCGGGACAGGCTTCGGCTGCAAAAGATCCGTCCGAATGGGTCAAGGTGCCGAAGGGCAGCTGCGAGAAGATGGGCGGCAAGCTCGCCGGCCCCGCGGCCATGTGACGACGTCCGCCTCCGGCGGCGCGCCTCCGGTCCGCGCCGGAATCGGCCTGCGGGCCCCGCACCATCGGGAGGTGCTCGAGCAGCCTCCCGATGTCGGCTGGCTCGAAGCCCACAGCGAAAACTACTTCGCCGACGGCGGCGGTGCGCTCGCGACGCTGCAGCGCGTGCGCGAGCGGTGGCCCGTGGCGCTGCACGGCGTCGGGCTTGCGCTCGGTTCGGCCGATGCGCTCGATCGCGAGCACCTGCGCCGTCTCGCGCGACTCGTCGCGCGCATCGACCCCTGGGCCGTTTCCGAGCATGTTTGCTGGGGTCATGCCGGTGGGCGACACACGAACGATCTGCTGCCGATGCCGCGCACGCAGGAATCGCTGCGGCTGCTCGCGGCGCGCGTCGGGGAGATGCAGGATGCGCTCGGCCGACAGGTACTGCTCGAAAACGTGTCGAGCTATCTCGAGTTCGAGAATGCCGGGTTCACTGAAGCCGGCTACCTCGCGGCGCTCGTCGCCGAATCCGGCTGCGCGCTGCTGCTCGACGTCAACAACGTCTACGTGAACGCCTGCAATCACGGCTTCGATGCCGAGGGCTATTTCGCCGAACTGCCGGTCGCAGCGGTGCGCGAGATTCATCTCGCAGGGCATGAAGTAACGCGGATCGGCGCGCAGGACATCCGCATCGACACCCACGATCGAACCATCTGCGACGAGGTCTGGGCGCTGTACGCGAGCGCCCGGCGCCGCTTCGGCCGGGTGCCGACGCTGATCGAATGGGATGCGGCGTTGCCGCCGCTCGGAACGCTCGTAGCCGAAGCGAGGCGCGCCGATGCGGTTGAGTGAGCTGCAGCGGCGCTTCGTCGCGGGCCTTTACGGGGAGCCGACGGACCTTGCAGGCACGATCCGCATCGATGGCGGGATCGGTGCCGACGAACGCCTCGCGATCTACCGCGGCAACCTGCAGGCGGGCTTCGAGAAGGCGCTGCGGCTCGAGTTCCCGGTGGTCGCCACGCTCTGCGGGGCGGAATTCTTCATGGTGCTCTCGCGGGAATTCCAGCGCGCGCATCCGTCCGGGTCGGGCGACCTGCACCACATCGGCGGGCCCTTTCCGGGCTACCTGCGGGACCGCTTCGGCGGCGGCGAGCATGCGTATTTTGCGGACGTCGCCGCGCTCGAATGGGCCCGCGAAGAATCGGCGCGCGCGGCGGACAGCGGTACGCTCGATGTCGGGGTTTTGAGGGACGTCGCGCCGGACGACTTGCCCGCGTTGCGCTTTGCGCTGCATCCCGCCGTGCGACTCGTCGCATCGCGCTGGCCCGTCTTCACCGCCTGGGAAGCGCATCAGGGCCCGGGCGAAGTACGACACGTGGATCTCGGTGCGGGGCCCGAATACGTGCTCGTGCGGCGTGCGGGTTCCGGTCCGGCGCTCGAGCGCCTCACCGCCGGCGAGTTCGGCTTTCTCGCTGCGCTCGCGGACGGCGGCACCCTCGGCGCAGCGTTCGATGCCGCCATCGCGGCAGAACCCGGCTTCGCCGTCACTCCCTCGCTACAGCGGTGCGTGGTTCGCGGCATCCTGTGCCGCGTGTTGCGCTAGGACCTGCGGCCGATCAGGCCGACTCCGATCAGGCCTTCTCCGATCCAGCCTTTCAGCAGCGTGGCGGCCCGCACCGCCGCGCCGTGCGCATCCAGCCCCGCCGCGAGCACATCGCAAAGCGCGCTGAAGCTCGCCCCGGTCGCGAGCTGCGCCAAGGCCCGCGCCTCATCCGCCGGTACCGAACGAAACCTGATCCTGAGATCGCGCCGCCAGACGACCCAGGAAATTGCCGTATCGATGTCGAGCGCTGGCAGCGACCGCTCGCCGGCACCCAGCGCTTTCCAGCAGGCCACTGCGTTCGACGTCGATGTGTAAAACCGCAGCGTCCCGTGCAGCCGCAGCCGCAGCGCCGGCCAGGCAGCCGGATCGACGCGTGCCAGTGCTTCGAGCGTCATCGCGGTATCGTCCGCGGCATCGAACACCTCGCCGAGCAACCATTCCCATCGGGCGAGATCGGCATGCATGCCCCGAAACCCGCGATCGAAGCTCGCCCCGTACCAGCGAATCGAGCGCTGCGCCGACGGCGTTGCCGCGATGTAGGCGGTAGCGGCAGCATTGAAGCGCCGCGGCCCGAGCGAGTCCTTGAGCACCGGGTAGGCCAACGCAAGCGCCTCAACCAGGCGCGCGCGATACGCTCGCTGGTAGATCGCGAGCCTCGGACCGAACGTGCGATCGCCCGTGAGGACGCATCGCTGCATGTCCTCAAGCAGGCGGGCAAGTTGCGTCACGCGGCCTCGCCGAGCGGACTCGCGGCGCGGGCGCGGGCGCAGTCGAGCTCTGCCACGAGCTCCGCAAGCGGGGGAATGTGGCCGTCGCGTTCGATCGTGACCGCGGCGTGCGGAAAGCGCGCGATCGCGGTTTCATAGAGCCCCCAGACGGCCTCGCACACCGGCGCATCATGCGTGTCGATGAGCCAGTCACCTTCGCGACTGTGGCCTGCGAGATGCAACTGGGCCACCCGTTCCCGCGGAATGGAAGCAAGGTATTCGCGGGCGTCGAAGGCGTGGTTGACGCTGTTGACGTAGACGTTGTTGACGTCGAGCAGCAGCAGGCAATCGGCCGCCTCGCAAACGTTCGCGGCGAACTCCCATTCGCGCATCTCAGCGCCGGCGAATGCCAGGTAGCTCGAGACGTTTTCGAGCAGGATGCGGCTGCCGAGAAAATCCTGGGTTTCCCGCACGCGCGCGGCCACGTGACGCACGGCCTCCTCCGTGAACGGCAGCGGCATCAGGTCGTGCAGGTTCACCGCGCCAACGCCGGTCCAGCAAAGGTGATCGGAGATGGCTTCCGGCTCGAAGCGCCGTGCGAGCTCACGGACGGCTCGCAGGTAGTCGAAGTCGAGCGGCGCCGTGGAGCCGACCGAGAGCGACACGCCGTGCATCGCCACGGGCCAGCGTTCGCGCACCCGCTCGAGGTAATGCAACGGCTTGCCACCCGGCACGAGAAAGTTCTCGGTGGTCACTTCGAACCAGTCGATCCGGTGCCCGCCTTCGAGCGCCGCTTGGTAGTGTTCGGGTCGCAACCCGAGGCCAAAACCCAGCTGTCGCATGGCCGGCCTTCCGCGCCGCCGCCGCCGTCAGCTCACTTCGGGTCCGGCTCGCCGGCTTTGGCCTTCGCCGCGTCGCATTCGAGCTGCGTCAGTTCGAGGAAACCCATGCCCTTGCACGAGTTCTGGCCCTTGCAGGCATTCGTCGCGGTCTTGCAGGCCGACGTGCCCTTGCAGGAGTTCACCCCCATGCAGTGCACCTTGGCTTCGTCGGCTGCGGACGCCGGCAGCGCGAGCGCGCCGAACAGCAGCGCGGCAGCCGTCGCGATCGCGGCGCCCGTCACTTTGGTGGAATCGAACATCGGGAAGCTCCTTTTCGTGTGCGAGAAAAATGGATCACGCACAGGAGACCGGGAAAGGCGGGCGAACATTACACGCCCATGGCTGACGGCAGGCCCGGACGCGTGCAATGATCCGGCCGATGGCCCGGTCTGACTATCGTGAGCGACATTTCGAAGCCCTGTGCGCGCCGCGGAAAGCGGACCTGCTTCGGTACGCGTTCTGGCTCTGCCGTGACCGGGCGGTCGCCGAGGACATCGTGCAGGAAGCGCTGCTGCGGGCGTGGAAGTCGATCGACTCGCTCGAGAGTGCGGCGGCCGTGAAGCCGTGGCTGCTCACGATCGTGCGTCGCGAGTTCGCGCGGACTTTCGAGCGCAAGCGCCACGAGACGATCGACATCGACGCGCTCGAGGCCTGCAACGATCCCGCGCTGGCGGCGTCCCACGACCCGGAGGTCGACGACATGCGCCAGGCGATGCTGCGGCTCGAATCGACCTACCGCGAGCCGCTCGTGCTGCAGGTCCTTTTCGGGTATTCGACTGCGGAAATCGCCACGCATCTTGCGATCAGCCAGTCCGCCGTGCTCACGCGGCTCTTTCGTGCGCGGGAAAAACTGCGTGAGGAACTCACTTGAACTGCCAGGAATTCAGGGCCGTCATCGGCGCGGACCCACGCCAGTCGAACGCCGACGTCGAAGCGCACGCGGCCGCGTGCGCTGAATGCGCACTCTGGCGCCGGGACATGCTCCGCATGGACGATGTCCTGCGGCGCGCGCTGACGATCGACATCGCGGACGCCGGCGCGACCCGGGCCGCGCCCCCGCTCCACGCATGGCGTGGGTGGGCCATGGCCGCGGGGGCCGCGTGCGCGACGCTCGTCGCTGGCTTGCTCTGGTTCGCGATCCCGCGCACGAGCCTCGCGGACGAAGTCGTCGCGCACATGAGCGAAGAGCCCGCTGCGTGGGCGCGCACGGACATTGCCGCCGATCCGTCGAAGGTAGCGCGGGTGCTGTCGCAGGCGGGCGTGCGCGTGAGCGCCGGTGCCGGACTCCTGACTTACGCCAACAGTTGCTGGTTTCGCGGACATTTCGTGCCGCATCTGGTCTTCCAGACCGCGGAGGGGCCTGTCACCGTGATGGTGCTCACCACAGAGCATGTCGAGGCGCCGGTGGCGTTCGACGAAGAAGGTTATCGCGGTGTCCTCCTGCCTGCGCAGCGTGGCGCACTCGCGATCCTCGCCCGCGGCGCCGCGCCGCCCGGCGAGGTCACGGCGCGCGTGCAGGCGGCGATGGACTACGCCGGAAAATAATCCGGGGCGGCGTGCAATATCGCCACGCGTCCCACGGTCTCCTTCCACATCGAACAACGATGGAGTGGATACCGATGACCAGGAACACTGTGCTCGCGGCCGCGATCGGCAGCCTCTTCGCGCTCAGCCTCACGCCGGCGATGGCTGCGGAAAGCGCGTCCGAAAAATGCTACGGCGTCGCGCTTGCCGGCAAGAATGACTGCGCCACGGCCGCGCATGCCTGCGCGGGCCAGGCGACCACGAACAAGGACCCCGCCGAGTGGAAGAAGCTTCCGAAGGGCAGCTGCGAAAAGATGGGCGGTAGCCTCAGCCCGGCGGCGAAGTAGCTTCGGCGCAAGACCCATGACGCTGCAACGCATCGCGACGCTGAATGTGCGCCTCGCGGCCGGGTTCGATCTGCTGCGCTCGCCGCTGCTGCTCGCCGCCCGTGCCTACGTATGCTGGCAGTTCCTGAAATCAGGCTGGCTGAAGCTCGAGGACTGGGACACGACCTTGTTCCTTTTCCAGGAAGAGTACCGCGTCCCGCTGCTGCCGCCTGAATGGGCGGCGGTGGCAGGCACGGCCGGGGAACTGCTGTTCCCGGTGTTCCTGCTCGCGGGGCTCACGGGCCGTGCGGCCGCGCTCGGCCTCTTCGCCGTCAATGCCCTCGCCGTGTACTCGTACCGGCATGTCCTGCTCGCGGCAGGCTTCGAAGCGGCCCTGGCCCAGCATGTGCTGTGGGGGTGCCTGCTGCTCGCGCTGATCGCATTCGGCCCCGGCCGCTATGCGCTCGATCAGGCCGCCATCGGCAACGGCGTGGGCCGCGCGATCGCGTAGCCCTGCACGTAATCGACTCCCATGACGCGCGCGGCTTGGAGCGCGCCCTCGTCCTCGACGGCTTCCGCGATGACCCGGAAATCGAGCGTGCGGGCAAGCTTCACCATCGCGTCGACCATCGCGCGGTTCACGCTGTCCGTGCCGAGGTTCTTCATGAAAGATCCGTCGATCTTCACGAAGTCGACCGGCAGCGTTTTCAGGTTCACGAAGGAGCCCGCACCGGCACCGAAATCGTCGAGCGCGAACTGGCAGCCCATGCCGTGCAGCACCTGTATGAAACGGCGCGCCTGTTCGAGGTTCGCCGACACCGCCGCTTCACTCAGTTCGAAGCAGACGCGTGACGGTGCAACCCCGGTCCGGTCGAAGCAATCGACCACGAACTCGAGGAACTGCGCGTCGGTAAGGGTCTGGCCCGCGATGTTGATCGCGACGGTGCGGCCGGGCGGTGTCTGGATCGCACCGCGCCCGAGCGCCGCCAGCGTCGTCTGCACGACCCAGCGATCAATGAAGGTCGTGAGCCGGTAGCGCTCCGCCGCGTGCATGAACTCGGCGGGCGCGAGGTCGAAGCCGGCCGCATCGCGCAGGCGCACCAGCACTTCGAGCGCGGGGCCGGTGCCGTTCGCACCGAGCGCGGGCACGATTGGCTGGTGATAGAGCTGGAACCGGTTCTCCTTGAGCGCGCCCTGGAGACGGTGCAACCATTGCAGCTCGCCCGAGTGGCGCGCCGCCGCTTCGTCGCGCGCGGAGTACAGGGCCACCTGCCCCGAGCCTTGTCGCTTCGCGACGTAGCAGGCCGAATCCGCCGCGGCGAGCAGCTCGTCCATCGTGCCGGACTCGTGCGACAACTCGACGATGCCGATCGAGATGCCGATGCTGAACACGCGATCCCGCCACACGAAACGGTGTTCGGCCACCGTGCGACACACGTCGTCGGCGATCTGGCGCGCCTTCTCGAGCGGACAGCCGAGCAGCAGCATGCCGAACTCGTCGCCACCGATCCGCGCGACCGTATCCGAATCGCGCACCGCATCGCGCAGGATCTTCGCCGCTTCCCGCAGCAGGCTGTCGCCTGCCACGTGACCGCTCGTGTCGTTGACGAGCTTGAAGCGATCGAGGTCGAGATAGCACAGGATATGGGTACCTTCGCCGCGTCGCGCCGCTTCGGCGGCCTCTTCCAGCCGCCGCTCGAACTCGCGCCGGTTGACGAGCCCGGTGAGCGCGTCGTGCGTTGCCTGATAGGACATCTGGCGCGTCACGCCGCGCAGTTCGGTCACGTCGTGCAGCAGGACGACCGCACCGGTCACCACGCCGTTCGCATCCCGCAGCGGCGAAGCAAGCGGCTCGATCGCGCGTTCCTCGCCGCTCGTGCGCGAGACGAACAACGCGCGGCGCGGCGCGTGCACGACCGCACCGCTCTCGATGGCGTGGCGCACGGGATCGGCGATGGC
>CADEFQ010000041.1:7186-15667 GCA_902826635.1 uncultured Pseudomonadota bacterium
GTCGGCACGACCTCGACGCCGGTGACGAGCACGGCAGGACTGCCGTCGTAGTCGATCAGCGTGGTCGTGACTTCGAGGCGGCTCGCGACACCCTGCAGGCCGATGATGTCGATTTCGTACCGATCGGCCGTGGCCACCCCCGCGAGCTTCCTGCGCAGGTTCTCCTCGACGAGATCGGCGCTGTCGGCCGCGACGATGTCGGCGAGGCGCCTGCCGGCGAGCACCGCCCGTTCGGCGCCGACGAGGCTGGCGAACTGCCGGTTGGCGTAGAGGATCACGTCACGATGCACGACGACCACTTCGTGGATGCGATCGCCGAGATCGGCGAACAGCGCGGGACTCGCGCGCTCGCGGTCCGCTTGCGCGCCCACGCGACCCAACAGATGGTTGATCGCGGTGCCGAGGGCCGCGAGTTCCGGCTGATCGGTCTGCAGGTCGACGCGCCCCGAGAGGCGCCCGCCGATTGCGATGCGTTGCACCTGCTGCGAAAGCACCGCCACGGCCCGCAACTCACGGCGCTGAAACCAATACAGCACGAGCAGCAGGACTGCGACCAGTCCCAGAAGTACGCTCACGAGTCCGACGATCGACATCGGTTTTCGGCTATCCCCTGCATTCTTGTAATGCGCATCCGAAGCGCTTGTGTGTCCCACACGAGCATATAGGACGACATTCGCCGCGCGGCCCTGATTTCACGATAAGCGTTCGCCGCGACTTGGCAGCGGCGCGGAAAACCCTTAACTTGGCCCGCCGTTTCCCGCGGCAGAATAAGTCCAATCCGGAGTGCTTGCGCCCATGTCGACCGTGGCCCTCGAACAGATGGTGATGCAGCAAGTGCGCGCATGGGACGTGCTCGACGACCGCGTGCTCGACACGCTCCGCAAAGTGCCGCGGGAAGCCTTCGTGCCGCCGGCCTACCGCGACGTCGCGCATGCCGATGCGCCGATTCCGCTGGCGCACGGCCAGCACATGCTCGCCCCGAAAGTCGTCGGGCGCCTGCTGCAGGCGGTGGACGCCTCCGCCCTCGACACGGTACTCGAGATCGGCACGGGCACGGGTTTCGTCACGGCCTGCCTCGCAGCCTGCTCGCGCCACGTGCGCTCCTTCGAGATCTACGAGGATCTCGCGGCCGACGCTCGCGCACGCCTCGTCGCAAGGGGCTACGGAAATGCCGAGGTCCGTGCGGCCGATGCGCTCGATCTCCCGCTCGAGTCCCGCTATGACGTCATCGTCCTCACGGGCTCACTGCCGCGGTACGACGAACGCTTCCAGCAAGCGCTCGAAGTCGGCGGGCGCCTGTTCGCCATCGTGGGCGACGGCCCCGTCATGTCGGCGCGACTGGTGCGCCGCACGTCCTCGACCACGTGGACCACCGACGATCTCTTCGAGACCTGGGTCGAGGCACTCGTGCACGCGGCCCGGCCGCCACGCTTCGTGTTCTGAGCGCGGTGGGCGTCCACAGCCTGCACGGTGCCCGCGATCTCACGAGCTTCGCCCGCCCCGATCCGGTTACCGTGGCGATCCGGTTCGTTGCGACGAGCGGTGGTGACGGCACACGAGCCGCGTGATATAGTGATATAGTACACTAGCTGATACAACGCTATCTCTTTGAATCAAGGGAACTTTATGCTGCGCTTTGCCCCGCTGGGAACGATTGCTGTGCTGCTGTTTGCGCAGGCTGCCGCGGCGGAGGACCTGCTCGCGGTCTATCAGCGCGCGCTGACGGCCGACCCGCAGATCCGCGAGGCCGATGCCACGCGACTCGCCATCCGTGAATCGAAGCCCCAGGCGATCGCCGCGCTGCTTCCGCAGGTGAGCGGCACCGCCGGCTACGACAAGAACAAGTTCGAGGGAACGAGTGACCAGGCCCAGATCGTCGGTGAAGGCCCGGATGCCGGCCAGATCACGATCCTCGGCACCTCGGGTACCCGCAAGCCGGAAACCGAATCCTGGTCGCTGCAACTGAGCCAAAGCCTCTTTCGGTGGGAGAACTGGATGGCGCTGCGCCGGGCCGACAAATCGGTCGCGCAGGCGGAGGCCGACTACGCCGCGGCCGCCCAGGACCTGATCCTGCGTGTCTCGACGACCTATTTCGATGTGCTCGCCGCGCGCGACACCCTCGAGGCGCAGCAGGCCAACCTGCAGGCCGTTTCGCGCCAACTCGACCAGGCGGAAAAGCGCTTCGAAGTGGGCCTGATCGCGATCACCGACGTGCAGGAATCGCGCGCCGCACGCGACAACGCCGCCGCGGCCGTGATCGCGGCGAAGCGCCAACTCGCGACCGCCGAGGAGGTCCTGCGGGAAGTGACCGGCGAGAAGTACGCGACGCTCGACAAGCCGGGCGATGACCTGCCGCTCAAGAACCCGATCCCGGCGAGTGAGGACGACTGGGTCCGGGTCGCGATGGATCAGAATCTCGCGCTCATCTCGAGCCGCCTCGCAGCGGACATCGCGCGCGACGACGTGCGCAGCGCCTTCGGCGGCCACCTGCCGTCGATCGACCTCACCGCGAGCTACGGCAACCAGAAGACGACGACCGAGCAGGCGTTTCCGCCGATGCCGCCGAACTTCCCGGCCGAGCGCACGATCGCCCTCGACAACGACAACGACGCGACGCTGATCGGCGTGCAGCTGACACTGCCGATCTTCAGCGGTGGCGGCACGCGCTCGCGGGTTCGACAGCAGGAATTCCAGTGGCAGGCGGCGCGCCAGCGGCTCGAGCGCACTTCGCGCCAGACCGAGCGGCAGGCACGCGACGCGTTCCTCGGCGTCACGAGCGAAATCTCGCGCGTCAACGCGCTGAAGCAGGCGCTCGAATCGAGCCGCACCGCGCTGCAGGCGACGGAGGCCGGTTACGAGGTCGGCACGCGCACCACGGTCGACGTGCTGGAAGCGCGCCGCAATCTCGTGCAGGCGTTCACGAACCTCTCACGCAGCAAATACGACTATCTGCTCAACGTGATCCGCCTGCGGCAGGCCGCAGGCACGCTCGATCCGACGGCGCTGGAAGAGATCAACGGCTGGCTCGACCAGACCGTGACGACGGTGCCGGCGCCGCCGCAGGCCGAGCCGGCGCCATCGGCCCCGACGCGGTAGCCGCGATCACCGGCGCGAGTAGCGCGAGCAGGCGCGTCAGCGCCCCGCGGTTGGCCTCGACGACTGCCTTGCCAATCGCGCCGACGCGCGCGCGTTCGGGCGCATCGCCGAGGAGCTGCGAGACGCGCGTGGCGAGCGCGTCGGCATTGCCCACCACCGTCGCGGCGCCGTCGGCGATCAGCAGCCTCGCGATATCCTCGGCGTTGAAGGTAAAGGGGCCCGTGAGGAGCGGCAACCCGAGCGCCGCCGGCTCGAGCAGGTTGTGGCCGCCGACCGCCACGAGGCTCCCGCCGACGAACGCCACGTCTCCGGCCGCATAGAGCAGCACGAGCTCACCCAGCGTGTCGCCCAGGTACACCTCGGTGGCCGGCACGCAGCGTTCGCCGCGCGAACGCGCCGCGAAGGGCACGCCTGCGCCTTCGAGCGCCGCACGCACTTCGGAGAACCGGGCCGGATGTCGTGGCACGAGCACGAGCAATGCGTCGGCGTGTTGCTCGCGCACGCGACGATGGGCGTCGAGGATGATGTTCTCTTCCTTCGCGTGCGTGCTGCCGGCGACCCACACCGGCCGACCCGGCGCATGCTCGGCCCGCAACGCCGCGCCTCGCTCGACCGCCGCCTCCGGCAATGCAAAATCGAACTTGATGTTGCCCGTCACGTGCGTGCGCAGCGGGTTTGCGCCGATGAAGCGGAAGCGCTCGGCATCGGCTGCGCTCTGGGCGGCGATGACGATGCCGTTCGCCAGCGCTTCACGAAAGAGCGCAGCGAGGCGCCGATAGCGGCCGATCGAACGCGGCGAGATGCGCGCGCTTGCGAGCACGAGCGGCACGCCGCGGCGGCCACATTCGTGGTAGAGGTTGGGCCACAGCTCCGTCTCGAGGATGATCGCGACGCGTGGCTGCACCCGATCGAAGAAGCGCCGCACCGACCCCGGCAGGTCATACGGCACGTAGCGCACGTGCGCGAGACCCTCGAACAGCGCGCGCGCGCGCTGGGCGCCGGTCGGAGTCACGGTCGTCACCACCATCGGGACTTCGGGATAGCGCTCGCGCAGCTCGCGCACGAGCGCCGCGGCGGCCTGCACCTCGCCGACCGACACGGCGTGCACCCAGAGGCACGAGCCCGCATGAGGCACCGTGCCGAAGCCGAAGCGCTCGCTGAAATTGTGCCAGTAACTGTGGTCGCGAAAGCCCCGCAGCAGCATCGCGATCCCCACGAGGGGCGCGAGCAGGTACACGACACACAGGTACAGCAGGCGCATCGGCGCGAAAGTTTCGCGAAAGTGCGTCAACCGGGAGCCTGCGGGTCGTACGCCGGGGGTGTCGCGGTAGGGGTCGACGTGGCGGCCAGTGGCTCGGCCGGTGCGCCCTCGCGATAGCCCGCGAGCAGCGAATGCCAATCGGCCTCCGACGCGCGTCCCGCGGGCAGCTCATCGGTCACCTTGTCGAGCGAGCGCCGCAGCCGCACGAGGTTCGCGTCGCGCCACAGGCCGGGGCGGCGCAGCGTAGCGCGATCGAAATCGATCAGGTGCACCGCGCCCTCGGGCCCGAGCAGGATGTTGTGCGCGTTCAGGTCCGCGTGACATACGCCGAGGTCATGGAAGCGGCGCAGGCAGCGCCCGATTTCGACCCAGGTGACGATGGGGACGGCACCCTGTCCGAGCGCCGCCGCGAGCGACATCGTGCCAAGGAGCCGCCCGGTGATCAGGTCACCGCGATAGAGCAATCCACGGCGCACATAGCGCGCGGCGACAGGAGGCGCGACTGGCAACCCGGCGTGAGCGAGGTGATAGGTCAGGTGCCACTCGGCAACCGGTCGCGTGTCCGCTTCGCCGCGCCAGACATACCGGTCGGCGCACACGCGGGCGACGAGACCTCCGCGGCGGTAGTGACGCAGCGCGTACTCTTGCTTGCCGTCCACGAAGAACAGGGTTGCGCCTCGGCCCGGCGCCTCGCCGGTGATCGCATCCCGCTTGCGCCAGTACGCGGGATCAAACCATTCGGCGCGCAAATTGCCGGCGCGGGACGCGTCATATAGCATCATCCCGCCGGCGACGGCCACGCGCTTCACTTCCGATCCGCTCGTCCAGGTACGCGCCATTTCTGCCCATCCCATCGACTATGCTGCCCCTCGCCGCGCCGCCCCGTAGCATCTGCCTCGTGCGACTCTCGGCGATCGGCGACACCTGCCATGTGGTGCCGGTTGTCCGCACGCTGCAGCGCGCGTACCCGGATGCCCGGCTCACGTGGATCATCGGCAGGCTCGAGGCCAAACTGATGTCCCTGCTGCCGGGCGTCGAGTTTATCACCGTGGACAAGCGCACCGGCCTCGCCGGCGTGCGTGCGCTTCGCGCGCAGCTCGAGGGTCGCCGCTTCGACGTGCTGCTCCACATGCAGCTCGCACTGCGCGCCAGCCTCGTCGCTGCCTGCGTGCACGCGCACGTGAGGCTCGGCTTCGATCGGGCCCGGGCGCGCGAACTGCAATGGCTGTTCACGAACGAACGCATCGCGCCGCGCGTGCGCGAGCACGTGCTCGACAGTTTCTTCGGCTTCACCGCTGCACTCGGCATCGAGGGTCGTGTGCTCGACTGGTCCTTGGCGCTGCCCGACGATGCACGCGCGTATGCCACGAGGCTGATTCCCGACACCGCGCCCACGCTGCTCGTGAGCCCGTGCTCGAGCCACGCGCTGCGCAACTGGTCGGCCGAACGCTACGCCGCGATCGCCGACTACGCCGCCACGCGTCATCACATGCGCGTGATCCTCTGTGGCGGCCCCTCGCCGCTCGAGCGCGAAATGGGCGCGGCGATCGTCGCGAGGGCGCGCGCACCGCTCGTGAACCAGATCGGCGGGGATACGCTGCCGCAGATGCTCGCCCTGATCGGCGCGGCGACCGCACTCGTTTCGCCCGATTCGGGGCCCGCCCACATGGCGACGATGGTGCACACGCCCGTGATCGGGCTCTACGCTGCCACGAACCCGGAGCGCAGCGGGCCTTACCTCTCGCGCGAATGGTGCATCGACGCCTACGACGCCGCAGCGCGGCGCTTTCGCGGCAAGCCTTCCGAGGCGCTGCCGTGGACCGAAAAGATCGAATCACCGGGCGTCATGGATCTCGTCACCGTCGAGGCTGTGCGTGAAAAGCTGGATGCCTTGCTCGCCGCGCGCAATACCGGTCGCGGGCTGCTAGCATCCGCGCCATGAAAGACATCCTGGTACCGATCTCGCCGGGCGAACTGCTCGACAAGATCACGATCCTGCGCATCAAGTCGGCGCGGATGACGGATCCCTCGAAGCTTGCCAACGTGCGGAACGAACTGGCGCAGCTCGAGGCAACGTGGCGCGCGAGTGGCGCGGCCGTTCCCGAAGTCGAGGCCGATGAAGCGGCGCTGCAGCGCGTGAACGAAGCGTTGTGGGACATCGAGGACGAGATCCGCGACAAGGAACTGGCGCAGGCCTTCGACGCGCGTTTCATCGAGCTCGCGCGCGCGGTCTACGTCACGAACGACGAGCGCGCGATGATCAAGAAGCGGGTGAACACGCGGCTCGGCTCGACGATCGTCGAGGAGAAGTCGTACAGGCCGTATCGCCCTGCAGCTAGGTGATCAGCTGGCTCAGGATGAAGTAGCCGCCGCCTAGCAACACCGCTGTCTGGCCGAGCATCACCGTGAAGACCCAGCGAACGAGCTCAGCCTTCACGCCGTGCATTTCGACACGGATCTCCGACTTCCAGTCGCGCAGATCGTCCCGCATTTGCGCGAAACCCTGCTTCAGTTCAGCCACATCGGCCTTGAGTCCCGCGACATCTGCTTTCAGCCCCGCGACATCCGCTTTCAGCTGCACGACATCGGCCTTGAGCTGCACGACATCCGCTTTGAGCTGTGCAACATCGGCCTTGAGTTCGGCAACGTCCGATTTGAGCGGCGAAAGTTCGGCACGGAATTCGCCACGCATGTCGAGGAAATCGGAGCGGCTCACCATGGCGTCACGCTGCGAGGAGACCTCGAGCTCGATCGCCTGCGCGAGCGCGAGCGCCTGCTCCGCCGGGAGCTTGGCGCGCTCGAGCAATTCGAGGGTGGCGGCTCGCATCGGTGCCATGCTGCGCGCGGCGCCGGGAGGCGTGCAACCTGCAAATGCCGGCGATCGCGGCGGAAATGCTCATCGCCGCAGCGTGTATTCGGCCCCGCAATAGGGGCATTTCGCCCATCCCGCCTCGATCGGCAGGTACACGCGGGGATGGGAGTTCCACAGGTACATCTCGGGCATCGGGCATGCGAGCGGGAGGTCCTCCACCGTGACCTCGTACTGGTTCTGGGCATTCGGCTGGAGGAGAGGAGGCGTGTTGGCCGGCATGGAGCGGTTCCGCGGTGTGATGGCGGGCATTATAGACCGCCCGTCACGGCGCTTCCCCCGCCGCATCGCCACCGGCCGGCGCGGTAGCGCTGCCCATCGCCGCGTCCCAGATCGCAATGACCGCCGCGCGCTCGGCGGCAAACTCTTCCTGCGGCACCCTCGGCGGCGCGTCGGCGAGCGCCCGATGGTGGATCCGTTCGCGGTAGAGCCGGTAGGCGCGTGTGAGCACGTCGACGGTCGCCTGTGGCACGAGGTCGGCCGAGGCCACGGATTCGAGCTGGCGGATGGTGTCGGAATACCAGGCAACCGGCGCCCGCTCTCCGGCCCAGCGCAGCGCCCAGTATTGCGCGAGGAACTCGACGTCCGCGATGCCGCCGGGGTCCTGTTTGAGATCGATCTCGCCGCCCGTGGCGCGCGACAGTTCGCGTCGCATCCGCTCGCGCATCGCGCGCACGTCCTCTCGCAGCGTGTCGCGCCGTACGGCGCTGCGCAGGACCTCGAGCCGCTCCCGCTCGAACGCGGCGCGCAACTCCGGGGCACCGGCGACAGCGCGGGCGTGCAGCAGTGCCTGGTGCTCCCAGGTCCAGGCTTCCTTGCGCTGGTAGTCGGCAAACGCCGCAATGCTCGTCACGAGCATGCCGCCCTTGCCGCTCGGCCGCAGGCGCATGTCCACCTCGTAGAGGCGACCCGCAGGCGAGTGCATGGTGAGTAGATGCACGATGCGCTGCGCGAGGCGCACGAAGAACACCTGGTTGTCGAGCGGCTTCGCGCCGTCCGTCTCCTGCGCGTCGCCGGCGGAATCGTGCAGGAAGACGAGATCGAGGTCGGAGCTGTAGCCGAGCTCGATGCCGCCGAGCTTGCCGTAGCCCACCGCACCGATGCGCACCGCGCGCCGCGTCTCGCCTTCGCCGCACATCGGCGTTCCGAACTGCGCGACGATCTGCCGCCATCCGAGATCCATCGCCCGCTCGACGATCAGTTCGGCGACGTCGGTCAACCGGTCGCTGACGCGCATCACCGGCAGGCGCCCGGT
>CADEFQ010000041.1:15767-21071 GCA_902826635.1 uncultured Pseudomonadota bacterium
CCAATCGGCGAAGCCCATCGCATACGCAATGCGCGCGCGACTCGTCTCGTCGGTCGGCAGATCGTGCGTCTGCCGATCCTGCAGCATCTGCAGCCGGTTCTCGAGGCGGCGCAGGAAGCCGTAGGCGTCGCGCAACTCGACCACCGCGCCGGGCGGCAGCGCACGCCCGCCCTCGAGTGCGCGCAACGCGTCGAGCAAGGACGGGGTCTGCAAGCGGCGATCCTGGCCGCCGCGCACCAGCTGCAACGCCTGCACGACGAACTCGATCTCGCGGATACCGCCCGGCCCGAGCTTCACGTTGCCCGCGAGATCGCGCCGCTGCACTTCGCGTTCGATGAGGCCCTTCATTTCGCGCAGCGACTCGAACACGCCGAAATCGAGATAGCGGCGATAGACGAACGGCCGCACGGCGCTCGCCTGGATCTCGACGTAGGCGTCTGCCGCGGTGATCGCGCGCGCCTTCACCCAGGCGTAGCGCTCCCATGCGCGGCCGTGGCGCAAGAGATAATCCTCGAACGACGAAAACCCCGCGACCAGGGGTCCGCTGTCACCGAACGGACGCAGGCGCATGTCGATCCGGAAAACGAATCCGTCGACCGTGCGCGCGTCGAGGAGGCGAATCAGCGACTGACCGAGCCGCGTGAAGAATTCCTCGTTCGCAATCGAGCGCGAGCCGTCGGTGTCACCGAACTCGGGGAACAGGAACACGAGATCGATGTCGGAGGAGAAATTGAGCTCGCGGCCACCGAGCTTGCCCATGCCGACCACCACGAGTGGCTGCGCCGCGCCCGCGGGCCCGCACGGCGTACCGAAGCGGGCGACGAGACTCGCCGTCGCGTAGCGGCACGCCGCTTCGACCGCGGCATCGGCGAAGGCCGAAAGTTCCGCGAGGGTTTCCTCGATCCCGGCCCAGCCGGCAAGATCGCGCCACGCGATGCGCACCATTTCGCGGCGGCGCCAGCGCCGGATCCATGCCTGGAATTCCGCCTCCGCGGCGTGCGCGCCTTCGGCCAGCGCGGTGGCGGCGAAATCCGCCGCCGAACGCGGCGCGAGCAGCGTGCCGGCGAGCAGCGCCGGAATCACGGCAGGATCACGCACGCACGATTCCGCAACGAAATCGCTGGCCGCGAGCACGCGCGGCAGCGACTCGAGCACGGCGGCTGGCGAGGCCGCCAGCGCCTGCGAGACGGCCGGGATTTCCTGCAGTTCGCGCAGCACTTCCGCGGCGCGGGTCGCCACGGATTCAACTCCGATCAGGGACATCAGGCGAGCGGCATCCGCATCAGCGATAGCGGTTGCCGCCGAGATCGGTGATCTGCGCCGTGTCGGATCGCCGTTGCAGGCCGTCGATCGACGCGCTCGACATGAACACCTGCGCGCCCTGCGAGGCGTCGATCGAGCTGCGCCCGCCCTTCACCGTGCTGTTGACGATGTGGATCTTGCCGCGCATGACCGTGATCGCCGTGCCGGCCGCCGTGATACGACTGTTCGTCAGGTAAAGATCACAGCCGTCCTGGACGATGAGGCCGTCGCCGTCGAACTCGATCACGCGATTGTCGATGTGCATCAGGCGCCCTCCCTGGCAGACGATCGGCTGGCCGTCGCGCCGCTCGGCGCTCCCGGTCCGCGGCGACGCCACCGCGGGGGCCGCTGTGTCGGCGGCAACCGCCGCGGCAGAGGCAATCGAGACGCCGGGGCCCGTGATGCTGATGCGTCCCGCGTCGCGAGTCACGGTGACGTCCGCCGTGGGGGTGGCGGGGGCAGCGGGGGCCGCCGTTTCGGCATCGTGCCCGGCATCGGCGAACGTCGCCGCCGGCAGGGCCACCGCACTCGCGTCCGCGCTCGCGGCCTCGCCACCGGCAGGCGCCGCGATGAGCTCATCCATGCTGAGCGTGCGCAGTTGCCCGCTCTGCCGCAAGCGCACCGTGAAAATGCCCTTCGGATCAACCGCGAGCAATTCAATATCCGGATTGCGGGCAAGCGCGTCACGAGCCCAGTCGACCCCGGGCTCGCGAACCGTCGCGGCAGCGGCTGTCGTTTCGCCGCTCGCCACTGAAGCCGGGTCACGCGTGCACGCGGCGAGCGCGAGGACGGGGACCGCAAGAATGAGCGCGCAGCGCGCGCCCTGGACATTTAACATAGTCGTCTCCCGCGTAGCGGCGAGCAGGAGCCGAATATACCGCGTCCCCTGTATCGTGGCTTCGCAGTCGCCACAACGGATGGAGTTACGCATGCTACGCCGACTCGTCACTGTGCTCACACCCGCCCTGCTCGTCGTCTCGCTGCCTCTCGCAGCCGCGCCCACGCCGTCGTCGGACGCGCTCGAACTGCTGAAGGAATCCATCAGCTTTCGCACGGTTGAAGGCCAGGGGCAGGTACCCGTTTACGCAGGGTTCCTCGCGAAGCGACTCGAGGCGGCCGGCTATCCCGCTGCGGATGTCCGGATCGATCGCCTCGGCGAGACGGCGATGCTCGTCGCGCGCTACCGCGGCACGGGTGCCAAGCGCCCGCTGGTGATCTCCGCGCACATGGATGTCGTTGCGGCGCGCGCAGCGGACTGGGAGCGCGATCCGTTCACACCGATCGTGGAGAACGGCTACCTCTTCGGCCGCGGCTCGGACGACAACAAATTCGACGTCGCGATGATCGTGACGACACTCGCGCGCCTCAAGGCCGAAGGGTTCAAGCCGGCCCGCGACATCATCCTCGCGCTCTCGGGCGACGAGGAAACGGCCATGCTCACGACGAGGAAACTCGCGACGCAATTTCCGGACGCCGAATTCGTGCTGAACGGCGACGGTGGCGGCGGCCGGCTCGACAGCAGCGGCAAACCCGTCGTGTTCGACCTGCAGGCCGGCGAGAAGAGCTATGCCGACTTCGAATTCACGTTCACGAATCCGGGCGGGCATTCCAGCCGGCCATCCGGCAAGAATGCGATCGCCCAGCTTGCGCGCGCGATCGACCGGATCTCGGCGTATCGCTTTCCGCCACAACGGAACGAGCTGACGATCGCGTCACTGAAGGCCACGGGTGAGCGGACGCCGGGCCCGCTCGGCGAGGCGATGCTGCGCTTCGCCGCCACGGGCGACGCCGCGGCGGCCGACTTGCTCGCCACGCATCCCGATACGGTCGGCCAGATCGGCACGACCTGCGTGCCGACGATGCTGCGCGGCGGGCACGCACTCAATGCACTGCCGCAATCGGCCACTGTCTCCGTGAACTGCCGGATCTTCCCCGGAGTCAGCGTCGAGAGCGTGCGCGACAGGCTCGTCGAGGTGATTGCCGATCCGCAAGTCAAGGCGACCGTGCTCGGCGATCCGACGGCGAGCGATGCCTCGCCGCTGCGCGCCGATGTCCTCGCAGCCGTCACGAAGGCCGTGCATGCGCGCGCGCCCGGCCTGCCGATCGTGCCCAGCATGAGCGCCGGCGCGACGGATAGCGTGCACTTCCGTGCGGCCGGCATTCCGTCCTACGGTGTGTCGGCGCTCTTCATGCGGTCCGAGGATGCGTTCGCGCACGGTCTGAACGAGCGCGTGCCGCTCGCGGCGATCGATGGCGCGCTCGTGCAGTGGCACACGCTGCTCACGGAGCTCGCGAAGTAAGGAACGTCAGCAGTGGCGACGTCATCAGGGTCGTCGCGAGCGTCATGAGGAGCAGCATCGTGAAGAGCTCGGGACCGATGATCCCGATGTCGAGGCCGATGCGGATGACGACCAGCTCCATGAGGCCGCGCGCGTTCATCAGGGCGCCGACCGCGAGGCTGTCGCGCCAGCCGAATCCCGTGAGCCGGGCCCCGGCCACGCCGCCGGCGACCTTGCCCACGACCGCGACCAGCAGCAGCATCGCAAACGCGGCGCCCGCCGCCCCTTCGATCGCTCCGGTCGTCGTCTTGAGACCCGCGAGCGCGAAGAACACCGGCAGCAGGATGAGCAAGGTCACGCGCTCGAACCGCCCGGTGAGACAGGCGAGCAGGCGGTCGTCGCGCGGCAGGGTCACGCCGAACAGGAATGCGCCGAGCACCGGGTGCAAGCCCAACCATTGGGTGGCTCCCGCGCACGCGAGGAGGCCGACGAGAAGCGCAGCGCACACGACGGCGCCCGCGTGGCCGTCGGGCGCAAAGCGCACGAGCAGTCGGGCCGTGAGCGGGCGCACGACGGCGACGACGAGACCCACGAGCGCGGCCAGCCCGGCGACCGTCACGGCAAAGCCTGACCACCTGCCCTCCGCCGCGACCAGCGCCACGACGAGCGCAAGCCCGATCCAGGCGCCTGCATCGACGAGCGCCGCCGCCCCGAGGCTCAGGCGGCCGACGGGGGTCTGCGTCAGCGCGTGGTCCTTCAGGATCCGCGCCATGACCGGGAATGCCGTGACGCTGAGCGCCACGGCGACGAACAGCACGAACGGCAGCAGCGTCGTCTGCGCCGTCGCGAAGCGCGGATAGAGCGCGGGCGCGAACGCGAGGCCGAGCGCGAGCGGCACGAGCACGCTCATCGCCCCGACGCGTCCGACCGCGATCAACTGCGCGCGCAAGCCTTCCGGCGCGCGCATTTCCGCGCCGATCAGGAACACGAACAGCACGAGCCCGAGCGTGCCGGCGTGCTCCAGTGCCGGCAACGACTCGGGCGGGAACAGCGCCGCGTGCACTTCGGGCAGGGCGGCGCCGAAAACCATCGGGCCGAGTGCGACGCCCGCGACCATCTCGCCGATCACCGGCGGCTGCCCGAACGCTTGGAGCGCGAGACCACACAGTCGCGCGGCGACGAGGATCACGACGAGCTGCATCAGCAGCGTGACGACGCCCATCTCAGCGCGCCACGCGCGGCAACGTGATCGCGCCTGCCGGATCGATCGCGAGCTGCACATTCTTCAGGGTCAGGCGCAGCCCACCCGAACTCGCCAGCACGAACGGCGCGGTGACCTTGCGCATGTCGGCGCCCGCGTCGCGAAAACTCGCGAGCCTCACCTTGATCGCACGCCATTCGCCGCGCGTCGCCTGGCGCAGCAGCGGCGTCAGATCGAGCGACCCCGCGCAGCCTGCGCCGCAGGCGATGCCGAGACTCACCGACGCAGCGGGCGGCAGGTCCACCCGGTATTCGAATTCGAGCGCGGCGCCGTCCGCCGTTTGACGCACCAAATCGATCGGCGCGGCGCCCTCGAGAGCCACCGACGCGCGCACGCCACCTGCCCACGCGAACTGACGTCCGCCCTCCTGCAGGCCGGCCGCATCGACCGCACGCTCCGCCAAGCCGGAGACGACGAAACGCCACGGGGCCGTCGTACGCCCGTTCACGACATAGCGGCTGT
>CADEFQ010000041.1:21171-23819 GCA_902826635.1 uncultured Pseudomonadota bacterium
CCGTTCGGGAAATCGGCATTGCTGTTGCCGGTCCCCTGCCACGACAGGGTCCAGCCACCGCATTGCCAGCCGATGTCGTCGGCGCCGCTGCCGGCGACGAGCAGCTGCGCATCCGATCTGATCGGCAGCACGCCGCCTTCGTTTTTCAGGAGCACGAGCGAGCGACGCACGGCCTCGCGCGCGAGCGCGCGATGCTCGCTCGAGCCGATCACGCCCTCGCGTCCTTCCCACGGTCGATCCCGGTCAAAGAGGCCCAGCCGCGCCTTCACTCGCAGGACGCGGCGCACGGCGTCGTCGATGCGTGCAAGTGGAATGCGGCCGGAGCGCGCGTGCGCGAGCGTGCTCGCGTACATCTCCTTCCAGTGTTCGGGCACCATCAGCAGATCGATGCCGGCGAGCACGGCGCTCGCGCAATCGGTCTCGCTGCACCCGGGCAACTGGCTGTGGGCGTTCCAATCGCTCACGACGAGACCGGCAAAGCCCATGCGATCCTTCAGCACCGTCGTCACGAGACTGCGGTTGCCGGTCATCTTGACGCCCTGCCAACTCGAGAAGGAAACCATCACGCTCATCACGCCCGCGTCGATCGCAGCCGCGTAACCGGCAGCATGAATGCGGATGAGATCAGGCTCACTGACCTCCGTATCACCCTGGTCGATGCCCCCCGTCGTGCCGCCGTCGCCCAGAAAATGCTTCGCGGTCGCCGCCACGTGCCCGCGCTGAATGACACGACCGGTGGCGGGCTCACCCTGCAGGCCGCGCACCATCGCCGCGGCATACGCACGCACGAGTTCGGGAGACTCCGAATAGCCCTCGTAGGTGCGACCCCAACGGTCGTCGCGCGGCACGGCGACGCTCGGGGCGAAGACCCAGTCAAGGCCCGTCGCGGCAGTCTCCATCGCCGTTGCCGCGCCAATTCGGCGCAGCAACTCCGCGTCGTGCGCGGCGCCGAGGGCGATGTTGTGCGGAAAGATCGTGGCGCCTGCGACGTTGCCGTGGCCGTGCACGGCATCGATCCCGAACATCACCGGAATCGGCACGTGGCCCGGGCGCGCTTCGATCGACACCGCACGATAGGCCCGGGCCGTGTCGATCCAGGGCCCGGCGCCCGCCCGATCGGCGGCGCCGAGTGGCGGAGAATTGCCGCCGGCCAACACCGAACCGAGCGGGTAGCGGCGCAGGTCACCCGGCGTCACGCTCGAAATGTCGCCCTGGATCATCTGGCCGACTTTCTCCTCGAGGCTCATCCGCGCGAGCAAGCCACCGACGAAGGCCTCGGTCTCCGGATCCACGAGGCTATGGGTCGGCCCCGCCGGCCAGCGTGCGGGATTCGCGACACCGCGCTCGGTGGCTGCATCCGCGAAGGGCGTACACAGCAGCAAGGACGCAACGACTGATGACAAATGGCGCATGGCCGCAAAGATGCCAGAGAACAATGGCGCGCGAAAAAAAAGAGCCCCGCAGTGCGGGGCTCGAGGCATTGCGCGGAAACGGGGGTCGATGTTCCGCGGCTTTCGGGGAGGGGTCGGCGCGATGCGCCGGCTCTCCCGTAACTTGCGAGAGGTAAGACTACCTCAAACGCGCAAAAGTTCCGTTACGAGCAAATACGTAGGGGAAACCCATAGAAATCACCGGAATGCGTTCACTTCCATGTAGATGCCGTTCGGGTCGAACATGGACATGCCGCGCAGCTTGAAGACGCCCTGGCCATCGTTGCGGGGCACCTCCCAATCGACCGGCGGCGTCACGATCGTGGCGCCCCGCGCCTTCGCGCGCTCGTGAATGCCATCGGGGTCCTTCGTTTCGATCACGAGGATGGCCTCGCCCATCGACACCCGGCTGCGCCCCGATCTCACCGCCGTGTCGAACGGCGGGTCGAGGTATTGCATGAGCCCGAGCATCCCGATCCTCGGATCCTCCGCCTGGATCAGCACGAGGTGGGCGCGGGCACCGTCCGGCGCCGCAGGCGGGAAGCGCCGGTCGACCGACAACTCCTGGTCATACCAGCGCGTCCAGCCGAACACTTCGACATAAAAATTCGCCGCGGCTTCGGCGTCCGGCACGAGGAAGGTCGTGCGCCTCAGGATTGCGTCAGTCATCTTCGAAGAATACAGGCCCATTCGTGGAAAAGGGCCGGCATTGCTGCCGGCCCTTTTCGTTTCAAGCGATGAGCAGGTAACGCTACGCGTTACATGTCCATCCCGCCCATGCCGCCCGGAGACGGGTGCACATGGTCGGATTCATCTTTCGGCGCTTCCGCGATCATGACTTCCGTCGTGAGCAGCAGGCCCGCGACCGAAGCCGCGTTCTGCAGCGCAAGACGCGTCACCTTGGTCGGATCGAGAATGCCCTCTTCGAGCATGTCACCGAACTCGCCGGTCGCGGCGTTGTAGCCGTAGGCACCCTTGCCCGCGCGGACCGCGTTCAGGATGACCGCAGCGTCTTCGCCCGCGTTCTCGACGATCTGGCGCAGCGGCTCCTCGATCGCACGCGCGAGGATGCGGATACCGACCGACTGGTCTTCGTTCGCACCTTCGAGGTCCTTCAGGGCCTTCAGCGAACGAATCAGCGCCACGCCACCGCCCGGGACCACGCCTTCTTCCACCGCCGCACGCGTGGCGTGCAGGGCGTCTTCGACGCGGGCCTTC
>CADEFQ010000042.1 GCA_902826635.1 uncultured Pseudomonadota bacterium
TCCTCGCCCTCTCGGGCAGTGTATGGCTCAACACACAAAAAATCAGACAGGCCCACCAGGAGCGGAGATGCGCACGGCGTGCGTCCCGCGAAACTCACTCGACGTTCTGCACCTGCTCACGCATCTGCTCGATCAGCACCTTCATGTCTACGGCGATGCGAGTGGTATCGAGGTCCTGCGACTTTGACGACAGGGTGTTGGCCTCGCGATTGAATTCCTGCATCAGGAAGTCGAGCCGGCGGCCCGCGGGCTCGCCGCTCGCGATGATCCGCCGTGTCTCCTCGATGTGGCCCACGAGCCGATCGAGTTCCTCCGCGACATCGAGCCGCTGCAGCAGCATGACGATTTCCTGCTCGACGCGATCCTGATCGACCTGGGCCTGCAGCTCCGCGAGGCGCTCGGCGAGACGGTTGCGCACCCGCGCATGCACTTCGGGCAGCCGCGCGCGCACCTGCGCGACGAGGCCCTCGAGCGCGTTGCAACGCTGCTCGATCAGTTCGCGCAGCCGCACGCCCTCGCGCGCCCGCGCCGCGACGAGATCGCGCACGGTCGCCGTGAACACCGTGCGCAGCGCGCCCTTCAGGCCCTCGGCGTCGAGCTCGGCTTCGCGGATCACGCCCGGCCAGCGCAGCACCTCGAGCGCATCGATCGTGTGGGGCTCGGGTAGCGCCGCGGCGATGTCCTTGACGCGCGCAACGAGCCGCGCGAGCGCGGCGTCGTCGATGTCGAGCGTCCGGGCCGCCCCTTCCGCGTCGCGCAAGTGCACGGTGCAGTCGACCTTGCCGCGCTTCACGTCCCGCGAGAGCGCCTGGCGCAGTTCGTTCTCGCCGCCGCGCAGGTCCTCGGGCAGGCGGAACTGCGCCTCGAGAAAGCGGTGGTTGACGCTACGCAGTTCGCAGGTGAGGGTGCCCCAGGGGCCGGTGGCCTCGCCGCGGGCGAAGCCGGTCATGCTCGTGATCATTGTGTGGCGGAGTGTTATAAATCGCCGCCCAGTTTAGCCAACGACGAAGGCCGCCGCTTGCGCATCGATTACGCCGACCTCAGCCTCATCGGAGCGCGCGAAGACAACCAGGACCGCGTGGCGACCGCCGTCGCCGAGCATGCCGCGATGCTCGTCGCGGTCGATGGCATGGGCGGCCACGCTGACGGCGAGCGCGCTGCCGAGACCACGCTCAAAGTGCTGATCGAGGCGTTCTGGCACACCCCGCTGCCGCTGTTCGACCCGATCGGGTTCCTGCACCTCACGCTCGGTCGTGCGCACGACGAGGTCGTGCGGATGGGCGCGCCGCTGCCCCTCGAGAACCGCCCGCGCGCGACCTGCGCCGTGTGCCTCGTGCAGGGCGGATCGGCGTACTGGGCCCACATCGGCGACAGCCGCGTCTATCACCTGCGCGGCGCGGGCGTCGCCGAGCGCACGCGCGATCACAGCCACGTCGAGTTCCTGCTGCGCGAGGGCGTGATCACCGCCGAGCAGGTGCTCAATCACCCGATGCGCAATTTCGTCGAATCCTGCGTGGGGGGCGACCCGATGCTGCCGGAGATGTCGATCTCGGGCCGGCGCGTGCTCGCGCCGAACGACCTGCTGCTCGTCTGCACGGACGGTTTCTGGGGCAATCTCACCGACGACGACATCGCGAGGAGCCTGCCGGCGGGCGCCGGCACGCTGCGCGACGAACTCGGCAAACTCGCGCAGCGCGCCGTGCTGATCGGCGGCGCCACGAGCGACAACACCACGGTCGCGGCGCTGCGCTGGATGGGCGCGCAATGAGCGCGCGTGCGGACGGCCGCGCCGCGGGCGACCTGCGCGAGGTGCGCTTCACGCGCCGGTTCACGCGCTATGCGGAAGGCTCGGTGCTGGTCGAGTTCGGCGCGACGCGCGTGCTCTGCACCGCGAGCATCGAGGACGGTGTTCCGGGGTTCCTGCGCGGCAAGGGGCAGGGCTGGGTCACGGCCGAATACGGCATGCTGCCGCGGGCGACCCATACCCGCAGCGCGCGGGAAGCCGCGCGCGGCAAGCAAAGCGGGCGCACGCAGGAGATCCAGCGGCTGATCGGCCGGAGCCTGCGCGCCATCATCGATCTCGAGGCGCTCGGCGAGCGCACCGTGACCCTCGACTGCGACGTCCTCCAGGCCGATGGCGGCACGCGCACCGCGTCGATCACCGGCGGCTACGTCGCGCTCGCCGACGCCTGCCAGACGCTGGTGAAGCGCGGCGCGCTCGCCGCACCGCCGCTCCATGGCCAGGTGGCCGCGGTGTCGGTCGGGATCGTCGCCGGCACGCCGGTGCTCGACCTCGACTATCGCGAGGACTCGAGCGCCGAAACCGACATGAACGTGGTGATGCAAAGCGGCGGTGGCTTTGTCGAAGTGCAGGGCACGGCGGAGGGGCATGCGTTTCGTCGCCACGAGCTCGACCAGATGCTCGACCTCGCCGTGAGCGGCGCTGCGACGCTTTTCGCGCTGCAGGCGCAGGCACTCGCGGCCGGCTGACCGGCGCGCGCGATGCGTGTCGTAGTCGCGACCGGCAACCGGGGCAAGCTCGGGGAACTTGCGGCGCTGCTCGCGCCGCTCGGGGTCGAACTCGCGCCGCAGTCCGATTTCGGGATCGATTCGCCGCCCGAGACCGGCGCCACCTTTCTCGAGAACGCGCTCATCAAGGCGCGCCATGCCGCGCGTCTCGCGAATCTTCCGGCGATCGCGGACGACTCCGGGCTCGAAGTCGATGCGCTCGGCGGCGCGCCCGGCGTGTACTCGGCGCGCTACGCGGGCGAGGCTGCGGACACCGCGGCGAACAACGCCAGGCTGCTCGCCGCACTCGAGAATGTTCCAATTGAGAAACGATCTGCGCGATTCAGGGCGACCATTGTGTTCGTGCGAACTGCAAACGACGACGCGCCGCTGATCGGCGCGGGTTCGTGGGAAGGCCGCATCGCGCTCGCTCCGCGCGGTTCGGGCGGCTTCGGCTACGACCCGCTCTTTGAATTGCCGGACGGCTCGGCCACGGCCGCGGAACTCACGCCCGAGGGCAAGAATGCGCGCAGTCACCGCGGCGCGGCGCTGCGCGCGCTCGTGGCACAGTGGCCGCGATGATCCTCCCGCCGCTCTCGCTCTATGTGCACTTTCCCTGGTGCGTGAGCAAATGCCCGTACTGCGACTTCAATTCGCACGCAGTGCAGGGCGAGATGCCCGCCGCGCGCTACCTCGCCGCGCTCGAGGCGGATCTCGAAACGCAGGCGCCGCTCGTGACGGGTCGGCCGATCGAGAGCGTGTTCTTCGGGGGCGGCACCCCGAGTCTTTTCGCGCCGGACGCCATCGCGCGCGTGCTCGCGACGGCCCGCCGGCATCTCGCGTTCACCGCCGACGCCGAGGTGACGCTCGAAGCGAACCCCGGCACGATCGAGCGCGGCCGTTTCGCGGGCTATCGCGAGGCGGGCGTCAACCGCGTGTCACTGGGCGCGCAAAGCTTCGATCCAGCAACACTCAAGGTGCTCGGTCGCATCCACTCGCCGGACGAGACGCGCCTCGCCGCGGAAGAGCTGCACGCGGCCGGGCTCGCCAATTTCAATCTCGACCTCATGTACGCATTGCCCGCGCAGAGCCCGGGGGCCGCACTGGCGGATGTCGATGCCGCGCTCGCGCTCGCGCCGGCGCACCTGTCGCACTACCAGCTCACGCTCGAGCCCGGGACGCTGTTCGCGGCCCGCCCCCCCGCGCTGCCGGATGACGACGCCGCGCACGCGATGCTCGACGCCTGCTTCGACCGTCTCGCGGCGCGCGGCTACGCGCGCTACGAAGTGTCGGCCTATGCGAGCGACGGCCGCCGCTGTCGCCACAACATCAATTATTGGGAGTTCGGCGACTACCTCGGAATCGGCGCCGGCGCACACGGCAAACTCACGAGCGGGGTGCCCGGCACGCCGGCGCTGCGCATCACGCGCACGACCCAGCCGCGTGAACCCCGCCGTTATATGAGCGCCGCCGGCCAACCGCCTGCGACGCGCGACGTCGCGGCTGCCGAACTGCCGTTCGAATTCCTGATGAACGCGCTGCGGTTGTGCGACGGCTTCGTCCCCACGCTCTTCGAAGCGCGCACGGGGCTCGACTGGGCGGTGATCGAGGCGCCGATCGCACGCCTTGAAGCGCGTGGTTTGATGGATCGGCGCGCCGGGCGCGCAAGGCCCACACCCCTCGGCCAGAGTTTCCTGAATGACCTGCTGCTCGATTTCCTCCCGGAATCGCGAGCCGGCGCAGCGGGTTAGGCGCTTTCCCGCCAAACGGTCGCGCGTTTTATACACAGCCGGACGGCGGCGACACCACAAATGAGGGGATTACGTCCGATTGCGCTCAAACCGCTCCATGTCATGCTCGTAACATATTGATTTTATAAGACGAAATGCTGTGGTCATTTTTTGACCAAGCGCGCAGAAATGCGCTGAGACCGCTGAAACTTGAATTCGCGACGCGGGATACCCACAAAGTTATCCACATCTTCTGTGGATAACGGAGCGATTTCCGGGCGACCGGCACAGCGCCTCTTGAGAGGCTCGCGCCACCCCGCTAAACTGCGCGCCCTTTTGGGCCGGGCGTTTCCGGCCACCGAGCAAGAGCATGAAAGCCGATACGCACCCGAACTACACCGAAATCAACGTCACCTGCACCTGCGGGAACACGTTCAAGACGCGTTCGACTCTCGGCCACGATCTCCAGGTCGAAGTGTGCTCGAGCTGCCATCCGTTCTACACGGGCAAGCAGAAGATGGTCGACACCGCCGGTCGGGTCGACAAGTTCCGCAAGAAGTACGGCAGCGCCACCGCGGCGCGCTGACGCGCCTGCCGGCGCGCTTCGCCGGCTGTGAGCGCCGCCCGGAACCGTTGCCGGGCCGCGGAATCGTAGTTATATAGGCAACCCGCCACCTGCCATGGGGCCGCCGATGTCCCGGCTATTCGTCGTTCTCGCGCTGCTTGCGGCCGTTTCGCTTCCGCCCGGCCTTGCTGCGGCCGAAAAGCACGCGGAAAGCGAATCCTCGCGCAAGGCGCACGTCGAGATCCTGAAGTTCTATGGTCTTTACGAAGACCAGGCGATGCAGGAGTACGTCAACGCAGTCGGCCGGCGAGTCGCGCGCCACAGCGACTGGCCGGATGCGGAGTTCAAGTTCTTCGTCCTCGACGACGATTCGATCAACGCGTTCACGACCGGCTGCTGCTTCATCTACGTGCATCGCGGCCTCCTCACCTATCTCGAAAGCGAAGCCGAACTCGCCACGGTGCTCGGGCACGAAATCGCGCACGTCACCGCGAAGCATCCCCAGAAGCGCCGCACGCAGGGTCTCCTTGCCAACATCCTCGCGATCGGCGCCACGCTCGCGACCGGCTCCGGCGCCATCGGCCAGCTCGCCAATCTCGGCGCGGGCGCCTGGGTGCAGGGCTACGGGCGCGAAAATGAAATGGAGGCGGACCGCCTCGGACTGCAGTTCGCGACCAAGGCGGGCTATCGCCCCGAGGCGATGGCCGAGGTCTTCAAGGTCTTCAAGGACCAGGAGCGCTTCGAGCTCGATCGCGCGCGCCAGGAGGGTCGCGAGCCGCGGCTGTACCACGGCGTGTTCTCCTCGCATCCCGCGCCGGATGCGCGCACGGTGCAGGCCGCGAAGGGCGCCGCGCGCATCACCACCGAACCGCCCGGCGGCTGGATCGACAACCGCGCGATCTTCCTGCGCAATCTCGACGGCCTGCCCTACGGTTCGAGCCGCGTGCAGGGCATCGTGCGCGACAACCGCTTCTATCACGCCGGCATGGGCGTCACGATGGCGTTCCCGCGCGGCTGGACCGTCGACAACCTGCGTGACCGGATCCTCGCGTACACGCGCAACAAGGACAGCGTCATGCAGGTGACGCTCGAGCCGCGCCCGCCCACGCAATCGCCACGCGAGTTCCTGCTCACGCGCCTGAAGGGCCAGTCGGTCGCGGTCAGCGAGGCGATTGAATCGAACGGCATGGAGGGCTACTCCGTCGTCACCCGCGGTGGCTCGCCGCTCGATGGTGGCAAGGGCCCCGTGCGCTGGATCGTTCTGTATCGCGACAGCAGCGCCTTCGTGTTTGCAGGCGCAAGCCGCGCGTCGGTGAATTCAAGGCCCGAGGCGGACGGAGTCATGGCCTCGGTGGCCGCGACGATGCGTGGCCTCAAGCCCTCGGAGTTCCCGCTCGCCGAGCCGTATCGCATTGCCGTCGTGCCGTACGATGGCAAGACCACGATCGCGCAGTACGCGCACGAGCTACCCGTCGAACGCTACCAGCTCGAGGAACTCGAGCTGATGAACGGGCTGTACCCGAACAAACAGCCGGAATTCGGCGAACTCCTGAAGGTCGTGCAGTAGGTCCCGGCGCCGCCGCGGAGCGACCACTGCGGTTTTCGCGCCTTGATTCCGGCGCCGTGCCATGGAATCCTCGCGGTCCCCCGTTGCACGTCCGCAACGGGCGCATCCCTGGATCGTGCGCATGCCCAGCAAGAATTTCGAACTCGTCGACACCACCACAGGCAAGAAATCCTCGCTGCCGGTTCGTTCCGGCACGATCGGCCCCGATGTGCTCGACATCGCCGCACTCAATCGGGACCACGGCGTATTCACGTTCGATCCCGGCTTCATGGCGACGGCGAGCACCGAAAGCCGCATCACCTACATCGACGGCGACAAGGGCGTGCTGCTGTATCGCGGCTATCCGATCGAGCAGCTCGCGGAAAAGAGCTCATTCATCGAAGTGGCCTATCTGCTGCTGAACGGTGAACTGCCCGACAAGAAGCAGCTGGCCGAGTTCACGGCGAACATCTCACGGCACACGATGATCAACGAGTCGTTGCTGCGCATGTTCAACGGCTTTCACTTCAATGCGCACCCGATGGCGATGGTGTCGGGCATCGTCGCGTCGATGTCGGCGTTCTACCACGACTCGATGGACATCAATAACCCGCGCCACCGCGAGATCTTCGCGCACCGGATCATCGCGAAGCTGCCGACGATTTCCGCGGCGGCCTACAAGCATTCGCTCGGCCAGCCGTTCGTCTATCCGCGCAACGACCTCGGCTACTGCGCAAACCTGCTGCACATGTTCTACGCGGTGCCCTGCGAGCCCTACGATGTCGATCCGCTGGCCGCGCAGGCGCTCGACCTGCTGCTGATTCTGCACGCGGACCACGAGCAGAACGCGAGCACCTCGACCGTGCGCCTCGCGGGATCGACGGGCGCGAATCCGTACGCGGCGATTTCGGCGGGTGTGTCCGCCCTCTGGGGCCCGGCGCACGGCGGCGCGAACGAAGCGGTGCTCGAGATGCTCGAGTCGATCGGCACCGCCGACAACATCCCGAAGTTCCTCGCGAAGGTGAAGGACAAGGCCTCGAACGTGCGCCTGATGGGCTTCGGCCATCGCGTCTACAAGAATTTCGACCCGCGCGCGAAGATCATCCGCGAGATGTGCCACAAGGTGCTCGCGAAGATGGGCCGCGCCGACAACCCGCTGCTCGAGCTCGGTGAGCGGCTCGAGGAGATCGCGCTCAAGGACGACTATTTCATCTCGCGCAAGCTCTACCCGAACGTCGATTTCTACTCGGGCATCATCTACAGCGCGCTCGGCATTCCGCGCTCGATGTTCACCGTGATGTTCGCGGTGGCCCGCACCGCCGGCTGGGTGGCGCACTGGCAGGAGATGATCTCCGACCCGGGCTACAAGATCGGCCGCCCCCGCCAGCTCTATACCGGGCCGGGGCCGAGGGAATACACCGACATCGCCAAGCGCTGAGCGGCGGCGGTTCTATTCTGGCCGTTCGCTCTCCAGAAGCGCCTCGATTTCTGCAGCGTCTGCGCGCCGCATCGGTTTCCCGTCCACGGGACTGACCGGAGCCTGCCTGATCCCGTCGCGCGGGAAAACCAGCGCCTCGATCGCCTGGCCGTCCATCTCGAAGCGGATCGAGGGGCAGGCGATCACGCGCTCGGCGTTCATCTTCACGCGCCGCTCGCCGATCTCGTGTGGAACTCCATGGTCCATCATCATCAGGGTGACGGTCTCGGCGCGATCGGCGAACAGGTGCAGCTGGACATCGACATGGGCGGTGGCGGTGCCCGTGAGCACCGGGCCAACGAGCCGCGGCTGGAACTCCGCGAGCCATTGCATCGCGCTCACGGCCGCATGCCGCTGTGATTGCAGCGTCTGCGCATGCGACTCGCCGCCGAAGAGGCGCTGATAGCCGGCGAGCGCTTCCTCGATTTCGGTGTTCTTCGGCAGCATCCCGCCCTCGAACACGCCGTAGCGCTCCGCCGCCTTGCGCTTCGCGACGTAGAAATCGCGAATGCCGTGCTCGGCCATGATGCGGGCGGCTTCCTGCGCAATCGCGCGCCGCAGGTTCTCGGCGCGAGCGGGCTGGTGTTTGCTCATCGCCCGCCGAGTGTAGCAAGTCGCGGGTAGCGTGGGCCGCGGCCCGTGGTCGCGGGCCGCTCACGCGGCGTTCAGAACAGCGGCTCGCTGCCCGCCTCCTGGTTCGCGGGAGTCACGCCGGGCAGTGCCGCGGCATCGCCGCCCGGCAGGTGATCGACCATGAAGAGTTCCTGTACCGCGTCAGGGTCGTCGGCGGTTGCGAGTTGTCCGGTTTCGCGCGAGATCGACAGCTCGACGACGCCGTCGGGCCGCGGCCGCGAGCGTTGCGGCCGCGCCTTCAACGCCTCGCGCATGAAATGCACCCACACGGGCACGGCGGTGCGACTGCCTTCTTCGCCCTCGCCGAGCGAACGTTCCTGGTCGTAGCCGATCCAGACGGTCGCGACGAGGTCGCGATTGAAACCGTTGAACCACGCGTCCTTCGAATCATTGGTCGTGCCGGTCTTGCCGGCGATGTCGCTGCGGTTGAGCACGTTCGCGCGCCGTCCCGTGCCGCGGCGGATCACGTCGGCCATGATGTCGTCCATGATGTAGGCGTTCTGCGCCGTGATGATGCGCTCGGCGACGCGCTTCCTCGGCAGCAGCCCGAGGTCGGCGCGCACGGAGGCGGCCGCCTGCAGTGAATCGGGGGCATCGAGCGTGGGCGCCTCGAGGCTCGTGGCGGGCGCATTGCAGAGGACACAGACTTCCTTCGGTTCGGCCCGATAGACGACTTTCCCGTTCGCATCCTCGATGCGATCGATGAAATACGGATCGACCTTGAAGCCGCCGTTCGCAAAGGCCGCAAAGCCGGTCGCGACTTCGAGCGGCGTCGCCTGCAGCGTGCCGAGCGCGAGCGTCAGGTCGTTCGGCATCTGCGCGCGTTGAAAGCCGAAGCGCGCCGCGTAGTCGATCAGCGTCCGCGTGCCGATGTCGCGCAGGATGCGGATCGAGACGAGGTTGCGCGAGCGCACGAGCGCTTCGCGCAGGCGGGTCGGCCCGGAGAACTCGCGGCTCGAATTCTCGGGGCGCCATGACGTCTCGGAGTCCGGATCATCCATCACGATCGGTGCGTCGAGGATCACGGAGGCGGGAGTGAAGCCGTTCTCGAGCGCGGCGGAATACAGGAAGGGCTTGAAGCCCGAGCCGGGTTGGCGACTCGCCTGGGTCGCGCGGTTGTACTTGTAAGCGTAGTAGTCGAAGCCGCCGATCAGCGCGGCCACCGCGCCGTCGTCGGGGTCGAGCGCCACGAGGGCGCCCTGCGCTTCCGGCACCTGCACGAGCTGAGCGGTGCCGTTGCCGCCGGTGACGACAAACACGACGTCGCCCGGCGCCAGCACCTCCGCCGCCTGCTTCGGCGCCGGCCCGCGCGAGTCTTCACCGGTCGCGCGGCGCGCCCACGCGAGGCCGTCCCAGGGAATGTGGACCTTGCCCTGTCCCTTCACGTGCGCCTGCGCGCTGCGCGCCTCGACCGAGGTCACGATCGCGGGATCGACGTTGCCCACGGCCTCGTAGGGCACGAGCAAGGCATCGAGCGCGGCGGCGTCGGCGCCGCCCGGCAAGGCGACCCGCGCGGTGGCGCCGCGCCAGCCGCGACGGCGGTCGTATTCGAGCAGCCCGAGCCGAAGGGCACGGTTTGCTGCCGTCTGCAGTCGAGGGTCGATGGTGGTGAACACGCGGTAGCCGGCGTTCTGCGCCGCCTCGCCGTAGCGACGCACGAGTTCGAGCCGCACCATCTCGGCGACGTAGGGCGCATCCACGTCGTTGAGCGGCGCGTTCATCCTGCCGGACACGGCCTCGGCGTTGGCCGCCTCCGTCTGCGCGTCGTCGATGAAGCCGAGTTCGTGCATTCGCCGCACGACATAGCCGCGCCGTTCGCGCGCGCGCTGCGGGCTCGCGATCGGGTTCGAGTCGGTGGGCGCCTTCGGAATGCCGGCGAGCAGCGCGGCTTCGCCGACGGTGAGCGCCGCCAGCGGCTTGCCGAAATAGGTTTCCGCCGCTGCGGCGACCCCGTAGGAGCGCTGGCCGAAGAAGATCACGTTGAGGTAGAGCGCGAGGATCTGCTCTTTCGTGAATTCGCGTTCCATGCGATAGGTGAGGAACACTTCCTGCAGCTTCCTGCGCCATTCGCGCTTCTGCGTGAGAAACATGTTGCGCGCGACCTGCATCGTGATCGTGCTGGCGCCCTGTGCACGGTTGCCGGTGAAGAGATTCACCGCCGCGGCGCGCAGCACGCCCGCGTAGTCGATGCCGTGGTGGCGAAAGAAGCGATCGTCCTCGGCGGCGAGGAACGCTTCGCGCACGATCTGCGGAATCTCGGCGTACGTGACCGGGATGCGACGCTGCTCCCCGATCTGAGCAACCAGCTGGCCGCCGCGCGTATAGACGCGCAGTGGCACGGCGAGCTCGACGTTGCGCATCTCCGCGCTCGAAGGCAGCGACGGAGCGAGAAAAACGTAGCTGCCGGAAACGCCAAGCGCCGCGAGAAGTGTGAAGCCGGTCACACAGCCGACCGCAATGACACCGATGCGAAACCAGTTCCACTTCACAGAAAACAACTCTCGTGTCTTGCCCGCGTTCGGCGGGCTATGCATAGTAGCCCGCGAACGATTGGCAAACTCACCGAAAGGTGGGGACGCAAAGCCTCCGGTCTAAGGGCGCGAGCCTAGGACAGCGGGGTTGCCGGCAGGGTGGCTTCGCTTGCGCACCCGCTGTCGACTTCCGCCTGTTTATCGCGCGCCTCCGTCACCAGGGCTTCGGGTCTCCAGCGGGGCGAAGAAATGATTCAGAGCAGCAGAGCACAGTGGATCGTGACCGCTCTGGCAGTTCCCGGTGCCGCCCCGGGAAATCCCGCCGTTTCGTGAGCGTTCTCACGTTCTATTTAACTTTACGCTGATATATAGTTACCAGATAAGTTACAAAAGGCGACGGGTTCGGGGCATAAGTTGCTGAAAAGGAAAGATAAAAGTGTTCCTGCTTCGCCGTAAATACCGGCCCCTGCTGGGGCTCGATATCACGACTTCGTCCGTCAAGCTGATCGAACTCGCCATGGCGGGGGGTCAGTACCGGGTGGAGTCGTACGCTGCTGAACCCACTCCGCAGAACGCGATGAACGAGAAAGCCATCGTCGATGCCGAGGCAGTGGGCGAAGCGATCCGCCGCGCCGCCAAGCGCGCCGGCGCGAAAAGCCGCGAGGTCGCGATTGCGATCAGCGGTGATGCGGCGATCACCAAGGTGATCCAGATGCCGCGCAACCTGCGTGAGCGCGACCTCGAATCCCAGGTCGAGATGCAGGCCGACCAGTACATCCCCTTCCCGATGGACGAAGTGAGCTACGACTTCGAAGTGCTCGGCGCCTCGGAGAAGGACACGGACACGAACGACGTGCTGCTCGTCGCGACCCGCATGGAAAACGTCGAGCAGCGCCAGGCCGCGGTGAGCGCGGCGGGCCTCACCGCGAAGATCGTCGACGTTGAAGCCTTCGCACTCGAGAATTCCTGCCGCCTGATGACACACCAGATGCCGGACGGCGGCATCGACCGCACGATCGCGGTGGTCGATTTCGGCGCGAGCAGCACCACCTTCAGCGTGCTGCGCAACCTCAAGGTCGTGTACACGCGTGATTTCGCGTTCGGCGGCCAGCAACTGACCGAGGAAATCATGCGCACTTACGGCCTCTCGATGGAGGAGGCCGGGCGCGCGAAGAAGGAAGGCGGCCTGCCGGGCAACTTCCAGACCGAAGTCCTCGATCCGTTCATCGACGACATGACGCAGCAGGTCAGCCGCTCGCTGCAGTTCTATCTCGCCTCGGGCAGCGGCCGCGAACAACCCGAGAAGATCCTGGTGTGCGGCGGCTGCGCCAACATCTCCGGGGTCGCCGAGGTGATTGCGAGCCGGGTCGGCATCGCCGCCGAAAAAGGCGATCCGCTCGGCCAGATGAAACTTTCGTCGCGCGCCAAGGCCCAGGCGGTGCAGCGCGATGCCACCGCTCTGCTTACGGCTTGCGGCCTCGCGCTGCGGAGCTTCGACTGACATGCCACAGATAAACCTGCTTCCCTGGCGTGAGGAACAGCGCAAGGAACGCAAGATCGCGTTCCTCGCGGCTCTCGGCGGCGGCACGCTGGCCGCGCTCCTCGCCACCGGCGTCATCTACATGCTGTTCAGTTCGATGATCACGGGTCAGCAAGAGCGCAACGGAAAGCTGAAGGCCGAGATCGCGACCCTCGACAAGCAGATCGAGGAGATCAACAACCTCGAGGCGCAGAAACAGCGGTTCATCTCGCGCATGGAAATCATCGAGAAGCTGCAGCGTTCGCGCCCCGAGATCGTGCACGTGTTCGACGAACTCGTGCGTACGCTGCCCGACGGCACGTTCCTCACCGGCGTCACCCAAACGGCCCACCGGCTGAAGCTCGAAGGCGTCGCGCAGTCCTCGACGCGTGTTTCGACCTTCATGCGCAACATCGACAAATCGCAGTGGCTGCGTAACCCCGAACTCTCGGTCATCGAGACGAAGAAGGACCAGGCGCTCGGTGCCACCTTCACGCTGTTCGCGGACCAGGTCACCACCGCCGGCGAGGATGACGACGGCGCGGCTGGAAAGCCGCGCGCGAACAGGAAGGGAGCCGGCCAGTGAACCTGCTAGAAGAACTGCGCGCCCTCGATCCGAGCGACCCCGGCCGCTGGCCGCTGCCGATCCGCATCGGCGCGGTGGCGGTCTGGTTCGTCGTGCTCGCGCTCGTGCTCTCGTATGTCACCGTCTGGCAGAACCAGCGGCCCGAGCTGCAGCGCTTTGAGGCGGAAGAACAGCAGCTGCGCACGCAGTTCCGCGACAAGCACGCCAAGGCCGTCAACCTCGACGTCTACAAGCAGCAGCTGGCGGACATCGAGCGTTCGTTCGGCGCGTTGCTGCGCCAGTTGCCCGGCAAGACCGAAGTGCCGAACCTGCTGATCGACATTTCCCAGAGCGGCCTCGCCGCCGGGCTCGAAGAGAAGCTGTTCCAGCCGCAGGCGGAGCAGAAGAAAGACTTCTACGCCGAGCTGCCGATCAAGATCCGCCTCACCGGCAACTACCACGAGTTCGGCGCGTTCGTCAGTGGCATCGCCGCGCTGCCGCGCATCGTCACGTTGCATGACATCCAGATCAAGCCGGATTCGAAGGACGCCTACGACGTCCTGACGCTCGACCTGACCGCAAAGACCTATCGCTACCTCGACGAAGAGGAGGTCGCGGCCGCGGAAGCGCAGCGACGCGAAGCGGACAAGGGCCGCAAGTCGTCGGGAGGTGGCGCATGAGCCGCCGCACGGTCACGCTCGCGGGCCTCGCCTGCGCGGTGTTGTTCGTCGCGACCGGTTGCTCGAGTCGCGACAGCGACCTCGACGACTTCATCGCGACCACGATGAAAGAGCCGGGCGGCCGCGTCGACCCGCTGCCCGAAGTGAAGCCCTACGAGAGCTTCGCCTACGCGGCGCAGAACCTGCGCTCGCCGTTCATGCCCGGCGGCTCCGGTGGCTCGAGCACTTCGAGCGTGCGCCCGGACATCAAGCGCAACCGCGAGTTCCTCGAACAGTTTTCGCTCGACACGCTGCGCATGGTCGGCACGCTGAAGCTCGGCGGCCGCACCTTCGGCCTCGTGCAGACCAAAGACGGCCTCGTGCATCGAGTCCTCCCCGGCAACTACATGGGCCAGGCCGAGGGCAAGGTGATCGACATCGCCGCTTCGAAGATCGACTTGGTTGAAATCGTTCCGGACGGGCTCGGCGGGTACATGGAGCGTCCCGCTTCGCTCGCCTTGAACGAGTGATCGGCAGGGAGAAAGTCAGAATGAACCGATATGTCGCGTTCCAACCCGTGCGGAGCACGCTGATGTGGCTGCTGGCCGCATGCGTACTCACGTTCGCAGGTCAGGTCGCATTCGCTGCCGATCCCGAGAATCGACTCGAGGCGGTGGATGTGCAGACTTTGCCCGGGCAGGTGGTGCAGCTCACGCTGCGCACATCCGGCCCGGCTCCGGAGCCGATGGCGTTCACCATCGACAACCCGGCACGCATTTCGCTCGACCTGCCGGGCACGGCACTCGCGCTGTCGGCGCGGCGCATCGATGTGCACTCGGCCGGTGTCGATACGGTGCTCGCCGCCGAGGCGTCGGGGCGCACGCGCCTCGTCGTGAACCTCGATCACATGCAGCCCTATACGACTCGCGTCGCGGGCAATGAAATCGTCGTGACGATCGGCGCAGGCCAGGCCGTCGCCGCGGCCGCGGGTTCCGCCGGTGCCGACGCGTCGCCGAGAGTTGCCGCGCCCACCGTGCGCGCACTGCGCAGTGTCGACTTCCGCCGCGGAGCCGACGGCACCGGCCGACTCATCGTCAAGCTCACCGATCCGCGCACGCCGATCAACGTGCGCCAGCAGGGCGACCAGATCGTGGTCGATTTCGCCGGCACCGAAGTGCCGAAGAACCTGCTTCGCCGCTACGACGCCACCGATTTCGCGACCCCGGTCACCGGGTTCGACGTCGTCAAGGTCAATGACGGCGCGCGCATCATCATCAACGGCTCGGGCAACTACGAGCAGCTCGCCTATCAGTCCGACGACCAGTACGTCGTCGAACTGCAGCCGGGGCGCAAGGCCGTGGCCGATGCCGACACGAAGCCGGTGTACACGGGCGAGCGCCTGACCCTCAACTTCCAGGACATCGAAACGCGCGCCGTGCTGCAGCTCCTCGCCGACGCGAGCGGCCAGAACATCGTCGTCAGCGACTCGGTGTCGGGCAGCGTCACGTTGCGGCTGCAGAATGTCCCGTGGGACCAGGCACTCGACATCGTGCTGCGCACCAAGGGCCTCGACAAGCGTCGCCAGGACAACGTGATCATTGTTGCACCGGCGGACGAACTCGCCGCGCGCGAGAAGGCCGACCTCGCCGCGAAGAAGGACATCATGGAGCTCGCGCCGCTGCGCTCCGAGTACCTGCAGGTCAACTATGCGAAAGCGGGCGACCTCGCAGAGCTGATCAAGTCGCAGGGCGGCTCGTTGCTCTCTTCGCGCGGCAGCGTCGCGGTCGACGAACGCACGAACACCCTGCTGTTGCAGGACACGGCGGAGAATCTCTCCGATATCCGCCGCCTCGTCGGCACGCTCGACATCCCGGTGCGACAGGTGCTCATCGAGGCGCGCATCGTCGTCGTGAACGACGACTTCTCGCGCGAACTGGGTGTGCGCGCGGGCTTCACGGGTATCGACGTCAGCAACAACGGCACGCAGCTCGGCATGGTCAGCGGCAGCGCCGCAGCCACCGACACGGGGCTCGCGTCCGCGCTCGATAATCTCGCGAACAACAACGTAGTCACCCCGGTGGAGATCCCGACCGGTGCAGGCGCGGCGAACCGCTACAACGTGAACCTGCCGGTCGCGAACCCGGCGGGCCGTCTCGCCTTCATGCTGCTCGGCGCCGACTACGTCGTCGACCTCGAGCTGTCGGCGGCACAGGCGGAAGGCCGCGGCGAAATCATCTCCTCGCCGCGCGTCATCACCGCGAACCAGCGCGAGGCGAGCATCGAGCAGGGCGTCGAGATCCCGTATCAGGAATCGGCCTCGAGCGGCGCGACCACCATCCAGTTCAAGAAAGCCGTGCTGTCGCTCAAGGTCACGCCGCAGATCACGCCCGACAACCGCATCATTCTCGACCTCAACGTCAAGAAGGACAGCGTCGGCGCGGTGATCGTCGGATCGGGCGGCGTCAACGTGCCCTCGATCGACACGCGCGAGATCACGACGCAGGTGCTCGTCAACGACGGGCAGACGGTCGTGCTCGGTGGCATCCTCGAAACGGAACGCCGCGAAACCGAGAAGAAAGTGCCGTACCTCGGCGACATTCCGGGCCTCGGCATCCTCTTCAAGCAGAAGAGCAAGACGAACAACAAGGACGAGCTCCTGATCTTCGTGACTCCGAAGATCTTGCGCGAAGGCGTCAACGTCTACTGAGCAGCGGCGCTCCGGCGCCTCCTGCTAGACTCGCTGGCCGCCTTCGGGCGGCCAGCTTCTTTTCGGGGGCCAGTTTCCTGGGGCGGGCATCGTGCTGGGCAAGCGCAATATTTTCCTGATCGGCCCGATGGGTTCGGGCAAGTCCGCAGTGGGCAAGCTGCTCGCGCGCCAGGTGCACGCGCCGTTCCACGACAGCGATGCCGAGATCGAAATCCGCACCGGCGTCGAAATTCCCTACATCTTCGACAAGGAAGGCGAGGCCGGCTTTCGCGAACGCGAACGGGAGGCGATCGAAATCCTGACCGCGATCGAACCCGTGGTCCTCGCGACCGGAGGCGGCGCGATCCTGCTGCCCGAAAATCGCGCCCATCTTGCGCAGCGGGGCGTCGTGGTCTATCTCGAAACGTCGGTCCGCCAGCAGGTCGGGCGCGTGCAGCACGGTCGACATCGGCCGCTGCTGAATGAAGTCGATCCGGCGAAGAAACTCGCGGAACTCATGGTGACGCGGGAGCCGCTCTATCGCGGCACGGCCGATGTGACGGTCGCGACAGACGGTCGCAAGGTGCAGCAGGTCGTCAACGATATCCTGCAGGCGATTCAGGCGGCCCCGCGCGGCTGATTCCCGGGGGCAACGCCCCGGCGGGACCACTATACTTGCGGTCGCGTGGATACCCTCAGCGTCGAACTTGGCTCGCGTTCCTATCCGATCCTCATCGGCGCGCATCTCCTTGCGCGCGGCCGCAGCGAAATTGCAGCGCGGATCAAGGCGCGCGACGTGCTGGTCGTCTCGAACACCACCGTCGCGGCGCTCTATGCGCCTGCCTTGCGTGCGGCGTTGCCGGGTCGGCGCGTGGTGGAGGTGGTGCTCCCCGACGGCGAGACGCACAAGACGCTCGACAATGTCGCCCGCATCCTCGATGTGCTGGTCGCAAACCGCTACGGCCGTGATGCCTGCGTCGTCGCGCTTGGCGGCGGAGTCGTCGGCGACATGGCCGGGTTCGCCGCGGCCTGCTATCAACGCGGCGTCGCCTTCGTGCAGGTGCCGACCACCCTGCTCGCCCAGGTCGATTCCTCGGTGGGCGGCAAGACCGGCGTAAATCACGCCGCCGGCAAAAACCTGATCGGGGCATTTCATCAGCCCGCGGCGGTCATCGCCGATACCTCGACGCTCGACACGCTCCCGGACCGCGAACTGCGCGCGGGGCTTGCCGAAGTGATCAAGTACGGACTCATTTGCGATCTTTCGTTTTTCGAATGGCTCGAGCAGCATATCGACGCGCTGCTCGCGCGCGATGCTTCGGCGCTTGCGCATGCGATCCGCCGCTCCTGCGAACTGAAGGCGCAGATCGTTGCGCGTGACGAACACGAGCACGGCGAGCGTGCGTGGCTCAACTTCGGGCACACGTTTGCGCACGCGATCGAATCGGCCACCGGCTACACAAGTTGGCTGCATGGCGAAGCGGTCGGCGCCGGCATGCTGGTGGCGGCGGACATGTCGCGGGCCTGTGGCAAGCTCGCTGCCACGGAAGTGGAGCGCATCGAGCGCCTGCTGGCGCGCGCCAAGCTGCCGCTCGATGTCCGGGCAATACGCGCGGCCGATGCCCTCGCGCTGATGGCCATGGACAAGAAAGTTCAGGCGGGGCGCATCCGGCTCGTGCTGCTGACTCAAATCGGCGCCGCCTGCGTGACGGCCGACTACCCGGACGAGGCGCTGCGCGCGACGCTCGCGGCGCATTTCGGATGAGCGGCGCGCCGTCCAGTGGCGGGACACGCACCACGGCGCCGTATGCCGCGCGGCACGAAACCTCCCGCGGCCGCCGCTATCCGGAGCCCGTGTCGGAACACCGAACCGAGTATCAGCGCGACCGCGATCGCGTGATCCACTCGAACGCCTTCCGGCGCCTCGTCTACAAGACGCAGGTCTTCGTCAATCACGAGGGCGACCTGTACCGCACGCGCGTGACGCATTCGATGGAAGTCGCGCAGATCGGGCGCTCCATTGCGAGGGCGCTCGCGCTCGACGAAGACCTGACCGAGGCGATCAGCCTCGCGCACGACCTCGGGCACACGCCCTTCGGCCACGCCGGCCAGGACGCGCTCAACGAGTGCATGCGCGAGTACGGCGGCTTCGAGCACAACCTGCAGTCGCTGCGGGTGGTCGATGAAATCGAAGAGCGCTACGCCGACTTTCCCGGCCTCAACCTCACCTATGAGGCGCGCGAGGGGATCCTGAAGCACTGCTCGGTGAATAACGCGCGCCAGCTCGGTGAACTGGGCCAGCGGTTCATCGAGCGCCGCCAACCCGGGCTCGAGGCGCAGCTTGCGAACCTCGCCGACGAAATTGCCTACAACAACCACGACGTCGACGACGGCCTGCGCGCCGGGCTGATCGAAGTCGACGACCTGCGGGACGTGCGCCTCTTCGCGCGCCATCACGATGCGGTGCGCGCCGCCTACCCGGAGCTCGCGCCGCGACGCATGATCCACGAAGTGATCCGCCGCATGATCAACGAAGTGGTGCTGGATGTGATCGACACGAGCGAAGAACGCATCGCTCGCGCGGGCGTTGCGAGTATCGACGACGTGCGCGCGGCAGACGGTCCCCTGATCGCCATGAGCGCGGTCGTGCATGCCGATCACGTCGCACTCAAGCATTTCCTCGGCGAGCACGTCTATCGGCACTATCGTGTCTTGCGCATGACGACCAAGGCGCGACGCGTGCTGCGAGACCTGTTCGACGCGCTGTTCGACGATCCACGGCTGCTGCCGGAGGAATACGCCGACAATGCGCGCGCCGCGGAGGCCGAGCTCGGCAAAGCGGGCCGCGCGCGCGCGGTCGCGGACTACGTGGCCGGCATGACCGACCGGTTCGCGATGCTCGAGCATCGCAGGCTTTTTGATCCAGGCGAGCGCACATGAAAATGATCCCGCCGCGCGAACGGCTGATATTCGCGATGGACGTGGCCGACGCCGGCGCCGCGCGGCAACTGGTCGAAGTCCTGGGCGACAGCGTCGAGTTCTACAAGATCGGGCTCGAGCTGTTCATGAGTGGCGGCTATTTCGAACTGCTCGACTGGCTCGCGGCGCGCCGCAAGAAAATCTTCGTCGACCTGAAATTCTTTGACGTGCCCGCGACGGTGGCCGCTGCCGTGCGGCAGCTGCGCAGTCGCGGCGTCACCTTCGCGACGGTGCACGGCAACCAGTCGATCATGGAAGCGGCTGCCGCGGCGAAGGGCGACGTGAAAGTGCTCGCCGTCACGGTGCTCACGAGCCTCGATCGCGGCGACCTCGACGACCTCGGATTCTCCTGCGACGTCGAGAAACTCGTGCTTTCGCGCGCGCGCCGCGCACTCGAGGCCGGGTGTGACGGCGTCGTGTCGTCAGGGCTCGAAGCCAGGATGCTGCGACAGTTCGTCGATGAACGGCTGATCGTGGTCACGCCAGGCATTCGCCCGGTCGAAAACCGCCCGAGCGATGACCAGAAGCGGGTGGTGACAGTCGAGCAGGCGTTCGAGTGGGGCGCCGATTACATCGTCGTGGGTCGCCCGATTCGCGACGCGACGGATCCGCGCAAGATGGCCGAAAGCATGCAGGCGAGCATTCTCGCGGCGGTCGGTGGGAGGTAGAGATGGCTGACGAGAAAAAGCCGGATGTGCCGGTGGAGATTACCATCGATGCGATGACGGCCGAGGCGCGCGCGCATCTGTTGCAAGCGTTTCGCCGCATACTTCGGCCGCTTGTGAAGTTGCTTATCCGTGCGGGTGTGCGCTTCGATGAGTTTTGCGAAACCGTGAAGGGCGTGTACGTTGAAAGCGCTGTTCGCGAGGGCCTCGGGCCATTGGGCAAAGGGACACGTACGCGTATTGCGTACGTGACTGGGATTGCTCGCCGTGACGTCGATCGCTATATCGACGATCCGAGTTTGCTAGCGGGCCCCAAACCGACGTTCGCGCGGACTCTCACAGAAATCATCCACACTTGGCACACCGATCCGATGTTCCAGGGCCCCTACGGATTGCCGCTTGAGTTGGACTTCGCCCGATCTCTTGATAGATCGTTTAGTGCGCTAGCCAGGAGAGTGGATCCGAATTGCGATCCGGCGGAGCTCGTGGACGAACTGTTGCGCGCGCGAGTCGTCGTAGGTTCAACCGAGAAGTTCTTGAAGGTCGTTTCGCGCACCTATGTCGTTCCTGTGGCAATGAGCGCTCCGATGCTGGAGCACTTGGGGCTTGCGCTCACCGATCTGGCTAACACAATCACACATAATGCAGATGCCGAACCCGCGCTAAAGCGCCTGCAACGATCTGTTTTCCCGGACCGCGGGTTGCCGAGTTCAATGGCACCAGCGTTTGAGAAGCTAGTGAGATCGCTAGTGCAGCAGTTCATCACGGATGTCGACAACTGGGTGGCCGATAGAATGAAGGAGTACCACCCCATCCGCCCTGAAAAGCAAATAGACACAGGGATTACGGTCTATCAGTACATTCGGAGCGACGAAATTCCCCCACCGCTCCACGTCCTATCCCCGCCGGGCTCCTAAGTTCGTCGGTCCGCACGAACTTTTTGTAAAACTTTGACGCGCATCACATTTCCTTGGTAAGTTACATAACGACAAGACATAAGTAGTCAAAGCCGCAAGAAATGCGGCTTGACAATCTGGGGGCGGCGCTATGCCCCTGATTTTAAAAGGATCTGGGTATGCGCAATCGAGTAGCACTCCAGGCGATGGCCTTGGCAATCGCTGTCGTGGCGTCTGGCATCGCAGCATCGCAAGACCTATACGTTGCCGGACCCGTCGAAGGAGTGGATGCAGCGCATTCCAAGATCGTGGTGCTGGGGCAAGATGTGACGGTAACTCGCAGGCAACTGTCTCGCGTGCTGGTTGCTCGTGCGAATGCCGCTGGCTCCCAAGTTCAAGTCCTCGCAGTTGGGCCCAGCAATGGCCTTGGGATGGCGGCGCAGAGACTCGTTGTTCAAGGTGATTCGTACGTTGAAGGTGCCTCGCCAGTAGCACTGCTGGGCTATGTAACCAAGGTGAGTTCCGCCGTGGGGCGTGCTTTTATAGGGCGGCTTTCTGTCGACGTGAATGCAATTGCCCGCGAATTTCACGTTGGCGACTTGGTTGAAATTGCGGGGACTCAACCAAGTGCGAAGGGTGCCTTGGTCGCCAGTGAGTATCGTTCAGTCTCAGCCGGCAGCATCGGCACCGGCACCGCTGGCAGCATTGGCACCGGTACGGCCGGCAGCATCGGCACCGGCACCGCCGGCAGCATCGGCACCGGTACGGCCGGCAGCATCGGCACCGGCACCGCTGGCAGCATTGGCACCGGTACGGCCGGCA
>CADEFQ010000043.1:0-2734 GCA_902826635.1 uncultured Pseudomonadota bacterium
CGCAACATCAGCTTCCTCCGCTCGGAGGGAGGGAACAACCTACTGAAACATCACAGCTAGCGCGCGACGGTCTTCAGGTGATCAACCAGCATCGCCGGCGGCACATAGCCCGGCAGCAGCTCGCCGTTCGCGAGCACGATCGTTGGCGTGCCCTGCACTCCGAGGTCTTCACCGAGCTGGTATTCCTTCGCGACGGGCGTCGTTCCGCAAGGCTTCGACTTCAGGGTCTCGCCCCGCTTCGCGCGCGTGAGCGCGTCATTCCGGTCGGCTGCGCACCAGACGCTCTCTGCCTTGTGCCAGGACTCGGTGTCGGGGCCGGTGCGCGGGAAAAACAGGTAACGCACGCGCACGCCGAGCCGGTTGTATTCCGCGATCTGGCTGTGGAGCTTGCGGCAATAGCCACAATCGACGTCGGTGAAGACGTTGATCGTGTACTTCGGGTCCTTGGGCGAAAAAACCAGGGTCTGGCTGTCGGGCACCGCGGCGAGAAGTTCCGTGCGCAGGCCACGACGACGCGTCTCGCTGAGATTGCTGTTGGTGCTGAGATCGTAGAGATCGCCCATCATCGCGTAGCGCCCGTCCGGCGTCACATAGACGATGTCGCCGCCCCGGCGCAGCTCGTAGAGGCCCGGCATCGGCGCAGGACGCACGTCGTCGGCCGTGGATCCGGGGAATTTCTTCGCGACGTCGGCGCGGATGTCCGCATGAACGGCCGAGGCAGCCAGCGTCAGGGAAAGGATGAGCGTGAGGGATCGCAGCATGGTGCTCTCTTCGACCCGCCTCGGCCCGAATGGTTCGGTCGGTCTCGCGGGCGCGCGGTAGTCTACCAGCCCGTCAGCCGCGGGGGTGGTGCAGGGTGTGCAGGTCCTTCATGCGCTCGCGGGCGACGTGCGTGTAGATCTGCGTCGTCGAGAGATCAGAGTGCCCGAGGAGCATCTGCACGACGCGCAGGTCGGCGCCGTGGTTCAAAAGGTGCGTCGCAAACGCATGGCGCAGCGTGTGCGGCGACAGGTCGCGTTCGACGCCGGCCTTGCGCGCATAGCGCTTGATGATGTGCCAGAAAGCCTGGCGCGTCATGCGATCGCCGCGACGGGTCGGAAAGAGATAGTCGGTCGTGCGATCGAGCAGGATCTCGTTGCGCGGCCCGCGCACGAACTCATTGAGCCAACGCACCGCTTCCTCGCCGAGCGGGATCAGCCGCTCGCGGTTGCCCTTGCCGACGACGCGCAGCACGCCCTGGTTCAGGTTCACCTGGCCGTGTTTCAGGCTCACGAGTTCGGAAACGCGCAGGCCCGTCGCATACAGCACTTCGAGCATCGCGCGATCGCGGTTGCCAAGCGGGTCGCCGATCGCCGGCGCGTTGAGCAAGGACTCGACTTCCTCTTCGCTCAACGAGCGCGGCAGCGAGCGGCCGATTTTCGGCATCGCGATCTGCGCCGTCGGGTCATCGCGCAACGCGCCTTCGCGCACGAGATGGCGGAAAAACCGGCGGAACGAGGACAACTGGCGCGCCGTCGAGCGCGGCCGGGCGCCCGCCTCGACGCGGAACGCGATGAAATCCATCAGGTCGGCACGCGTGGTTTTCGCGATGTCGATGCCGCGTTCGGCCAGCCACCGCGACAGCGCGGTGAGGTCCGCCCGGTACGCCGCGAGCGTGTTCGACGACAGGCCCCGTTCCATCCACACGGCGTCGATGAAACGGGTGACCGCCGGATCGGTTTCGCCGGCAGGCTTGCGCAGTTCGGGGGCGGTCGCGGTTCGTGCCATTTGAAGCGAGTGTGGGCAAGCACTCCCGGAGTCGGCGTGATCACCTTCACATATACCCGGAAGCATTAACATAAAGTGAACCAGTTCACACCGCCACGCCCCCGAAAGCGCGATACCGCACACACACCATGACCCGCATCACCCGACTGCCGCCGCCGCTCCATTGGGCGTACACGCTTTACGCGTATTCGGCCTTCCTGCCGGTGGCCGTGTTCGCACTGCTGAGCGTCGTGCTGCTCCCGACGCTGGGTTTGCGCCGCAGCGCGGCCCGTGCGGCGGCGCGAGCCTGGCTCCTGTTCACCGGCATGCGGCTCACCGTGCGGCATTGCGAGCGCCTGCCGGTCTCCCAGTGCGTCGTGGTCGCGAATCACGGGAGCTATCTCGACGGGCTCCTGCTCACCGCCGCCCTGCCGCCGCGCTTCGGTTTCGTGATCAAGCGCGAGATGTCGGCGGTGCCGCTCGCGAACCTGCTGCTAGCGCGCATCGGCTCGGAGTTCGTCGAACGATTCGATCGGCACAAGGGCGCAAGCGATGCGCGCCGCATGCTGAGAAGCGCCGCGCACGGCCACTCGCTTGTGTTCTTTCCCGAGGGCACGTTCGCGAAACGGCCGGGCGTGCTCAAATTCCACGCCGGCGCGTTCCACGCCGCGGCGCGGGCTGGGTGCCCGGTCGTGCCTTGCGTGATCCGGGGTTCGCGCGAGGCGCTGCCGGCGCCGAGCCCCCTCCTTTCGCCCGCACGGATCGAGGTCGAGTTCCTGCCGCCCCTGCCCGCGATCACCCCGGGAGCCGAACACGAGACAGCGGCGCTGCGCGACCGCGCGCGGCGCGAAATTCTCGCGGCGCTCGGGGAGCCGGATCTTTCACAAGCGGCTGCCTGATCACCCCGCCATCTGCTCGAGCTCGAGGCCGCGCGTCTCGCGCACCATCGAGCGCACGAAGAAGAACGAAACGAAGGCGCTCGCGGCAT
>CADEFQ010000043.1:2834-21213 GCA_902826635.1 uncultured Pseudomonadota bacterium
GTCTCGCGCACCATCGAGCGCACGAAGAAGAACGAAACGAAGGCGCTCGCGGCATAGAAGCCGTAGGTCACGACGAGGCCGACCGACGCGGCGAGCGCGGGAAAGCTGACGCTGATCGCGAAATTTGCCATCCACTGGGCGAAACCCGCGACGGCGAGCGCCGAGCCGCGGATCTGGTTCGGGAACATCTCGCCCAGCATCACCCACATCACGGGCCCCCAGCTGAAATTGAAGAACACGACGTAGGCGTTGGCCGCGATGAGCGCGACGAGGCCGGCGTCGTCCGACAGTTTGAGGCTGCCGTCCACGAGCGTCGCCGTGGCGAAGCTCGCCGCGACGGTCGTGAGTGTCACGGCCATGCCTGCAGAACCGATCAGCAGGATCGGCCTGCGGCCGATCCTGTCGATCACGAACACCGTAACCAGACACGCAAGGATCGAGAGCGACCCCGAGAGGATATTGATCTTGAGCGCATCGTCTTCGCTGAAACCGACCGACTGCCACAGCACGGCGCCGTAATAGAAGACGATGTTGATCCCGACGAGTTGCTGGAAGACGGCGAGGCCGATGCCGGCCCACACGACCTTGCGTACACGGCCGGTCGTGCGGTCGAGCAGGTCCGCGAGCCGCGGCCGGTGGTGGTCAGCGGCGAGCGAGACGCGGATCTCCTGCACCTTGCTCTCGGCCTCCGCCGCGCCGAACAGGCGCGTGAGCACGCGTCGGGCGTCCTGCTCCCGGCCTTTCATCACGAGGTATCGCGGGCTTTCCGGAATGGAAAGCAATGCGAGAAAGTAAACGGTGGCCGGAATGAACTGCATCCAGAACATCCACCGCCAGGCCGGATACCCTGACCAGAACACGGCGGTCGAACCGCCGGCGTAGTGTGCGAGTGCGTAATTGACCACGAAGGCCCCGGTCAGGCCGATGATGATCATGATCTGTTGCAGGCTCGACAGGCGCCCGCGGATGCTGGCCGGCGTCACCTCGCTGATATAGACCGGCGAAATCACGCTCGCTGCCCCGACTCCGAAGCCTCCAATGATCCGCGCAACGATGAACTGTTCGGAACTGCCCGCCGCTCCCGCGGCGAGAGCGCTCGCGACGAAGAGCACGGCTGCGACCATCATCACGCCACGCCGCCCTATCATGTCGGCGAGCCGGCCCGCCGCGTACGCACCAATCGCGCAGCCGATCAGGATCGCGCCGACATTGAGACCGGTCCCGAGCTTGCTCAGATCGAAGGCCCGATTGAGCCCCTCCTGCGTGCCGTTGATGACCCCGCTGTCATATCCGAACATGAATCCGCCGATGGTCGCGACGGCGACGATGGCGGCGATGAATCCGATGTTCACGCGTGCAACCGCTTCGCTGTTCATTTGCTTCGGCTCCCGGTCTTGTAAGTGTCAAAGTGGAAAAATAGTACGGCAACGACCATGAAAGCGTGAGCCGCCGGTGCTGGCGCCGATCCGGTAAAGATCAGCGCGGAACGACTGTGCGGGTCAGCCATCGGTGGAACGCTTCGATCCAGTGATCGCTTGGCAGCCCCTGCCGGTAAAGCCCGAACCCGTGCCCTCCCTCTGCATACAAGTGCAGCTCGGCGGAGCGGCCCGCGGCGCGCCAGCTCGTGGACAGCAGCACGCTCTCCTCGGGCGACACGCTGCGATCGTCGGCGGCGGCCGCAATGAAGAGCGGTGGCGCATCGGCCGGCACGGGGTCTCCGCATTTCGGCCCGTATATCGCGGCCGCGAAATCCGGTCGCGTCTCACCGCGTCCGCGCGTCGCGACCGCGCAAGCGAGCAGCGCGCCCGCCGAGAATCCGAGCATGCCGACGCGGTCCTTCCGGATGCGCCATTGCGCCGCAGCTTCGCGCACGACCCGCACCGCCTGCAGGGCATCTTCGATCGCGAGCGGCACTTGTTTGGCGAAGATGGGCTGCAGCAGCGACGGGTCGCGCAGTTGAGCTTCGCGCAACTCCTGGAACCCGGCCTCGCTGCGCGGCGTTTCCGCCACCCGATACTCGAGAACGAACGCCGCGATGCCCCGCGCCGCGAGCCATTTCGCGACATCCCGCCCTTCATGGTCGATGGCGAGCATGATGAAAGCGCCGCCCGGCGCGACGATCACGGCGGCACCGCTTGCATGGGCCGGATCAGGCAGGAACGCGGTGAGCGTCGGTTGCGTGACGTTGCGCAGCAGCGCCGTGCGGTCGTGCGAGACCACTTCGTCGAGCGCCACCGCCGGGGATCCCGGTGGCGTGCCCTTCCACAACGGGATGTTTTCAGCGGCGCCACTGGATGATGCGGCGAGCAGAATGGCCGCCGCAATCGCGACCGCGTGCTGCATGGTCACGGCCCGGTCGTGGACGGATAGATCGCGAGCAAGCGACGCAGTACTCCATTCGTCCAGCCAAACCCGTCCTGCAGCGGATATTCCCCACCACCGCCGGCGGCGTCGCCGCTGACGTCGTACTTCTCGACCAGTTTTCCGGTTGCGCGATAGACCTCGAGGTTCTCGTGGATCCAGCGGTGCGCAATGTCGGCCGCGAGCGGGGCGAACCCGTAGTTGCCGAGACCTTCGATCGCGATCCACTGCAGCGGCGCCCAGCCGTTCGGCGCGTCCCACTGCTGCCCGGTGTCCGTGGTGGTCGTCACGATCCCGCCGGGTCTCAACAGCTTGGCAAGTACGGCTTCCGCGACTCCCTTCGCCTGCGCGGGAGTGGCGACGCCGCAGAAGAGCGGGTAGAGCATCGCCGCACTCGCCACCCCGGTGAGCTTGCCCGTCTTCCACAGCAGATCACCGTAGGTCTGCCCGCTCGCGTCCCACAGCAGGCGATGCATCGCCTCGCGTCGCGCCCAGGCGCGCGCGCTGATCCGCGCGGCGTCGGCGTCGCGGCCGGCGAGCGCGTAGGCCCGCGCGAGCGTCTGCTCGAGCCCGTAGAGCAAGCTGTTGAGATCGACGGGCGCAATATCGACGGTGCGGATCGTCGCGAGCGTGCGGCCATCGGCGAGCCAGCGCGAGCTGAAGTCCCAACCGCTCTCGGCCGCCGCGCGCAGGTTTCGGTATACGACGGCGGCGGGTCGGGTCGCCTCGCGCGCCGTGGCGACATCGTTGCGCCAGGATTCATCGCGCGGCGAGTCGCGATCATCCCAATAGCGGTTGAGCACCGTGCCGTCGGCGAGGCGCACGACACGTCGGTGAGCCTGCCCGCGCGCCAGAGACGCCTCGCCATCCATCCAGAACGCGTACTCGCGCGCGAGCTGCGGCAGATACTTGGCGAGTGCCTCATCACCGTCGCGCTGCGCGAGGAGCCTCACCATCGCGAAAAAGAACGGCGGCTGCGATCGACTCAGATAGTAGCTGCGGTTGCCGTTCGGAATGTGTCCGTAGCGATCGATCAGGTACGCGAAATCCTTCACCATGTCGCGCACGAGATCGTGCCGCCCGCTCTGCTCGAGCCCGAGCATCGTGAAGTAGGAATCCCAATAGTAGATTTCCTGGAAACGCCCGCCCGGCACGACATAGGAGTACGGCAGCGGCAACAGCGAGGAGTACGGTACCGAAGTATCGGGCGCCCGCGTGAGCACCGGCCACAGCCGGTCGATGTGCTCGACGATATCGGCGTGGTTCGACCGATAATCGGTCGTGGGTTCCCTGGGCCAGCGGAACTGCGCTTCGACGAAGGCTTTCAGGTCGAAGCCCGGCGCCGTCGATTCGCGGCGCCAGGCCGCGAGCACGGCTTCGGGTGAGGTGCGCGGCAACGCTTGCACGAAATTCACGCCGTCACCGAGCACCTGTGCCGACTGAACCTGCTGGAAGAGGCCGGGATACAAGTCGGCGGGCGTAAGGACCCGCTCGCCGACGTCGGCGCGCGCGGCCACGAGCGCCGCGGCGCCGACGATCAGCCAGGGCAGCGGACCGGCGGCGCGGGCACGTGTGTGCCGGCGCCGCCGATCCCTGTCATGCGTTTCGTTCAGAACGCGTAGCCCACGCTGAACTCGATGCTCCGCGGCATGATGAACCGCCCGTTCGGAGCCGTCGCCGTGCGCGGGTCGCTCTCCGTAAAGGCCTGCTCGTCCGTGACGTTGTCGGCCGCGATCTGCACGACGAACGCCTTATTGACCCGCAGGATCACACCGAGGTCGAGCTTCTCGTAGCTGTCGAGGCGGTTGATGTTCGTCGCTTCGCCCCAGCGCTTGCCGACCGCCGCAAAAGTGCCGTACACGCTCCCTTCGACGTTGCCGAAGTTGAATGCATAGGCCGGGGTCATGCGCCACTGCCAGGACGGCTGGCGTTCCGTCTCGTTGCCGTCGAGCGTCGGATCGGAGGCGCTCTTGATCTTGCTCTTCAGCAACGTTCCGTTGACCGATACCGAGAACCCGGCGTCCGTCCGCCACGTACCGTCGAGTTCGATGCCCCGCGACGTCTGGGTCGTCAGGATGGCCGGCCCGCCGAACTGGAAGTTGACGTTTCGAGGATCGACGTCGGTGTCGAAAGCAGTCGCAAACAGACTGAGGTGATCGGTCCCCCACTTGAAGCCGAGTTCATACTGCTCGATGTCCTGGATCAAGTCGGCGCCTTGCGCGAGCGCGCTGCGGCCGTCCCGATAAGAATCGAACTGCGGCAGCAAATGACCCTGATTGATGCGCGCGAAAACGCCCATCCGATCCGTGAACTGGTAATCGAGAGCCGCAGTCCACGCCACCTCCGAAATGTCGTCCTGTATCGCGAAGTCGATATTGCCGGCCCGACCTTCGTCGAGTGTGTAGTCAACCTGGTACTTCTCGTAGCGAAGTCCGACATCCGCCCGCAGCGCGTCGGTGATCTTGTACGAGGTGGCGACATACAACGCCCGCGACGTGGCGTCGCCGACTTCGTCGATATCGTAGTTGAACCCGCAGCTGTCGACGACGGTCGGGTTGTTGCAGGCGATGCCGGTGACGATTTCGCCATGCGATTCCACGACCTGATACTGGGAGTTGCCCAGGGCCCAGAGGTCGTGACTCGATGCGTCCGCGGAGTAGAAGCCGAAAGTCGTCGAGCCCCTGTCATAGTTCCAGGTCAAGCTGATGTCGTTCGTGAACGATTCGACGGCCTTGCGGACTTCCCAGGCGCCGAACTGCTGGATGAATTCCGAGTTGCCGATCGCCCGGCCCGTGACGGCACCCCTGATCGGCCCGGTGACCACGGCGCGCGAATCGGCAGCGGGATTGGCCAGAAGCGCTCCGACCTGCACGGCGGCACCGTCCGGCACGAGGCCGACCGTGGGGGCGTCGCCAGAGGTGTAGCCGAAGCGTTCCGTGAGCGTCCAGTTGTCGGTGATATCCAGTATCACCGAGCCGCCCGTCATGCTGCCTTTCCATCCTCGGCCCTCGTCGAGATCGAGCGTCTTGACGGTCCGATTAGCGGCATTCGGGTTGCCGCCGTTTGCGAAGTTCCCCGGCCCCGGATTGTCGGTCATGATCTGCTGTTGCCGGTTGAAGGGGCCCAGCTGGTTGTAAGAGGCGTCCACACCCGGCACGTTGAACGCCACAGGCAGGTACCACTGGCCGAAATCGTCGGTCCGGCGGTAGAAAACGTTCACTTTGCCGCGTTCGAACTTCTTGGTGAGGTTGATCGTGACCTGGTTGCCCTCGTCCGAGTTGTAGCCCGCATCGCGCAGTCCGGGCGAACTCGTGACGTAGCCGCCGATCAGGTAGTAGAAATCATCGGAGATCGGGCCGCTGATGTAACCATCGAAACGTCGGAGGTCATAGTCCGAGGTCGTGTACTTGACCAGCCCCTCCGTCTCCTCGCCACCTTCGCGCAGGATGAAGTTCGTGGTCAGGCCCGGCTGACCGTTCGAGAACACCGGATTCGGCCCGCCGCGCAGCGCCTCGACCCGTTGAACGGTCTCGTCGATGCGGAACATCGTCGTGTTCTCGAGAAAGGACAAGGTCGAGATCGGATAGACGGGCGAGCCGTTGACCTGGACCGTGAGATACGGAGCGTCGCCGCCACCCGGGAAGCCGCGCACCATGACGTTCGCACCGGACACGCCGCCCGTGCTTTCCGTCCAGACGCCGGGTATGAGCCTCAGGAGGTCCGCGGTGCTCTGCGGCGAGAATTCCGTAATGGCATCTGCAGTCACGGTGGTTATCGCAAAGCTCGCGTCGAGCTTGCGAATCTCCGCGCCGCCGGCCGTGCCGGTGACGACCACCTCTTCGAGCTGCGTGACCGCTTTGTCATCGGCTGCAGCAGCTTGTGCGCGCACCTCGGCGGGCACGCTCAGCGCGCCGACCAGCAGGACCATTGCAAACGATCGTATCGCCTGGACGCTCATAAACTTCTCCGGTTCATTCTGGTTTCCGCCCCGTTTCGACCCATGCGCTCGGCCCGATCTGAAGATCGGCCGGTGCTATTTTCAGCAAGTTCTGATTGACAGCGTTGTCTTTTATTACCACCCTAGTCCTGTACTGTCAAACTCGCGACGTGTCTTCCACCCGACAGACAACGCTCTCTTATGAAGATAATGCATATTAATCAAATACTAATAAGTACCTCAGCATGCTTTCCGCCGCATACGTGTGCGCCACATCGGAAGCCATCGGGCACCCCCTGATAGTCATGATTCTGGTAAGCGCTATCATTTCAGTGCGCCGACAGCCTGGGCGAAGATTTGCGCCGAGCCCGTTTACCCACCCGCGACGAAATCCGTGACCCGATCCACCCGACCCCCCGCGCAGAAGGCGCGTCCGCTACTCGCCGGCACTCGCGCCGGTCGACGCCGCAGCAGCGTGCACACGATCAACGACGTCGCGTCGCGGGCGGGGGTGTCGATCAAGACCGTCTCCCGCGTCGTCAATCGCGAACCCAATGTCAGCGAGGACACTGCGCAGAAGGTGCTGAAGGCGATTCGTGAGCTCAGGTACCGACCGAATTTTTCGGCACGCAATCTCGCGAGCCCGCGCGCTTTCCTCGTCGCGGTGCTCTATGACAATCCGAGCGACAGCTATGTCGTCAGCGTTCTCGAAGGCGTGCTCGCGGCCTGCGAAGCGGCCGACTTCGGCGTCCTCCTGCAGCCGTTTGACGCCGCGAGCCCGCGTCTCTGTGATCACGTGCACGACATGTTGGCGCAGCGCCGGCCCAGCGGACTCGTACTGACGCCGCCACTGTGCGACCTGGCGTCGCTGATCGCCCAGCTCGATGCCGACGGAACCCGGTACGTGTCGATCGCGCCGTACGACGAGAATCACGGCAAGCCGTTCGTGTCGATAGACGACGCGCGGGCGAGTCGCGACCTCACCGAATACCTGTTGAGTCGCGGCCACAGGCGCATCGGCTTCATCAAGGCCGATCCGCGGCACGGCGCGGCGTCGCGCCGACTGCTCGGTTATCTCGAGGCACTGCGCTCGAACGGCATCGCGGTCGACGAGCGCCTGATCGCCACCGGCCTCCTGTCATTCGAGTCGGGAGTCGAGTGCGCGCGGCGGCTGTTGCGCGAGCCGAATCGACCCACCGCGATCTTCGCCAGCAACGACGATATGGCGGCGGGCGTGCTGCATGCGGCTCATGAACTGGGCTTGCAGGTACCCGCCGAGCTGTCGGTTGCCGGCTACGACGACGTGCCGATTGCCCGCTACGTCTATCCGAGCCTGACGACAGTGCGACAGCCCATTCGAGCCATGGCGGCCGGCGCTGTGCAATGCCTGCTGGAATCGATGCGCCCGAAATCGGGAGCACCCGCGCCCGGCGACATCGTCCGCCGATACGATTATGAAATCATCATCCGCGATTCAGTCGCCTCGGTGCCATGAGAGCCGCAAGCGCACGAAAGTACGGGTCGATGTTCGCCGCCGGCGTCGCAGTCTTGATCACGACGAGCGGCGCCGCGCAGGGCCCGCACCGCGAAGACCTTCGTTTCTCCGTCGCCGAAGGCCGGGTGTTCAACGAGTTCTATCGCCAGGGCCCCGTGGCCGCGCACCTCGTGCTCACGCCGGGAAACAAGCCCCGCGTGGTGCTCGCATTTCCGGCCGGCAACAGCGGCCTTGCACTGTGGTTTGCAGCGCAGTCCCGCGACTTCGCATGGCAGTCACCGATTGCGATCAGCCCGGCACAGCGCACGCTCGCGGGCGGCCGCGTCCTGCGCGGAGTCCGCGCCGAACTCGTCGCTACAGGTGGACCCGTCACGCTCACCCAGACGATCATCGGCAGCGTTCGCGTCATCCGCAACTACCAGGATGGCGGCGAGGCGCCGCCGCGCGAGGTGGTGACGCCGGCCGAGCGTACCGGACGCACGATTGTCTGGCAGCGCCGGCGACTTGACGGCGCCGCGGGCTACTACCTGTCGGTCGAAGTGCTGGCCGGTGACGTCAGTGGCGGGGAGTCGAAACCCTATGTCCTTTCGCCTGACCGTCACGGGCAGCTGCGCCTGCTCGTGACCGGGCTCACGGGCGACCCACCGCTCACCCCGATCCCGCAGGACGAGCTCCTGGCGAAAGGCGCGTCGGCGGATATCCGGCTGCGGCAGGCACTCGAGTTCCTCAGCTATCGTGAAAAGCTGCTCGCGGGATCCTGGCGCTTCAACACCTATTTCGGACGCGACACGCTGATCTCGCTGCGATTGCTCGCGCCTGTCGCGCAACCGTCGATCATGGAGGCCGGGCTCGGCGCCGTGCTCGAACGGCTGAACAAGGCGGGGGAAGTGGCGCACGAGGAGGACATCGGCGAGTTCGCCGTACTGCGCCGCCTGCGCGAAGGCCTGCCACCCGGCGACGCCCCGATACTCGACTACAAGATGATCGACGACGATTACATGCTCGCGCCGGTCGCGGCCCACTATCTGCTCGACATGCCGGCGGGTCGCGCGCGCGCGAAGGAATTCCTCGCGCGTCGCACGACTTCGGGCGAGACATTTGGCGCACGCCTCACGCGCAATTTCCTGTTCGTGATGGCGAGCACCGCACCGTTCGCGCGCGATCCGGTCCGCGAGCACCTGATCGCGCTCAAGGCGGGCCAAAGCGTCGGCAATTGGCGCGACAGCGAACGAGGGCTCGGCGGCGGCCACTACGCCTACGACGTCAATGGCGTCTGGGCGCCGGCTGCGCTGCTCGCGATCGCGCGTCTGAACGAGAGCGGTCTGTTGGCGGACTATCTGCCCGCGGGCTCCGCGAGGCCGTTCGCGAACGCGGCCACGATGACGCAGGTCTGGTTACGCGAAGCCCCACGCTGCTTCGACGTGACCGTTCCCGCCGACGTGGCGCGCAGGAAAGTAGCGGCCTATGCGAAGGCAGTCGGCGTCGACGCGGCGCCGGCGCTGGCGGCGATCGATGATTCGGGCATCGCGTTTCGCGCCGTCTCGCTGGAAGCCAACGGGCGGCCGGTTCCGATCCTGAATTCCGACGAATCCGTTGCCCTGCTTCTGCTCGATCCCGCGTCCGCCGAGGTGCAGCGCATCGCCGACACGCTGGCGCGACCCTTTCCGGCGGGGCTCCTGACGGACGTCGGTCTGCTGGTTGCGAACGCCGCGTTTGCCGACGCGACGCTTGCCCCGGAATTCGGGCGTAACCGTTACCACGGCGCCGTCGTCTGGTCCTGGCAGCAGGCCCTGTTCGCAGCCGGTCTCGATCGTCAACTTCGCCGCACCGACCTTTCGCACGACGCCAGGGCGGCGCTCGAGCGCGCGCGAGCGCGGCTCGGTGCGGCGATCGACGGTGCAGCCGACGTACGCGGCTCGGAACTGTGGTCGTGGTCGCAGCATGACGGTCGCTATCAGGTGGAACCCTTCGGCCAGCGCCATGAGGACGAGACCGAATCGAACGCCGCGCAGCTCTGGAGCACTGTGTACCTCGCGCAGCCGTAGAGGCGCCCCGCGTTCATTGCGGAGCGCGGCATTGCAGGTAACATGCGCGGTTTCCTCCGGCGGAGCAGCTCTTGCGGGTCGTGGTCTTGGGCGGTGGCGTGATCGGTGTGACCTCGGCGTGGTATCTCGCGCGCGCAGGGGTCGAAGTCGAAGTGATCGAGCGTCAGGACGGCGTCGCGCTCGAAACGAGCTTCGCGAATGCAGGCGAGATCTCGCCCGGCTACGCCTCGCCATGGGCCGGGCCGGGCATGCCGCTGAAAGCGATCAAGTGGCTCTTCACGAAGCACGCGCCGCTCGTCGTGCGACCGCAGTGGGATCCGGCGATGTGGATCTGGATCCTCCGCATGCTGCGCAACTGCACGGAGGCGCGCTATGCCGTGAACAAGAGCCGCATGGTGCCGATCGCGGAGTACAGCCGCGACATCCTGCGGCAACTGCGTGCACAGACCGGCATCGCGTACGACGAACGCTCGCGTGGCACGCTACAGCTTTTTCGCACCCCAAAGCAGCTCGACGGTGCGGCCGGCGACATCGCGGTGTTGCGCAAGCTCGGTGTGCCTTTCGAAGTGCTCGACGCGAACGGCTGCATCGGCGCCGAACCCGGCCTGGCTGCCGTCCGGTCGCTGATCGCCGGCGGGCTGCGCCTGCCGGAGGACGAAACCGGCGACTGTCACCTGTTCACGCAGCGCCTCGCGGCACTGGCGCAAGCGCTGGGCGTGAAGTTCCGGTTCGGCGTGAACATCCACGGATTTGAGCGCGAGAGCAGTCGAATCGACGCGGTGCTGACCGACGCGGGGCGCGTGACGGCGGATGCGTTCGTGTTCGCGCTCGGCAGTTATTCGACGCCGCTCGCGCGCACGATCGGCCTGCGCCTGCCGGTGTACCCGGTGAAGGGTTATTCGATCACGGTGCCGGTCGCGAATTCCGCCGCGGCGCCGGTCTCGACAGTCATGGACGAGAGCTTCAAGGTCGCCATCACACGCCTCGGCGATCGCATCCGCGTCGGCGGCACCGCGGAATTGTCCGGCTACAACAGCCGGCTGCACCCGGCCCGCCGCGCGACGCTCGAACTTTCGGCCCGCAGTCTCTTTCCCGCGGGTGGTGAGTATTCGAACCCCGAGTTCTGGACCGGACTGCGGCCGATGACGCCCGATGGCACGCCGATCGTGGGCGCATCGCCCTGGCGCAACCTGTGGCTCAACACCGGCCACGGCACGCTCGGCTGGACGATGGCCTGCGGATCCGGTCGCGTGATCGCAGACCTCATCACCGGCCGCGAGCCGGAGATCGACACGCGGGGGCTCGCACTCGATCGTTATTGAGCGCAGCTACACGTTGCGCCGGTACTGCCCGCCCACCTGGTAGAGCGCGCGCGAGATCTGCCCGAGCGAGCACACCTTCACGGTTTCCATCAATTCGGCGAACACGTTGCCGCCGCCCGCCGCCACCTGCTGCAGGCGCGCGAGCGCCGCCGGCGCTGCCGACGCGTGGCGCTGCTGGAACGCGCGCACTGCCGCGACCTGATCCTGCTTCTCCGTTTCGGTCGAGCGGATCAGCGCGACCCCCGCGTGCGCTTCGGAGGCGTCGTGGCCCGAGAGGAAGGTGTTCACGCCGATCAGCGGCAGCGAACCATCGTGCTTCTTCGTCTCGTAGTACAGGCTCTCCTCCTGGATCTTGCCGCGCTGGTACATCGTTTCCATCGCGCCGAGCACGCCGCCGCGGCCCGAGATCGACTCGAACTCCTTGTACACCGCCTCCTCGACCAGGTCGGTGAGGTAGTCGATCGCGAACGAGCCCTGCCAGGGGTTCTGGTTCTTGTTGAGCCCGAGCTCGCGATTGATGATCAGCTGGATCGCGACCGCGCGGCGCACGCTGTCCTCGGTCGGCGTGGTGAGCGCCTCGTCGAAGGCGTTGGTGTGCAGCGAGTTGCAGTTGTCGAAGAGCGCATACATCGCCTGCAGCGTCGTGCGGATGTCGTTGAACTGGATCTCCTGCGCGTGCAACGAGCGCCCCGAGGTCTGCACGTGGTACTTCAGCATCTGGCTGCGCGCATCGCCGCCATACCGTTCGCGCATCGCGCGCGCCCAGATGCGCCGCGCCACGCGCCCGATCACCGCGTACTCGGGGTCCATGCCGTTCGAGAAGAAGAACGACAGGTTCGGCGCGAAGTCGTCGACCCGCATGCCGCGCGCGAGGTAGTACTCGACGATCGTGAAGCCGTTCGACAGTGTGAACGCGAGCTGGCTTACCGGGTTCGCGCCTGCTTCCGCGATGTGGTAGCCGGAGATCGACACCGAATAGAAATTGCGCACCTTGTGGTCGATGAAGTGCTGCTGCACGTCGCCCATCATCCGCAGCGCAAACTCCGTCGAGAAGATGCAGGTGTTCTGTGCCTGGTCTTCCTTCAGGATGTCGGCCTGCACCGTGCCGCGCACCAGCGACAGCGCCTCGGCGCGCAGTCGTTCGTACGTCGCGCGATCGAGCACGCCCGGCGCGATCAGCTGGTCTCCGGAAAGGCCGAGAAGCGCAAGGCCCGAGCCGTCGTGACCGTCGGGGAGCTCGCCCTTGTACGCCGGCACCGGTGCTTCGCTCCCGGCGATCGCGTGCTTCACGGCCGCGATCCGCGCTTCCGCAGCTGCCCAGCGGCCTTCGGCGCGCAGCCAGCGCTCGATGCGCTGGTCGATCGCCGTATTCATGAACATCGCAAGGATCATCGGCGCAGGGCCGTTGATCGTCATCGACACCGACGTCGTCGGCAGGCACAGGTCGAAGCCTGAATAGAGCTTCTTCATGTCGTCGAGCGTCGCGATCGACACGCCCGAGTTGCCGGTGCGGCCGTAGATGTCGGGCCGCGTGTCGGGGTCCTCGCCGTAGAGCGTGGTCGAATCGAACGCCGTCGAGAGGCGCGTGGCGTCGTGGCCGCCCGCGAGCAGGTGGAAGCGGCGGTTGGTGCGCTCGGGCGGACCTTCGCCCGCAAACATGCGGGTCGGGTCTTCGGCTTCGCGCCGATAGGGATACACGCCGCCCGTATACGGATACGCGCCCGGCAGGTTTTCGTGGCCGATGAACGCGAGGAGCTCGCCCCAGTCGGCGTAGCGTGGCACGGCAAGCTTCGGCACGCGGTTGCGACTCAGCGTCTCGACGTAGTTCTCGCCCGTGACCTGCCGGTCACGCACAGGGTAGGAATAAGTCTCGTCGGTGACGGCCTTCGCGCGCGCCGGCCAGGCCTTGAGTTCGCCGACGCCCTCGGCACCGACGGCGTCGAGCGCGGCGTTGTAGGCGGCGCGCAGCTCGCGCCGCGTCGAATCCTCGCCACTGCCGGCGGCGAGCGCCGCTTCCGGATACCGGTCGAGCGGCGCCGGCAGCAGCGGATCGCGCAGTGTCTCGAGCGATTCGTACAGCGCATGCGCACGCCCGGCGGCGGTGACCTGCCGCTCGATGCGCGCGCGCGCGTCGCGCCCGCCCTGCGCGATCTCGGCGAGATAGCGCACGCGGCCCGCGGGAATCAACGCCTCGTGCGACGTGAACACCGTCGCGCCGACGTCGCCCACGTCCCACTTCAGCTTGCCGCAAATCGCGCCAAAGAGGTGATTGACGCCGGGATCGTTGAAGCGGCTGGCGATGGTCGGATAGACCGGCACGAGTGGGTCCGCGATCTTCAGGCGGTCCGGGTGGTTGCGCCGCCACTGCTTGCGCACGTCTCGCAGCGCATCCTCGGCGCCGCGCTTCTCGAATTTGTTGAGCACGACCATGTCGGCGTAGTCGAGCATGTCGATCTTCTCGAGCTGGCTCGCCGCCCCGTATTCGCTCGTCATCACATAGAGCGAAAGATCGACGAAATCGACGATCTCGGTGTCGCTTTGCCCGATGCCCGCGGTCTCGACCACGATCAGATCGAAGCCCGCCAGCTGATAGAGCGCGATCACGTCCTTGAGCGCCTCGCTCGTCGCGCTGTGGCGGCGGCGGGTCGCGAGCGAGCGCATGAACAGGCGTTCGGCCGCGAGGCTGTTCATGCGGATCCGGTCGCCGAGCAATGCGCCGCCCGAACGCCGCCGCGTGGGGTCGATCGCCACCACCGCAAGGGTGCGGTCCGGGAAGAAGCGCACGAAGCGCGCCAGCAGCTCATCGTTCAGGCTCGACTTGCCGGCGCCTCCGGTGCCGGTGATGCCGATCACGGGCGCGCGGCGCTCGTTGCGCGCGATCGCGCGCGCGATTTGCGTGCGCGCGCCGTCGTTCCCGAGCGCGCCTTCGAGGCAGGAAATCGTGCGCGCGATGTGCTGCGGATCCTTCGGGTTGAGCGGCCCGAACTCGTACGCCGGCTTGCCCGCGCGCCGCACGCGCGCGAAGACATCGTCGATCATGCCGGCGAGCCCCATGCGGCGGCCGTCTTCGGGGGTGTAGATCTTCTCGACGCCGTGCGCCTCGAGCGCGGCGATTTCCTGCGGCGAGATCGTGCCGCCGCCACCCACGATCACGCGGATGTGCGCGGCGCCGAGATCGCGCAGCATGTCGACCATGTAGGCGAAGTATTCGTTGTGGCCACCCTGGTAAGAGCTGACCGCGATCGCGTCGGCGTCCTCCTGGATCGCGGCGCGCACGATGTCGGCGACACTGCGGTTGTGGCCGAGGTGCACGACCTCTGCGCCATGGGCCTGAAGCAGGCGGCGAATCAGGTTGATGGCCGCGTCGTGGCCGTCGAACAGCGAGGCCGCGCTGACGAAACGCAGCGGCAGCGCCGCCTCGCCCGTGTCGGCGACCGGAGGCTGGCCCTGTTGCGCAGCGCGGGTGCTCATAAATATGTTACCGGCTAGTAGAATTTATACCGGCAAGTATAATCGCAGCGGAATGACGAGGCCAACTTCACCCTGGCAGGTTACGGGCGACCGCGAGCGCCAGCGCGAGCTGAAGCGCGATGCCGTCATTCGCGCGGCCGCGCGCGCCTTTCGCGAGCGGGGCTATCACAACACTTCGCTCGACGACATTGCGGCGGTGCTGCACGTCACGAAGCCGACTCTCTATTACTACGTCTCGAACAAGGAACAGATGCTGTTCGAGTGCTTTCGCGAGGGGCTCGGCCGTGTCGCAAGCGCCTGCGGCGAGGCGCGCGGCACGAAGACGAGCGGGCGCGCGCGCCTCCTGGCCGTGGTGCGCGGCTATGTCGAGGCGATCACGTCGGATTTCGGCTGGTGCATGGTGCGCGCCGAGGACCAGGACCTGAGTCCGGCGATGAGCGCGCGCATCAAGGAGCTGAAGTCGGAGATCGACCAGGAAATCCGCGGTCTCGTGCGCCTCGGTATCGCCGACGGCTCGATTGGACGGTGCGACCCGAAAATGGCCGCGTTCGCGCTCGCCGGCGCGCTCAACTGGATCGCCCACTGGTACCGCGACAATGCATCGCTCTCGGCGAACGAGATCGCCGAGCGTTTCGTCGAATTGTTCGTCAATGGTCTCGCCCCGCGCCCAAGCGGTCTTTCAGGAAAGTCCCCATGAATCAGAAATCGCCTTCCTCTTCCGTCGTCATCGTGGCTGCGCAGCGCACGCCGCTCGGCGCCTTCCAGGGTGTACTCGCCGGCGCCACCGCGCCGCAGCTCGGCGCTGCGGCCGCCCGCGGCGCGATGGCCGCCGCCGGCGTGAAACCGGCCGACATCGAGGAAGTCATCATGGGATGCGTGCTGCCCGCGGGCCTCGGCCAGGCCCCGGCGCGCCAGGCGGCGATCGGCGCCGGCATTCCGCACGCGACGCCCGCGACCACCATCAACAAGATGTGCGGCTCGGGGCTGAAGGCCATCATGATGGCGGCGGACCAGATCCGTGCGGGTGATGTCGAAGTCGTACTCGCCGGCGGCCTCGAGTCGATGACGAACGCACCGTACCTGCTGCCGAAGGCGCGCGGTGGCTATCGCATGGGCCACGGCGAGGTGCTCGATCACATGTTCTACGACGGGCTGCAGAGCCCGTTCGACGGCCAGATGATGGGCTGCTTCGCCGAGAACACGGCCGACAAGTACGCCTTCACGCGCGCCGAGCAGGACGCGTTCGCCGCTGAATCCGTGCGCCGCGCGCAGGCCGCGGCTGCGAACGGGACGTTTGCCGCCGAGATCTCGCCGGTCACGGTCAAGGGTCGCAAGGGCGAAACAGTCGTCGACAAGGACGAGACCCCGTTCACGTGCGACATCCAGAAGATCCCGACGCTCAAGCCCGCGTTTCGCAAGGACGGCACCGTGACCGCCGCCTCCTCGTCCTCCATCGCGGACGGCGCCGCCGCGGCGATCCTGATGAGCGACGCCGCGGCGAAGCGGCTCGGCGTGAAACCCCTCGCGCGCGTGCTCGCGTACGCCAGCTTCGCGCAGGCGCCCGAGTGGTTCACGACTGCGCCGGTGGGCGCGATCCGCAAGGTGCTTGACACACTCGGCTGGAAAGCCGGTGACGTCGCCCTGTACGAGGTGAACGAAGCGTTCGCCGCGGTGACGATGGCGGCAATCCGCGACCTCGGTCTCGACCCCGCCCGCGTCAACGTGAGCGGCGGCGCCTGCGCGCTCGGCCACCCGATCGGCGCCACCGGCGCGCGTATCGTCGCGACGCTGCTGCACGGCCTCAAGCGCACCGGCGGCAAGCGCGGCATCGCCTCGCTCTGCATCGGCGGAGGCGAGGCTACGGCAATCGCGATCGAGCTGCTGTAAGCTGCCGCGCCATGGCGCGTCTCGGCACCGCGATCGATCCGGCGAGCGATACCTTCCGCGCCAATCGCGCCCACATGGAGCGATTGGTCGCGGACCTGCGCGCCGAGCTTGCGCGCGCCGAGCGTGGCGGCAGCGACAGCGCGCGCGCGCGCCACACTGCGCGCGGCAAGCTCCTGCCGCGCGAGCGCGTCTCGACCCTGCTCGACCCGGGCAGCCCCTTTCTTGAAATCGCGCCGCTCGCCGCGCTCGGTCTTTACGACGGCGAGGCGCCCGCGGCGGGCCTGATTGCGGGCGTCGGCCGCATTCACGGCCGCGAAGTGCTCGTGATCGCGAACGACGCGACGGTCAAGGGCGGCACCTATTTCCCGATCACGGTAAAAAAGCACCTGCGCGCCCAGCAGGTCGCGCTCGAGAACGCCCTGCCCTGCGTCTACCTCGTCGACTCCGGCGGCGCGTACCTGCCGCTGCAGGACGAAGTGTTTCCGGATCGCGAGCACTTCGGACGCATTTTCTACAACCAGGCGCAGATGTCTGCCCTTGCGCTCGCGCAGGTCGCGGTCGTGATGGGCAGTTGCACGGCGGGCGGCGCCTACGTACCCGCGATGTCCGATGAAACGATCATCGTGCAGAAGCAGGGCACGATCTTCCTCGGTGGCCCTCCGCTCGTGAAGGCCGCGACCGGCGAGGAAATCGACGCCGAGGCGCTGGGCGGCGGCGATGTGCACGCGCGCCGCTCGGGCGTCGCGGATCACCTCGCGGAAAATGACGCGCATGCACTTGCGATCGCGCGCTCCGTGATTGCAACCCTGCGCCCGCGCGCTCCGGCCTGGCTCGACCTCGTGCCGAACGCGGAGCCCGCGCTCGACCCGCGCGAGATTCACGGCATCGTGCCGCGCGATACCCGCCAGCCGTACGACGTGCGGGAAATCATCGGCCGGCTCGTCGATGCGTCCGACTTGCACGAATTCAAGCCCGAGTACGGCACGACGATAGTCTGCGGCTTCGCCCGCATCCACGGCTGCCCCGTCGCGATCGTCGCCAACAACGGCGTGCTGTTCTCGGAATCGGCGCTCAAGGCCGCGCATTTCGTGCAGCTCGCGAACCGCCGCGGCACGCCGCTGCTGTTCCTGCAGAACATCACCGGCTTCATGGTCGGCGCAAAATACGAGCAGGCCGGCATCGCCAAAGACGGCGCGAAAATGGTGACCGCCGTCGCCACGGCGACGGTGCCGAAGCTCACCGTGATCATCGGCGGCTCCTTCGGCGCGGGCAACTATGCGATGTGCGGCCGCGCCTACGGCGCGCGCTTCCTGTGGATGTGGCCGAACGCACGCATTTCAGTGATGGGCGGCGAACAGGCGGCGCAAGTCCTCGCCACGGTACGGCGCGAGGGCGCACGCGGAGCCGCGTGGACGGAGGCCGAGCAGCGGGCGTTCATGGACGACATCCGCGCAAACTATGAATCGCAGGGCCACCCCTATTACGCGAGCGCGCGGTTGTGGGACGACGGCGTGATCGACCCGCTCGACACCCGGCGTGTGCTCGGTCTCGCGCTGCATCTCGCCGCGCGTGGCCCGCGCCCGGCCGACGAGCGCTACGGCATCTTCAGGATGTAGTTGCAGACTCTTCGCTACCGCACGCGATCGTTGGTCGGCTGTGAACTTGTGCATCACTCGCCGCGCTACACACTCACTGATCCCCTTCGGAAAATATACGCGGTGCAGACAGGACGCGTACCCTCATCGCGGTCCCTCCCAACGGAAAAGGCGGCGCGCTCCCGCCTTGACGTTATAGAACTCAACAATATGACTCCCGATATGACTGCTTCGGAAGCCGAGATAGGCCCTGAACTGAACTAAAC
>CADEFQ010000044.1 GCA_902826635.1 uncultured Pseudomonadota bacterium
TTGGTAGCGGGGGCAGGATTTGAACCTGCGACCTTCGGGTTATGAGCCCGACGAGCTGCCAGACTGCTCCACCCCGCACCAGTAGGGGCGCGCATCTTAGCGGTGCGGCCCCGCCAACACAACCCATTCCCGCACCCTTTCAGGCAAGCGCGTACAGGCACTGCACGAACGAGCGCACCGCGCCATCGATACCGACGATCCTGGGGTTTAACGACTCGATCAGGTAGTACTCGTCCGGGGCATGCGCGCGCAGGCCGTGGCCCAGGCCGAAATGCGCGGCCGGCAGCTTGAGGGGCTCGCCTGTGAACACGAAGCCCGGCCAGGAACCGCCACGGCGCGGCCAGTAGATCGGGTCGATCCCGTCTGCCTCGTACACGCGCGCCATGGTGCGGATCAGTGCAGCGTCGGCGGCGGTGGTGGTCGGGTCATAACCGCCGCTGACCTTCACTTCGACATCACCGAAGCCCCGCTTCGCGAGATGCGCTTTCAGCTCCGCGACGGCGCCGTCGCGCGTCATGTCGGGCACCAGGCGGAAGTCGAGCTTTGCCGTCGCGCGATGCGGCAGCACCGTCTTGCCGCCCTCGCCCGTGTAGCCGCCGACGAGGCCTTCGATGTTCACGGTAGGCCGCGCGCACATATCCTCGAGCGCCTGGCGCCAGTCGGCGTCGCGCGCCCAGTGGGTTACGCCCATCGACTTTTTCGCGCTTGCCTCGTTCATGCGCTTTGCGGCGATATCGAGCATCGACTCCTCGGCAGCCGACAGTGGGCGAACGTCGTCCCACCAGCCGTCGATGGCCGGGTCGCCCTTGGCGTCGATCAGGCTGTGGAGCGCTTCGACGAGATGGAACGCCGGACTGTCGAGGCGCGCGCGATTGCTCGAATGGACGTCGATCGAGGGTCCGCGGCCCCACTTCTCGCCGCTCGACACGAGTTCGAGCTCAACCACGCCTTTCGCGCCGAGCGACACCGTCACGGTGCCGTCGAGCGATTGCGCGGCCTCGGGCATGAAAACGCCGATGCACTTTTCGAGCGCGGCGCGCACTTGCGGCGCGAGCACCGCGTCGGGAAAGTTCGGTGAGCCCATCTCCTCTTCGCTTTCCGCGATCAGCACGAGGTTGACCGGGAGCTTGCGCCCCGCCGCACGGATCGCGTGCAGCGCTGAAAGGAAGGCGGCCTGCGGCCCCTTCTGGTTCACCGCCCCCCGCCCCATGACCGCCTTGCCGAGGCCCGGGATGTCGACGAGGCGTGCTTCCCACGGTGGCGAGGACCATTCCGAGGGATCGACCTGTTTGACGTCGTACATGAAGTAGACACCCAGCGTGCGCTTCGCGCCGGCATCAAGCGTCGCGAACACCGACGGATAGCCCCGCGTCGGTACGCGCTCGACGTGCTGGAAGCCGGCGTCGCGTGCGAGCTGCATCATGTATTGGCAGCCCTCTTCCATCCCCTTGTTCTCGGCTGCGATCGTGATTTGGTGGATCCAGTCCTGCAGACGTACCACCGAGGCGTCGTGACCCTTCGCGATCTGCGCGTAGATGTCATCGAGCTTCGGTGCCGCGAAAGCCGCAGGCGCTGCCGCCAGCAGCACGCCCGTGCCAACCGTTCCCTGGACGAAGTCGCGTCGATTGATGCTCATGGTTACCTACCCCAGTACGGACCTGCAAAGATCGATCAAGGCGCCCGGCACGACGCCGAGCGCAAGCGCCGCGAAGGCGTTCAGGCCGAGCACGAAACGCAACGACCGGCCCGCGTCCCCGCGCGGCTGCGCCGGCGCATCGTCGAAGTACATCAGCTTGACGACGCGGATGTAGTAGAACGCGCCGACGACCGACGCGAGCGCGCCGATCACGACGAGCCACAGCGAGCCCGCCTCCCACAGCGCCTCGAAGATCGCGAGCTTCGCCCAGAAGCCGACGAACGGAGGTACGCCGGCTGTCGAGAACATCAGCATCAGCATCGACAGCGCCAGCATCGGGTCACGCGCGTGCAGGCCCTTGTAGTCGTCGAGCTGATCGGCCTCGAAATCCCGCCGGCTCGCCAGCAGGATCACGCCGAAGGAGCCGAGCGTCATCAGCACGTACACGATCGTGTAGTAGAGCGCCGCCTGGTATCCCGACGTCGTTCCGGTCGTGAAGCCGAGCAGGATGAAGCCGACGTTCGCGATCGCCGAGTACGCCAGCATCCGCTTCAGGTTTTCCTGCGCGATCGCGAACACGTTGCCGACGATCAGCGACAGCACGGCAAGCACGGCGATCATCTGGGTCCAGGTCGCCGAGACACCGTCGAGGCCCTGCGACAGCAGGCGATACGCCAGCGCGAAGTACGCGAACTTCGGCGCGGTCGAAATGAGCAGGGTGACCGCGGTCGGCGCGCCGTGGTAAACGTCGGGCACCCACATGTGAAACGGGACCGCGCCGAACTTGAAGGCGATCGCAACGACGACGAACGCAACGCCGATCACCATGCCGAGGCTCGGCTCGGTCGTCAGTCGCTGCGCGATTTCGTCGAGCGCGAGTGTCCCGGTGAGGCCGTACACGAGCGAGATGCCGTAGAGCAGCATGCCCGACGCAATCGAGCCGAGCACGAAATACTTGATCGCCGCCTCGGCCGAAACCGGTGACTCGCGATCGAAGGCGATCATTGCGTAGAGGGACAGCGCGAGGAGCTCGACGCCGATGTACAGCGTGAGCAGGTTCGCCGCCGAGGCGAGCACGAAAATCCCGAGGAGCGCCGTGAGCGCGAGTACGTAGTACTCGCCGCCCGCAATCCTGCGGCGCTCCATGTAGGGGCGCGAATAAAGCAGCGCCACGGCGACGAAGAGCAGCGCGGAGAGCTTGAGCACGAGCGCGAGCGGGTCGGCGACATAGAGACCGTCGAACAACACGGTGCGCTCGCCGACTGCGCCGAACTCGATCGCGACCCAAGCCCCGATCGCGAGGGCGAGCAGCGTCAGCGTGCCGGTGAGGCGCGGTCGCCGCGCACCGCCGGCAAACACGTCGATGAGCAGGATGGCGCAGATCGCCGCCGTGAGATACATCTCCGGCGCAGCGGGGGCGATCGTCGACCAGTACGTATGCATGTCGGGCATCGATCGGCCTCAGAGCGGCAACTTGCTCGTCGTCATCTGCTCGACGAGATGGTGGATGGAACTGTGCATGACATCGAGCAGCGGCGCCGGCCATACACCGAGCAGCAGCACGAGAACGGCGAGCGAGCCGAGCACGAGGAGCTCCTGGCGGTTGAGGTCCGGCATCTGCGCCACGTGTTCGTTGGCGACGGGGCCGTAGATCACGCGCTTGACGAGCCAGAGCGTGTAGGCGGCGCCGAGGATCAGTATCGTTGCCACGAGGAACGCATACCAGAAATTCGCCTTGAAGCTCGCGATGATCACGAGGAACTCGCCGACGAAACCCGACGTGCCCGGCACGCCCGCGTTCGCCAGCGAAAAGAACACCATGAAGCCGGCGAACTTCGGCATCGTGTTGATGACGCCGCCGTAGGCCGAAATCTCGCGGCTGTGCACGCGGTCGTACATCACGCCGACGCACAGGAACATCGCGCCCGAAACCAGGCCGTGCGACACCATCTGCACCATCGCGCCGTCGAGGCCCATGGCGGCGCCGCGCAGCGCCCCGGTCGAGTCGGCGATGTCCCAGGCAATGAAGGCGCCGAGCGTGACGAAGCCCATGTGCGCGATCGAGGAATAGGCAATCAGCTTCTTCATGTCGGTCTGCACCAGCGCGACGAGGCTGATGTAGACGACGGCGATCAGCGACAGCGCGATCATCAGCCAGTCGAGCTCGCGGCTCGCATCCGGGGTGATCGGCAGGCTGAATCGCAGGAAGCCGTAACCGCCCATCTTCAACATGATCGCAGCGAGGATCACCGAGCCGCCGGTGGGCGCTTCGACGTGCGCGTCCGGCAACCACGTGTGCACCGGCCACATCGGTACCTTGACGGCAAACGCCGCGAGGAACGCGAGGAAGATCCAGCGCTGCTCGACGAGCGTGAGCGGCAGCTCGTGCAGCGCGCGCAGCGAATAGTCGCCACCCTGCACGTAGAGATAGATCAGCGCGACCAGCATCAACACCGACCCGAGGAAGGTGTACAGGAAGAACTTGAACGTCGCGTAGACCCGCCGCGGGCCGCCCCACACCCCGATGATCAGGAACATCGGGATCAGCATCGCTTCCCAGAAAAAATAGAACAGCAGGCCGTCGATGGCGGCGAACACGCCGATCATCAGGCCCGCCATGATGAGGAAGGCCGCGTAGTACTGCGCGGGCCGCGTCTCGATCACCTTCCAGCTGGCGATGATCACCGGTACCGTCATCACGGCGGTGAGCACGATCAGCGGCAGCGAGATGCCGTCGACGCCGAGGTGGTACCAGGAATTGAACGCGGTGATCCACGGCAGGCGTTCGACGAACTGGAACTCCGCGGTGCCGCGGTCGAAGCCGATCCACAACGGAATGGTGAGCGCGACGGTCGCGATCGCGGCGATCAGCGCCAGCCAGCGCGCCGCTGCGATACGCCGATCGCCGAGTGCGAGCACGGCGACGCCGCCCGCGATGGGCAACCAGACCAGAGCTGAAAGTATGCCGAGACCCTGCATGCGCGATTGACCCCGTCAGGCCCGGATCAGGAACCAGCCCAGGAGGACTGCGAGCCCGATGACCATCCAGAATGCGTACGTGTAGAGATAGCCGGTCTGGATCCGGCGGCCCTTGACCGCCGCCCAGCCGACGAACTTCGCCGATCCGTTGACGAATGCGCCGTCGATCAGCATCTGGTCGCCACCCTTCCACAACAGCCTGCCGATGAGGCGTGCGAGCGGCGCGATCAGGTTCTCGTTGACCCAGTCGAAGTAGTACTTGTTCACGAGCACCGAGCGCACGGCCGCGAAGCGCTCGGCGAGGCGTTCGGCGAGCTGCGGGCGCTTCAGGTACAGGTACCAGGCCGAGAGCACGCCCGCGAGTGCGAGCCAGAACGGCGGCGCCGTGAGGCCGTGCAGCGCGAACGCGAGCGGCCCGTGGAATTCGTGGCCGAGCCCTGCGACGACGTCGTTCGCTTCATGCACGAAGATCGAATTGCCGAACGCGCCGCCGAACAGCAGCGGCCCGATCGTGAAATACCCGATCACCACCGACGGGATCGCGAGCGCGACGAGCGGCGCCGTCACCACCCACGGGCTCTCGTGCGGCACGCCGCCGTGCGCATGGTCGTCGTGCGCATGCGCGTCATGCGCCGTAGCAAAGCGCTCATTGCCGTGGAAAGTCATGAAAAGCAGCCGGAACGTGTAGAGCGCAGTGACGAACACGCCCGCGAGCACGCAGTAGTACGCATACGTGGCGCCCCAGCGATGGGATTCGCCGACCGCCTCGATCAGCGCGTCCTTCGAATAGAAACCGGAGAAGAACGGCGTGCCGATCAACGCGAGCGCGCCGATCCAGCAGGTGATTGCCGTGATCGGCATGTACTTCGCGAGCCCGCCCATCTTGCGCATGTCCTGCTCGTGGTGCATGCCGATGATCACCGAGCCGGCCGCAAGGAACAGCAAGGCCTTGAAGAAGGCGTGGGTCATCAGGTGGAAGATCGCGACGCTATAGGCCGAGGCGCCGAGCGCCACGGTCATGTAGCCGAGCTGGGAGAGCGTCGAATAGGCGATCACGCGCTTGATGTCGTTGTTGACGACGCCGAGGAAGCCCATGAAAAGCGCGGTCGTGGCGCCGATCACCAGCACGAAGGACAGCGCGGCCTCGGAGAACTCGAACAACGGCGACATGCGCGCGACCATGAAGATCCCCGCCGTGACCATCGTCGCGGCATGGATCAGCGCCGAGATCGGGGTCGGGCCTTCCATCGAGTCCGGCAACCAGACGTGCAGCGGTACCTGCGCGGACTTGCCCATCGCACCCACGAAGAGGCAGACGCAGATCAGCGTGAGCGCCGAAACGGTCGTAGTCGGCGTCAGCGGGAACTGCACGCCCGCGACCGACGGCGCCATCGCAAAGGCGTCCTTGTAGTCGAGCGAGTTCGTGAACCAGACGACGCCCGCGATGCCGAGCACGAAGCCGAAGTCGCCGACCCGGTTGACGACGAAGGCCTTGAGGTTCGCGTGGATCGCCGTGGGCCGCGTGTACCAGAAGCCGATCAGCAGGTAGGAGACAACGCCAACCGCTTCCCAGCCGAAGAACAGCTGCATGAAGTTGTTCGACATCACGAGCATCAGCATCGCGAACGTGAACAGCGAGATGTAGCTGAAGAAACGCTGGAAGCCGTCGTCCTCGCGCATGTAGCCAATCGTGTAGACGTGCACGCAGAACGACACGAACGTCACCACGACCATCATCAGCGCCGTGAGCCGATCGACCAGGAATCCCACCTGGATGCGGATGCCGTCGGTCACGAGCCAGGTGTACACGCTGTCGTCCCAGGGCGGCGCGCCATCCACGAAGATCAGCTTCGCGACGTAGATCGACAGGGCGCAGGACACGCCGACCGCGAGGATCGTGACGCCCGCGGACGCCGCACGACCGATCCGGCGACCCGCGAGCCCGGCAATCAGCGCCGCGATCAATGGCAGCAGCGGTATGGCGATCAGCAGCTTGGGTGTCATCGCCGGCTAGCCCTTCAGCGTGTCGAGGTCGTCGACGTTGATGCTCTGCCGGTGCCGGAAGAGCACGACGAGGATCGCAAGCCCGATCGCCGACTCGGCCGCGGCGACGGTGAGCACGAAGAACACGAACACCTGGCCGGAGAGGTCGTCGAGGAAGCGCGAGAACGCGACGAAATTGAAGTTCGCGCCGAGGAGCAGCAGCTCGATGCACATCAGCAGCAGGATCACGTTCTTGCGGTTGAGGAAGATGCCCGCAACCGCAATCGCGAACAGCACGGCCGACAGCGTCAACAGGTGGGCCAGCGTGATCATGGGCGCTTCTCCGCGTCCATCTTCACGAGGCGCACGCGGTCCTCGCGGCGCACCGCGACCTGCTGCGACACGTCCTGGACCTTGAGGCCGGGACGCTTGCGCATCGTGAGCGCGATCGCCGCGACGATCGCGACGAGGAGCAGCACCGCGGCGAGCTCGAACGCATAGACGTACTTCGTATAGAGCACGGCGCCGAGTTCGTGCGTGTTGCCGTAGTCGGCCGGCAGCGGTACGGGCGACCGCGTGGCATCGACCCCGACGCGACGCGCCGCGATCACACCGACGAGCTCCAGGATCACGACGAAAGCGGTCAGCCAACCGAGCCAGGCGTAGCGCGTGAAGCCGCGGCGCAGTTCCTCGACGCCCACATCGAGCATCATCACCACGAACAGGAACAGCACCATGACGGCGCCCACGTAGACGAGCACCAGCACGATCGCGAGGAACTCCGCCTCAATCAGCAGCCAGATCCCGGCGCTCGTGAAGAACGCGAGCACGAGGCACAGCGCCGAGTGCACCGGGTTGCGCGTCGTGATGACGCCGAGCGCCGCCGCGATCAGCACCGCGGAAAAGGCGTAGAAAAGAACCATCACGAACACGCTGTGCCCCTCCCCGCTCTCAGCGCCACGCCGCGTCGGCGGCCTTGTCGGCCGAAATCATCGCTTCGTACCGGTCGCCGACGGCGAGGAGCTTGTCCTTGGTCATGATGTTCTCGCCGCGGTGCTCCATGTGGTATTCGTGAATGCGCGTCTCGACGATCGCATCGACCGGGCAGGCTTCCTCGCAGAAGCCGCAGTAGATGCACTTGAAAAGGTCGATGTCGTAGCGCGTCGTGCGGCGCGTGCCGTCGGCCGCGATGTCGGATTCGATCGTGATCGCAAGCGCCGGGCAGACCGCCTCGCAGAGCTTGCAGGCGATGCAGCGCTCTTCGCCGTTCGGGTAGCGGCGCTGCGCGTGCAGGCCGCGAAAACGCGGTGACTGCGGCGTCTTCTCTTCCGGGTAGTTCACCGTGAATTTTTTCCGGAAGAGCGTGCGCAAGGTGACCGCGAGGCCGAGGAACAGCTCCCAGAGGAGGAAAGTCTTGAAGACGCTGCGCACGCTCATGGTGAAAGCACCTTCCACGGTCCGACCTTGAAATGCGCCATCACACCCTCCGCCGCGATCCACACCAGCGTCACCGGAATCAGCACTTTCCAGCCGAGGCGCATGATCTGGTCATAGCGATAGCGCGGAAAGGTCGCCCGCAGCCAGAAGTAGAAGAACATGAACGCCGAAATCTTGATGCCGAGCCATGGGAAGCCCGGTCGCGCGAGCCAGCTGTCCGCGGGCAGGTAGCCGTCGAACGGTGACAGCCAGCCACCGAAGAAAAACACCGCCGTGAGCGCCGAGATCAGCAGCATGTTCGCGTATTCGGCGAGGAAGAACAGCGCGAAGGCGATACCGGAATACTCGACGTGGAAGCCGGCGACGATCTCCGACTCACCTTCCGCGACGTCGAACGGCGCCCGGTTCGTCTCCGCGACGCCCGAGATGATGTACACGACGGCGAGCGGAAACAGCCAGATCACATTCCAGCTGAGCGGCCCGCCCGCCTGGCCACGCACGATCTCGCCGAGATTGAGGCTGCCCGCGGCCATCACCACCCCGACGAGCGCAAAACCCATCGCGATCTCGTACGCGACGATCTGCGCCGCCGAGCGCATGGCGCCGAGGAAGGCGTACTTCGAGTTCGCGGCCCAGCCGGCGATGATCACCCCGTACACGCCCATCGACGTGAGCGCGAGCACGTAGAGGAGCCCGGCGTCGATGTCCGCGATCACGAGCTCGGGCGAAAGCGGCACGACCGCCCAGGTGGCAAGCGCGGGCACGAGCGCGATGATCGGTGCGATGCCGAACAACACCTTGTTCGCCCGCGTGGGAACGACGACTTCCTTGATCAGCAGCTTCAGCACGTCGGCGAAAGCCTGGAACACCCCCGGCCAGAAGCCGAAGAGGCTGCCGACGCGGTTCGGTCCCTTGCGCAGCTGCATCCAGCCGATGATCTTGCGCTCGAACAGCACCGAGAACGCGACCGACAGGATCACGCTCACCGTGACGACGAGGATCCAGATCGTCGTCTCGACGACAGGGAGCGCGAGGAAATCGAGGATACGCTGCAGCATGCGGGGCGCTCAGTAAGTCACGACCGCGGCCCGCCCGTCGCGGGTGCGCTGCAGGGAAGGTGCGCGACGCACGACGGCGTCGATCTGGTACATCGGCACGTCGACGACGGCGGCTGCGCTGTCCGAAGTGATGACCCGGTGTGCACCGCGATACGGGCCCGCCACGAGGTCTTCGCCACAGATGCGGCGCAGTTCGTCGCGTACTTCTTCCGACGACTGGTACTCGGAACCTTCGATGCCGGCGAGATTGCACAGCACTCGATACACCTTCCACGCCGGGCGCGATTCGCCCACCGGACGCGCTGCACCCGGCACGCTCTGCCAGCGACCTTCGAGATTGACGTAGGTACCGGACGTCTCGGCAAACGTGCCGATCGGCAACAGCACGTGCGCGACTTCCTTGAGCGCATCCGAAACAAAGGGCGTCGCGGCCACGACGAATTCCGCCCGGCCGAGGTTCTTGTGTGCGTCGGCGTAGAGGCTGTCGTGCCACGGCTCCACGCCGCCGGCGAGCAGGTAAGCCGACAATGGCCGCTCGAGCATCTGCCGGGCCGAGAGCCCGGGAATCGAAGGCACCTCGCCCCCCGCATCGCGGTGTGGCACGGCGCCCGCGAGGTAGGCGCCCGCCGCGTTCGCACCCTCCGCGAGGACGCCGAGCGTCGCGCCCGTCGCGACCGCCAGGGCGGCAGCGAGTGCACGCAGGTCGTCGTATGCCGGATGGCGCAACGCCAACGCGCCGAGCCAGATCGCGCGCCGCGCGCCACTCGCCAGTTGCGCGGCGACCGCCTTGTGATCTTCGGACATCGTGGCTGCGCGCACGAGCGAGGCGAGCTCGGTCGGCGGCGCGGCCCCGCTCGTCGCGAGCGCCGCGCCGAGCATCGCGGCCAGCTCCTGCACCTGCCTCGCGGGCGGCGCTTCGAGATAGGTCGACACCGGGAAAAGGTAGTCGAAGCGCGCCGGGTTCATGAACGACACGCGGGCACCGCGCCGGGCCGCGGTTCTCACCCGGTGCGCGAGAATCGGGATCTCACGGCGCAGGTTGCTGCCGACGACCAGCAGCGCGTCGAGCTGGTCGACCTCCGCAAGCGGCATTCCGAGCGACGGATAGACGGGATCGGCGTGCTGGTCGCGGAAATCGCTTTGCCGCAGGCGATGGTCGATGTTGTGCGACCCGAGCCCGCGCACGAGCCGGTTGAGGAGGTACAGTTCCTCGACCGTGCTCGAAGGACTCGCAAGCACGCCCAGTGATTCCTTCGCCCGGCGCAATCCGGCGGCAGCGGCTTCGAGCGCGGCTTCCCAGCTGGCCGCGCGCCATTCACCGCCCTCGCGCAGCATCGGTGTCGTCAGCCGATCGGCGCTGTAGACACCTTCGTAACCGAATCGGTCGCGGTCCGCGATCCAGGTCTCGTTGACGCCCTCATTGGTACGGGGTACGACCCGCATCAGGCGGCCGCGCAGCACGTGCCCGTAGAGATTCGAGCCCGCGCCGTCGTGCGGCGACACGAGCGGCGTCTGCGTCATCTCCCAGGCACGCGCGCGAAAGCGGAACGGCTTGCTGTTGAGCGCACCGACGGGGCACAGGTCGATGATGTTGCCGGAGAGCTCATGATCGACGCTGCGCTCGATGAACGTGCCGATTTCCATGGACTCGCCGCGGCCGGTCGTGCCGAGTTCCTGGATGCCGGCGATGTCCTGTCCGAAGCGGACACAACGCGTGCAGTGGATGCAGCGGGTCATGTCGGTCGAGATCAGCGGCCCGATGTTCTTGTCCTTCACCACTCGCTTGCGTTCGGTGAAGCGCGAAATGTCGCGCCCATAACCCATCGCGAGGTCCTGCAGCTCGCACTCGCCGCCCTGGTCGCAGATCGGACAGTCGAGCGGATGGTTGATCAGCAGGAATTCCATCGTCGCTTTCTGGGCGGCGAGCGCCCGCGGCGACTTGGTGAAGATCTTCATGCCCTCGGCGATCGGGGTCGCGCAGGCAGGCATCGGCTTCGGGGCTTTCTCCACCTCGACGAGGCACATGCGGCAATTGGCCGCGATCGGCAGCTTTTCGTGGTAGCAGAAGCGCGGCACGTACGCGTCGTTCGCGTCCGTGACGTGAATGATCATCGCGCCCTTCTTCGCCTTGCGCGCCACGCCGTCCACTTCGACATTGACGAGATCGTCGCTCATGCCACGCTGCGCCCGCCGTGATCGACCATGTATTCGAACTCGTGCCTGAAGTGTTTGATGAAGCTCTGCACCGGCCACGCCGCCGCGTCGCCGAATGCGCAGATCGTGTGGCCCTCGATGTTGTTGGCCACGGCGAGGAGCTTGTCGATGTCTTCGCGCTGCCCCTGCCCCGCGAGGATGCGCTTCAGCATGCGGTTCAACCAGCCGGTGCCCTCGCGGCACGGCGTGCACTGGCCGCAGGACTCGGCCATATAGAAGCGTGACAACCGCTCGAGCACCTTCACCATGCAGGTGGTCTCGTCCATCACGATCATCGCGCCGGTGCCGACTGCCGAGCCCACGGTCCGCAGCGAATCGTAGTCCATGTTGAGTTCGAGCATGACCCCCGCCGGCACGACCGGCACCGAGGAGCCACCCGGAATCACGGCCTTCAGCTTCCGTCCGCCCTTCATGCCGCCGGCAATGGCGAGCAGGTCCCGGAACGGGATGCCGAGCGGTAGCTCGTAATTGCCCGGCTTCTCGACGTGGCCCGAGACCGAAAAGATCAGCGTGCCGCCGGAATTCGCCGGACCGAGCGCCGCGAACCACTGCGGCCCCTTGCGCAGGATCGTCGGCACCGACGCATAGCTCTGGGTATTGTTGATCGTCGTCGGCGCGCCGTAGAGGCCGAAGTTCGCGGGAAACGGCGGCTTGAAGCGCGGCTTGCCCTGCTTGCCCTCGAGCGATTCGAGCAGTGCGGTCTCTTCACCACAGATATAGGCGCCGGCACCAATGAAGCTGTACAGGTCGAAGTCGATGCCCGAGCCCTGGATGTTCTTGCCGAGAAGACCGGCCGCGTAGGCCTCCTCGAGCGCCGCTTCGAACCGCGGCACCGGTTCGCCGAGGAATTCGCCGCGGATGTAGTTGTAGCCGACGGTCGCGCCCATCGCGTAGCCACCGATCGCCATGCCCTCGATCAGCGAGTGGGGGTTGTAGCGCATGATGTCACGGTCGTGGCAGGTACCCGGTTCGCTTTCGTCCGAATTGCACACCGCGTACTTCTGCATCGGCGCATTGCGCGGCATGAAGCTCCACTTCACGCCCGTGGGGAACCCGGCGCCGCCGCGGCCGCGCAGGCCCGAAGCCTTCACGCCGTCGATCACTGCTTCGCGGGTCATCTCGCCGGCGAGGATTTTCTTCCAGACGTCGTAGCCGCCGATCTGCCGATAGGTGTCGAGCGTCCACGGCCGCTCGAGCGCGAGAGGCTCGAACACGACGAGGTTGTGTTTGGCGTCCCAGCCGGCCATTACTTCAGCTCATCCAGGATCGCGTCGATCCGCGCGGGCGTCAGGTGTTCGTGGAACACGTGGTCCACCATCATCATCGGCGCGCCGGTGCAGGCCGCGAGGCATTCCTCTTCCCGCTTGAGGAAGATGCGCCCGTCGGGCGTGCTCTCGCCGAGCTTGATGCCGAGCTTGCGCTCGCAATGCGCGACGAGATCCTCCGCCCCGTTCAGCATGCAGCTGATGTTGGTGCAGACACTCACATGGTGCCGGCCGCAGGCGTGCGTCTCGAACATCGAATAAAAGCTCGCGACCTCGTACACCTGGATCGGCTGCAACGCGAGGTATTCGGCCACGCCGTCCATCAACTCGGTCGTCAGGTGACCGTTGCCCTGCTCCTGCGCGAAGCGCAGCGCCGAGATCACGGCCGAGCGCTGCCGCCCCGCGGGAAACTTCGCGATCCAGTGGTCGATCTCCGCGCGCGTGTGCGCGGAAAGGAACTGCGCCTTCGGCCCGAGCACCGGTTCGAAGGATTTGCCGTCACTCGTCGTCACAGCCATCAGCGATCGACCTCTCCGAAGACGATGTCCTGCGTGCCGATCATCGCGACGACGTCGGCCAGCATGTGCCCCTCGACCATTTCGGCGAGCGAGGCGAGGTGCGCGAACCCGGGCGCGCGACATTTGAGCCGGTAGGGCTTGTTGGCGCCGTCGGAGACCAGGTACACGCCGAACTCGCCCTTCGGCGCCTCGACCGCCGCGTAGGTCTCACCCTCCGGCACGCAATAGCCCTCGGTGAAGAGCTTGAAATGGTGGATGAGCGATTCCATGTCGTCCTTCATTTCCTCGCGGCGCGGCGGACGCAGCTTGCGGCTGTCGACCATCACCGGCCCGGGGTTCGCGCGCAACCACTCGATGCACTGCGCGACGATGCGGTTCGACTGGCGCATTTCCTCGACGCGCACGAGGTAGCGGTCGTAGCAGTCGCCGTTCACGCCGACCGGGATGTCGAAATCCACGCGGTCATAGACATCGTAGGGCTGCTTCTTGCGCAGGTCCCAGGCGATGCCTGATCCGCGGATCATCGGGCCGGTGAAACCGAGTTGCAGCGCGCGCTCGGGGGACACCACGCCGATGTTGACGGTCCGCTGTTTCCAGATCCGGTTGTCGGTCAGCAGTGTCTCCACGTCGTCGATCGCCTTCGGCAGGCGCCGCGTGAAGTCCGCCAGGAAATCGAGCAGCGAGCCCGAACGCGCCTCGTTCAGGCGATCGGCGTCCTTCTGCGAGCGCCACTTCGACGCCTGGTACTTCGGCATCCCGGCCGGCAGGTCGCGGTAGACGCCGCCGGGGCGATAGTAGGTCGCGTGCATGCGCGTGCCCGACACTGCCTCGTAGCAGTCCATCAGGTCCTCGCGCTCCTTGAAGCACAGCAGGAACACGGTCATCGCGCCGATGTCGAGGCCGTGCGCGCCGAGCCACATCAGATGGTTCAGGATGCGCGTGACCTCGTCGAACATCACACGGATGTACTGGGCGCGCTCGGGCACCGTGACGCCGAGCAGACGTTCGATCGCCATCACGTACGCATGCTCGTTGCACATCATCGAGACGTAGTCGAGGCGATCCATGTAGCCGATCGACTGGTTGAACGGCTTCGACTCGGCGAGCTTTTCGGTGCCACGGTGCAACAGCCCGATGTGCGGATCGGCCTTGGTGATCACCTCGCCGTCCATCTCGAGCACGAGGCGCAGCACGCCGTGCGCGGCCGGGTGCTGCGGGCCGAAATTCATCGTGAAATTGCGGATCTCAGCCATCGAGCGTGTCTCCGCGAATCACGCGCGGCACGAGCGTGCGCGGCTCGATCGACACCGGCTCGTAAACGACCCGCCCCTTCTCCGCGTCGTAGCGCACCTCGACGTTGCCGATCAGCGGGAAGTCCTTGCGGAACGGATAGCCGATGAAACCATAGTCGGTCAGGATGCGGCGCAGGTCCGGATGGCCGTTGAAGAGGATGCCGAACAGGTCGAACGCTTCGCGCTCGAACCAGTTGGCCGCAGCCCAGACACCGACGACCGAGTCGACGATCGGGTCGTCGCCGCCCGCGCAGCGCACCGACACGCGCACACGCTGGTTCAGCGCTACCGACAGCAGGTGATAAACGACCGCGAACCGCCCCGGCTCGGCCGCAGCATGCGGCGCGTTGCGATCAACGCCCCGGCTGAAACCGCTGCGGGTCGCCGAATTCGTGCGCCACTGGTCGCGGCCGTAGTCGAGGTAGTCGACGCCGCACACGTCGATCAGCGTATCGAACTGCAGGCCGGGCGTGTCGCGGAGCAGGCGGCACGCGGCCAACAGCGCTGCCGGCTCGACCTCGAGCGCCAGCTCATCGGCGAGCGACGGCAGGCGGCGCGCGCGCCCTTCGAGGTGCGCGTCGACGTTCCGGGCCAGTGCTTCGATACGCTCGGACAAGACGGATTTCCCTTCAGCGCGCGTTCGCGGCCGGGTGCGCAATGCTGCTGCGCGCGATCTTCTTCTGCAGCTGGATGATGCCGTACAACAGCGCCTCCGCCGTCGGCGGACAGCCGGGCACGTAGACGTCGACCGGCACGATGCGGTCGCAGCCGCGCACCACCGAATACGAATAGTGGTAGTAGCCGCCGCCGTTGGCGCAGGACCCCATCGAGATCACCCAGCGCGGCTCGGCCATCTGGTCGTAGACCTTGCGCAGCGCCGGCGCCATCTTGTTGACGAGCGTGCCGGCGACGATCATCACGTCGGACTGGCGCGGGCTCGGCCGGAACACGATGCCGAAACGGTCGAGGTCGTAGCGTGACGCACCGGCGTGCATCATCTCGACCGCGCAGCAGGCGAGGCCGAACGTCATCGGCCAGAGCGACCCGGTACGGGCCCAGCCGACGACGTTGTCGACAGTGGTCGTCAGGAAGCCACGCTGCGAATAGGCTTCGACTGCTTCGGCGGCCTCAGGGTCTAGTCCCAATCGAGCGCCCCTTTCTTCCATTCGTAGATGAAGCCGACCACGAGGATCGCGAGAAAGATGCCCATCGCGACGAGGCCGGCGGTGCCGACGGCATCGAGCGCCACGGCCCACGGAAACAGGAACGCGATTTCGAGGTCGAACACGATGAACAGGATCGCAACGAGGTAGTAACGGACGTCGAACTTGCGTCGACTGTCCTCGAAGGCTTCAAAGCCGCATTCGTAGGTGGAGAGTTTTTCCGCGTCGTTGGGCGAACGGGTGAAGTACCGGCCGATCAGCGAGCCGAGCACGAGCAGCAGGATTCCGATGCCGGTCGCAATGCCGAGATAGAGCAGGATCGGGAGGTAATTGCTGAGCATGTTGCGCCGGCTGAAAAAGCGGCGCGCATTGTATCAAAGGTGGTGCCGACGGGGAGATTCGAACTCCCACACCTTGCGGCGCTAGCCCCTCAAGCTAGTGTGTCTACCAATTCCACCACGTCGGCAAAAATACTTATTGCTTGGCCGGCGCCGGCGCTGTCGGCACCGGTGCGGCATCGGGCGTCGGCACGGCCGGCGCCGCCTGCGTTCCGACCTCGTCGAGGATCGTGCGCGGCGCCGCCACGGTCTCACGGCCGAGGTACACGAGCGCGAGGCTGTTCAGCATGAACACCGCCGCGAACACCGCAGTCGCGCGCGACAGCCCGGTACGCGCTCCGCGCGCGCCGAACACGGTGCCCGAGGCGCCCGCACCGAAACCTGCGCCGGCATCGGCGCCCTTGCCACGCTGGATCAGCACGAGGGCAATGATCGCAACGGAGCTGAATACCTGGACGAACATCAATACTGTACGAAGCACGCGCCTGAACCTTCGGTTATGCGACCTGACCCGCGGCCGCGACTATCGCGAGAAACTCGTCGGCCTTGAGCGATGCGCCGCCGATCAGTCCGCCATCGACATCGGGCTGCGCGAACAATTCCGCGGCATTTCCGGCCTTGACGCTGCCGCCATAGAGGATCCGGACCTGACCGGCGATTTTAGCATCGCGGGCGGCGATCCGCCCACGAATGAATGCGTGGACCGCCTGGGCTTCGTCCGGCGTCGCAGTGTGCCCGGTCCCGATCGCCCAGACCGGTTCATAGGCAAGCACTGCCGCGCCGAGGGCGGGCGCGCCGACGAGTTCCATCACCGCGTCGAGCTGGCGCGCAACGACAGCCGAGGTCTCTCCCGCTTCCCGCTCGGCGAGCGTCTCGCCGACGCACAGGATCGGCGTGAGACCGCGCGCCTGCGCCGCGGCAAACTTGCGTGCAGCGAGCGGGTCGCTCTCGCCGTAAAGCGCGCGGCGTTCCGAATGCCCGACGATCACCATCGTGCAGCCGATGTCGCGCAACATCGCGGCCGACACTTCTCCCGTATGCGCGCCCTGCGCCTCCGCGCACAGATCCTGTGCGCCGAGCGCCACGGTCGAGTCACGCAGCTGCCTCGCAACGTCGGCGAGGTACACGAAGGGCGGACAGATGGCACAGTCGGCGGCGCCGAGCCCGTGGCTCGAGACGATCGCCTCCACCAGGCTCGCGTTCTCGGCGCGCGAGCCGTGCATCTTCCAGTTTCCGGCAACGAGTGGTCTGCGGCTCATAAAAGGCGCGCGATGATAGCGGCGCCCCCGCCGGGGCGCAATGACGGGGGGCCCGGACTCAGGGTTTGACGGTGATCGTGATCTTTTTCGAGATCACCGGGGGATCGTGCGGGATGTGCAGGTAGTCACCGAGCACCAACTGCAGCGTGTGCTTGCCGGGAGGCAGCGCGATCGTGGTTTCGGTCTGGCCCTTGCCGAAATGCACGACATGTTCATTCGCGGGCAGTGGCTGGCCGAGGTCGGCCGGCGGATCAGCGTCGATCAGCAGGTGGTGATGCCCCGAATTGTCGAACTTGATGCCGGCCGGCGCGACGCCCATGCCCTTCAGCCCGAAACGCACCGTCACGGGCCCCTTCACGGACGCGCCATCCGCGGGCGACTGGATATACAGCTCGGCGCCCGCAGGCGACGGCGTACGCGGTTCGGCCGCTTGCACGAGGGCCGTGGCCGCAAGCAGCAGGGTCAGGGTGAGCATTCGCATGGCATTACCTTTCAGAGGAGGGTTTGTCAGGCTGCGGCGGCACGGACTGCGGCCGCGATTTCTTCCGCAAATCCGCGTGTCACGGCTTCTTCCCTGCCTTCGACCATCACGCGTATCACGGGTTCGGTGCCGGAGGCGCGCAACACCACGCGCCCTTCACGGCCGAGGCTGCGTTCGACCTTCTCGACCGCGGCATTGACTGCCGGCACGGTGACCGGATCAAAGCGCTGCGCGACCCGCACGTTGAGCAACACCTGCGGAAACCGCGGCATGTCGGCCGCCAGTTCGGCGAGGCAGCGCCCCGTCTGGCGCATCACGCCGATCACCTGCAGCGCCGCGACGAGCGCATCGCCGGTCGTCGTGCGATCGAGGCACAGGATGTGGCCGGAGGTCTCCCCGCCGATGTTGCCGCCGTGCTCCCTCAGCAGGCCGAGCACGTAGCGGTCACCGACCCTCGCGCGCAGGAATTCGATGCCACATTCCCGCAGCGCCACCTCGAGGCCGAGATTGCTCATCTGCGTGCCGACCACGGGGCCGGACAACTCGCCCGCCGCGTGACGCGCACGGGCGATGATGTAGATGAGCTGGTCGCCGTCGACGATGCGACCGAGGTGATCGATCATCACGAGGCGGTCGCCGTCGCCGTCGAGGGCGATCCCGACCTGGGCGCGCACGCCCGGCACCGTGAGCTGCAGCAACTGCGGCGCGGTCGAACCACAGCCATCGTTGATGTTGCGGCCGTTCGGCGAGCAGCCGACCGGGATGAGTTCCGCACCGAGGTCCGCGAACAGTCGCGGGCCGACCTTGTAGGCGGCGCCGTTCGCGCAATCGAGGACGATCTTGAGGCCGTCGAGGCTGACGCCGGGTGCCAGCGTCGAGGCGCAGAAGCGCTGGTACTCGGTACGCTGCTTGTCGACGCGCACCGCGCGGCCCAGCTCGCGTGAGCCGCGTGTCACCGTGCCGCTGCCGATCTCGCGCTCGATCTCGCTCTCGAGCTCGTCCGAGAGCTTGCCGCCGCTCGCGTCGAAGAACTTGATGCCGTTGTCTTCGTACAGGTTGTGTGAAGCGCTGATCACGACGCCGAAATCGCAGCCGAAACTGCGGGTCATGTACGCGATGCCGGGGGTCGGCAAGGGGCCGATCAGCTTCACGTCGACGCCGGCCGCGACAAAGCCCGCCTCGAGCGCAGCCTCGAACATGTAGCCCGACAGGCGCGTGTCCTTGCCGATCAACACGCTGCCGCCCCGCGGCGCCAGCACGCGCGCCGCGGCGCTCGCGAGCGTCAGCGCGAAATCCACGGTCATCGGCGATTCGCCGACGCGCCCGCGCACGCCATCCGTGCCGAAGAATTGCCTGCTCACCGAATCTCTCCTTCGTGTACCGCGGCGACCACGCGCAACGCGTCGACCGTCTCCGCGACGTCGTGGGCGCGGACAATACACGCTCCACGCAACACCGCAATCGCCGCGAATGTGACGCTGCCCGCAAGACGCTCGCCGACCGGCCGCCCGGTGATCGCCCCGATCATCCGCTTGCGTGACAGCCCCACGAGCACCGGCAGCCGGGTCGCGACGAGTACATCGAGCCTCCGCAGCAATTCCAGATTGTGTACGAGGGTCTTGCCGAAGCCGAAACCCGGGTCGATCGCGATCCGCTCGCGCGCGATGCCTGCCTCGGCGCACGCGAGGGCGCGCGCGGCGAGATACGCCGCCACTTCGCCCACCACGTCGTCGTAGCGGGGATGGTCCTGCATGTCGCCGGGCTTGCCCTGCATGTGCATCAGGCAAACCGCGGCATCGGATGCGGCGACAGCCTCGAGTGCTCCGGGAAGCGTCAGCGCGCGCACGTCGTTCACCATGTGAACGCCTGCCGCGAGTGCAGCGCGAATCACCTCGGGGCGGCTCGTATCGACCGACACGATGACGGGCAGTTGCACGGCCCGCTCGATCACCGGCATCACGCGATGGAGTTCTTCGGAGACAGACACCGATGCCGCGCCCGGCCGCGTCGATTCGCCACCGATGTCGACGATCGCCGCACCTTCAGCCACCACGTGCTCGACGCGCGCGATCGCGTCACGCGCGGTCGCGAATGCACCGCCATCGGAAAAGGAATCGGGCGTCACGTTGACGACGCCCATGACTTTCGGGGTCGAAAGATCGAGGGTCTGCGACCCGCAGACGAGTTTCACCCCGCCAGCCTGCTTCCCGCGAGGGCGAGGGCCGGGTCGAGGGGATCAGGGCGAGGGGGCAAGCGTCCCGCCCGCCGGCCCTTCCGCGGCCGGCCGGCTCGGGGGCGACTTCCCGACGGGCGGCGTGTCGTCCCAGTCGGCCGGTGGCTTCGGTTCGCGGCCGGCCATGATGTCCTTCAGCTGCTCTTCGTCGATCGTCTCGTATTTCATCAGCGCCGCGGCGAGCGCGTCGAGCTTGTCGCGATTTGCGACGAGGATGCCTTTCGCCTTCTCGTACGCCGCGTCGATCACGCGGCGCACTTCGATGTCGATCACGTGCGCGGTCTCGTCGGAGACCTGCTTGTGTTGCGTGACCGAGCGGCCGAGGAACACTTCGCCCTGGTCCTCGGCGTAGGTGAGCGGGCCGAGGCGATCGGAGAGGCCCCACTTCGTCACCATGTTGCGCGCCAGCGCCGTCGCGCGCTCGATGTCGTTCGAGGCGCCGGTCGTGACGGCTTGGGGGCCGAACGCGAGTTCCTCGGCGATACGCCCGCCGAACAGGCTCGCGATCTGCGATTCGAGCCGCTGCTTGCTGTAGCTGTAGCGGTCCTCTTCCGGCAGGAAGAAGGTGACGCCGAGCGCGCGGCCTCGCGGGATGATCGTGACCTTGTACACCGGATCGTGCTCGGGAAGGTTCACGCCGACGACGGCGTGGCCGGCCTCGTGAAAGGCCGTGTTGCGCTTCTCCTTCTCGCTCATGACCATCGAGCGCCGCTCGGCGCCCATCATGATCTTGTCCTTGGCGCGCTCGAGCTCGTCCATCGTCACGGTGCGCTTGTTCGACCGCGCCGCAAACAGCGCCGCTTCGTTCACGAGGTTCGCGAGATCGGCACCCGAAAAGCCCGGCGTGCCGCGCGCGATCAGCGCGGGCTTCACGTCATCGCCGAGCGGCACCTTGCGCATGTGCACGCGCAGGATCTGCTCGCGGCCACGCACGTCGGGCAGCGGCACCACGACCTGCCGGTCGAAGCGGCCGGGCCGCAGCAGCGCCGGGTCGAGCACGTCGGGGCGGTTGGTCGCCGCGATCACGATGATGCCTTCGTTGCCCTCGAAGCCGTCCATCTCGACGAGCAGCTGGTTGAGCGTCTGTTCGCGCTCGTCGTGGCCCCCGCCGAGGCCCGCGCCGCGATGGCGCCCCACCGCGTCGATCTCATCGATGAAGATGATGCAGGGCGCGTGCTTCTTCGCCTGCTCGAACATGTCGCGCACGCGCGAGGCGCC
>CADEFQ010000045.1 GCA_902826635.1 uncultured Pseudomonadota bacterium
TCGCTCGCAAGCGCCTCTCGCCGGTCGCGCAGGGGTATATGGCGAGCCTCTGCGAGTAGGCGCTACCTCCAGTAGCCGTTGCTGCGCCACGCGTGCCACGCGGTGCGCAGCCAGCGCAGCACCGCGAACGCGGCCCACACGGCCCAGGCGAACACGAGCGCCTTGAAGACCCACAGCGGGAGACTCAACACCATCGGCTGCGGGAGTGCGCCGCCCGTGCGATCGACGAACCACGAAAAACTGCCGCCGTACGAGCCCGGCCCAATCACGCCCATGTCAGGCGTCGACAGCAGGCCGTCGCGAATTCCCGAGAACAGAAGCAGCGCCACTGCGACGAACGTGAGTGCCGCGAGCACGATCTGCACGAAGTTGAACTGCCAGCGCTGCACCTCGCCCTTCCAGCTTCCGCGCCATCTCATCGCGAAAAGCCACAGGGCGACGAGCGCGAGCACGCCCCACGAGAGCGTCGAGAGCCCGAGGCCGAGCAGCACCCATTCGTGCGTCGCGAGTGGCGAGCGGCCGCTCCTGCCGACGAACCACGCAGTCAGCAGGAACGCGACGATCTCGCCCCAGTAAAGGATCGCGGGCCCGACACCGCTACCCGCCGCGAACAGCGCCCATCGATCGGCTGGCAGCCTGAGCGTCGTCGTCACGTTGCTCGCGGGCGCGCCGAGATCAAGCGCATCGGGGCGCACGACCGTCGCGACGCCGCGCGGCTGCGTGCTCATCACCTTGAGCGTGTGTTCGCCCGGCAGGATCGGGATCGACAACTCGCCCTTCTCGGGGCGCAGCGCGAGCGACTCACCGTCGACGCTGACGGCCGTGACGCGCGCATCCGCGGGCAGCTTCACGACATGACGCCCACCCTGGGTTGAGCGATAGCGCACCGTGAGTTCGGAGTCCGTCGCGCGCTTGCCGATCGACAGCGAACGTTCGACGGCATCGACCGCGAGCGCCGCCCCGGGCACTGCAGTCGGCCGCGTGAAGCGCGCGGCCAGCTGCTCACCCGGCCGCGGGTGAAATTCGAACACCCACTCGCCTTGCAATTCCTCGGGTAGCGTCGCCGCGAAGCCCTCGAACGCCGCATGCCTCTGCGGGCTCACCGTGAACTCCCACACTTCGACGTAGCGCGCGTCGGCTGGTGCCGCCTCGAGTGTCAGGGTCTCCGAACGCGGTAGCGATGCGCTCCACGACACTTCACGTTCGCCTGCGGCGAACACCGCGAGTGCAGCGCGGCCGTCGCGTACCTCGATGGCCTGCGACAGCACGGACTCGCCGGCGATCAGCGGCACCGGCAGCGAAAAGGCCGCGCGCGCCGGCGATATGCGCTGCACGCGCGTCTCGACACGATCCTCGACGTCGATCACGAAATGGCGCACGACCCGTACGAACGGGGGAAACTCCGGCGCCGCCTTGTCGAGCGACGCGGCCCCGGCCGCGACTGCACGCGCCACGACACGCCGTGAAAAATCGAGCGCGCCGCCCGGCAAACGCCCGTTAGCCACACCCGACACGTCCCAACCCGTGGCACTCACTGCAACGCTCCTGGGCGGCCAGGGAAATACGAGCTGCAACGAATCGGTCGGCGCGATACGCCCGGAGATCGAAAGGGTGTGTGCGCCGGGCGACAGGGGTACCCAGAGCGTGTCTTCGGCCCCGCGGCGCAGCGCCGGACTCGCCGCACCGTCGACCGTCACGCTGTCGACGAGCCAAGCCCCGGGCGCGACCGGTACCGGGAGCGCGAGCCTCGTCAGTGCGCTCGCCTCGAGCGTGAGCGTGAGGCGCGATGCATCGGCCGTCACGCGTGCGGCGAGCATTTCCGCGCAGGTCGGCGCGCACGCCGCCGGCTTCGTGAGTCGCGCCTTCAGTTCACCGAGCAGTTGCGCATCGGGCAACTGTGCGTCGGCGCGCGGTGTCGCGACGGCGAGCAGGAGTGCACCTGCCACCACGAACCACAGCGCCATGCCGCGCGCGCTGGCAGCGCGCAGCCGCGGCGGCAGATACTGCTGCAAACGCGGCCCGGTGCCCGCGAGCAGCCAGGCGAAGAATGCTGCGAGCAAGAGCACGCCCGCGACACGCCACACCGACATCAGCACAGGTCCCGCGATCACGAAGCGCGCGGTCTGCGTCGGCTCGACCGGGCCGGACCACGAGTACGCATAGCTCTGGTACTGCCACGACGGAATACCGGGCCCCGCCTGCACCACCGTGCCGGGTGCATAGCGCTCCAAGCTTGCCGCCGAACGCATCAGGGGTGCGACCGCTTTGTCCGTGATCCCGGATTCCATCAGGTCCGTCTGGATCGGTGGGGCGGTCGGCGCGCGCGCTGCAGGCATCGGCACGGTGGTTGCGTAGTACGGGATCCCGCCGTCGAGCTGCGGATGGATCGCATACCGCAACTGCTGCCACATGAACGGCACCAGCGCGAGCGCGAGTACCGCGAAGCTCACCGTGCGATAGCGCTCCGCGAAATTGCGCAGCCTGCCCTCGGGCGCCGCGCGGGCAAGCGCGAGTGCGGCCAGGAGATTCGCCCAGAGCCAGATCACCTGTGGCGAATCCTGATACGTGAGCGTGAGCGCGACGAACGCGAGCGCCCCGCCGACGGGACCGCCGATCCAGCCCGCAAAGACCGCAACGATCACGACGCCGAAGAGACTCCAGAGGCCCCAGGTCTCGAGCCAGGCGCCCGGCGCCGCATCGACGCCGAGCGCCGCGACCAGACGATGTCCCGGCGGCAGGTTGAGTTGCCCGCTCACGCTCTCGAAGCGAGTGGACCAGCCAGTCGCAGGAAGCGCGCCGCGTGCGCCCGCGCTGCGCGCCACGGTCTGCAGCGAGAGTTCCGGCGCGCGCAACTCGACTCCGGTCAGCGCATCACTCCCGCCGCGCGTGACGAGCAGCGGTTCATCATTCAGTCTCGCGCTACCGAGCGTCCAGGGCGCTGCCATGTCGAGTCGCCAGCCCGTTCGCAGGCTGCCGCTTACGTGGTCAACGGCCGTGAACCCCTGGTGATCGAAGTCGAGCCACAACGATCGCTGCAGCGACAAACGGTTCTCGTCGGCGCTCGCCATTCCGCGACTTCGCTCGATGACGGCGAGCGCGGTATCCGCAAGCACGCGCATGGCGGGGTACTGGCGCCAGTTCACCGGTACGTTCGACTGCACCGGGTCGATGCTCTCGCCGCCTTCGAGTGCCGCGACGCGCAGGCGATCGTCACCCGCCCAGCTCCAGATCTCCTCCGCGGGCCAGGGATCGGCCGCCTTCGGGCGTGACACTTTTTCAAGCGCTCCGGTCGCGCGCGCGCTGAGATCGATCGCGAACTCGCCGGCACGCAACTGCACGCGCAGCCGACCGTCCGGATCGACGCGCGCGGGCAACGGCGAATCGAGCGCGATCGGCGTGAAGCCCGACGGCAATACCGGGCCGAGCAGCACCTCGCGACTGCCTCCGGTGGCGCGCAGCGTGAGGCGCGACACGAGGCGGGCGGGTATGCCGTCATTCAGGAGCCTGTGCACCTGCAGGTCGAAACTTTCGGCCAGCGCCGCCGCCCCGCCCTGGCGCGCGCCGAGAAACAGTGCGCCGCCCGTGCGCGTGGGCGCATCGACACGCGCACCGTCGATCGCCAGTTCGACGAGTCCGGTGTCGAGCGGCACCGCGAGCGATTCGGGCCGCGCGGTCCATTCGAACTTCCCTGCAATCTGGTGTTCTCCTGCGGCGAGACGCGCATTGGGCGCACCCTGACGCGCGACGATCGCGCCAGGACGACCGTCGATCGTGACGTCGCGCGGCCACTCCTCCGCATTTCCCGGCAACGCCACCCAGCTCTCCGCCTCGACCTTCCATGTCTGTCGGAACTCGCCACTGCGCGCGCTCACCGACAGTACGAGGCGACCCGGCCACGCGCAGCGATAGGCACTCGCGTCGCCGGGCGAAACGCCAGGGGTCGCGAGCCACGGGCACTGGCGGTACTCCTCGCCCGCGAGCACCCAGCCGTGCCAATCCTGGAGCGCGGCCGGCAGCGGTGGCGCCGACCGTACGGGAGCCGTGAACAGGGCAGACGCAAACAGCAGGCTCGCGATACGAATGAAATGCACGGTTTCGCCCCCCGACTGATTTGCGCCATGATCCATGGTCCGCGATCCAGCGTCGAGAGGAGTGCGCCATGGCCATCGATCAGATCATCCGCGGCCGCGAGCGCGACATCGGCGGCTTCAGCGTGCGTCGGGTGCTGCCTGCACCCGGGCGCCGCATGGTCGGGCCGTTCATCTTTTTCGATCACATCGGGCCTACCGTGCTCGCGCCGGGGCACGGCATCGACGTGCGCCCTCACCCGCACATCGCGCTTGCGACCGTCACGTATCTCTACGCCGGCGCCCTCCTTCACCGCGACAGTGTCGGCTCCGCGCAGGAAATCCACCCGGGCGACGTGAACTGGATGACGGCCGGCCGTGGCATCGCGCACTCGGAACGCACGCCGCCCCCGGCGCGCGCGCAGGGCTCGCCGCTGCACGGCATCCAGTCCTGGGTCGCCCTGCCCGACGGTCATGAGGAGATCGCACCCGGGTTCGCACACCATGAGGCGGCGTCTCTGCCGCATCTCGTCATCGACGGCTGCGATCTGCGCGTGATCGCGGGCGAAGCCTGGGGCCGGCGTTCGCCGGTCGAGGTGCTGTGGCCGACGCTCTATGTCGACGCCTCGATGCCCGCCGATGCGACGCTCGAGCTACCCCCGGATCACACCGAGCGCGCGGCGTACGTCGCGGCGGGCGAGGTCGACATCGACGGAGAAGCGCTCGGCGAGGCGAATCTCGCGCTGCTGACGCGCGGCCTCACGGTGAGGCTGCGCGCCCGCCATCACTCGCGCGTGATGCTGCTCGGCGGTGAGCCGTTTCCGACGCCACGCCACATCTGGTGGAATTTCGTGTCATCGAGTCGCGAGCGGATCGAGCAGGCGAAGCGCGACTGGGCGGGCGGGCGATTCGCCCCGGTGCCCGGCGAGCACGAGTTCATTCCGCTGCCGGACGACTGAGGCGCGGGCCGGCTACTGCGGTCGCGCGCGAAAATCGGGCGCGGCGAGCGTCGTCTCGGAAAGCGGGCCGTACTTCGCGACGGCGTCGCGGATCTTCGCCGCGTCCCCGATCACCACGATGACGAGATCGCCGGCCGCCGGAAAGGCCTCCGAAATGACCCGCTTCGCGGCCGCGGGGGTCACGCCTTCGATCGCCGCGGTGTAGCCGTCGATGTACGAACGGTCGAGGCCATACAACTCGAGCTCGGCGAGCGCGCCCACCCAGTGCGAGGCCGTCTCGAGTTGCTGCGGGAATTGACCGAGCACGTAGTTGCGTGCCGAGCCGAGCGCGTCTTCCGTCACCCCGTCCCGGTGCAGGGCGGCAAGGGTCGCAAGGGCAAGATCGATCGCCTTGCCCGTCGTATCGGTCTGCGTGAACGACCGGATCGCGAACTCGCCGGGCACGCTGCCTCGCGTGAAACCCGATACCGCGCCGTATGAAAGGCCGGACTTGATGCGCAGCTCGGTGTTCAGGATCGACGTGAAGCGCCCACCGTACAGCGTGTTCACGAGGTCGAGCGGCGCCCGATCGGCAAACTTGCGCGCGACGCCCGTGTTCGCGAGCCAGAAATGGGTCTGCGCCGCGCCCGGCTGATCGATGAGGAGCACGCGCCGACCGGTCACACGCGGCGGCGACGTGAGCGCCGGCAATGGGGTCGCGGCGCGAGCCAGGCCGGAGAAGGCGCGCGTGACGGCCTTCGTGAGCGCGTCCGCATCGACGTCGCCGGCGAAGATCAGCGTGAGTCGATCCGCGCCGAAATTCGCGCGGTTGTAGGCGAGCACGTCCTCGCGCGTGATCGCGGCGAGCGAGCGCTCGCTGCCGCTCGCGGGACTGCCGTAAGGATGGTCGCCGAAGAGGAAGCGGCGGCCGTAGAGGCGGATCAGCCCCGACGGGTCGGAATCCTTTGCCGCCTTCAGCTCTTCGATCTGGCGTTTGCGCAGGCTGTCGAACTCCGCGGCGTCGAACCGAGGCCGCAGCAGCGCATCCGCGAGCAGCTCGACCATGAGGCCCTGGTCCTTCGCGAGGAACTGGCCGGCGACGGTGATCGCCTCGGTGCCTGCCGCCGCACTGAAACTGCCACCTGCGCCCTCGACCGCATCGGCGAACGCGAACGCATCACGCGCCCCCGCGCCCTTCTCGAGGAGCCCGGCCGTCAACGACGCGACACCGGGTTTGCCGACCGGATCGGCCACGCCGCCACCGCGCACGAGCGCCGTGAAGGCGATCAGCGGCACATCCGTGCGCGGCATCACGACCAGCACCGCGCCGTTCGGCAGCACGGTGCGCGCAAACGACGGCATCGTGACGCCCGCCGAATACGCGACTGGCACCGCGAGCGTGAGGACTGCGGCGGCCGTGCCCGCCACCCAGGTTGCGTGACGCATACTCAGCCCTCCCCGCCGGGTCGTGGGCCGGACGCGGCGGGCGTTGGCATGAGCACGCCGACGGTGCGGTGGCGCGCGTCGAGCAGTTCCTTCGCCGCCGCGCGGATGTCCTCGCGCGTGACCCGCGCGATCGCGCCCGGCAGGTCGAACAGCTTGCGGTAGTCGCCGTGCATCACCTCGAACTCGCCGAGGAGCCGCGCCTTGCCGTCGATCGTGGCGAGCTGCTGGAAGTACGCGACGTCCGTGAGGTTGCGCGCGCGGGCCAGCTCCGCGTCGCTGACGCCCTCGCTGACGAGTTTCGCGAACTCGGCGTCGATCACCGCTTCGACGATATCCGGATTGCCGCCCTCCGGCAGCGTCACGAACACCCAGAAGAGCCCGGGATCGAAGCCTTCCTGCAGGTACGTATCGACGCTCACCGCGAGCTTCTTTTCCTCGACAAGCAAGCGGTGCAGGCGCGAGGCGTCGCCTTGCGCAAGGATCGTCGAGAGGAGCCCCAGCGTGAGGTTGCGCGGATCGTCGGCCTTCGGCGCCTTGTACGCGAGCTGCAGCAGCGGCGTCTGCGCCCGGCGCTCGACCGTCACGCGCTTCTCGCCCGGCTGTACGGGCTCGACCGTGCGCACCACCGGCGGCGGCGCCTGTCGCGGGATCGGCGCGAGGAACTTCCGCGCGAGTGCAAACACCTCCCCGGCGTCGACATCCCCCGCCACGACGAACGTGCAGTTGTTGGGTGCGTAATACGTCTTGAAGAAATGCTGCAGGTCGGCGAGGGTCCAGCCCTCGATGTCCGACGGCCAGCCGATGGTCGGGAAGTGGTACGGATGCGCCGCGAACGCCGTGCTCTGCACCTGCTCGGCGAGGAAACCGGTGTTGTCGTCCTCGACCCGCAACCGGCGTTCGGAATACACGACGCCGCGCTCGCTTTCGACCACCTTCGGGTCGAAGGCGAGGTGGCCGAGCCGGTCGCCCTCGAGATCGAACACGAGATCGAGCGCGGTCGACGGAAACCAATCCATGTAGATCGTGAGATCGTCGGTGGTCGTCGCGTTGTTGCGTCCGCCCCGCGCCTCCATGTCCCGGTCGAACTCGCCTGGCGGGCGCCGCGCGGTGCCGTTGAACATCATGTGCTCGAAGAAGTGCGCGAGCCCGGTGATGCCGGGCGCTTCATTGCGACTTCCAACGCGCACGTAGTTGTAGAGCGCGACATTCGGGATATCGCGATCGGGCCACACGATGATGCGCAGGCCGTTGTCGAGCGTCAGTGAGCGGATCTCGTCCGGTGCGGCCGCGTGGGCGGCGGTGACGGCGAAGATCGACAGTGCGGCGAGGACGCCGCCGGCCATGTTGGAGTGCATCGCCGCATTGTAGCCGCCGGGGCCGCCCGCTGAAAAAAAACGCCGCGGGAGCATGGCTGCCGCGGCGTGAGGTAAGCGAACACCGGGGAAGTTGTTCGCGGATGAAAACGGGTCGGTCAGTCGCGCGCACCCACGAAGTAGCGGCCGCCGACCGGCGCAAAGCCCTGCGCGACGCAGCGCGCGCGCGCGAGCCGCGCATCGACCCGGCTCTGCGTGAGCCGGCCGCCGCACGCCGCGAGCAGCAATGCAACCGGCCAATGGCGCACGCAATCGCTGGGGCGTAGCGCGGGCATCAGGACTGTGAGTGTGCGGGTGCTCATCGACACCCAAGGCAGGAGCAAGGGGCATGCCAGCCGCAGCCCCTTTGCCGATCAATGATTTACGAGCCTGGCGGCGCGGCCGCAAGCCACGTCAGGTGACGCTGTGCGTCACTTTCCGACGGGCAGGACGACGACGCAGGCTTGTCGTTTCGCGCGCAGCGCCTCGCAGAGGCTGCGCGACTTCGCCTCGCTCGGCGTCGCGGCTCGCAAGCGATAGAGCGTGCCGGCGCCGCTCTTCACCGGCGCCACGGTCGGCTCGAGGCCGGCAAGCGCGTTGCCGTAGGCTCGCGAGATTCTTTGCCACTCCGCGTGCGCCTTCGCGTCGGTGCTGAACGCCCCGAGTTGAACACCATGGCCGATCGGGTGCGCAGGAGCGGCGGCAGGCCGCGGCGCCGCGCTTTTCGGAGCGGGTGCAGCGGCCGCGGCGACGGCCGGCGCTACGGTAGGCGCGGCGGCGGGCGCCGTCTCGAGCGGCGGCGCGCCGGCTGCGGCCGCAGCAGCGCTCGTCTGCGCGGGCAACGCACCGGTGAGCGCGAAGTTCTCGACGCGAATTCGCGCTTCCTCGGCCCACTTGCTCCCGGGATGCTGGCGCAGGTACGCCTGATAGGCGTCGAGCGTGTCGAGCGTGGCGGCCTGCTGCCAGTCGCGCTCCTCACCGAGCTGCTTCACGCGCGCCTCGGCCTCGCTGGCAAGCGCACTGTCGGCGTGTTTTGCGAGAAAGTCGCCGTAGGCCTCGATCGTGTCGGCGGTCTGCGCCGACTGCCAGTCCCGGCGTTCGCGGCTGCACCCCGCAAGGACTGCGATACACATCACGAATATCGTCGTGCGCAGAAAAACTGCCATGGGACGGCGCGCTCCTTCGATTAAGCCCGGCTGATATTCTAGCGCCAGGAGGACGCACGCATGTCAGATCTGCCCAAACGGCGGCTGCTCGATCAGTTCGGCGCTTCGCCCACCTTCATCGCCGAGGGCTGTCGCATGCAGGGCGACCTCGAGACGCGGGGGCCGCTCGTGCTCTCGGGCAGTCTCGTCGGTGACGGGCGCGTCGCCGGCGCGCTGTCGATTTCGGTCGGCGCACGCTGGCACGGCAACGTGCACGCGAAGGCCGGCGTGATCGCCGGCGAAGTGCTCGGCAATGTCACGATCGACGAGAAGCTCGAGATCGGCGCCACCGCGGTGATCCGCGGCAGCATCGCGGCGAAATCCCTCGCGATCGCCAATGGCGCGGTGATCGACGGCGACATCGCCGTCACCGGCACGCAGCCGGTGGTGAAGTTCGAGGAAAAGCGCAGCGCCTGACGGCGCCACGCCTGGGCCGCGAAGCACCGCTCAGTTGCAGTTCGCGAGCCCGCTGATCCACGCCGTGATCAGCTGCACGCCCTGGTCGTCGACCAGATTCGAAGCGAGCGGCGGCATCGTCACCCCCGTGCCGCGCTGATCGATGCGCTCGAGCAGCACCGAGCTGCCGGGGGTTCCCGGCGCGACGATGCGCGCGTTCGGCAGCCCGAGATCGCCCGACTGCGGCACCGCGTTGCAGGTGTTGGTCGCCGCCAGCGCGGTCGTGTAGCGAAGGTCCATGTTGCTCGGTGTCGGGCCGCCCGGACGGTGGCAGAACGAGCAGTTCGTGTGCAGCCACGCGCGAGCGCGTTCGGTCGCGGTGCCTGACGTCCCATAGGGATCCGGCAGCGCGGGCAGCGTCGACGGATCGGCGTTGATCGGTGGTGAGAGCGTGTTGATCGCGTTCAGCGTCACGATCTGGTTGGCGGTGCGCCCCGTCGTCGGGTACAGCAGATTGCCGTTCAGCTGCGCAGTCTCGAGGCCGAGGCTGCGCCCCGCCGCCGAGGTGTGGCAGGCGAGGCACTGCGCTTCGCTTGGGAAGACGTAGTCCTGACCGTTGATGTTGACGGTCTTGCCGCCGACCACCCGCGTGGCGTCGGTGGCTGCCGCGTTCCACTCGTAGGTGTAGCCCGCCCAGTTGCCGCTCGTGTGGCGCATGAACAGGCGCGTCTCGACGAGCCGCGCGCCGAGCCGGAAGTCCTTGCGCAGCACCGTTCCGTTCGGGAAATTCCAGTCAGAATCGTTCGCGCTCGTGTCGATGTTCTGGCCGTTCGGCAACGCCAGCCAGCGCGTCTTGTCCGCGCCGTCGGACCAGAAGCCCGCGTTCGGCGCGTACGGGATGAGGCCGCTCGAGGGCTGCGAAGGATTGCTCGCGAGGGCGCAACCACTCGCCGACAACTGGGTCGCCACGCTGCCGCCACTCCCCGAGCCCTGCGCCAGCTGGTAGAGGCGGCCGTTACCGATGTCGACGATATACAGCTCGCCGTTCACGCCTTCGCCGAAAGACGCAATGGTGCGGCCGGTGTTCAGCCCTCCGCCCAGAGTCACCTGGATCGTCGGCGGAGGCGTCGTGTTCGTCGCGATATGCCACAGGCCGCCGTTGAGATCGCCGAAGACATAGCGGCCAACGAGCGACGGAATCGCAGTGCCCCGATAGACATAGCCGCCGGTGATGGAGACGCCCTGGCCGTGGTCGTACTCCGCGACCGGATCAAGAAACGGGCCGGTGGTACCGCAACCGGAAACGCCGGCAGTCGCGTGCGCGCCCTCGCGACAGCGCCAGCCGTAGTTGCCGCCGAGCACGACGCGATCCACTTCTTCCCAGGCGTTCTGGCCGACGTCGCCCACCCAGAGATCGCGGTTGCCGCCGCGATCAAAGCTCCATCGCCACGGGTTGCGCAGGCCAAACGCATAGATCTCCCGGCATCCGTCCGTATCCGTCGTCGTGCCGGACTGGCACAAACCTCCGGTGGCCGCGAGCGGGTTGGTGGCAGGAATCGTATAGCTCGTGGCCGCGGGACCGCCGATGTCGATACGCAGCATCTTGCCGAGCACGGTCTGGCGGTACTGCCCGTTGCCGAACGGCTCGTTGTGCGGATCGTTGCCCGATCCGCCGTCGCCGAAACCGATGTAGAGATTGCCTTCGGGGCCAAAGGCGATGTTGCCGCCGTTGTGGTTGCTCTCGGGCTGGACAACGGTCAGCAGCACTGTCTCGCTGCTCGGATCGAGCGTGGCGCCGCCGCTCGCAAGCGTGAATGACGAAATGCGGGAAGTGAGCGGGCCAGGCGCGGTTGTCGTGTAGGACAGGAACACGCGCGGATCGGTCGGAAAGTTCGGGTGGAACGCCATGCCGAGGAGTCCCGTTTCGCCACCCGACGCGACACGGCCGCTGATGTCGATGAAAGTCGCCGGCGCCGCGGGTGTCGCGACATTGTTGAACATGCGCACCCGGCCCGCCTGTTCGACGACATACCAGCGCGCCGCGTCACCGGGCGCCTGCATCATCGCGAGCGGCGAACTGAAAGTCAGGTTCGCAAACACCTGTGTGACCGCCAAGGTCGCGCTCGGCTCGGCGCCTGCAAGACAGGTCGTGTTGCTCGGCCGCGAGTCGAGGCCGGCCACGGGCGCAGCCGGCGTCGTCACGGCAACGGCGGGCGTCAGCCCCGATTCATTGGGTGGGGTCGCGGCGTCGAACGCCCGCACCGTGTACGTGTAGGTGGTGCTCGCGACGACGGTGGTGTCGGTGTAGCTGTTCGCCGTCGGCGAGGCGAGCGGCGTCGCGCTTCCGTTGCGAAAGACGCGATAGCCCGCGAGACCGCTGCCGCCCGAATCCGTCGAAGCAGACCAGGCGAGTTGCACCTGGGTCGGAGCGGGTGCGGTGACGAGGAGATTCGTCGGCACGGTAGGTGGCGTCGTGTCGGCGTTCGGTGTGTTGTCGGGCGCGCTGCTGGTACCGCAACCGGCAACGGCCGCGAAAGCAACGATGAGCGCGACGATCGGCAATCCCTGCAGCTTCGTGCGAATCAACTGGCACCCCCGGATATACTGCCCGGAGTCAACCCGGATGACAGACGAGACCAGGCCCATGGTTACACACCAGCCTCGTGCGCGGAACAGGAGTCGCTGTTGGGAATCGCCGACAGCCGCGCGAGCTGGCGCATGAAGCCGGCCCGAATCGTCCACCTCGTTGCCCACCGCGGCAATGCGCGCGAATTCCCCGAGAACACCCTGCCGGCGCTCAGTTCCGCGCTCGACCTCGGCGCGCGGTTCCTCGAAATCGACGTGCACCTTTCGGCTGACGGCGTGCCGGTCGTGATCCACGACGCGGATCTCTCCCGCACCACCGGCGTCACCGGCAGCGTGTTCGACAAACCCGTCGCGGAACTGGTGAACATCGAAGCCGCGGAGCGCGCGCGTTTCGGCGCCCAGTACGCCGGCACCTGTATTCCCACGCTCGCCGACGCCGCACAGCTGCTCGACGATCGCCCCGAAGTCACGCTGTTCGTCGAGATCAAGCGCGCGAGCCTCGCCCGGTTCGGCCACGATCAGGTGGTCCCGCAGGTCCTCGAAGCCGTGCGCCCATGGCGCAGCCAGATCGTCGTCATTTCCTTCGACCTGCCCGCGGTGTTTCGCGCCCGCCAGATCGGCGGCGTGCGCATCGGCTGGGTGCTGCCGCAATACGACAGCCACACGCGCCTGAAATGCGAGGCGCTGCAGCCCGAGTTCCTGTTCTGCGACCAGGAAAAAGTCGGGCCGGGCGAGACCCTGTGGCGCGGCACGTGGCGCTGGGTCATCTACGAAGTCACCGCGATCGAGCAGGCGATCTCGCTCGCGTCGCGCGGCGCGGATTTCGTCGAAACCATGGCCGTGCGCGAGCTCGGCGTCGCGATGCGCGCGCGCACGGGCGCGCCGGCGTAGCCGCGTGGCGAATGCCTTCGACCTCGCGATCGTCGGCGGTGGCATCCACGGAGTCGGTGTCGCGCAGCGCGCAGCCGCCGCGGGGCATCGCGTGCTGCTGCTCGAGAAGTCGCAGCTCGCGGCCGGCACGTCGAGCCGCTCGAGCAAGCTGATCCACGGCGGCCTGCGCTACCTCGAAACGGGTCAACTGCGCCTCGTGCGAGAGAGCCTGCACGAGCGCACGGCGCTGCTGCGCCTCGCCCCGGAGCTCGTGCGACTGCAGCGCTTTTACATCCCGGTCTACGCCGACACGCGCCGCAGGCCGTGGGTGCTCGCCTCCGGGCTCGCACTCTACGCGGGCCTCGCCGGTTTCGCGCGCGGCGCGGGCTTCGGTCGCGTGCCAAGGCGCGAGTGGGACACGCTCGACGGGCTCGAGACGCGCGGCCTCCAGCACGTCTTCTGGTATCACGACGGGCAAACCGACGACGCGGCGCTCACGCGCGCGGTGATGGGGTCGGCGCGACGCCTCGGTGCCGAGGCGGTCGTCCCCGGCGCATTCGTCGGCGCGGAGCTGCGCGAGGACGGCGTGATCGTGCGTTACGCGGCGAACGGCAGCATGCAGGAATGTCGCGCGAGGGTGCTCGTGAACGCCGCCGGCCCCTGGGCGGCACACGTGGCTCGCGAGGTGGCTCCGGCGATCGAGGTGCCGAAGCTGGAACTTGTACAGGGCACGCATCTGCTGCTCGCGGCACCGCCGCCCGAGCGTGGCATCTACTACGTCGAGAGCCCGCGGGATGGGCGTGCGATCTTCGTGATGCCGTACCACGGCGCGCTGATGATCGGCACGACGGAGGTGCGCTATCGCGGCAGCCCCGACGACGTCGCCCCCACTGCGGGCGAGCAGCACTATCTGCTCGGCGTGCTGCGGCGATACTTTCCGGCAGCCGCTGCCGCTGCGTCGGACGCGGGCAGGCGACGCCTGTTTGCGGGTCTTCGCGTCCTGCCGGGCGGGCCCGGGCACGTCTTTCACCGTTCGCGCGAGACACATTTCGTCGTTGACCGCGACAGGCGGCCGCGCGTGATCTCGATCTACGGCGGCAAGCTCACGGCATTTCGCGCCACCTCTGCGCAGGTGTTGCAGCGGATCGCCGCATCCCTGCCCGCGCGCCGGGCCGTCGCGAACGTCGACGCGCTGCCGCTCACACCGGAATGAAACGCTCGAGCCAGCCACGCAACACCTGGCTCGCGCTCGATCAGGGCGGACAGGCAAGTCGCGCGCTGCTCTTCGATGAGGCGGGACGCGAACTCGCGGAGGCGCGCGTGCCGATCGCGACCGTCCGGATCGGCGATGATCGGGTCGAACACGACGCGCAGGAGATCGTGGCATCACTCGCGACCGTGGCCGCTCGCGCGCTCGCTGCGCGCGGCGATGCGCCCGCACCCACGGCGGCGGGCCTTGCCACGCAGCGCTCGAGCATCGTGTGCTGGCGGCGCGGAACGGGCGAGGCGCTGTCGCCCGTCCTTTCGTGGCAGGACCGGCGCGCCGCGGCCGCGCTCGAGCCCTTGCGCGAACGCGAACCGGAGATCCGTCGCCTCTCGGGTTTGCCGCTGTCGGCGCACTACGGCGCGACGAAGATTCGCTGGTGCGTCGAGCACCTGCCTTCCGTACGCGACGCGGCCGAGCGTGGGGACCTCGTCGTCGGTCCGCTCGCGACGTTCATCGCGACGCGGCTCACGGGCGCTCCGGCGCGCGTCGACCCCGCCAACGCCGCACGCACGCAGCTGTGGGACGCGGCGCGCGGCGACTGGTGCCCCAGGCTGCTCGCCCTCTTCGGCGTGGCGCGCGAATGGTTGCCGGCACCGGGCCTCACCGTGCTTGACGCCCCGATCACCGAAATGCCGGTGCCCGGCACCAGGCTTTCGGTTGTGACGGGGGATCAGTCCGCGGTGCCGTTCGCGTGGGGGCTGCCGCGTGAGGACACGCTGTACCTCAATCTCGGCACCGGCGCATTCCTTCAGCGCGCGACCGGCATGGAACGCGCAGAGCCCGGCGCGCTGCTCGCGAGCGTCCTCTACGGTGACGCGAGCCGCACGCTCTACTCGCTCGAAGGCACTGTCAACGGCGCGGCGAGCGCGATCGAATGGCTCGCCGCGCGTGGCTCGCTCGATGTCGATGCCGCCTGGCGTCGCTGGGAAGCGGCGGACCGCGACACGCGCGCTGCACCGGAACTGCTGTTCCTGAACGGCGTGTCCGGTCTCGGTTCGCCCTTCTGGCGCAGCGATTTCGTGCCGCGGTTCATCGGTGAAGGCAACAGCGAGGCGCAGTTCTTCGCGCTCGTCGCGAGCATTGCCTGCCTCGTGCGCGAGAATTTCGATCATCTAAAGCGCACGGGGCCGATCGCGCGCGCGATCGCGACGGGCGGGCTCGCCCGTTCCGACGGGCTCCTCGAACTGATCGCGGACCTCTGCGGCATCCGCCTGTTGCGTCCTGCCCATCCAGAGGCGACCGCCCGCGGCATCTTTGGGCTGCTCGCGCGCGCGCCCGCGCCGGCCTTCACGGCCATGCAATCCTTCGACCCGGATCCCGCGAGCCGGGCCGATGCGGGGTTTCGCCGCTGGCGCGATGCAATGCATCAGGCGATGGGCGGCAACCCGCCCGCGCATCGTTAAATTTCGTCCATTCGCACGAACTGTCGTCGCGCCCTGCCCTCTAACTGACCATGAACAAGATCACGACACTTTGGGCTGCGACGGCACTGGCGGTCGCGGCTACGGCTTACGCCGCTGACCCGCCGAAGACCACGGAAGCGAAACCGCCACCGGATCGTGCGCAGATCAACTTCGTCAACTACGGCGGCATCCGCGATTGGCGCGCCGACCGCGACGATGCGTTGCTGGTACGCGCGCAGAACGGCAAGTACTACCGTGCGACCTTCTTCGGGCCCTGCTTTGGCCTCAACTTCGCGCAGCGGGTCGGCTTCGTGAGCGACACGCTGGGGTCGCTCGACAAGTTCGGTTCGATCTACGTTGACGGGCGTGAATGCTTCTTCCGCACTTTCACGGAGATCGAGAAGCCTGCAAAATGGTAGCGACGCGCCGGTCGGCCCAGCTCGCCGCGGTGAGGCTCTCGAAAAAGCCGCAGTGACCTCCGTGAGGCGTGAGCACGATGCGGAGCGCTTCGGGAGCAGCGAGACGCGGCAGGTCGGCCGGCGGAATGATCGGATCATCGAGCGCGGCGATGATCGTCGAAGGCACCGCCAGGTGCGCGAGGCGTTCGCCGGTGATCGCGTAGCCGTCGAGGTATTCGTCGAGCGACGGAAAGCCCGTGTGCTCACTCACGAGTTCGGCAGTCATGTGGCGCAGGCCGCCCCGGCGCATCAACGCCGTGAAATCGTAGTCCTCGGGCCACGCCGCCTGTTTCTTGACGAGTGAGCGGCTCCACTTCAGCACGAAATAGCGGCTGTAAAGGGAGGCGCCGCGCTCGAGCGCGTCGAGCGTGCGCTTCGGATCGAGCACCGGCGAGATCGCGATCGCGTGCGCGACTTCGATGCCCGCCTCGCCCGCAGCGGCGGCTGCGCGCAGCATGAAATTTCCGCCGAGCGAAAAGCCGACGAGATTGAACGGCCGCGCGGTCGCGTCGCGCTGGATCGAGCGCAAGGCGCCGAGCACCTCTGGCAACCGGCAGGAGTGGAAAAGCTCGCGGTTGAGATGATGCGTGTCGCCGTGATCGCGCAGGTTGAGCCGCACGACTTCGTGCCCCAGATCGTGGAGCGTCTGTGCGAGCGACAGCACATAGAGCGACTGCGCGCTGCCCTCCCAGCCATGCAGCACCACGGTGAGCGGAGCGCCGGTGCCGGCGTGCGGCGGACGCGCCTGAAACCCCTGCAGGGTCGTGCCTTCGCCGCAGTCGATCAGCCGCTCCACGCTCGCCGCGAGCACCGGTTGCGCGCGGCGTTCGACGGCAGGACGGCGCCACGGCAGGCTCGGCAGGATCGACTGGGCATGTCCGCCTCGTAACCAGAGCGGCGCCACGAGCGAGGGGTCGACGATGGCGTGCGGGTGGTAGCGGGCGCCGCCGGCGATTCCGCCCTCGAGCGCAGTGTCAGGGCGCGGGGCGCGCACGCAGTTCGACGCGATTGTTCGCGTAGCCCGCCCGGTTCCATTCGGCGGCGGTCAGGCCGTTTACGAGGGCGGGATAGGCGAGCGCCGTGTCGTCGGCGTTGCCCGTCGCCACGCGCACGTCGATGGCGCCGCCGCTTTCGCGACGACTTTCGGCCACGAGATTCGCAAACGCCAGCGATTCGCGCTGGGCGGGGCGCGTGCCGTCGAAGGCCGGGTTGCCAATCAGATCGCAGCGGCTCACGGGCGTGTCGTCCGGCGCGAGGGAGTAGCCTTCCGCCGCATTGCCGATGAGACAGAAGCGGCCCGGGTACGTCGTGACATCGACTTCACCGCGAAAGCCGCCCGCAGCGAGCTTCGCCAGCGAGTCGCGCACGACCGTGAGGCGATCGTTCGCGAGCGGCATTTCGCCATACGGAACGAGCGCGCGCGCGAGCAGGCCGGCCTCGGCCAGCGTGCGCGACGCGAGTACGCCCGAGGCGATTTCCTCGGCGCGCGCCGCCTCGGCCGCCTCGAACGTCGCAATCTTCGTTGTCAGAGATTCGCTTTGCGCGCGGGCGACCGTGAGTTGCGCGCCGAGCGCGCGATTCGCTTCGACCTGCCGCCACCAGAGCACGCCGAGGGCCGTGCCCGCGATCAGCGCTGCAATCGCCACCGCCCAGCCCCAGGGTCGCGCGGCCGGCGCGGCGCGCGGCGCGGTGGCCAGTAGCGGGTCGGGCGAAGCATCCTGCACGGCGCCGCGCACGTTCTCGATCAGGCGCGCGGCCTGTTCGTCGAAATGGGCGGTGATCGCGCGACGCGACGCGGTCGAGTGCTCGCGCACGATGGCTTCGATCAGGGTGCGCAGCTCCGCGGCGGTGGCGGGCAGCCCCGCGACGGTCGGCTCGTCGGCCGCCGGCGTCGCCGGGACGCGCAGCGCGGGCGGCGCCGCACCGGCGGGTGCGGGCCTCTCGCCGGTCGGCACCGCTTCGAACGAGCGCTGCTCGTCGGTGCGGCGGTCCGGAATGAGCTTCAGCTGGTACAGCACTTTCGACACGTCGGTCGGCTGGATCTGTTTCGGCAGCACGCCGATCGCGCCGAGCGCCCGCGCCTGCCCGACATAGAGCTCCCCCTCCTGCGAGGTGTACATCATGATCGGGATGGTGGCGGTGCGCGGATTGTTCTTGATGATCTGCACGGCCTGAAAGCCGTCCATGCCCGGCATCAGGTGGTCCATGAAGATGACATCGGGCCGCTGGCCGCCGAGATACTCGATCGCCTGTTCGGCGGATTCCGCGGTATCCACCTCGATCTCGTATTTCGTGAGGATACGGGAAAGGAATGCGCGCGCCGATTTCGAGTCGTCGACGATCAACGCACGCTTCGTCACCATGCAGGCTCCCGCGCCAGGCGCGATGGGGTCAACCGGTAGGCGGCAGAGTTTAGCGCAGAACGCGCTACAGGGTCGCGACCCCGACCGCGCCGAACCCCGCGCCGATCGCGGCCCCGACCAGTACGTCGGTGGGGTAATGGAGGCCGAGCACCACGCGCGAGGCGGCGATCAGCGCGGCGAGTGGCAGCAGCACGAAGCCGAGATCGGGCGCGAAGTGCACCGCCTGCCAGGTGAAGGACACGGCGTGCAGGGTGTGGCCCGAGGGAAAACTGTAGCGATCGAGCGGCGCCGTGGCGAGCGAGATGCCTCGGTGGCGGATGAACGGACGCTCGCGCACGAAAGTGCGCTTGAGCCATTTGTAGGCGAGGAGCCCCGCGAGCCCCGTCGCAGCCATCGAGAGCGCCGTCGGCAGCGCCTCGCGGCCGAAAGCGAGTGGCAACGCGAGCACCAGTGCATACCAGAGCGCGCCGTCGCCGATTCGGCTCGCGAACACGAACAGCGCCCGCACGACCCGCGAGTCGGCGCCACGATTGAGGCGGCGACACCACTGAAGCTCCGCGACATCGAACCGTGCGATCAGCTGCGAGATGCTTTGGTGCCCTGTCATGCGGGCATGGTGTCCAGCGCGCGCGGCACCACGATGGCAGTTTCATGACAACGGCATGACAGCGCCTGCGCGCTACACTGCCTGTCGTGACGTCGCGCCTATTCAGTGGATTGCTTCTCGCCTGCCTGCCGGCGACGGGCGCGCATGCGATCGACGCCCTCGTGTTCAAGGCGCGCGAAGTGGTTGCGGGCGGCCAGCGGTTGGCGGACGTCAGCGTCCGTCTCACGCTCGGCACGGAGGCGGCCACCGCCGCGACGCTCGAGATCGCGCACATTCAACCCGGCGGGGATCTGCCGGGACTTCGGCGACTGCGCCTCGACTGTCGCGCGGTGGTGATCGCCGACCCGCGGTTTGGTTGCACCGACGCGCGTCTCACGGTGGCGCAAACGCCGCTCGGGTCGCTGTCGCTCACGGCATCCGGCGAGTACCGCGCGGATACCTCGAACGCTACGGCACGCCTCGCGATCGCGAAGCTCGCGGGCGGGCGCCTCGATCTCGAGGCCGGCTCGGCCCAGGCCGGCTGGCGGGTCGACGGCCGCGCGCGAGACCTGCAAGCCGCGGAGTTGCGCGCACTCCTCAGCCCGTGGTTTGCGCTGCCGGAAGGGTGGACCCTTGAGGGCCATGCGTCGGGCCGGTTCTCGGCGCGGGGCGGCCCGACACCGATGCGCGCCGAGGCGACACTCGCACTGGCGGATATCAACCTGTCGAACGAAGACAGTACGATCATCGCCGAAGGCGCTGCGGCCACGCTGGCGCTCGCGCTCGAGACGCGCGAGGGCGGCTACGGGGTCGATGCGACGCTCAAGGGCGAGCGCGGCCAGGCGCTCGCCGGGCCGGTCTTGCTCGATTTCAACCAGAACCCGCTCACGGTGCACGCGCTCGGCGCCTGGACCGGTAGCACCGTCGATCTCACGCGCATCGATGTCGCGGCGCCGCGGCTCCTCACGATGCACGGCACCGCGAAGGTCGCGCTCGGCGACACCCCGGGACTTGCGTCGGGTCATTTTGTGATCGATGCGCTCGAGTTTCCCGCGGCGTACACGAGCCTGATGCAGATCA
>CADEFQ010000046.1:0-3315 GCA_902826635.1 uncultured Pseudomonadota bacterium
GGCCTCTCCGCAAGCACGCGGGACTACGATCAGCAGGCGATCGTCGCCAATGTCGCGACCGCGCGCCCCCATGAAAATACCGCGTGGCAGCGTTTCCTCGGCCACGGCACGCTCGCTTTCCTGCCGCTCGCGAACGGCCAGTGTTCAATCGTGTGGTCGGTGGGCAACGATCGTGCGACCGAGTTGCGTACCCTTTCGGTGCCGGACTTCGAGCGGGAGCTGACCGCGGCGCTCGATGGCGCCTTGGGTGAGGTGCGGCTCGCGAGCGGGCGAGTGTCGATTCCACTCGCAGCGACGAGCGCGGCGCACTATGTCCGCGAGCGCTGTGCGCTGATCGGCGATGCGGCGCACACGGTGCATCCGCTCGCGGGGCAGGGCGTGAACCTCGGTTTCCTCGATGCCGCGACGCTGGCCGATGTGCTCGTCGAGGCAAGGGATGAGCGCGAAGACCCCGGCGCGCTGAGGCTATTGCGTCGCTACGAGCGCCGGCGCCGCCCGCACAACGAGCTGATGTCGACAGCGATGAGCGGCTTCAATGACCTGCTGGCGATGGGGCAGGGGCCGGTCGCGGGACTGGCGCAGCGGAGCCTCGGACTCGTCAACCGGATGGGGCCGTTGAAACGCGTCTTCGCCGAAAGAGCGTTGGGGATTTCCGGCGAGCTGCCGGGGGCCGCTCGGCGCACGCCGCGCAGTAGCCCGTCGCGATGGACTCCCTGATCGCCGCCGCCGCGCGCGCGCTCGCCGCCGGTGACGCGCTCGGCGCGCTGAAGCGCGTCGCGCTGCGCGACGACCCGCCGGCGCTCGCTCTTCGCGGTATCGCAATGGCCCAGCTCGGCGAGCAGCCGCGCGCCCGCGAACTCCTTCGGCGCGCGGCACGCGGGTTCGGCGCCCACGAAGCGCTGGCGCGCGCGCGCTGCGTCGTCGCCGGGGCTGAGGTCGCGCTCGCGATGCGCGATTTGCAGATCTCGCCGCGCGCCCTCGCGGTGGCGACGGCTACGCTCGAGGCGCGCGCCGATCGAGCGAATGCGTTGCAGGCGCACCTGATCGCCGTGCGACGCCTGATCCTGCTCGGCCGACTCGATGAGGCCGCGGCCGCGCTCGCGGGCGTGAAGACGCGCCTCGACGCGCACGACCTGCCACCCGCGCTGCTGGCGGTCGCCGAGTTGGCGACCGCGGAGCTGTCGCTGCGCTCGCTGCGTACCGCGTTGGCGAATGCGGCGCTCACGCGCGCGCACGCAGCGGCCACCCGCGCGCGCGTGCCGGCGCTCCTCGCCGAAGTGGCCGAGGCGCGCGCGACGCTCGATCGTCCGGTTGCACGGTCCATTCGCGCGGGCCACGCGCGGTCGCTGCGGCTCGAGGAGGTCGAAGGGCTCCTGGCTTCAGGCACGCTGGTGCTGGATGCCTGTCGTCGCGGGCTGCGAGTGGGCGCGTTCTGGCGGCCGCTCGCGCGCCGGCCGGTGTTGTTCGTCCTGGCGCAAGCGCTCGCGGAAGCGTGGCCCGGCGATGTCGATCGGCACACGCTGATCGCGCGGGCGTTTCGCATCCGGCGGGCGAACGAGTCGCACCGGGCGCGCTTGCGCGTCGAAATCGGGCGCCTGCGGGCGCTCGCGGCGCCGATCGCGCGCATCGAGGCGAGCGCGCAGGGGTTCGCGATCACGCCGCGTGGGGCGACCGACGTCGTCGTCCTCGCGCCGCCGATCGAGGGCGATCAGGCCTCGCTGCTGGCACTGCTCGCTGACGGCGCGGCGTGGTCCACCTCGGCCCTCGCGCTCGCCCTCGGGGCGAGCCAACGCACGGTGCAGCGCGCGCTCGCCGGGCTCGAGTCGGGCGGGCGGGCGCGCTCGATCGGGCGCGCCCGAGCGCAGCGCTGGCTCGCACCGCCGTCGTCCGGATTCGCGACGAACTTGTTACTCCCCGCAACACTGCCGCTGACGTAGATTGCCGTGACGGCGCTGAACGGCAGCGCGCCGGAGAAAAGGAGCAGGGCGATGAGTGCGAGCAACACGAAGAGCAAGGCAAGCGCGACGCAAGCGACGGTGGCGACCCGCGCTGCCGAGATCGTACGCGAGTACGGACCCTTCGACGGAGCCGAGCGGATCAACGGCGTGACTCACGATGGCCGTCATGTCTGGGCGGCGACTGGCCCCCGGCTGGTCGCGTTCGATGCGGCGACCGGCGAGGTCGCGCGTACGCTCGATCGCGCCTGCGACGCCGGTACCGCCTTCGACGGTACCCACCTCTACCAGATCGCCGAAGCGCGCATCGACAAGATCGATCCGGTGACCGGCGCAGTCGTCGCGTCGATCCCGTCGCCCGGCAAAGGCGGAGATTCGGGCCTCGCCTGGGCTGAGGGAAGCCTCTGGGTCGGGCACTACCGCGAACGCAAGATCTATCAGGTCGATCCGGCCACTGGCTCGATCCTTCGGACCATCGAATCCAATCGCTTCGTGACCGGCGTGACCTGGGTCGACGGTGAGCTGTGGCACGGCAACTGGGAAGATGACGAGAGCGAGATCCTTCGCATCGACCCGGACAGCGGGGCCGTGCTTGAGCGGCTTGCGATGCCGCCGGGCACCGGGGTCAGCGGGCTCGAGTCCGATGGCGCAGGCCTCTTTTATTGCGGCGGAGGTTCCACCGGAAAGGTGCGCGCCGTGCGGCGTCCGACGGGAGACAAGCGATGAGTCGCCACAGGACCGGGACCCGTGCGGACTGGCTGGCCGCCCGTCTCCCGTTGCTCGAAGCCGAGAAGGATCTCACCCGGCGCAGCGACGCGCTCGCGCAGCGGCGGCAGGAGCTGCCGTGGGTGCGAATCGACAAAGCCTACCGTTTCGATACCGCGGGAGGCGCCGCGCAACTCGTCGATCTCTTCCGCGGTCGTTCGCAGCTCCTCGTCTACCATTTCATGTTCGGACCCGACTACAAGGCGGGGTGCCCGTCCTGTTCGGCGATCGCCGACGGCTTCGACAGCATCGCCGTGCACCTCTCGAACCATGACGTGACGCTGGCCGCCGTGTCGCGTGCGCCGCTTGCGAAGCTGCAGGCGTATCAGCGGCGCATGGGCTGGACGTTTCCCTGGGCGTCGTCGTTCGACAGCGACTTCAACTCCGATTTCAACGTCTGGTTCTCCGACGAGCAGCAGCGTGCCGGCGGCATCGAATACAACTATCGGCGCGAGCCGGCGGGCGGCGGCTCGGGACCGGTCGCCGAAATAGCGGCGACGACCGGAACCGACGTCGCCACCTTCACGCGCGAACGGCCCGGCCTGAGTGCGTTCGCGCTGGAGGACGGGGTCGTCTACCACACGTATTCCACCTA
>CADEFQ010000046.1:3415-9661 GCA_902826635.1 uncultured Pseudomonadota bacterium
CCGATCAATCTTCGCGGCGCAAATGAAATCGTTCTCCGACAAGCCGCGGATCGCGTGGGTCGTGAACACCACGCGACAGTAGTTGTAGCCGACCTCGAGATCCGGATGATGATCCTCGAGGTTCGCGATGTGCGCGAGCGCGTTGACGAAACTCATCGTACGGAAGAAGTCGCGGAACGCGAATTCGCGGCGGATCGATTGCGCATCGGCGGCGAGTCGCCAGCCGCTGTCGAGGGCGGCGCCCAGCCGCTCCGCCTCGGCGCGCGTGAGCGGCGCCACGCCGCCCTCGCAGGGCACGCATTTGCGGTCACCCAGTTCGTTCATGCCGCACTCCTGCGTGCAAAACGGCGCGCGACGTAGCGCTCGACGAGCGCCTGGAATTCCTCGGCGATGTGATCCCCCTTCAGCGTCACGGTTTTCTCACCGTCCTCGTAGACCGGTGCGACCGGGCGCTCGCCCGTGCCGGGCAGGCTGATGCCGATGCTCGCGTGCTTGCTCTCACCGGGGCCGTTGACCACGCAGCCCATCACCGCGACGGTCATGTCCTCGACACCCTCGTACTCCTTGCGCCATTCGGGCATGCGATGGCGCACATGCGACTGGATCGACTGCGCGAGCTGCTGGAAATAGGTGCTGGTCGTGCGCCCGCAACCGGGGCAGGCGACCACCATCGGGATGAAGGCCCGCAACCCCATCGTCTGCAGGATCTCCTGCGCGACGATCACTTCCTGCGTGCGGTCCCCGCCGGGCTCCGGCGTGAGCGACACCCGGATCGTGTCGCCGATACCCTGCTGCAGCAGTACGGACATGCCGGCGGTCGAGGCGACGATGCCCTTGGAGCCCATGCCGGCTTCCGTGAGCCCGAGGTGCAGCGGGTAGCGACAGCGCGCGGCCAGGTCGCGATAGACGGCGATCAGGTCCTGCACTCCGCTCACTTTGGCCGAGAGCACGATGCGTTCGGCGGGAAGACCCAGCTCGCGCGCGCGCTCGGCGCTCGCGACGGCGGAGGTCACGATCGCGTCGCGCATCACGTCCTGCGCCGAGCGCGGCGCAGCGGCGCGCGAGTTCTCGTCCATCATGCGGGTCAGCAGGTCCTGGTCGAGGCTGCCCCAGTTGACCCCGATGCGCACGGGCTTGTCATGACGACAGGCGGTTTCGATCATCTCGGCGTACTGCGGATCGCGCTTGCTGCCGCGGCCCACGTTGCCGGGGTTGATCCGGTATTTCGCGAGCGCCTCGGCACAGGCGGGGTGTTCGCGCAGCAGCTTGTGGCCGTTGAAATGAAAGTCGCCGATCAGCGGCACGGCGACACCCATCTGGTCGAGCCGGTCCCTGACGTGCGGCACCGCCGCAGCGGCTTCGTCGCTGTTGACGGTAATGCGTACCAGCTCGGAGCCGGCGCGGGCGAGGGATTTGACCTGTTGGGCCGTGGCTTCGGCGTCGGCGGTGTCGGTGTTGGTCATCGATTGCACGACCACGGGGTGTTCGCCGCCGATCACGACGGAACCGACACGGACTGCAAGGCTGGGGCGGCGGGGGTGGGCTGACATGAGACTCTTATTCTAGTCGCTGCGGTGGCTGGTATCATGTGGCCGCTCGCCGTATCACGACTGACCAGAGAGATCCGCCGCCCTCGCGGGCGCGGACGCCGAAGGCGCAAGTTCCGCCCGGAAACGCTCAGGCAAACGAACGGCAGATCCGAGGCGAGCTCTGGAGAGCGGTGGGTTCGACCCACCCACCGAAGGGGTGAGGCGAGTCCAGGTGGGCCCGCCCGATCTCTCAGGTCACAGGACAGAGGGGCGGTGGAAGTGAGTCCACATGGGACGACGTACACCGCTCTATGACTTGCACACGCGCCTCGGCGCCCGAATGGTCGATTTCGGGGGCTGGGACATGCCCGTCCACTACGGTTCGCAGATCGAGGAGCACCACGCGGTGCGCCGCCACGCGGGCGTGTTCGACGTGTCGCACATGTGCGTCGTCGACCTCACCGGCAGCGAGGTACGCCCGTTCCTCGCGGGGCTCGTCGCGAACGATGTCGGCAAGCTGCGGGTGCCCGGCAAGGCGCTGTACACCTGCCTCCTGAACGAGGCGGGCGGTGTGCTCGATGACCTGATCGTCTATTACCTCGGCGAGAGCTTCTTCCGCGTGGTCGTCAATGCGGGCACGCGCGACAAGGACCTCGCGTGGATCCGCGCCCACGCTGCCGGCTTCGACGTCCAGGTCGCGGAGCGCACCGACCTCGGCATGCTCGCCGTGCAGGGGCCGGCCGCGCGCGGCATCGTCGAGGGCCTGCTGCCGCCTGCGACGCAGGACGCCTCGCCTGCGGCGGTCATGGCGCTCACACCCTTCAACGGTCGCGCGATCGGCGCCTGGTTCGTCGCCCGCACGGGCTACACCGGTGAAGATGGATTCGAGATCATCCTGCCGGTCGCGGAGGTGGAGCCGACCTGGATCGCGCTCAATGAGCGCGGGGTGCGCTCCTGCGGCCTCGGCGCGCGGGATACGCTGCGGCTCGAGGCGGGGATGAACCTCTACGGCAACGACATGGACGAGGCGACGCATCCGCTCGAATCGGGCCTCGCGTGGACGGTGGCGTTCGAGCCGGCGAGCCGCGACTTCACTGGGCGCGCTGCCCTCGAGACGATTCGCGCGCAAGGCGCCTCGCGCCAGCTCGTAGGCCTCTTGCTCGAGGATCGCGGCGTGCTGCGCGGTCACCAGAAGGTGATCGTCCCGGGCGTCGGCGAGGGCGAGATCACGAGCGGCACCTTCTCACCCACGCTTGAAAAATCGATTGCACTCGCCCGCGTGCCCGCGGGCGCGGGGGAGCGCGTGCAGGTCGACATCCGCGGCAAGCTGCTCGCGGCGCGCGTCGTCAAGCCGCCTTTCGTCCGCCACGGCAAAGTACTCGTTTCATGACCGGAGAGACTCCATGAGCCAGATTCCCGCAGACCTGAAATATGCGAAAAGCCACGAGTGGGTGAAACCCCTCGGCGACGGTACGGTCGAAATCGGCATCAGCGATCACGCGCAGGCGGCGCTCGGGGACCTCGTGTTCGTCGAGGTGCCGAGCGTGGGTCGCACGCTCGCGGCGGGCGAAGCCTGCGCCGTGGTCGAATCGGTCAAGGCGGCGTCGGATGTCTACAGCCCGATCGCGGGCACGGTGATCGCGGCCAATTCCGAGCTCGCCGCCGCGCCCGAGCTGATCAACCAGGACCCGTATGGCGGCGGCTGGCTGATCCGCGTGAAACCTGTCGATCCGCGCGCGATCGACGCACTGCTCTCCGCTTCGGACTACGAGGCGGTGCTGCAGGCCGAAGGCGCGTAAGGGAGAGGCCATGCCGTTCATTCCGCATACCGAAGACGACGTGCGCGAGATGCTCGCCGCGATCGGCGCGCCCTCGATCGAGGCGCTGTTCGACGAGATCCCGCAGGAACTGCGCATCCAGTCGCTGGCGGGCGTGCCCGTCGGGCTCTCCGAGCTCGAGATCGGGCGGCTGATGTCGGAACGCTCGAAGGAAGACGGACGGCCGCTGTCGTTCCTCGGCGCGGGTGCCTATGAACACCACATTCCCTCGGCGGTGTGGGCGATCGTGAGTCGCGGCGAAATCTACAGCGCCTATACGCCCTATCAGGCCGAGGCGAGCCAGGGCACGCTGCAGGCGATCTACGAATACCAGACGATGCTCGCGTCCCTGACCGGCATGCAGGTCTCGAACGCGACGCTCTACGACGGTGGCTCGGCGCTCGCGGAAGCGGCGTTGATGGCCGTGCGCGCGCATCGCAAATCGCAGTCGTTGCGCCTGCTCGTGCCGACGACCGTACACCCGCACTATCGCAAGGTCGCGGTGGCGACGGCGGGCAACCAGGCGCTCCGGTTCGACACCGTGCCGTATCTGCGTGAGACGGGCTGCGTCGATCCCGCGGCGCTCGCGTCGCACGCGGGCGAGGACATCACCGCCCTCGTGATCCAGCAGCCGAATTTCTTCGGTGCGCTCGAGGATGTCGATGCGCTCACCGATTGGGCACATGCGCAGGGCGCGCTGGTGATCGCGGTCGTGAACCCCACGTCGCTCGCGCTGCTCAAGCCGCCGGGAGAATGGGGCGCGAAGGGCGCCGATATCGTCGTCGGCGAGGGCCAGCCGCTCGGCGTCCCGCTGTCGTCCGGCGGACCCTACTTCGGCTTCATGACGACGCGCATGGAGCACGTGCGCCAGATGCCGGGCCGCATCGTCGGCCGCACGGTCGATCTCGACGGCCGGGAAGGCTTCGCGCTCACGCTGCAGGCGCGCGAGCAGCACATCCGCCGCGGCAAGGCGACGTCGAACATCTGCACCAACCAGGGCCTGCTGATGACGGCGGCGACGATTTACCTGTCGATCATGGGCCCGGAGGGGCTCGAGCGCGTCGCGGCGCTTTCCGCGCAGCGCACACGCGACCTCGTCGCGGCGCTCTCTCGCGTGAAGGGCGTGCGCAGGGCCTTCGAGGGCCCGCATTTCCACGAGACCGTGCTGCTGCTCGACCGGCCGGTCGCGGGCGTGCTGCGCGAGCTCGCGAGCCGCGGCATTCTCGGCGGCTTCGATCTTTCCGAGGACTACCCCGAACTCGGCGCGGCGCTGCTCGTGTGCGCGACCGAAACCAAGACCGCGGCCGACATCGAGCGCTACGCCGCCGCGCTCACCGAGTCGCTGCGCGCCGCGCGCGCTGCCTGAGACTGGAAACCCATCATGCCCCATCGTCGTGAAAAGCTGATTTTCGAGTACTCCCGTGCGGGCCGCGGCGCCACCGGCCAGTGGCCGGAAAAGACCGCGGCACCGGGGGATTTGCCGGCGAAACTGCGCCGCAAGGATCGGCCGCTGCTGCCGGAAGTGAGCGAACTTGAAGCGGTGCGCCACTTCACGCGCCTCTCGCAGCTCAATTTCTCGATCGACACGCACTTCTACCCGCTCGGTTCGTGCACGATGAAGTACAACCCGAAGGCGTGCAACCAGTACGCGCTGCTGCCGGAGTTCACGGGCCGCCACCCGCTCGCGCCCGAGTCGCATGGCCAGGGCTTCCTCGCCTGCATGTACGAACTGCAGGAAATGCTGAAGGCAGTCACCGGGATGCGCGGCGTATCGCTCACGCCGATGGCCGGCGCGCACGGCGAATTCGCCGGCGTCGCGATGATCCGCGCCTATCACCGCGCGCGAGGTGATCTCGCGCGCAACGAGATCATCGTTCCGGAGGCGGCGCACGGCACGAACCCCGCGACGGCGACCATGTGCGGTTGCGTGGTGCGCGAGATCCCGGTGCTTGCGGACGGCGACGTGGACGTCGAGGCGCTCAAGGCGGCGGTTGGCCCGAACACGGCCGGCATCATGCTCACGAACCCCTCGACGCTCGGTGTGTTCGAGCGGCGCATCAAGGAGGTGGCCGGCATCGTGCACGCCGCCGGCGGGCTCCTCTACTACGACGGCGCGAACCTGAACGCGATCCTCGGCAAGGTGCGGCCGGGCGACATGGGCTTCGACGTGATCCACATGAACCTGCACAAGACTTTCTCGACGCCGCATGGCGGCGGCGGGCCGGGTTCGGGCGCTGTGGGCGTGAGCGAGCGGCTGTTGCCGTTCCTGCCGATCCCGATCGTCGGCCGCGAGGGCGAGCACTATCGCTGGCTCGCGGAGAAAGACCTGCCGCAGTCGATCGGCCGGCTCTCGGCCTTCATGGGCAACGCGGGCGTGCTGCTGCGCGCCTACATCTACATGCGCATGCTCGGTCGCGAGGGCATGGCCCGGGTCGGCGAGTTCGCCACGCTCAATGCGAACTACCTGCTCGCAAAGTTGATGCAGGCAGGCTTCGATGCCGCCTATCCGCAGCGCCGCGCGAGCCACGAATTCATCATCACCGCGAAGCGGCAGGCGAAGGAGCAGGGCGTCACCGCGATGGACATCGCGAAGCGCCTCCTCGACTTCGGCTTTCACGCCCCGACGACGTATTTCCCGCTGCTCGTGCCCGAGTGCCTGCTGATCGAGCCCACCGAAACCGAGAGCAAGGAAGCGCTCGACGCGTTCATCGATGCGATGGTCGCGATCAAGCGCGAAGCCGAGGGCGATGCGCAGATGCTGAAGGGCGCGCCGTACACGTTGCCGGTGCGTCGCCTCGACGACGTGCGCGCGGCCCGCCAGCTCGACCTCACCTGGCGGCCGGATACCGCCGCTTGATGGAGCGCGACAAGCCGCGCGGCGTCACGCGCCTGCTGCGGGC
>CADEFQ010000046.1:9761-15990 GCA_902826635.1 uncultured Pseudomonadota bacterium
ACCGCCGCTTGATGGAGCGCGACAAGCCGCGCGGCGTCACGCGCCTGCTGCGGGCGTTCGACGTGAGCCGCAAAGGCCTCCTTGGCGCGTGGCGCGAGGAGGCCGCGTTCCGCCAGGAAATCATCTTTGCAGGCTGTGCGGCCCCGCTCGGCCTCTGGCTTGGACGCAGCGGCGTGGAACGTGCTCTACTCGTCGCACCGGTGCTGCTGATCCTCGTCGTCGAACTCGTCAACAGCGCGATCGAAGCGACCGTGGATCGCATCGGCCCCGAGCGGCACGTGCTCGCGGGACTCGCGAAAGACATCGGGTCCGCGGCCGTTTTCATGTCATTCGTGCTATGGGGCGTGGTGTGGGCGCTCGTGCTCACCGATCGCTGAGGAACACTATGTCTGCTTTGATCTGTGGCTCCGTCGCCTACGACACGGTGATGGTCTTCGACGGGCGGTTCAAGGATCACATCCTTGCCGATCGCATCCATCTGCTGAACGTGTCGTTCCTGGTGCCGGGCCTGCGGCGCAACTTCGGCGGTTGCGCCGGCAACATCGCTTACAACCTGAAGCTGCTCGGCGGCGACGGCCACGCGATGGCGGTCGTGGGCAGCGACTTCGGGCCGTACGAAGCGTGGTTGCGTGCCAACGGACTGTCGCTCGCGTACATCGACCGGATGGAAAGTGAATTCACGCCGCAGGCGTTCATCACCACCGACCTCGATTCGAACCAGATCACGGCGTTCCATCCCGGCTCGATGATGTTCGCACACCGCAATCGCGTGCCGGAGGGTGCCGGCATCCGCATCGGCGTCGTCGCGCCGGAAAATCGCGAAGGCATGATCGAGCATTCGGAACAGTTCGTGGCGGCCGGGATTCCGGTGCTGTTCGACCCGGGGCAGGGCTTGCCGCTCTTTTCCGGCCCCGATTTGCGCAAGTTCGTGGGCGAAGCGACCTGGGTGGCCGCCAACGACTACGAGGCGAACCTGCTCGTCGACCGCACCGGCTGGTCGCTCGAGGAAATGGCGTCGAAGGTCGACGCGCTGTTCGTCACCCGCGGCGGCAAGGGTTCGACCATCTACGCCAACGGCCAGACGCACGAAATTCCGACCGCGCGCGTTTCGACGCTCGCCGACCCGACGGGCTGCGGCGACGCCTATCGCGCGGGGCTGCTGTACGGGCTGCAGAACCAGCTCGACTGGCCGACCTCGGGACGCATCGCCTCGCTGATGGGTGCGATCAAGATCGAGCACCACGGGACACAGAACCATCGATTTTCGCGCGCGGAGTTCGACGCGCGCTTCCGGGAAAACTTCGGCCGGGGAATCTGACATGACACGACTCGCGCGGTTCGGCGGCCTCGTCCTCCTCGTTGCGGGCGCGGCGCACGCGCAGCTCGCGCCGCCGCAGGCGACGCCCTCGCAGGCCGGCGCCCCCGCGATCGTCGCCGAGCCGGTGGTCGGCGTGGAACCCGCCGACAGCGGCTGGACCCGCACGCTCGAGCGCATTGCGCAAAGCGTCGTTGCGATCGAAGTCGACCAGACTCGCGCATTCGACACCGAATGGAACGCTTCGGCGCAGGCGACCGGTTTCGTCGTCGATGCCGAGCGCGGCCTCGTGCTGACGAACCGCCATGTCGTGACACCGGGGCCCGTGATCGCCGAGGCGACGTTCCTCAATCGCGAGGAAGTGCAGCTCTATCCGGTGTATCGCGATCCCGTGCACGACTTCGGCATCTACCGCTACGACCCCTCGAAGCTGCGTTTCATCAAGCCGAAGGCGTTGCCGCTCTATCCCGAAGGCGCACAGATCGGGCGCGAGATCCGCGTGATCGGCAACAACGCGGGCGAGCAGCTCTCGATCCTCGCGGGCACGCTGGCGCGCCTCGACCGCCAGGCGCCCGAGTACGGCATCGGCAAATACAACGACTTCAATACTTTCTACCTGCAGGCGGCATCGGGAACCTCGGGCGGCTCGTCCGGCTCACCGGTGATCGACATCCAGGGTCGCGTCGTGGCGCTGAATGCCGGCGGATCGAGCGCCGCGGCATCGAGCTTCTATCTGCCGCTCGGTCGCGTGAAGCGCGCGCTCGATCTGATACGCGAAGGCAAACCCGTCGCACGCGGCACGTTGCAGACCACCTTCGTCTACACGCCCTTCGATGAACTGCGCCGTCTTGGCCTGCAGCCCGGGACCGAGGCGTCGGTGCGCAAGGCATTTCCGGATTACACCGGCATGCTGGTGGTTTCGGAAGTGCTGCCGGGCAGCACTGCGGCCGGCGTGCTGCAGCCGGGCGATGTCCTGATACGTGTCGCCGGCAAATACCTGACGCAATTCGAGCCGCTGAATGCGGCACTCGACGACAGCGTCGGCAAGACCCTGGAGCTCGAGCTGCAGCGGGGCGGGGCGGTCGTTTTGGCCAAAGTGACAGTCGATGACCTGCATGCGATCACGCCCGACGAATACCTCGAGTTCGGTGAGGCGGTCGTCAATACGCTCTCCTATCAGATGGCGCGCCATTTCAACGTGCCGGTACGCGGCGCCTATGTCGCGAACCCCGGCTACGCGCTCGGCTCTTCGGGTGTGCCGCGCGGCGCCGTGATCACGGCGGTGAACGGCTCGGCCATCGCGGGCATCGGCGATCTTGAAGCCGCGCTGGCGAAGCTCGGCGACGGCGATCGAGCCACCGTGCGCTATTCGACGATCGACGATCCGAACGGCAGCCAGCTGCGCTCGGTGCGCATGGATCGCCGCTGGTTTCCGGCGCAACGCTGCCGGCGCAACGATGCGAGCGGCCTGTGGGACTGCAAGGCGTTCCCGGTTGCGCCGCCGCCGAGGGAACCCGTGGTGAGCAGCACGGTCTTCCAGACCGCGAGCGATCCGCATGTCGCGCGCGTCGTGCCCTCGCTCGTCGCGGTCACCTTCGACATGCCGTATGCCGTGGCCGGCGTCACGGAACGCAACTACCACGGCACTGGCCTCGTGGTCGATGCCGAACGCGGGCTCGTCGTCGTCGATCGCAACACGGTGCCCGTCTCACTGGGCGATGTGCGCGTGACTTTCGCGGGCACGCTCGAAGTGCCGGGGCGGGTCGTGTTCGTGCACCCGCTGCACAATCTCTCGATCGTGCAGTACGACCCGACCTTGATCGGCACGACACCGGTGCGCAGCGCGAGGCTCGGCACGAAGCCGCTGCGCGCGGGTGATGCCGTGACGGTCGTGGGCCTCGCGCCGGACACCGGCCTCAAGTCACGCTCGACCACCGTCGCCGACATCGACCCGGTGGCGCTGCCACTGTCGCGCACGATGCAGTTTCGCGAGGCGAATCTCGAAACGATCGAGCTGGTCAACGGTCCGCAGGATTTCGACGGCGTGCTGCTCGACAAATCGGGCGCGGTCGCGGGCGTCTGGTCGAGCTTCGCTTCCGAGAGCGGTCGCGACGTCGTGCAGGAAAATCGCGGCGTGCCGATCGATGTACTCGCCGACATGGTCGCGCGCGCGAGGGAGAGCCGCCCCATCTATTCGCTCGAGGCGGAGCTCTTTCCGCAACCGCTCGCCGCCGCGCGACGGCTTGGCCTGACCGACGATTGGGTCAAGCGCCTCGAAAGCGCGGACGGCGGCACGCGCCAGGCGCTCACGATCACGCGTCTCGTCGGTGGTTCGGCGGCCGCCCGTGACCTGCAGCAGGGCGACCTGCTGCTCGCGATCGACGGTGCGGTGGTCACCCACTTCCGCGACGTCGAGCGCGCGGTCGCCGACAAGCCCGCCGTGCGCGCGACGGTCTGGCGCGGCGCTGAGGCCCGCGACATCGAGGTGCGCACGGCCGCGCTGACCGGCGTCGATCTCGCGCGCGTCGTGCTGTGGGCAGGCGCGACGCTGCATGCGCCCCACCGTGCGATGCTCGCGCAGCGCAGTATCCCGCCCGAAGGCGTGTACGTTGCCTATTTCGCCTACGGCTCGCCCGCGACGCGCTCGGGGCTCTTCCCGGGCCGTCGCATCGTCGAAGTCGACGGGCAGCCGACCCCGGACCTCGATTCGTTCCTGAAGGCCGTCACCGGCCGGCCTGATCGGGCGTCGGTGCGCCTGAAGACGATCAGCTGGAACAACGCGCCGGACGTGATCACGCTGAAACTCGACAAGCACTACTGGCCGGCCTACGAACTGCGTCACATCGGCGACCGTTGGGAGCGGTATTCGCTGGAATAAATTCGAGCCGGCGCGCGGCTTGGTAGAATGGCCGGATGGTCCGCATCGTCCGCGCAACACAGGCCGAGATCGACGAGGCCGTCACGGCTCTCCGTGACGGCGAGCTCGTGGCATTTCCCACCGAAACGGTCTATGGACTCGGTGCGAACGCCCAGAACCCGTCAGCGGTGCAGAAGATTTTCGAAGCCAAGGGGCGGCCGACCAACCATCCCGTCATCGTGCACCTCGACAGCCCCCGGTACCTGCATCGCTGGGTGCGCGAGGTGCCGGCCACGGCGCAGGCGCTCGCGGAACGCTTCTGGCCGGGGCCGCTTACGATCGTCATGGCGCGCAATCCCAATGTCCACGACATTGTCACGGGCGGGCAGGACACGATTGCCGTCCGGGTACCGGCGCACCCCATGGCGCAACAGCTGCTGACTGCGTTCGGCGGCGGCATCGCGGCGCCGTCCGCCAATCGCTTTGGACGCATCTCGCCGACGCGCGCCGAACATGTGCGCGACGAGTTCGGCGATGCCGTGCGTGTGGTGCTCGACGGCGGCGAATCGCAGGTCGGGCTCGAATCGACGATCGTCGCCTGCGAGCCTGCCGGCGTGCGCCTGTTGCGCCCGGGTGCGGTGACGCTCGCGCAGCTGCGACAGATCGTGGGCGACGTGCAGATCGGTACGCTCGGCGCCGCGCCCCGCGTGCCGGGCAGCACGCCCATCCACTATGCGCCGGCGACGCCGGTGACGATCGTACCGGCCGACGAAATCGACACGCGCGCCGAAGATGCATCCGAGGGCGGGCGCCGCATCGCAGTGCTCGCACAGCGGTTGCCGCTCAAGACCTATCCGTCGGTCACCTGGATCAATGCGGGGCGGCGCGCGGACGCTTACGCGCACGACCTTTACGCGAACCTGCGCACGCTCGACAAAGCCGGCTGCGAGCAGATCCTCGTGCAGGAGGTGCCGGGGGATGAGAAGTGGGACGCGATTCGCGATCGGCTCCTGCGCGGCGCGGCAGCGAGCGAGGTGGAGAGTGGCGACCTGGCGGCCACCGGGGCACTGGGAGTCATGCCCTAGCGAGAGGCGGAGTCGGGAGCGGCTGCGACGGGCGGGCCGCAGCGCCTCGGCGCGCTCCACGCTCGTCACCGGATGCGAAGCCGCCGCGGCCCGCGCGTTGAAGCCGCTCGCGACTTTGCTGCTTGCCCTGGTTTTTCTCCAGGCGTGCGCCACGCCGGTTGATCGGTCCTCGCCATCCTCGTACGGCTGCATGCGCGCCGTGCGCGACGGTCTACCCGAGGGATTGCCTGCGCCGCGCGCGCACTGCCTCGCCTCGGCGCTGATCGCGCGGCGCTGCAGTGTCACCGAGGCGCGGCTCGCGGGGCTCGCCAAGGAGTTCCGCGACGTGTTCACTCGTGGAGATGCGTCGTGGAGCGATTGGCAGGCCGATCGGGCGGGCCTCTCGTGCGCGACGTCGGGCGCGGATGTCGATGCGTTGAGCGCATGCTGCGCGGCGGAGGGGTACTAGTGGAAAGCGCGTGCGTGTTCTGCGATCTCATCGCTGGCAGGCAACCCGCGAGCATCGTGCTCGAAGATGAGCTCACCTTCGCGATCGTGGACCTGCGGCAGTTTCATCCGGGCCATGTGCTCGTGATGCCGCGCCGACATGTCAACGACGTGCGCGATCTCGATGCCGCCACCGGCGCGGCATTGATGTCGGCCCTATCAAGGGTGACGCGCGCCGTCGGCCTGGCGTTTCCCAACGACGGGTTGAGCCTCTGGCATTCCATCGGCCCCGCGGCGTTTCAGGAAGTGCCACACCTGCATATCCATGTGCATCCGCGGCTGCCGGGCGATGGTTTCCTGCGCGTGTATCCCGGGGCGCCGCCGGGTTCCGACCCGGCGACGCGCGATCGGTACGCCGCGCTGCTGCGGGGACAGCTAGTCGCTCGCTAGTTCGGAGTGCCGGCGGTCCAGGCGGCCCAGCGTGGGTCGCTGTGCAATGAAGCGAGCATCGGCGACGATTTCATCTCCCACGCGAGGCGGGTCGCC
>CADEFQ010000046.1:16090-19822 GCA_902826635.1 uncultured Pseudomonadota bacterium
GTGCAATGAAGCGAGCATCGGCGACGATTTCATCTCCCACGCGAGGCGGGTCGCCGGCAGCGAAGCGAGGGGGCCTGCCGCGGGTGTTGCGCGCGCAAGCCACCGGAACGCATCGTCCGTGTTGCGACGGAAGGCGTACACCTCGGCCACCGCGAACGGATCCTGCCGACCGGCCATCGCGATCAACCGGGCCAGTGCCGCGTCGGCGTCGGCAGTGCGACCGAGCCCGAAGCAGGCGAGCGCCAACACCTGCTCGCGCTGCGCGCCTTCCGGCGTGCCCTCGACGAATGCCAAGGCCTCGGCGTACTCGCGCTGCAGGACGAGAATGCGGCCAACGTCGGCGATGTGGGTCGCGGACCCGCCCAGTTCCAGCGCCCGCAGATGCGCCACCTTTGCCTCCTCGAGCTGTCCGGCGGCCAGCAGGAACGCGCCGAGATTCCCGACACTGACCGCGGAGAGCGGGTCGATGGAAACGGCTTCGCGCTGCCTCGCGATCGCCTCGGCGTACCGGCCTTCCGATGCGGCGCGCCCCGCGGCGCCGCCTATGACGAGAACGTTGTGGGGCTCCATCGCCGCGGCCTTGCGAAATTGCACGACCGCCGCCTCACGGTCCCCGATCAGCCGGTAGTAGTTCGATAGCCGCACGTACCCTTCCGTGAGCTGCGGGTCGTACCGAATCGCCTTTTGTGCGGCGTCGAGCAGGCGCGGCAGCCCGATGTCCCGCGCGATGCGGCCATCCGCGGTCTGAAGATTGAACACTGCCGCGACGCCGGCCCAGGCGCGCGCGAATGTCGGGTCGTTCGCGAGCGACTGCTGGTAGTAGTCGAGCGCGCGCTCGAGATCGCCCGTCGCCCGCCGGTTGTAGAAGAACTGGCCACGCAGGAAATGCTCCCAGGCGGCGCCGTTTCTGGACCCGACGGAACCGGCGCGCGCGAGCGCGAGGCCATTGATCTCGGAACGCAGGGCCGTCACGACGGCGGTGGCGATATCGCTCTGCACGGCGAACACGTCGTCGAGATTCCGGTCGTACGTCGCCGACCATCGATGCGAGCTGTCGGATGCGTCGATGAGCTGGGCGGTGACACGCACCTGGTTGCCCGACTTGCGCACGCTGCCTTCGAGCACGTGCCCGACCCGCAGCTTCTGCGCGATCGTCGCGATGTCGTGCTCGCGGCTACGAAGCGAGAACGACGACGTGCGCGCAATGACGCGCAGCTCAGGCACTTCGGTGAGGAGATTCAGCACTTCCTCGGCGAGGCCGTCCGCGAACCATGCGTTGTCGCCCGAGGGGCTCATGTCGAGGAAAGGCAGCACCGCGATCGAACGGATACGATCGGTCGATCCTGTCACGGGCGGCGCGTCGCCCCCCTGCCGCAGGGCGAGCCAGCCGATGCCTGCAAGGGTGAGCGCGAACGCAGCGCCCGCAAGCCACCACCAACGCTGCCGCCCGCGCGTCGCCGGGGGCAACGGCTCGGGTATCGCAAGTGCGGTCCCCGCGTTCGCCGCACCGCGCTGCACATCGGCGACGAACCGGTAGCCATGCCCCGGCACGGTCACGATGAACCGATGGTCGTCGGGATGTTCGCCCAGCACCTTCCTGAGCACATGGATCGTCTGTGTCAGGTTGCCTTCCTCGACGATCACCTTGGGCCAGACGGCGGCGAGCAGGGCCCCCTTCTGCACAGTCTCCGCAGCGTGCTCCACGAGGTAGAGGAGGACGCCGAGCGCTTTTGGCGTCAGCTCGACCGACCGCCCATCGCGTGAGCGCAATACGCCCCGCCGCGCGTCGAGCTGGAACTCGCCGAACTCATAGAGGGCATGCTGCGTCTGGTCGTCCATGTACCCGCGCGGTCCTGAGGAAGTTTGAGGACTCCAAAGGATTTTTGAGGACGCGCGCGGACATTCTACGCGCTCTTTGGCGCGCGAATTCAGGGGGATGTCATGAGAAAGCAGCAATACCCGGTGCTAGCCGCCGTCGTCACCGCAGCGCTACTCGCGGCGCCTTGTGCCTATGGCAACGGTTGGGGAGGGCATGGCGACCCCGAGGTCGTGGTCGAGTGGAACCAGGTCCTGCAGGACACGATGCCGGCGATCTCGCCGTTCCTGCAGGTACGCAGCTACTCGATGCTACATATTGCGATGTTCGACGCGGTCAACTCGATCGACGATGACTACACCAAATACCGTGTCCGGGTCCGGGCATCGCGCGGGGCGTCTGCCGATGCGGCCGCGGCCCAGGCGGCTCACGATGTCCTGAGTTTCCTGATCCCCGCGCAGGCTGCGGGGTACGATGCGCTCCTCGCGCGGCGGCTCGCCACGATTCCACCGGGGCGCGCCGCGCAAGGCGTCGCGGTCGGCAAGGCGGTGGCGCAAGCGATCCTCGCCTGGCGTGCGAACGACGGCTCCGCGGGTCCGGCCCCGGCCTTTGTGCTGCCGCTGCTTCCGGGCCTCTGGCAGCCCACCACGCCCGGCGCGCCGGCCGGCGGCACGCTGGTGCCAACGACCCTGCCATTCGCACTGCTCACGCCGACGCAATTCCTGCCGCCACGGTTTCCGGAGATCTCGAGCGAGGCGTACGCGATCGATTTCAATGAAGTGAAGGACGTGGGCTCGGCGTCAAGCACCGTGCGCACGGCCGCACAAACCCAGCAGGCGCGGCTGACCGCGGGGGTCATCACGCGCACGACGGTCTTCGCTGCCTGGAGCAATGTCGCGCGTGATGTGTCGCGGGACCGCGGCCTCTCGCTCAGCGAGACGGCGCGGGCCTTTGCGCTGCTCTCCGTCTCAATGCACGACGGCGCGCAGACATCGCAAACCTCGAAATTCATCTATGGGCTCTGGCGGCCGCTGACGGCGATCCGGCGCGCGGATGAGGATCTCAACGCCGCAACCGCACCCGATACGGCTTGGTCGCCACTCATCACGACGCCGCCGTATCCCAGCTACTCCGGCAACATTGCCTGCATCACCGCGGGCGCGGCGGAGGCATTGGGACTCGCCTTCGGGACGAACGACGCGCCCTTCACCGTGCTGTGGGTCGGCAATACCGGCAATCCGGACGTGCCGAAGGCCTATACGGGCTTCTGGGAACTCGCGACCGAGCTGGCCGACAGCCGAATCTGGGGCGGCATCCATTACCGGTTCGACAATGACGCGAGCCAGGACGCCTGCCCGAAAGTCGCGCGGTTTGCGCACTCGAGGCACATGCGGCCGAGGTGGCATCACTAGCCGCGGCAGCATGCGCGTGTAGCGCACGGGCGGTGCGGATGTCGTAGCCTTCACACGCTGCCCGTCAGGCTTGTGACGAGCCAGCGTGTGCCCTGCATCTCGGCGAACACCCGCTGCCAACGGATTCGGCTTGGCCGCACGCACGATGGTGCCTAGCCACGGCAGGTTGGCTAACAGGGTTTGCCGATAAAGGAAAAGAATCGCGGCGAACGCCTTCGGCGGCGCCGAGTGCCCGCGAGTGGCGGCCGGGGTTCGACCGGGCATCACACCGGACCTGGACCGGAGGCGCTTATTCCATGCGCAGACTCATGTGCCGGGCGCGCATGATATTTCGGGAAGTGGCGAGCAGCGGGCGGGGAGGCGTACGATCGACTGCGGGAGGTTATATTGCCCCGCATGTCGTTTTTCCCAAGCAAATCAGGCCTCATCCGTTTGCGCCAGCAGATTATCTCGCGTTTTCGCTACAATTTTTCCCACTGTTTTCACCACCTAATTGGTAGTTAG
>CADEFQ010000047.1:0-4722 GCA_902826635.1 uncultured Pseudomonadota bacterium
CTCGGCGACGGACAGGTGCTGCTGAAGGTGCGGGCCGTTTCGCTGAATCGCGGCGACCTGGAGATGCTCGCGATGCAAGGCACGCGCGACCGCTCGGGCATGGCCATTGCGTCGGACGCGGCGGGCGTCGTGCTCGCGACCGGGCGCGCGGTGCACGGAGTAGCCAAGGGCGATCGCGTGACGACCACGTATTTCCGCAATTGGGTGGATGGCCCGCCGACCACGGAAAAATTGCTCGACGCGCTCGGTGCCTCGGTCGAAGGCGTGTTCAGCGAATTCCTCGTGATCGACGCGACCGCGATCGCGCGTCCTCCCACCTACCTGAGCGACGTGGAAGCCTCGACGTTGCCGACGGCGGGCGTGACCGCGTGGACCGCACTGACGGCGCGCGGACCGCTGACGGCGCGCGATGTCGTGCTGGTGCAGGGCACTGGGGGTGTGTCGGTGTTCGGCGTGCAGATCGCGCATGCCGCCGGCGCGCGCGTGATCGTGACCAGCAGTTCCGACGAGAAGCTGGCGCGCGTCAAAGCGCTCGGCGCGAGCGACGGCATCAACTACCGCACGACGCCGCAATGGGGTGCACGCGTGCTCGAGCTGACCGGTCGGCACGGCGCCGACGTGATCCTCGAAGTCGGGGGCAAGGACACGGTGGCGCAATCCGCGACGGCGCTCGCCGAGTTCGGGACCCTGTCCATCATCGGCGGGCTGTCGGGTTACGGCGGCGAGTTTCCGGCGCTCACGCTCGTGTCGAAAACCGCCACGGCGCGGGGTGTCGCGGTCGGCTCGCGCGCCGACTACCAGGCATTCGCCTTGTTCCTGGAGCGCCACCGCATCCGCCCCGTCGTTGATCGCGTCTTCCCGCTGTCGCAGCTCGACGCCGCGCGTGAATACATGGACGCGGGCCGCCTGTTCGGCAAGGTGGTCGTGACGTTCTGACGAGCGCCCGGTGCCGGGCGCAAGATTCAGTTGGCGGACGCCTCGGCTTCGTCCCGCAACCGCCGCGCCTCATCCTGCGCAGCTTCAACCTGCTGCTCGACCTTCGCCTCGATTTCCTTCGCTTGCTTCGCCTGCTCGGCGGCGGAAGCGCCGCCGGCGGCAGCGCTGCCGGCCGTTTCCGCGAGTCCGCAACCGGCGAGCAGCAGGGACAGGGCGACGGGCAGTATCGACAAGGCTGGTTTCATGACGGTGCTCCCGCGACAGATCAGATGACCATGATCACGTGCGGCTGGGCCGCGAGCTCGGCGGCAAGCGCGGTCACCTGCGCTTCGCTGCGTGCGATGATCGTATACGAGATCGACAGGTAGTTGCCGTTTTCGGAGTAGCGCTCGCTCGTGCGCGTGGCGTCGATATCGGGCGCGTGGCGCGCCATGATCGCGTCGATCTCGGCCCGCAGCAGGCTGCCCGCGCGGCCCACCACCTTGATCGGATAGTCGACCGGAAACGTGAGCAGCTGCAGCTCGGTCACCACGGAGTACCCGCGAGGCGCTTGATCAGGTCCTGGAATGCCCGGTACGTGCGCTGCCACACCGGACCCGGCACGCCGGCCCCCACCGGCTGGCCGTCGAGTCGTGTGACGGAGGTGATCTCGCGAGTCGCGGCGGCGAGCCAGATTTCATCGGCCGCACGCAGCGTCGCCTCCGCGATCGGAACCGTGCGATGCGGGATGCCGAGCCCGAGCATCAGTTCCTCGACGACACTGCGCGTGGTGCCGGGCAGGATCAAATGGGAATTCGGCGGCGTCAGCACTTCCCCGTCGACGATCACATGCACCGTCGATGCGCTCGCCTCCATCAGCCAGCCGTCGCGCAGCAGGATCGTTTCCGCCGCGCCGGCGTCGATCGATTGCTGGCGGAGCAGCACGTTCGGCAGCAGCGCGACCGACTTGATGTCGCAACGGGCCCAGCGGGTATCGGTCGCGGTGATGCAGCTTGCGCCCTGCGCGAGCTGCGTGGCGCTCGGGCGTGGCAACGGGGCTGCAAAGGCGAACACCGTGCGTTCGATCTCCGGCAGCGGCGCATGGTTGCGGCCGTTCTCGGCGCCGCGTGTGACCTGCACGTAGAGATACTGGTCGCCGCCGCCGTTCGCGTCGATCAATCCCTGCGAGAGCGCGCGCCAGCCGTCGAGATCGAGCGGATCGCGCATGCGCAGCGCATCGAGGCTGCGCGTGAGGCGCGCGAAATGTGGCCCGAAGCGAAACGGGCGGCCGCCGAATACGGGGATCACTTCGTAGGCGCCGTCGCCAAAGAGGAAACCGCGATCGAGCGGCGAGATGCGCGCTTCGCGCAGCGGCAGGAATTCGCCGTTGAGGTATGCGATCGGAAGGGGTTCGGCCATGGACGCCTCAATTCCACATCAGGGCAATGCCGTCAATCATACGGGTCCACCAGCCGCCCTCGGCCACGGCCTTGACCGGGAAGAGCGGCACGCGCGCGACGGTGTCCGCGCCGACGCTCACGACCAACTCGCCGAGGGCCTTGCCGGCGACCGCCGGGGCAATCAGCGGCTCCTGCGCCGTGGCGCTCGTCTTCACCTGTGCGGCATTGCCGCGGCCGATCGTGACGTACACGTCGCTGCGGGGGCCGATCGCGACGTGATCCTCCGCGCCCTTGTAAAGGCGCGGTGCGAGCACCGTCTCGCCGCGGCTCTTCACCTTGACCGTCTCGTAGAACGTGAAGCCGTAGTTCAGGAGCGCCGCGCTCGCATCTTCGCGCGCTTTCATCGACGCGGTGCCGAAAACGGCGGACACGAGCCGCATGCCGTCGCGCTTCGCGGAGGTCGCGAGGCAATAGCCCGCTGATTCGGTGTGGCCGGTCTTGATGCCATCGACGCTGGGATCACGGGTGAGCAGGCCGTTGCGGTTGTGCTGCTTGATGTTGTCCCAGGAAAACTCGCGCAGCGAATACCACTGGTAGTACTCGGGGAAATCGCGGATCACCGCCCGCCCGAGCGCCGCCATGTCGCGCGCCGTCGTGTAATGCGTGGCGCCCGGCAGGCCGGTGCTGTTGTCGAAATGCGTGCTCTTCATGCCGAGCTTCTGCGCATACGAGTTCATGATCTGCGCGAAGGCCGCCTCGGTGCCGCCGAGGCGCTCGGCGACCGCAATGGTCGCGTCGTTGCCGGACTGCACGATCATGCCCTTGATGAGCACCTCGGCCGGTACGCGCGTGCCGACTTGCACGAACGAGCGTGATCCCTCGCTGCGCCAGGCGTGCTCGCTGATCGGGAGTTCCTCGTCGAGCTTGAGGCGGCCGTCCTTCAGCGCGTCGAAGGCGATGTACGCCGTCATCACCTTCGTCAGGCTCGCCGGCTCCATGCGTTCATCCGCGTTGGCTTCGGCGAGGACGCGACCGCTGTCGTAATCGACGAGGATCATCGCGCGCGCGTTGATCGCGGGCGGCTTCGGGATCGGCATGGCGGCGTAGGCCGTGGCGCATGCGAACGTGGCGAGAAAGAAAACGGCAAGCCGTCGGCGATTGTGCATCCGGCATCTCCAGCAGGCAGGGGTGGCTCAGGAGGCGATTCTAAGTCAGTCGAGCGCGAGACGGGCATCGGTGATGCCGATTCGCGCGAGGCGCGCGGCGAGCGCGTCGAATTCGGCCACGCTCGCGACCGGGCCGATACGCACCCGATGCAGCGTTCGATCGCCGCCCGTCGTCGCAAGCAGGAATACGTGATCGATGCCGGCCGCGCGCAGTCGCTCGACCTGGCGGCGGGCGTTGGCGCTGTCGGCGAAGGCGCCGGTCTGCAGGTAGAGGCCGCCGCCCGCCGCCGCGGGAGCGATCGGCGCGGGCACTGCGATCGGCCCCGGGGCGACCGCGGCCGGTGAGCCCGGTGTCAGTACGCGTACCTCGACGAAGGCCGTGCCGTCGCGGAGCATGTCGAGCCTCGCCGCCGCGGAATACGACAGGTCGACGATGCGCCCCGCGACGAACGGACCGCGGTCGTTCACGCGCACGACGATGCTGCGGCCGTTCGCGAGGTTGGTGACGCGCGCGTAGCAGGGCAGCGGCAAGGTCTTGTGCGCGGCGGTCATCGCGTACATGTCGTAGGGTTCGCCCATCGAGGTCTGCGCCGCATGGAAGCCGGGGCCGTACCACGAGGCGACGCCGCGTTCGACGTAGCCTTCCGCGGTGGGCAGCACCGAGTAGCGCTTGCCGAACACTTCGTAGAACGGCGGATTGCCGCGCAGGCTGCGCGGTTCCACGCGGGGTACGGCGTCGGGGATGCGGTCCACGTTCGCCGGTGGCGCCGGTGTGGGTTTCGGCGGCTCGGGCCGGGGCGGCGAGCCGGCGCAGCCGGCCAGCAGCAGCGTAGCCGCGAGCGCAGTCGTCGGGATCGCTGCGAGCCCGCGCACGCTCATTGGCCGGCTTCGTAGACGCCGGCTGCCAGCGCCTGGGCGAGGTCGTGCACCGCCATCGCGTAGCGGACGCTGCGGTTGTAGCGCGTGATCGTCGCGAAATTGGCGAAGCCGATGCGCACGCCCGCGGCGTGTTCGCCTTCGGCCGGAATCAGGATCACGGCCGTGTCGCCGGGCAGTGGCGATTCGAACAGCAGCCCCTTCGCGCGCACGGAATCGAGCGTGTCGGCCAGTTCGAGGTTCTTCGGGTCGAGCGCGAGCTGCGTATCCGCCGCGATTTGCGCTTCCAGCAGCACCGGCCCGCCGGGCTGCCAGCCGTTTTCGCGGAAGTAGTTCGCGACGCTCGCGACGACGTCGTCCCAGCT
>CADEFQ010000047.1:4822-8453 GCA_902826635.1 uncultured Pseudomonadota bacterium
GGCCGCGGCCTCCACGTACTGGCGGATGTCGGCGCGTTCGAGATCGAAGCGGTCTGTCCCGCCGAAAATGCTCGCCGCGTCGGCGGTGGGCAGGGCGAGGCAGGCAATGGCAAGCGCAGGAGCGAGGTTCCTCAAGAGCGGATCAGTTTCCGATGCGAATAGAGCGACATCAGAATACCGAACCCGGCCAGCAGGGTCACCATCGACGTGCCGCCATAGCTGACGAGCGGCAGCGGCACGCCGACGACCGGCAGCAGGCCGCTCACCATGCCGGTGTTGATGAACACGTACACGAAAAACGTGACCGCGATGCTGCCCGCGAGCAGGCGCGCGAAAGTCTCCTGCGTCTGCATTGCAAGGTAGATCGCACGGCCGACGACGAACAGATAGAGGAAGAGCAGCAAGCCGAGGCCCACGAGCCCGAACTCCTCGCCGATCACCGCGAAGATGAAGTCGGTGGAGCGCTCGGGCAGGAACTCGAGCTGGCCCTGGCTGCCGTTCATCCAGCCCTTGCCGAAGATGCCGCCCGAGCCGATCGCGATCTGAGACTGGATGATGTGATAGCCCGCGCCCAGCGGATCGGATTGCGGATCGAGGAACATCAACACGCGTTTTTGCTGATAGTCGTGCAGGAAGTTCCAGCCGAACCACGCGCCGACCGCGGCGATGCCCGCGAGCGCGAGGATCACGCGCAACTGCAAGCCCGCGAGCAGCACGACGAGCACGCCGGCGATCGCGATCAGCATGCCGGTGCCGAGGTCGGGCTGGGCGATCGTGAGCGCCACCGGCACGAAGATGATGGCGGTCGACGCGAGCAGGCTCCCCACAGACGGTGGCAACGGCCGCTCATGCAGATACCACGCGCACATCATCGGCACGGCGATCTTCATGATTTCGGACGGCTGGAAGCGCACGAAGCCGAGGTCGAGCCAGCGCTGCGCGCCCTTGCCGATGTAGCCGACGACATCGACGATCACGAGCAGCAGGATGCCGACCGCATAGATGATTGGCGCGGCGCGGCGCAGGAACCCCGGCTTCACGCGCGCGAGCGCCAGCATCACCACAGCGCCGATGCCGATGCGCGTGGCCGACTTCACCACCGAGGCAAGATCGCGCCCCGATGCGCTGTACATCACGATGAGCCCGAAGATCGCGATCAGCGCGAGACCCACGAGCAGCGGCCCGTCGACCCTGAGGCTCGCCAGCGTGCGCGCCGAGCGTGTCAACGTGCGTCGCGTATACGAACTGTCGATGCTGCCGAAAGTCATGTGCCGCCTCCCTTCAACAACCACGCGTCCATGACCTTGCGCGCGATCGGCGCCGCGCCCGTCGAGCCGAAGCCGCCGTTTTCGACGAGGACCGCCACGGCGATGCGCGGCGCCTCCGCCGGCGCGAAGGCGATGAACCAGGAGTGATCGCGCAGGCGCTCCGGCACCATCTTCTCGTTGTACTTCTCGGTCTGACCGACCGAGAACACCTGGGCCGTGCCGGTCTTGCCGGCAATGTCGTAGGTCATGTTCCGGCCCGCGGTGGCTGCCGCCGTGCCGCGGCCGCGCAGCGCGCCGGCCATGCCCTCCATCACGATGTGCCATTGCTCGGGCGTGGCCGTGGAAATTTGCGCGCCTTTCTCCGGCGGAAAACGCCGCACCGCACCCGTGACCGGGTCGCGCAGCCCGCTCACGAGGCGTGGCTTGTACGAGGTGCCCTGGTTCGCGAGGATCGAGGTGTAGTGCGCTAGCTGCAGCGGCGTCACGAGGAAGTAGCCCTGGCCGATGCCGAAGTTGACCGTCTCACCCGGGAACCATATCTGGTCCTGCGGCCGCGAGAAGGCCTTGCGCTTCCATTCACGGGACGGCAGCAGGCCCGGCTTCTCGCCGCTGATGTCGATCCCGGTCACGCTGCCGAATCCGAATGGCGCGAGGAAGCTCGCGATGTGGTCCACGCCCAGCCGGTTCGCGAGATCGTAGAAATAGACGTCGCACGAACGTGCGATGGCGTCCTCCAGGTCGACCGAGCCGTGCCGGCCGCTGCGCCCTTCGCGGAACATGCGGCTGCTGCCGGGCAGGCGATACACGCCCGCGCAGAAGCGGTGTTCGGTCGGTTTCGCCGCGCCGTACACGAGGCCCGCCAACGCAATGGCCGGCTTGATCGTGGAGCCCGAAGGATAGGTGCCGCGTAGCGCGCGATCGAACAGTGGGCGATCGATGTTGTCGAGCAGCGCCTTGTATTCGACGCGGGTGATGCCGCGCCCGAAGGTATTGGGATCGAAACCGGGGCGGCTGACCAGCGCGATCACGTCGCCGTTTGACGGATCGATTGCAACGACCGCACCGCGTCGGGCGCCGAGTTCGTCCTCCGCCACCTTCTGCACGCCGAGGTCCATCGCGAGCAGCAGGTCCTCGCCGGCGACCGGCGCGACCGTGCGCAGGTTGGGAACGAGCGCGCCCTGGCGCTGCACCGAACGGCCCTGCGCGTTCACGAGGATTTCGCGCGAGCCGTTCTGGCCGTGCAGTTCCTTCTCATAGGCCGCTTCGACGCCGAGCTTGCCGATCAGCGAAGTGCCGGCATAGGCGGCGCGATCGATGCGACCGAGATCCTGCTCGCTGATGGCGCCGACATAGCCGAGCGCGTGCACGGCAAGTTCACCGTAAGGATACGAGCGCGCAAGGCGCGTGCGGATGTCGACCCCGGGGAACTCGAAACGGTGGACGGCGAAGGTCGCGATCTGCTCGTCGTCGAGTCGCAGCCGGATCGGCACGCTGTCGAAGCTGCGGTGCGACGCCACGAGCTTGCGCGCATCGTCGAGGTCGTCTTCCGGAATGAGGCCGATCGCCTCGAGGCGCTGCAGGGTCGCGGCGAGGTCCGGCACTTCCTCGCGCACGAGCTCGAGCTGGTAGGCGGGGCGATTCTCGGCGATGACGGTGCCGTTGCGATCGAGAATGAGGCCGCGCGGCGCCGGCAGCGGTTCGATCCGCACGCGATTGCCCTGGGAAAGTTCCGTGTAGTAGTCGTGCCGCACGACCTGCAGCGTGACGAGGCGCGCGAGCAGCAGCACCGAGAGCGCCGCGATCACGCCTCCCGCGACCACGGCGCGCTGCTCGAACAGGCGCTGCTCCTGCCACTGGTCCTTGATCCTGACGTTGGCGGCCATCTGCCCGCCTCAGCGCGGCCGATGGGTGCGCGACAGCAGGCCGCAGACCACCGGCCACAACAGCCCGCCCGTGACGGGGTGCAGCCAGCGCAAACCCGAGTTCAGCGTGTGCCCGCTCCAGCCGTCGATGCACCAGACGATGAATTCATAGAGCGCGAGCGCTGCGAACACGATCAGCGCCTGTTCGAAGATCGGCTTGTTGCGGATCAGCAGGTGAAATCGGATCGCGAGAAAGGCGACGATCAGGATCGCCATCGCGTGCTCGCCGAGGACTGCGCCGCGAAACACGTCGAGCGCGAGCCCGCACAGGAACGGGAAGAAGAGGCCGCCCGCCCGTGGTGCGCCGATCGACCAGTAGAGCACGACGATCACGAGGAAGGCCGGGCGCACGACCGCGAGCCAGTCTGGCAGCGGCACGACCTGGAAGATCAGCGCGATGAACGCCGAGAGCAGCATCGCGCCGCGCGGTTCCCGTGCGCG
>CADEFQ010000047.1:8553-15323 GCA_902826635.1 uncultured Pseudomonadota bacterium
TTTCGGCTTCGGCGGCACGGCCTGCGGGGCGCCGGCGAGCCCGGGTGGTGGCGCGGCTTCGGTGGACGGCGTGGGCGCGGCCGGATGCCCGGGCTGGAACCAGATGAATGCGACTTCGCGATCGCGATCGATCGCAGCGAGCGGTTGCGCGTGCACCTGGGCGAGCGGTTGCCCGGGGTCGCGGCCGACGTCGGTGACCCGCGCGACCGGGTACCCGGCCGGAAACACGCCGCCGAGTCCCGAGGTCACGAGCAGGTCATCGACCTTGATGTCGGAATTGACCGGCAGGTACGGCAGCGTCATGACGCCGGCGTTGCCCTGCCCGACGGCGATCGTGCGCAGGCCGCTGCGCAGGACCTGCACCGGCACCGCGTGTTCGGGATCGGTGATCAAAATCACCTCGGAAGACCACGGGCCGGCGCGCAGCACCTGGCCCATCAGGCCGCCGCTCGCGATCACGGCCTGGCCCTTGAACACACCGGACGTTGCGCCCTTGTTCACGAGCACGCGCTGGCGCAGCGTGGTCATCTCGACGTTGAGGATTTCCGCCGGCAGCCATTTTTGCGCGACATCGGGCAGCGCCGCCGCGAGGGCCCGCAGCTGTGCGTTCTCGGCCTGCAGTGCATCGAGGCGCAGCGTGCGCAGTTCGAGCGCCTCTTTCTGCGCGCGCAGTTCGGCGTTCTGCGCCTGCAGCGTCGCGCGCGTGGTGGCGATTTCGCGCATCCAGTCCCAGGCGGCGGAAGGCGAGTTGACGGCGAGCTGGATCGGATAGGCTGACGCGGAGAGCGCGTAACGCGCGTACTCGAGCCAGTTGCCGCGCTGGTCGAGGAACATCAGCACGATCGACAGGGTGGCGTAGAAAGTGAACGACAGCCCCGTCGCGGCGACGCGGCTGTGGGGACGACTCGAGCCGCCGAACATGACCACGCGCGACTACCTTTCCGCGCGCGCCAAGCTCACTCCAGCCCGAAGTGGCCCGGGCCCATCTCGTCCATCAGTTCGAGAATGCGGCCACCGCCACGCGCGACACAGGTGAGCGGATCGTCGGCGATCACGACCGGCAGGCCGGTCTCCTCCATCAGGAGTTTGTCGATGTCGCGCAGCAGCGCGCCGCCACCGGTGAGCACGATGCCGCGATCGGCGACATCGGCGCCGAGTTCGGGTGGCGTCTGTTCGAGCGCCTGCTTCACCGCGCTGACGATACCCTGCAGCGGTTCCTGCAGCGCTTCGAGGATTTCGTTGCTGTTCAGCGTGAAACTGCGCGGCACGCCTTCCGAGAGATTGCGGCCCTTGACCGAGAGCTCCCGCACCTGCTGGCCCGGGTAGGCCGAGCCGATTTCGATCTTGATGCGTTCGGCGGTCGCTTCGCCGATCAGGATGCCGTAGTTCCTGCGCACGTAGTTCATGATGCCTTCGTCGAAGCGATCGCCGCCGATGCGAGCCGACGCGGCATAGACGATGCCGTTCAGCGAAAGCACCGCGACTTCCGACGTGCCGCCGCCCACATCGAGCACCATCGAGCCGCGCGCTTCGTGCACGGGCAGGCCCGCGCCGACCGCTGCGGCCATCGGCTCACTGACGATCGCGACGCTGCGCGCGCCGGCGCCTTCCGCCGATTCCTTGATCGCGCGGCGCTCGACCTGGGTGGAGCCGATCGGCACGCACACGAGCACGCGCGGCGACGGCTTCAGCATGCGATTGCCGTGTACCTTGTTGATGAAGTACTGCAGCATCTTCTCGGTGTAAGTGAAGTCGGCGATCACGCCGTCCTTCATCGGACGCACCGCGGTGATGTGCCCCGGCGTGCGACCGAGCATGCCCTTCGCATCCGCGCCGACCGCCACGATCACCTTGCCGCCACGGTTCGGTTCGTCCTGGACCGCGACGACCGACGGTTCGTTCAGCACGATGCCGCTGTCACGCACGTAGATGAGTGTGTTGGCCGTGCCCAGGTCGATCGAAAGATCGCTGGAAAAATAGCCCCGCAGGCGTTTGAACATGGAAGCGACCGGACCTTCGGGGATACCCCGTAAAAGTGGCCGGTAATCTAGCAACCGACAACATTTTTAACAATACGAGGTGTATGATTTCGCGCCGTTTTTTCGTGATCTTCGTCTCATGAGCCTCAATCGATCCGACATTGAAAACATCGCCCACCTCGCGCGCCTGTCGCTGCGGGAAGACGAGGTCGCGGGCTACGTCGAAACGCTCGGCAACATCCTCGCCATGGTGGGCCAGCTCGATCGCGCCGAAACCGGGGGTATCGAGCCGATGGCGCACCCCCTCGCGGGGCTCACGCAGCGGCTGCGCGTGGATGAAGCGACGGAGAACGACCGTCACGCCCTTTACCAGCAGAACGCGCCGCAGGTCGAATCCGGGCTCTACGTCGTGCCGAAAGTGATCGAATGAGCGCGGCGCCCCTGCATTCCCGCGGCCTTGCCGCGCTGGCGAGCGGGCTCGCGCAGCGCGAGTTTTCGAGCGTCGAGCTCACGCGCCACCTGCTCGGCCGCCTCGAGGCGGCGCAGCCGCAGCTGAACGCGATGGTGTCGATCACCGGCGAGGCGGCGCTGGCCGCGGCGGCGCGTGCCGACGGCGCGATCGCAAGCGGTCGGGCCGGGCCGCTCACCGGCGTACCGATCGTGCACAAGGACATCTTCTGCACGGAGGGCGTGCGCACGACCTGTGGCTCGCGCATGCTCGACAACTTCGTGTCGCCCTACGACGCCACGGTGGTCGCCAACCTGAAAGCCGCCGGCACCGTGATGCTCGGCAAGGCGAACATGGACGAGTTCGCGATGGGCTCGTCGAACGAGACGAGCTGGTTCGGGCCGGTGAAAAATCCCTGGAACACAGCGATGGTGCCGGGCGGTTCCTCGGGTGGATCGGCGGCCGTCGTCGCCGCGCGGCTCGCGCCCGCCGCGACTGCGACCGACACCGGTGGTTCGATCCGCCAGCCCGCGGCGCTCACCGGTATTACGGGGCTGAAGCCCACCTACGGCCGCGTCTCGCGCTACGGCATGATCGCGTTCGCGTCGAGCCTCGATCAGGCGGGCGTGCTCGCGGCATCCGCCGAGGATTGCGCGCTGCTGCTCGGCGCGATGGCGGGCTTCGATCCGCGTGATTCGACCAGTGTCGATCAGCCGGTGCCCGACTACGCCGCTGCGCTCGCCACACCGGCAAAGGGGCTGCGCATCGGCCTCGTGAAGGAATTCTTCGACCAGGGCCTCGACGCCGAAAACGAGCGGCAGCTGCGCGCGGCGTTCGCGGTGTACGAAAAGCTCGGCGCGACGCTCGTCGACGTGAGCCTGCCGAACGTGGGCCTCTCGGTGCCGACGTACTACGTGGTCGCGCCGGCCGAGTGCTCGTCGAATCTCGCGCGCTTCGACGGCGTGCGCTTCGGCCATCGCTGCGACCAGCCGCGGGACCTGCTCGACCTGTACAAGCGCTCGCGCGGCGAGGGTTTCGGCGCCGAGGTGAAGCGCCGCATCATGACCGGCACCTACGTGCTGTCGGCGGGCTACTACGACGCCTACTATCTGAAGGCCCAGCGCGTGCGCCAGCTGATCAGCGCCGACTTCGTGCGCGCGTTCGAGCACGTCGACGTGCTGGCGGGCCCGACGAGCCCGACGCCGGCCTTCCCGCTCGGCGCGAAGACCTCGGATCCGATCACGATGTACCTCAACGACATCTACACGATCGGCGCCAATCTGGCCGGCGTGCCCGCGCTGTCGATTCCCTGCGGCTTCGTGCACGACCTGCCGGTCGGCCTGCAGCTCGTCGGCCCGCATTTCTCGGAAGCGAAGCTGCTCGCGGCCGCGCACGCTTTCCAGCAGGAAACCGATTGGCACGCGCGCGTACCGGCGGTGTGGCAATGAATTGGGAAACCGTCATCGGGCTCGAGATCCACGCCCAGCTTGCGACCCGGTCGAAGATCTTCTCCGGCTCGGCAACCACCTACGGCGCGGCGCCCAACGCCCAGGCGAGCCTCGTCGACCTCGGCTACCCCGGCGTGCTGCCGGTGCTCAACGGCGCGGCGGTGCGCATGGCGGTGAGCTTCGGTCTCGCGGTCGGCGCGCAGATCGCGCCGCGTTCGGTGTTCGCGCGCAAGAATTATTTCTACCCCGACCTGCCGAAGGGCTACCAGATCAGCCAGTACGAGCTGCCGGTCGTCGGCAAGGGCTCGCTCGACATCGTGCTCGAGGACGGCACGAAAAAGCGCGTCGGCATCACGCGCGCCCACCTCGAGGAGGACGCGGGCAAGTCGCTGCACGAGGGGCTCGCGGGCGCCTCGGCGATCGACCTCAACCGCGCCGGCACGCCGCTGATCGAGATCGTTTCCGAGCCCGACATGCGCTCGGCGAAGGAAGCGATCGCGTACATGAAGAAGGTGCACACGCTGGTGCGTTACCTCGGCATCTGCGACGGCAACATGCAGGAGGGCTCGTTCCGCTGTGACGCCAACGTGTCGGTGCGCCCGCTGGGCAGCGACCGTTTCGGCACGCGCGCCGAGATCAAGAACCTGAACTCGTTCCGCTTCGTCGAGAAGGCGATCAACTACGAAGTCACCCGCCAGATCGATATCCTCGAGGGTGGTGGCAAGGTCGTGCAGGAAACGCGCCTCTACGATCCCGACAAGGGCGAGACGCGCTCGATGCGCTCGAAGGAAGAGGCCAACGATTACCGCTATTTCCCGGACCCCGACCTGCTGCCGCTTTCGATCGAGGCGCGCTTCCTCGACGAAGTCCGCGCGGCGCTGCCCGAACTGCCGGACGCCAAGGCCGCGCGTTTCGCGCGCGACTACGGCCTGTCCGAATACGATGCGGGCGTGCTGACCGCGAGCCGTGAACTCGCCGGGTACTACGAAGATGTGGTCAAGCGCGTCGCCGGCGAACCGAAGCTCGCCGCGAACTGGGTGACGGGTGAACTCGCCGCGAGCCTCAACCGGGACAACCTCGAAATTGGTGAGAGCCGCGTCGGCCCGGCGCAGCTGGCCGGGCTCGTCAGCCGGATCGCCGACGACACGATCTCGGGGAAAATCGCCAAGGACGTGTTCGAGGCGATGTGGGCCGACGGTCGCGACGCCGACGCGATCATCGAGGCGAAGGGCTTGCGGCAGATCACCGATTCGAGCGCGATCGAGCGCGCGATCGACGAGGTGATGGCGAAGAACCCCGGTCAGCTGGCCGAGTACCGCTCGGGCAAGGACAAGCTCTTCGGCTTTTTCATCGGCCAGACGATGAAGGCGACGCAGGGCAAGGCGAACCCGGCGCAGCTGAATGAGCTGCTGAAGAAGAAGCTCGCTGGACCGTGAGCGCGTCGCCCGGCACCGATCGCGTCCGGCGTTTCCTGCTCGAGGAGCACCCGGTACGCGGCCAGCTCGTGCAGCTTGAAGCCGCGTGGGCTGCGCTGCGCGAGCACGCGGCCTACCCCGCGCCCGTGCGCGATCTCCTCGGCGAGGCGACCGCGGCCGCGGTGCTGCTCGCGTCCACGCTGAAATTCGACGGCAGCCTCACGCTGCAGCTGCAGGGCGACGGGGCCGTGCGGCTGCTCGTTGCGCAGTGCACCCGGGATTTTCGCATCCGCAGCGTCGCCCACTTCGACGCCGAGCGCGTCGCGCCGGATTTCGCAACGCTCGCAGGCAACGGACGGATCATGGTGACCGTGGAGTCGATCGAACGCGGCGCGCCCTACCAGGGCATCGTGCCGCTCGCGGGCGACTCGCTCGCCGAATGCATCGACGGCTATTTCGCGACCTCGGAACAACTGCCGACGCGTGTGCGTCTCGCGGCCGATGCCGCGCGCGCGGGCGGCCTGCTCGTGCAGCAGCTGCCCGGCGTGGAAGCCGGCGCCGCGTGGGAACGCGTGCGCGAGCACGCAGCGGGGCTCGATGCCCACGACCTGCTCTACGCCTCGCCGGAATCGCTCGCGCAACGCAGCGCCCCGGCCGAGGACGTGCGACTGTTTGCGGGCTCGGCCGTGAGCTTCGAGTGCCGTTGCAGCCGGGAGCGCGTGCTCGGCGTCCTGCAATCGCTCGGCGAAGACGAAGTGCAGTCCGTGCTGCAGGAGCAGGGCAACGTGACCGTGACCTGCGATTTCTGCCACCGCCCGTATCTCTTCGACGCGATCGACGTGGCCCAGATCTTCGGGCCGCCCAGCGTGCCGACCCCCGACGGAATCAACTAACCCCGCCCAGTAAGGCTGGCGGGCTGGAACGTGTGCTGCCAAGGGGTTACACTGGGTATTAAGGAATTAAATATATCGTTAATTCATGCTGAGCCTTACTGAAGCGACCCGAGCCCTGCGCGCCGCCGGCGAATCCACGCGCCTGCGGCTGCTTGCGCTGTGCGCGCTGCGCGAGTGGAGCGTCACCGAACTCGCGGCGAGCCTCGGGCAGAGCGAGCCACGCGTGTCGCGCCACCTCAAGGTGTTGTGCGACGCCGGCTTGTTGCGACGGGCGCGGCGCGGACAATGGGTGTGCTACGCGACGGCCACCGAGGGCGAGGCAGCCTTCCTCATCGGCAGCCTGCTCGCGCGCATCGATGGCGCCGATGCCGTGCGGCGGCGCGACGCGCAGCGCGCTGCCTCGAGCGGTCGCGACCTGCGGCCTGCCGCGCCCCGCGCGTCGAAGCTCGGGCGCGCCATCGCCGCCTTCATCCACGACAGTGCTCCCGCGGCTCCGTTGCAGCGACTGCTGCTCGTTGAACCGATGCACCTTGAATTGATCGACGCGGCGGCGGCCACCGCGCGCCGCCCGTCGATCATCGCCGCGC
>CADEFQ010000047.1:15423-18001 GCA_902826635.1 uncultured Pseudomonadota bacterium
CGCCGCGCCGCTCTGGATCGTGTTGCCCTACGAATTTCTCGAGTATTCGCGCGGCAATGTCGTCGCGCATCCGATCACCGAACTGCGGCGCCTGCTCGCCGCAGCGGGCTTCAGCACCGAGAAGCTGAAGCCGATTGACGAGGACGCGCATGTCCTCGTTGCCCATGCACGCCGGAGAGACCTCGCAGTGAGTGCCGCATGACGACCGCAACCCGTACCGGCGGCATCGCCGTCTCGTTCGAATTCTTCCCGCCTGCCGACGCCGAGATGGAGGCGACGCTGTGGCGATCGGTGCAGCGACTCGCGCCGCTCGCGCCGCGCTTCGTCTCCGTGACCTACGGCGCCGACGGTTCGACCCGTTCCCGCACGCACAACATCGTCACGCGCGTGCAGCGCGAGACCCCCCTCACCGGCGCGCCGCACCTCACTTGTGTCGGCGCGCCGCGCGAGGAGATCCTCGCCCTGGCGCGCGCCTACTGGGACCAGGGAATCCGTCACATCGTCGCGCTGCGTGGCGATCCGCCGCAGGGCGCCACCCGCTACGAGCCGCATCCCGGCGGTTACGCCTACGCGGCTGATCTCGTCGCCGGCCTCAAGGGCGTCGGCGACTTCGATGTGTCCGTGGCCGCCTATCCGGAAGTGCATCCGGAGGCGAATTCCGCCGAGGCGGATTTCGAGAACTTCAGGCGCAAGGTCGACGCCGGTGCGACCCGCGCGATCACGCAGTTCTTCTACGACAACGACGCGTTCCTGCGCTTTCGCGATCGCTGCGCTTCCGCCGGGATCCGCGCGCCGATCGTGCCGGGCATCCTGCCGATCACGCGCTTTCCGCAGGTACTGCGCTTCGCGGAGCGGTGTGGCGCCACGATTCCCGTTCGGCTGCGCGAGCGTTTCGCGGGCCTCGACGACGACCCGGAGACGCGCAAGCTGATCGCGGCGAGCGTCGCGATCGAGCAGGTCGAGCGCCTGCGCGGCGAGGGCGTCGGCGATTTCCACTTCTACACGCTGAACCGTGCCGAGCTCACCTATGCGATCTGTCACGCGCTCGGCGTGCGCCCGGGCGCCACGGCAAGTGCCGCGACGGCGCTCGCGGGGGTCGCGTCATGAGTGCGGACTGCGGAACGGCGCACGCCCACCGGCAGCCCGCGAGCGCGCCCGGTGCGAGGCAGGCGCAGGTGCAGGCGGCGGCTGCGCCCTATGTGATCGAGCCGGTCGACGAAGCCGCGCGCACCGAACGCATCCGGAAACTGCGCGAGCTGCTCGCGACGCGCATCGTGTTCCTCGACGGCGCCATGGGCACGATGGTCCAGCGGCGGAGGCCCGACGAGGCGACCTATCGCGGCGCGCGCTTCGCCGACTTCGGGCGCGACGTGCGCGGCAACAACGAAGTGCTGTCGCTGACGCAGCCGGCGATGATCGCGGCGATCCATCGCGAATATCTCGAGGCGGGCGCCGACATCATCGAGACGAACACCTTCAGCGCCAACGCCGTCTCGCAGGCCGATTACGGCATGGCCGCGCTGGTGCCCGAGCTGAACTACGCCTCCGCGCGGCTCGCGCGCCGCGTGGCCGACGAGGTCGCGGCCGCGAGCGGCGAGCCGCGCTTCGTGGCGGGCGCGATCGGCCCGACAACGCGCACCGCGTCGCTCTCGCCCGACGTCAACGACCCGGGCTTTCGCAACATCACGTTTGACGCGCTCGCCGCGACCTATGGTGACGCCACGCGTGCGCTCGCGCTCGGCGGCGCCGACCTGCTGTTGATTGAAACCGTGATCGACACGCTGAACGCCAAGGCGGCGCTCTTCGGCGCGCGTGCCGCGCTCGACGAACTCGGCCTCGACCTGCCGATCATCGTGTCGGGCACGATCACCGACGCGTCGGGGCGCACGCTGTCGGGGCAGACCGGCGAGGCGTTCTGGAACTCGGTGCGCCACGCGGCGCCGCTCGCGATCGGTCTCAATTGCGCGCTCGGTGCGCGCCAGTTGCGGCCCTACGTCGAGGAACTCGCGCGCGTCGCCGACACCTATGTGTGCATCTATCCGAACGCCGGCCTGCCGAATGCGTTCGGCGAGTACGACGAGCCGCCGCAGGAGACGGCGGAGATCATCCATGAGTTTGCGACTTCAGGGTTCGTCAATATCCTCGGCGGCTGCTGCGGAACGACGCCCGAGCACATTCGCCTGATCCGCGGCGCCACCGCGAAGGTGCCGCGCCGGGCGCTGCCGCAGCTGCCCGTGCAGTGCCGGCTCGCGGGGCTCGAGCCGTTGGCGATCACCTCCTCGAGCCTGTTCGTCAACATCGGCGAGCGCACCAACGTCACCGGCAGCGCAAAGTTTCGCAAGCTGATCGAAGCGGGTGACTACGCGGCCGCGGTCGAGGTCGCGCGCCAGCAGGTGACGAGCGGCGCGCAGCTGATCGACATCAACATGGACGAGGGCATGCTCGATTCGGAAGCGGCCATGGTGCGCTTCCTGAACCTGATCGCCGCCGAGCCCGATATCGCGCGCGTGCCCGTGATGCTCGACTCGTCGAAGTGGTCGGTGATCGAGGCGGGCCTCAAGTGCCTGCAGGGCAAGGG
>CADEFQ010000048.1 GCA_902826635.1 uncultured Pseudomonadota bacterium
GCCACGGCACCGAGAGCGAACGCGCGTAGAACAGCGCGCCGAAGAACGCCGCGAAGAACATCACCTCGGAGAAGATGAACCACATCATTCCCATGCGGAACGAGCGGTCGACCTGCGGGTTGTACACGCCGCTCCGGCTCTCGCCGATGACGTCGTGGAACCAGCCGAAGAACATGAACGCGAGCGCGAGTGCGCCCGGGACGAAGATCCACCCGCCGAGCCACTCGTTGAGGTATGCGACCGCCCCGAACATCACGAGGAACAGCGACACCGAGCCGACGATGGGCCAGTGGCTGCCGTGAGGGACGTAATACTTGTCGGCGCCGGGCGCGTGTGCGGTTGCCATGTTATCTCTGTCCTACGCGAATCGATTGATCGTAAAACGTGTACGCCAGGGTGATGCGATCGAGGTGCTTCGGCAGCGCCCGATCGACGATGAAGCGCACGGGCAGTACGCGCTCCTCGTCCTTCAGGAACTTCTGCGGCGTGAAGCAGAAGCATTCCGTCTTGTGAAAATAGCCCGCGACATTGCCGGGCGCGATGCTCGGCACGGCCTGGGCGATCGTGTCGTGCCCGGTCAGGTTCTTCGCGACGAACTCCGTCTCGTAGAGCTTGCCCGGGTGCACCTGCATCGACGTCAGCACCGGGCGAAACTCCCAGCTGCCGACGTTCGGCAATTCCGCGACGAACTCCACCGTCACCGTGCGGCTTTCGTCCGCCACCTGCGGCGCGACCTCGGCGGCACGCGCGAGCGCCTTCTGGTCGCCGAAGCCGGTAACCGCGCACAGCACGTCGTACAGCGGCACGAGCGCAAACCCGAATGCGAAGCTGCCGAGCGTCATCAGGCCGAGCTTCGCGGTCAGGCTCGCATTCGCGCGTCGCAGCGCTTCGCGCGGCGCCGTCACGATGCCCGCACCACCGACATCACGATGAAACCGAAGTAGAACGCGAGCGCGACGAAGCCAAGCGCAAGGGCCGCCCGCTTCACCCGCCGCCGCGATTCCTCGGCCGCGTCGTCGGTCAATGCTCGGCTCCACGCGCGATCACCGCGGCGGACGGCGGCGTTTCCCAGCTGTGGAACGGCGCCGGCGAGGGCAGTTCCCACTCGAGGCCGTGCGCACCGTCCCAGACGCGGTCGGAGGCCTTCGCACCCGAGCGCACGCACTTCAGGATGATGTACGGCAGCAGCAGCTGCGAGAAGCCGAATCCGAACGCGCCGATCGAGGACACCATGTTCCAGTCCGCGAACTGCGTCGCGTAGTCCGGGATGCGGCGCGGCATGCCGGCGAGGCCGAGGAAATGCTGCGGGAAGAACAGCACGTTGACGAAAATCGCCGACAGCCAGAAGTGCCACGTCGCGAGCTTCTGGTCGTACATCCTGCCGACCCACTTTGGCAGCCAGTAGTAGACGGCGCCGATGATCGCGAACAGCGAACCCGGCACCAGCACGTAGTGGAAGTGCGCGACGACGAAGTACGTGTCCTGATACTGGAAGTCGGCAGGCACGATCGCGAGCATCAGGCCCGAGAAGCCGCCGATCGTGAACAGGAACAGGAACGCGAGCGCGAACAGCATCGGCGGCTCGAAGCTGAGCGACCCCTTGGTCATCGTCGCGCACCAGTTGAACACTTTCACGCCGGTGGGCACCGAGATCAGCATCGTCGCGAGCATGAAGAACAGCTGGCCGGCGAGCGGCATGCCGACCGTGAACATGTGGTGCGCCCACACGATGAACGACAGGAAGCCGATCGCCGCCGTCGCGTACACCATCGACTCGTAGCCGAACAGCGGCTTGCGCGAGAAGGTGGGGATGATCTCCGACACGACGCCGAACGCCGGCAGGATCATGATGTAGACCTCGGGGTGTCCGAAGAACCAGAAGATGTGCTGGAACATCACCGGGTCGCCGCCGCCCGAGGCCGCGAAGAAGCTCGTGCCGAAGAAGTGGTCCGTCAGCAGCATCGTGACCGCGCCGGCGAGCACCGGCATCACCGCGACGAGGAGGTAGGCGGTGATCAGCCAGGTCCAGACGAACAGCGGCATCTTGAGGAGATTCATGCCCGGCGCGCGCATGTTCATCACCGTGACGACCACGTTGATCGCGCCCAAGACCGACGAGATGCCCATCAAGTGCACCGCGAAGATCATCATCGGGAAGCTGTCGCCCGATTGCAGCGCCAGCGGCGGATACATCGTCCAGCCGCCGGCGGGCGCGCCGCCCGGCACGAACAGTGTGCCGAGCAGGATCACGAACGCGAACGGCAGGATCCAGAACGAGAGGTTGTTGAGGCGGGGCAGCGCCATGTCCGGCGCGCCGATCTGCATCGGGATCAGCCAGTTCGCGAGGCCGACCCACGCCGGCATGATCGCGCCGAAGATCATCACGAGCGCGTGCATCGCCGTCATCGAATTGAAGAACTGCGGGTCCACGAACTGCAGGCCCGGCTGGAACAGTTCCGCGCGAATCACGAGCGCCATCGAGCCGCCGACGAAGAACATCGTGCAGGCGAACACGAGGTACATCGTGCCGATGTCCTTGTGGTTGGTGGAGAACACCCACCGGCGCCATCCGTGCGGCTTGTGGTCGTGGTCGTCGTGTGCGGCGGCGTGAGCGTGCGTTGCCATGTGCGGTTCTCTGGAAAAAGTCTTCAGGAAATGGACGGGGTCGCGGCCGTCGTGGCGGCCGCCTGCTTGACGGCGGCCTTGCGCGCGGTGAGCCAGTCTTCGAAATCAGGCTTGCTCATCACGTCGACGACGATCGGCATGAACCCGTGGTCGCGGCCGCAGAGCTCCGCGCATTGACCGCGGTAGCGGCCGGTCTTGTCGGTGTCGACCTTGATCCACATCTCGTTGACATAGCCCGGGATCGCGTCCTTCTTCATGCCGAAGTCGGGCACCCACCAGGCGTGGATGACGTCCTGCGCGGTGATGAGCAGGCGCACCTTGGTGCCGGCGGGCACGACCAGCGGCTGATCGACGTCGAGCAGGTAGTTCGGCACGGTCCGCGGGTCGATGCCCGACTGCAGTTCGCGGGCCGCGTTGCTTTCGCGGCCGAGCGTCGAGTAATACCCAACGCCGGTGCCGAGGTATTCGTACTGCCACTTCCACTGATAGCCCGTGACCTTGACGGTGAGCTCGGTGTTGCGCGCGTCCTCGATGTCGATCAGCACGCGCGCGGCGGGCACCGTCATCACGACGAGGATGGCGACCGGGATCAGGGTCCAGATGATCTCGGCCTTGGTGCTGTGGACCATGGCGGTGTCCGCCACGGCGCCCCTGGATTTGCGGAACGCGACGATCGCCCAGATCATCCAGCCGAACACGAAAACGCCGATCGCGACACACCACCAGAAGATCATCATGTGGAGGCCGTAGATCTTCTTCGACAGCTCGGTGACGCCGACCGGCATGTTGAGCAGGCCCCAGCCGGAATCGGCGTGGGCGGGTGCGGCGAGCAACGCGACGACACTCAGCAGGAGCGCGGCGCCGGATCTTTGCATGGTTCGAATCATTGGATCATCAGCCTCGAGGTTGACCGGACGGGAGCTGCGGCGACTCGGCCATCCCGCCGATCAGCGGTGCAAGGCGCACCGCGAGGTGCTGTCGTTCCTGCTCTGTCAGAAAACTGCCGATCTCGCATCGCTTGCCCCCGGACTCCACGGTGAGTCGGGCGGGTCGCAGCGGCGAGACATCGCCGCGCAGTTTAACCTGTGCCCAGTGGCGCGGGAACACGGCGTGCGCGGCCGCGCCACGCGCGTGCGTCTCGATATCCACACACTCTTCGGTGATGACAATGGTTTCACTGTGATGGCGGCGCTGCATGCTCGCGTAAAGCGCCCATCCGAGCAGCAGCATTTCAAGCACCGCGAACGCGAGCACCGGCCAGAAACCGCGCAGCGTCAGGAGCCCGGCGACGCCGAAGGATACGCTGCACGTGGCGAGGAACAGCGTCCACGCACCGGACGGTGTGAGCGAACAATGCGGCGCGATGGCGATCCGGATTGCGGGAGAAGAAGACATGGCGCTCGGCGCGGCTGCGGGGCTGGCAGCCTAGCGCCAGTTCTTTCTTTTGGCAAGTCAACGACTTAGCAGGCGTTCGAGCGGTACGACGAATTCACCGGCGGTCGCGCGCGCGCGCGGCTCGCCCGCAAACGCCGCGGCATAGACGACCTCGAAAGTGGCCGGCAGCAGCCCCTCGCGGCGCCACCGCTCATACGCCTGCGTCACCGCGGCGATGCGCTTGCGACCCGTGAGTCCACGCGCGCGCGCCGCGTGCGCATTGCCGGCCCCGGCGTGCTTCAGCTGCGAGGCAAGTGCACGCAGCGTGTCGAAGTGGCGCGTGTACTGCTCGAGATCGAGCACCGGTTCCGCAAAGCCCGCGCGCGCGAGCGCACTGCCGAGGTCGTGCATGTCGATGAAGTCGTGGACATGTGGCGATCGATCCACCGTGGCCCAGCTCTCGCGCAGTTCGCGCAGCGTTGCCGTGCCGAGCGTGCTGAAGAGCAGGAGGCCGCGTGGCGTGAGGACGCGCCGCATTTCCGCGAGCGCGCGATCCGGATCGACGCACCAGGGCAACGCGAGGTTCGCGACCACGAGATCGCAACTGCCTTGCCGCAGCGGCAGCGCGCACGCATCGCCCGCGACCCGCGTGAAGCGCCGTGGCCAGCGCGCGCGGCGCGCCGCGATTGCGAGCATCGCGGGGGAAAGGTCGAGCGCGACGACGTGGGCGCGGCGAAAGCGCCGCCGCAGCGCCGCCGCAGCCTGGCCGGTACCGGCCCCCAGATCGAGGACGACCTTGGGGTCGATCCCGAAGAACCCGATGCGCGAGAGGAGTTCCTCGCGCACTTCGCGCGCGGGCTCCGCGTCGGCGGCGAGCGCGGCCGCGCGTGCGAAATGGCGGGCGACGGCGGCGCGGTCGAGCGAGGCGGACGGCGATTCCGGTGGTGGTGGGGCTTCAGGCGGCGGCATCGCGCGGCAGTGTACCCGCGCTCGTGAGCCCGAGCCGCCCGAGCAGCGCGCGATCGCGCTCGACATCGGGGTTGCCGGTCGTCAACAGCCGCTCGCCGTAGAAGATCGAGCCGGCGCCCGCGAGAAAGCACAGCGCCTGGAGTTCGTCGCTCATCGTCTCGCGACCCGCCGAGAGGCGCAGCGTCGCGCGCGGCAGCACGATGCGCGCCACCGCGATCGTGCGCACGAAATCGAACGGATCGAGCGCAGGCGCGTCGGCCAGCGGCGTACCGGGCACCGGCACCAGCTGGTTGATCGGTACGCTTTCGGGGGGTGCGGGCAGGCTCGCGAGCGTTGCAAGCAGCGCCGCGCGATCGCGCACCGCCTCGCCCATGCCGATGATGCCGCCGCAACACACGTGGATACCGGCATCACGCACGGCCGCGAGCGTGTCGAGCCGGTCCTGGTAAACGCGGGTCGTGATGACCTCGCCGTAGAATTCGGCCGACGTGTCGAGGTTGTGGTTGTAGTAGTCGAGCCCGGCTGCCTTCAGCTGCAGCGCCTGCGCCGGGGTCAGCATTCCGAGCGTGGCGCAGGTTTCGAGGCCGAGCGCACGCACCTCGCGCACCATCGCCACGATGCGTTCGAGGTCTTTCTGCTTCGGCGAGCGGTAGGCCGCGCCCATGCAGAACCGCGTGGCGCCGGCGGCCTTCGCCGCTCCCGCGCGCTCGCGCACGGTGGCGAGCGGCAACAGCGCCTCGCGTTCGAGCCCGGTGTCATACCGGATGCTTTGCGGGCAGTAGGCGCAGTCTTCCGGGCAGGCGCCCGTCTTGATCGAGAGCAGCGTCGAGAGCTGCACGGCGCGCGCGTCGTGGTGTTCGCGGTGCACCTGTTGGGCGGCGAACAGCAGGTCGACGAAGGGGAGCGCAAAGAGCTGCTCGACCTCGGCAGGGGTCCAGGTCATTGCATTTCCCGACAAAGACAGCGGATTCAGGGCGGGACGCGGCTGTTCGCGGCCGCGAAACTCGGCGCATGTTCCGGGTCCCGTTCGCACATGTCAACTTGCCGTGCCCCATAAAGTTGACGATCGTCCGCTGGCTGCAGGTCGCTGAGCGGCTATGCCTGCCGCCCACGTGCCTGCTTTGCGGCGCGGCGGGCCGCGTCGATCCCGGTAGTCGCGCGTTCGACCTGTGCGAAAGCTGCGATCGTGATCTGCCGGCCGATACACTCCCGGCGGGCCATCTCGCGAGCGTCCCCGGACCTTGGTATCTGCTGGTCTCGCCGTATCGCTACGCTTACCCGATTGATCATTGCGTGCGCGCGCTCAAGTTTCACGGTGAAACAGCCTGCGGGCGGCTGCTCGGGCTCCTGATCGCTCGCGAGCGGCGGCGAGTGCCGGGGCCGCTGCCGGAATTCGTCTTGCCCGTGCCCCTGCACCGGGCGCGCTACGTCGAGCGCGGCTTCAACCAGGCGGCCGTCATCGCGCGCCACGCGGCGCAGTCGCTCGGCGTGGCGTTCCTCCCGCGGACCGTCGAACGCTGCCGCGCCACCGCGGAGCAGAGCCATCTGCACGGCGGTGCGCGCGCGGGCAACGTCGTCGGCGCATTTCGCGTGCGGTCGCCGCCGGCGATCGCCGGACGCCGGGTCGCGCTCGTCGATGATGTGCTGACGACCGGCAGCACCGCGCGGGAGGTGAGCAAGGTGCTGCTCGCCGCGGGCGTTGCGAGTGTCGAGCTGTGGGTGGCGGCCCGCGCCGCGCCGCCGCGGGTCGAATCAGCCGCGGTAGACGTGATCGAGCAGGATACCGATGAAGATCGACATGCCGACATAGTTGTTGTTGAGGAAGGCGCGGAAGCACGCCGCCGGCTCGCGATGGCGGATCAGCCACTGCTGCCACAAAAAGAATACCGCAGCCGCGGCGAGCCCGGCGCGATACCACGGGCCGAACTCCATGCTGCGCCCGGCGAGCAGTAGCGCAAAGAGCATCATCGCCTGCATCGCGCCGATGATGATCCGGTCCATGTCGGCAAAGAGGATGGCGCTCGATTTCACGCCGAGCTTGAGATCGTCCTCGCGATCCACCATCGCGTAGATCGTGTCGAACACCATCGCCCACAGCACCGCGGCGAGGAACAGCACCCAGCCGACGCGCGGGATCGTGCCGAGCGTGGCGGCAAACGCCATCGGGATGCCCCAGCCGCCGAACGAGAGGCCGAGGTAGAACTGCGGCAGCGGAAACCAGCGCTTCATCAGCGGATAGCTCACCGTGAGAAGCGCTCCCACCACCGACAGCTTGATCGTGAGCGGATCGAGGCGCGTGACGAGCCAGCACGCGAGCACGATCAGGAGAGCGAACAGCGCCAGCGCTTCCTGCGGCGAAACGCGCCGCGCCGCGAGCGGCCGGTCGCGCGTGCGCTTGACCTGCGGGTCGATGTCGCGATCGGCGAAATCGTTCACGACACAGCCCGCGGCCCGCATCACGAACACGCCCAGCACGAACACGATGAGCACGAGCGGCGGCGGGCGGCCGTCGCCCGCGATCCACAGCGCCCACAGGACCGGCCACAGCAGGAGCCAGGTGCCGATCGGACGATCGAGGCGCATCAGCTGCGCGTAGGCCTCGATCCGGCGCGCGACGCTCTTTGCGGTCACGACAGGCCCGCACTGCCGATGCCGGGCAGGAACGCTTCCTGCACCGTGAGCGGCGCGCCCCGCACTTCGAAATCGGAGCGCCGCACCCAGAGCGGCTGCGGCGGGCGCGCCGCGCAGGCGAGCGCACGCGCGACGAACGGCGTTTCCGGCATCAGGCGCGCAAACGCGAACCCGGACCGTGTCGTGCCGCCGTGCGCCGTGAGGGTTTCGCCAAGCGACACTTCGCCCATGCGAGCGAGCCACGGATGCTGCGCGAGGGTCGCGTCGGGAATCGTCGTCTCGGCATAGATCCACGGCGCCGCCCGAGTGCCGAGCACGATCACGCGGCGATGCTCGCCGTGCTGCGTGTCCTCCGCGAGGACCGTGAGGCTGAACGCCGTGCCGCTCGCGGCGCGCACGCGCTCGGTCAGGAGGCCCGGCGTCGTGAGCCACGAGCGCAGCAGCGTGTCGCCCTCATAGCAGTTGAGCGCCTCGGCCGGCAGCCAGAGCTCGGGGGTCGTTGCAGCGAGTGCGGTGTCCGTCACGGTTCCTCGGTTCAAACGTCAGGCGTCAGGCATCAGGCGGTTCGGCCGTAGCGCTCGCCCTCGCCGATCCAGCGGGCGGTGAGCGGCGCAATGATATCGGGGTGATCGGCGAGGATCACTTCGGCGGCGCGCTGCACGCGCGGCAACAGGTCGGAATCGCGCGAAAGGTCCGCGACGCGAAGTTGCGCGAGCCCGGTCTGGCGCGTGCCGAGCATTTCGCCCGGGCCGCGCAGTTCGAGGTCCCGTTGCGCGATCACAAAGCCGTCGTTCGACTCGCGGATCGCCCGCAACCGTTCGCGCGCGACGGCGGACAGCGGCTGGCGATAGAGCAGCACGCAACTGCTGTCCTGCGCACCGCGACCCACGCGGCCGCGCAGCTGGTGCAGTTGCGAGAGCCCCATGCGCTCGGCGTTCTCGATCACCATGTGCGTTGCATTCGGGACATCGACGCCCACTTCGATCACGGTGGTCGCGACGAGGAGCTGGATGCGCCCGGCCTTGAACGCCGCCATCGCCTGCTCCTTCTTCGCCGGCGGCATGCGCCCGTGCACGAGCCCGATGCGCACCCCGTGCAGTGCTTCGGCAAGCTGCGCAGCCGTGTCTTCGGCCGCCTGGTAGCGCAGTTCCTCGGATTCCTCGATCAGCGGGCAGACCCAGTACACCTGGCGCCCGGCGCGACAGGCTGCCTCGATGCGCGCGACCACTTCGGCGCGACGTTCCTCGGCCACCGTGACGGTCTTCACCGGCGTGCGCCCCGGTGGCAGCTCGTCGATCACCGTTACATCGAGATCGGCGAACGCGGTCATCGCAAGCGTGCGCGGGATCGGCGTCGCCGTCATGATCAGCTGGTGCGGGGTCTCGCCGCCGCGATCGCCCTTTTCCTTCAGCGCGAGGCGCTGCTGCACGCCGAAGCGGTGCTGCTCGTCGACGATCACGAGCGCGAGGCGGGCGAACTCGATGCCCTCCTGGAAAAGCGCATGCGTGCCGACGATGAGCGCCACTTCGCCCGAGGCGATCGCCTCGAGCGCGCTGCGGCGCGCGCGTACGCCCATCGAACCGGTCACGTGGGCGACCGGCAGGCCGAGCGGGCGGAACCACGCGTCGAAATTGCGCCAGTGCTGTTCCGCGAGCAGCTCGGTGGGCGCCATCAGCGCCGCCTGCGCGCCGCTGCCCGCAGCGCGCGCCGCCGCGGCGGCTGCGATCACCGTCTTGCCGCAGCCGACGTCCCCCTGCACGAGCCGCACCATCGGGCGAGCCGCGGCGAGATCGGCGTTCACTTCGGCGAGCGCGCGCCGCTGCGCGCCGGTGAGCGGAAACGGCAGGGCCCCGACGAATTTTTCCTCGAGGCCCTGCGGGTCACGCAACGCGGCGGCCGGCGCCGCCTGCACGGCCTGCTTCACCAGTTTGAGCGCGAGGTGGTGCGCCAGCAGTTCCTCGAACGCGAGCCGCCGCTGTGCGGGGTGGCGGCCGCCGGCGAGCACTTCGATCTGCGCATCGCGCGGCGGGCGATGCACGTATTCGAGCGAGCGCGGCAGGGCGGGCAGGCGCAGCGACTCGAGGATGCCCGCAGGCAGCCACTCGCGCACGCCCGCCGAGTGCAGCTCGCCGAGGGCCTGGGTGATGAGCGCGCGCAGGCGGCCCTGCGCAACGCCCTCGGTCGTCGGATAGATCGGCGTCAGCGTCTCTTCGAGCGGCTCGCCCTCGGCTGCGACGCGCCTGTATTCGGGATGCACGAGCTCGAGCCCGAGCGGGCCGCGGCGCACTTCACCGTAGCAGCGCAGGCGCGTGCCGCGCGCGAGGCCCGCCTGCTGGCTCGCCGAGAAATGAAAGAAGCGCAGCGTGACGTGGCCCGAGCCATCGGCCAGGCGCGACAGCAACTGTCGCCGCCGCCGGAACGTGACCTCGGTGAGCTGCACCTCGCCTTCGATCACCGCGCGCACGCCGGGTACGAGCGTGCCGATCGGCACCGTGCGGGTGCGATCCTCGTAAGTGCGCGGGAGGACGAACAGCAGGTCCTGGATCTGCGCGACGCCAAGGTGGCGCAGGCGCTCGGCGAGCGCCGGCCCCACCCCCCGCAGCGCCGTGACGGGGCGCTGCTCGGCCGCGGTCAACCGAGGTGCAGCACGCACTCGATCTCGACGCGCGCCCCCCGCGGCAGTTGCGCGACACCAATCGCGGCGCGCGCCGGATACGGCTTGTCCACGTAGGTCGCCATCACCTCGTTGACCTTCGTGAAGTGCACGAGGTCGGTGAGGAACACCGTGAACTTCACGGCGCGGTCGAGGTCGGCGCCCGCCGCCTCCGCGATCGCCTTCAGGTTCTCGAAGCAGCGACGGATCTCGGCCTCGATGTCGTTCTCGATCAGCTTGCCGGTGGCCGGGTCGAACGGAATCTGCCCGGAGATGTACACGGTGTCGCCGGCGCGAACGGCCTGTGAGTACGTGCCGATCGCCTGCGGCGCCTTGTCCGTGTGGATGGTCTTGCGGGTCATGAGCGGGCCTTGCCTGGTGAGTGAGCGGCAATTGTACGATTAACGCGCAGCACATCGGGCATGCGGCGCACCGTGCGCATCAGGCCCGCGAGGTGCTTGCGGTCGCGTACCCGCACCTCGAACATCAGCACGGTCAGCTCGCTGTCGCGTTCCTCGATCGAAACGTGGTCGATATTGGTCTCCGTGGTCGAGATCGAGGCGGCGACCGCAGCGAGAACCCCGAGCTTGTTCACCACGTCGACGCGGATCTGCGAGACGAACTGCCGCTCGATGTTCGCTTCCCAGACGACCGGCAGCCACTTCTCCGGGTGCTTGCGGTAGTCCTCGACGTTCACGCAATCCTCGCGGTGCACGACGATGCCGCGACCGGCCGAGAGGTAGGCGATGATCGGATCGTTCGGGATCGGGAAACAGCAGCGCGCGTACGTGACGAGCAGGCCCTCGGTGCCCGCGACGGCGAGCGGCGGTGGCATGCCGCTCGGCGTTTCCTCGGGCATCGACGGCAGCAGGCGGCGCGCGATCAGCGGCGCGAGTTGCTCGCCGAGGCCGACCTTCTCGTAGAGCTCGTCCCGATCCTTCATGCCGTGCTCGCCGAGCGCGGCCTGCATCGTGGCCGGCGACACCTCCTCGAGCGACGACTTGAACTCCGCGAGCGCCTGGTTCAGGAGCCGCGAGCCGAGCTCGATCGCCTCGGAACGCCGCAGGCCGCGCAGGTACTGGCGGATCGCGCTGCGCGCTTTCGCGCTGACGACGAAATTGACCCAGGCCGGGTTCGGCATGGCGCCCTTGGCCGTGATGATCTCGACGGTCTGGCCGTTGCGCAGCACCGTGCGCAGCGGCGCGAGCCGCCGGTCGACTTTCGCCGCCACGCAGCGATTGCCGACGCCCGTGTGCACGGCATAGGCGTAGTCGACGACCGTGGCGCCGCGCGGCAGGCGCAGGATCTCGCCCTTCGGCGTGAACACGTACACCTTGTCGGGAAAGAGATCGACCTTGACGCTTTCGAGGAACTCCTCGCTGCTGCCCTCGCCCTGCAGCTCGACGAGGTTCGACAGCCACTGGCGCGTGCGCTCGCGTTCCGCGACGCTCATGTCGCCCGCCTTGTATTTCCAGTGCGCGGCGATGCCGGACTCGGCGACGACATGCATGTCGGTGGTGCGGATCTGCACTTCGATCGGCACGCCGTTCGGGCCGAAGAGCGTCGTGTGCAGCGACTGGTAGCCGTTCACCCGCGGGATCGCGATGTAGTCCTTGAAGCGCCCCGGCATCGGCTTGTGGACGCTGTGCACGACCCCGAGCGCGCGATAGGTCGTATCGACGCTGCCGACGATGATGCGCAGGCCGTAGACGTCGATGATATCGGCCAGCGTCGAGCGCTTGCGCTGCATCTTCCGGTAAATACTGTAGAGGTGCTTCTCGCGCGTCTCGACCGTCGCCTCGATGCCGGCCTTGCCGAATGCGGTGCGCAGTTGCGCGGCGATCTTGCCGAGGAATTCCTTCTGGTTGCCGCGGGCGCGCCTGAGCGCGCGCTCGAGCACGCGGTAGCGCTGCGGGTGCGCGGCCTGGAAACCGAGGTCCTCGAGCTCGAGCTTGAGCTTGTAGAGCCCGAGCCGCTCGGCGATCGGCGCGTAGATCTCGAGCGTTTCGCGCGCGATCGCGCGGCGCCGCACCGGCGCCATCGCGTCGATCGTGCGCATGTTGTGCGTGCGGTCGGCGAGCTTGACGAGGATGACGCGCAGGTCGCGCACCATCGCGAGCAGCATCTTGCGAAAGCTCTCGGCCTGCGCTTCCTCGCGGTTCTTGAACTTGATCTGGTCGAGCTTCGTGACGCCGTCGACGATCTCGGCAACCGCCGGGCCGAAGCGCTCGGCGAGCTCGCCCTTGGCGATCGGCGTGTCTTCGATGACGTCGTGCAGGATCGCCGCGACGATCGTGTCGGCGTCGAGGCGCAGGTCCGCGAGGATGTCGGCCGCGGCGACCGGATGGGCGATGTACGGTTCGCCCGACAGGCGCTTCTGGCCCTTGTGGGCCGTGGCGCCGAACTCCGCGGCTTCGCGGATGCGTTCGACCTGGTCCGGGGGCAGGTAAGTCGCAACGTTCGCGAGCAGGTCGCGAAGACCCGGAGTGCGCCTTGCGCCGGGAAGCAGTCCCAGGAGCGAAGACGCGTAGTCCATGGAGCGCTGGGCGGCCGGTCAGTCTCCCAGGCCGAACTGGGGCGCGCGGAACATCGACTGGTTGTCCGCATCCGGCACGGCGGCCTCGATCTGCGGCTCCGGTTCTTTCAGCATCTCGGCGGTGAACGTGCCTTCGGCGATTTCGCGCAGCGCGACGACCGTGGGCTTGTCGTTCTCCCAGGGAATCGTCGCTTCGGCACCGTTCGCGAGCCGGCGCGCCCGCTGCGAGGCGAGCAGCACGAGCTGGAACAGGTTATCGACGTTCTGGAGGCAGTCTTCGACGGTTACGCGGGCCATGGTTCAACCTGGGCAGTTTGGGGCGATTGGTCGTCAACTATACCAAATATCGCCTCATCCCAGCAGGTCGGCGGAAAGCGCCTCGAGGCCCGGCCGGGTCGAGACCCAGGGCGCGCCTTCGCGCCCGACGATGCTGCCCAGCGCGCCGAGCGCCTGCCCGAAGTCGTCGTTCACGATCACGTAGTCGAATTCGCGCCAGTGCGAGATGTCGGCGGCGGCGTCGCGCAGCCGGCGCGCGATGACCGCCTCGTCGTCGGTGCGCCGGTCGCGCAGGCGCCGCTCGAGCGCGGCGTGCGAGGGCGGCAGGATGAAGATGGTCGCGCAGGCGGGCATTCGCTCGCGTACCTGCCGCGCGCCCTGCCAGTCGATCTCGAGGATCACGTCGCGGCCCGCGGCGAGCGCACGCTCGACCCGCTCGCGGCTCGTGCCGTAGAAGTTGTCGAACACCTGCGCGTGCTCGAGCAGCGCGTTTCCCTCGATGAGGCGCTCGAAGGCGGCGCGATCAACGAAGCAGTAGTCGCGCCCGTCGATCTCGTTCGGCCGCGGCTTGCGCGTGGTGTACGAGACGGAGACTTCGATGCCGGCGCGGCGCTCGAGCAGCGCCTTGACGAGGCTCGTCTTGCCGGCGCCCGACGGGGCGGCGATCACGTAGAGGCGGCCGTGGCCAGTGCCAGTGTGGATGTCCGTCATTGCACTCAATCGAAGCGTTGCGCGCGCGTGTCTCCAGCATCGGTCTGTTCGCATCACTCGCAACGCCGGGCCAGCAAGTCTACATGGGTCAGGCATGCCGCCGGCGAGCCGACGCCGCGCAGGGCGTGGGAATGCATCAGCAAACGATCAGGGCGGCCCAAGGACTCGTCGCAGCCTGCCACCTAAGCTGACGGCGTCGACCTGACTCCGAGACCACCCGATGCTTCAAACCTACTTCGTTCGCCGCACCGGCACCGCCGCCGGTGCCACAGCTCTCAATGCGGTGCTGACGCGGATACGCTCTTTCGAGGAGCGGGAACACGCGCTGCAGCTGCGGTGGCTGCACTCTTACGTACTACGCGAAGTGGACGGTCGCTACGGCCTGGCATGTGTGCTCCAGGCCGACGAGGTATCGACGCTGCAGCGACACGCCGAGCAGCTCGCACTGCCCGCTGACGAAATACTCGCAGTCCACGCGACTCGAGTGCGACGAGCGTTCGCGCCAACCCTCGTTTATCTCGTCAGGCGCCGCGGACTCTGCCGTTGTGAAGACGATTTCGAGCGCTGCGCCGAAATCGCACGCCGGATCGGCGATGAGGAGATGCCTCACAAGCTGAGCTGGCTGCATAGCTACATCGTGCGCGAGCGCGACGGCTTGCTGGGAAGCGTGTGCCTCTATCAGGGCGTCGACGCCCACGCGCTGCAGGAGCACGCGGACCGGGCAGGCCTGTCGGCCCACGAGATCACGCCCGTGGTGGGCCGCATCGTCTATCGCGAACACCCCGGCCATGCGCATGCGGATTTCTCCGAGGCCGCGCCGGCCTGACACGTCACGCAGAACTCACTCTTACCCAAGGAACCCCGATGAACTTCACCTACTCCAGGATCTTCAGGAACATTGCCATCCAGATGCTGCTGATCGCGCTGTCCTCTGCGCCGCTCGGCCTGGTGTTCGCCCATGGCAATACCGGACAAGGAATGAATCAGAAAACGATCAGTCCTTGAGGAGGACGCCGCGACACCCGCTGCCTACGCTTCTCCCATGGCTCCGTCGCATTCGCAACGCGCCATGCCGACCGGTCGCTTGACTCCGCAGCACGACCCCAAGGCTGCCAATCAACTGCGGCGGAAACACGAAAGCAACACAACCATGAAACGCTATCTGATTGAACGCAACATCCCCGGTGTCGGCCAGCTTGACGGCGCCCAGCTCAAGGACGCGTCGGCCACCTCCAACGCCGCGCTCGCGAAGCTCGCGGGCAAGGTGCAGTGGGTGGAGTCCTACGTCGCCGACGAGAAGACCTTCTGCGTCTACCTCGCCGACCAGGAATCGTCAGTACACGAGCACGCCAGGCTGAGCGGCTTCCCCGCCAGCAAGGTCACCGAAGTGCGTGCCGTCATCGAGCCGATGACCGCAGCCTGATCCACCCACGGCCGCGGGCCGCTCCGTCCAGCGACGGGGCGGTTCCGGCCGATATCCCACCGGAGTTCCTGCCATGAATCTTCTCTTCGCCCTCTATGGGGCAGCCTGCTACGCAATCTTTCTCGCCACCGTGGTCTATTCCGCCGCGTTCGTCGGCAACCTGCCTGTGCCCAAGGCCATCGACCACGGCCTGCCTATCGGAGCAGCCGGCGAGCCGCTTGCCGTGTCGCTAGTTGTCAATGTGCTGCTGCTCGGGGTTTTCGCCATTCAGCACAGCGTGATGGCGCGCCCGGCCTTCAAGCGCTGGTGGTCACGCATCGTTCCCGCCGCGATCGAGCGCAGCACCTACGTACTGCTGGCGAGTGCAGCGCTGATCCTGATCTTCCTGCAATGGCGCCCGATTGGCGGCGTGGTGTGGGATCTTTCCGGCAGTACAGCGGGATCGGCACTGGTCGCGCTGAGCGCACTTGGCTGGGGATTGGTACTGGTCAGCACTTTCCAGATCGATCACTTCGAGCTGTTCGGGGTCAAACAGGTCTGGCTGCGCCTCACCGGTCGCCCTGCGCCGGTGCTGCAGTTCCGCGTACCGCTTTTTTACCGCTACGTTCGGCACCCGATCTACCTGGGCTTCATACTCGCGTTCTGGAGCGCGCCGCTGATGACCGCCGGGCATCTGCTGTTCGCCGGCGTTACGTTTGCCTACATCCTGGTGGGTATCTGGTTCGAGGAGCGCGACCTGATCGAGCATTTCGGTCACCGCTATCGCGTCTACCGCGAGCAGGTCGGCATGCTTCTGCCGCGCCGGGCGCGACGCGATGATGTCGACTTGCGGTCCTGATCGTCTCGGCTGAACTATGCAGGCGGCTGCGGCACAATGGGCCGGCTCCCGGTGCGACCCATGAATGGTGCCGAGTGAACGACGCAACAACCTTCCGTTTCGGACCCTGCCTGCTCGATGAGGCGCGGCGCTCGCTCACAGCGCATGGCCGCGAGCTCAAGTTGCAACCGCGCGTCTTCGACCTGCTGTGCTACCTGGTGCGCCACCGCGAACGCGTCGTGCCGAAGGACGAACTGCTCGACGTGTTGTGGTCCGGAAGCGTCGTCGTCGACAACGCCCTGCAGCGGGTGGTGAGCCTGGCGCGCAGCGCGCTCGACGAGGTGGGTCTTGGCCAGTTGGTACGAACCTATCCGCGCCACGGCTATCGATTCTGCATCGACGACGATGCTGGAGCGACGCTGACGACAGACCCGGCGTCCACGGCGCCATCGTTGGCCTGTGTGGTCGAGGCACGCGCGGCCGGCGAGCGGCTCGACTGGGCGGCGGCCTGCGGGGCCTACGCCGCCGCTGATTCGCAGGCTCCGCTGCCGGCGGACGACGTGGAGCAGTGGGGACGCGCGGCCATCTGTGCCGGCCTCGGGCCGGGTGTCGTGGCAGCGCTCGAGCGTGTGGTGGCGCAGCTCGAAGAGGGTGGCGACGATCTCGGCGCCGCGCGTGTCACGTTGCTGCTGGTCCAGATCCGCATCGACCACAAGGAAGGCGCGATGGCGCGCGGCCTGCTGCAACGTGCGTCACGGTACCTCGACGGGCAGGCGAACAGTGTCGAACGCGGGCACTTTGCGTGGATGGCGAGCCGCATGGCCATCAGCAGCGGCAATCCTGCGCAGGCCCTGGTCCTGGCCGACGAGGCGTGCGCCCTCGGGCGCGCGTTGCGCGATGCCGATGTGGAGTGCCTGGGCCTGGTGTACCGCGGCCATGCGCTGATGGCGCAGGGTGAGGTGGTGGAGGGGCTGGCGCAGCACGAAGAGGCGGCTGCAGTGATACGCCTTGGTGGGGTGCGATCCTGGGTCGCCGGTTGGGCGCTGTGCTCGATTCTCTACGCCGCGCGCTACCGCAACGACTGGTTGCGCGCAGCACAGTTCGCCCAGGCGTTCGTCGACTGGAGCCAGGCAAGTCGCATGCCGGCCTTCCCCGGTACGTGCCAGCTGCACCGCGCTGCCGTGCTCGGCGTGAGGGGTGAGCTGGAGCGCGCCGAGTCGGAAGTCCGGTCTGCCGCCGCGTTGCTCGCGCAGGCTGCCCCGTGGGCCGAAGGCGATGCCTATTGCGTACTCGGCGACATCCAGCTCAGCGTCGGCGACTTCGAAGGAGCGGAGGCCTCATTGCGACAGGCGCATGCACTCGGATGGGATCCTCAGCCGACGCTCGCGCGCTTGCAGCTGCTGACCGGCCGGCCCGAGATGGCGCTGCGCGGGCTCGAGCTCGCGCTCGACGAGCCGGACTGGTCGCTGCGTGAGCGCCGCGGCCAGGTGCTGTGCTTGCTGGTGAATGCGGCGGTGGCCGCCGGGCGCGTGGAGCGCGCGCGTGAAGCGCTGGCGATACTGGCCGCTGAACCGCATCTGCTGGCGCCCGAGGCACTGAAGGCCATGCATTGCAGCGCCGAGGCCGAAGTGGCCATGGCAGATCGCGACTTCAAGTCCGCGGCGCAGAAATTGCGCCTGGCCATCCGCCGATGGCGCGAGGTGGGGTCGCCGGTTGGCGAGGTCGAGGCACGCCTGCGCCTGGCGGAATGCCTGCTACAGGACAGCGACGCGTCGGGCGCCGAGATGGAGCTGCATGCCATCGAGTCGAGCCTGGCGGATGCGGCACACGCGCATCGTGCGCGGCTCGAGGGTTTGCGCAAGGCGCTGCCGGGAACGTGTTCGCCGGTGCACTGACCAGGAGGGGGGTGTCAGGAATTTTGTGTGCGAGCCGGATGATGCAATCACTCGCTCAA
>CADEFQ010000049.1:0-6251 GCA_902826635.1 uncultured Pseudomonadota bacterium
TTGCTGCACAGTCGCAGCGACGAGAGCAGTTCGAGCGCGCCGAGATAGTCGGCTGCGGCGTGCAGCCGGCCCGAGAACACCGCCCAGCCAACCCGATAGCCGCAGGCGCGATAGACCTTCGACAAGCCCGAGAGGGTTGCGCACAGGGTGTCGTGCACGAGAGTCGCCATCGGCACGAATTCGGCGTCGTCGTACAGGATCTGGTCGTAGATCTCGTCGGCGTACACGACGAGGTTGTGCTTCTCTGCGAGGCGCGCGAGGCGCTCGAGCACGGCGCGGGGATACACCGCGCCCGTGGGGTTGTTCGGGTTCACGATCACGATCGCCCGGGTGCGGCGCGTGATCAGTGCTTCGATCGCATCGGGGTCAGGGACGAAACCGTTTTCCGGTGAGCACGGGTAGTGCACGGCCTTGCCGCGATTCAGCGTGACCGCCGCGGACCACAACGGGTAATCGGGGCTCGGCACGAGCACCTCGTCACCCTCGTTGAGGAGGGCGCGCAGCACGAGGTCGATCAGTTCGGATACCCCGTTGCCGATGAACACCTCTTCGGCGCTCACGCCCTGCACACCCCGGGCCTGCTGCTGCATCACCACCGCTTCGCGTGCCGGGAAGATGCCCTTCTGATGACAATAGGCTTCGCTCGCGCGCAGGTTCTCGATCATCGCGAGGCGCATGGTCTCCGGCGTGCGAAAGCCGAACAGGCCGGGATTGCCGATATTGAGCGAAATGATTTCGTGGCCGAGACGCTCCATTTCATGGGCGCGCCGCGCGAGCTTGCCGCGGATCTCGTAGCGGACGTTCTTGAGGCTGTCGCTCGGCCGGAAACTCTCGTTCATCGCCCGAGCATAGCATCGGCGCCGGGATCAGCGGATGGCGCCGGCCTCGCGCAGTCGCCGTCGCGCATCGGGACCGAGACCCAGTTCCGCTTCGAGCACCTGATCGGTGTGCTCGCCGAGCATCGGAGGCGCGACGCGATACTCGATCGCGGTGCGCGAGAAGTTGATCGGGTTCTTCACGCCGGGAACCGTGCCGGCGGTCGGGTGCGGCAGATCGATGCGCATGCCCCGATGCACCACCTGCGGCTCCGCGAACACCTGGCCGATGTCGTTGATCGGTCCGCAAGGCACGTTCGCGGCGTTGAGCGCGGCGAGCCAATCCCGCGTCGAGCGCGCACGCAAGGCCGCCGCGACGACCGGTACGAGTTCGGCGCGATGCGCGACCCGCGCCGCGTTGGTCGCGAATCGCTCATTGGCCGCGAGGTCGGCCCGGCCTGCCACCGCGCACCAGCTCGCGAACTGCCGATCGTTGCCGATTGCGAGCATCAGGAAACCGTCCGCCGTCGGAAACGCCTGGTACGGGACGATGTTGGGATGGGCGGTCCCCTGTCGTGCCGGCGACTTGCCGCTCACGAGGAAATTCATGTTCTGGTTCGCGAGCCAACCGAGCTGGGTATCGAGCAGCGCGAGATCGATGTACTGGCCCTGACCCGACCCGCGCCGTTCGTACAGCGCGGCGGTGATGGCTGTCGCTGCGTACATGCCGGTCATCAGGTCGACGACCGCCACGCCCACCTTCTGCGGGCCGCCACCGGGCTCGGCGTCCGGCAACCCGGTGATGCTCATGAGTCCGCCCATGCCCTGGATCATCGCGTCATAGCCCGGCTTGTCGGCGTCAGGGCCATCCTGCCCGAACGCGGAGATCGAACAGTAGATCAAACCTGGATGATCATGCCGCAGGTCGGCGTAGGCGAGACCGTACTTCGCGAGCCCGCCTACCTTGAAGTTCTCGACCAGGACATCGCAGCGCATCGCGAGCGAACGCACGAGCTGCGCACCTTCCGGCGTCGCAAGATCGACGGCCACTGATTGCTTGCCGCGGTTCGTCGACAGGTAGTACGCCGACTCACTCGTATCGCGACCGCCCGCGTCGCGCGCATAGGGCGGACCCCACTGGCGGGTGTCATCGCCGCCGTCGGGTCGTTCGATTTTGATGACCTCGGCGCCGAGATCCGCGAGTGCCTGCGTGGCCCATGGCCCCGCGAGCACGCGGGACAAATCGAGCACGCGTATGCCTTGCAGTGGGCCCATGCCATCACCCGGACAAAGAAGGATCGGCGACTATAACGGGCCCCCGCGGTCAGGTACATTCCGCCGCTTACGTACTATCCGCGAGCGCGCAATGCCTGAAATCAACACGCTGATGCCGATACTCGCCCGCCAGGAAGGCGTCTGGGACGGCGCGTACCGCTACTACGACCATGCGGGCCAGCTCATCGATGAACACGAGTCGCGTCTCGTGTGCCGCATACCGAAGTCCGGGCCCTACGCCTACCACCAGACGAATCATTACCGCTGGGCAGACGGCCGCACCGAGGTGCGCGATTTTCCCGCGACCTTTCGCGGCGATCGCATCTGGTTCAGGAACGAACTGATCGACGGCTGGTGCGCCGAGGTGCCGCTCGATGCGTTCTCACGCACCCTGATGCTCTACTGGAAGCGCGTCGGCGAGCCGGACACCTACCTCTACGAGATGATCCAGATCGATGACGCCGCGAAGCAGCGCTCGCGCGTCTGGCAATGGATCACGGGTGGGCGCGTGCGCATGCGCACGCTCATCGATGAGGTGAAGGTGGCCGAAACGACGGAAGGCTTCTAAGACGCGAACGGCGAGGGGCGAGGGGCAAGACCTTCCCTACCCTTCGCCGCTCGCCGACCGGCACGGTTATTTCCTGCGGCGACGCTTCTTCTTGTGGCTGTGCTCGACAGCCCCGTCGCCGTGATGATGCGCCATGTCGCCGTGTGCATGGCCGTGGTCGAAGTCGAAGTCGACCGGATGGTTGTGGCCGTGCGTGTTGATCCACTTGTAGAGATCCGGCATCCAGTGCTGGATGCGGCTCGCCGCCCGCTCGCGGTTCTCTTCGATGTTCGTCCACGGGTTGAAATGGAAGTGGTTGTAGAGACGCGAGTCGGTGCGACCGATCGCGAGCGTGCCGAGCTTGCAGCCGAACGCGCCGTGGTTGATGTACGGTGGGCGGTAGAAGTAGCCGCCGGTCGGCAGGTCGCCGAACTGCATCATCCAGGACGTGCCCCAGATGTGATACGCCTCTTCCGCGCAGTCGTGGTACGAGATGTTGTCCTGCCAGAAATTCGGCGTCATGCAATAGAGGAACGTGAACGCCTGCGTGCGCTCGTCGAAATGCAGCACCTTGACGAGGCAGCCCGGCGCCGTCGCCGGGAAGAAATTGGTCGAGGTCCACTGCATGTCGTCGTAGGAATTCACGACCGCGAACTTGTTGCGTTCCGCGCGCGGGTGATCGCTGTCGGATTCGACGAACGACGGCTCGCCGTAGTTGTAGAACAGCAGGCCGGTCGCACCACGCGGCGAAGACAGCGCGCCGATCGCGATGCCCGCCGGCACCATGAAATAGCTGCCCGGGCCATGCACCTTGTCGCCGACGGTGATCGAGCCGGTCATGATGAACAGCTCATACTCGCTGTAGCTCATGCCGGGCGGCTGCTTGTAGCCGGGTTCGAACATCACGGTCATCGTGCACGAGCCGTTGTCCGGGTCGAGCGAGAGCATCTTGTACTGCATGCCCTTCGGGAAGCCGGGCATCGTGAATTTGCGGAATTGAACGTCGCGATCGACGAACGGTTCGATATGGGGACGGGCCATGGTTACTCCGACGCTCGGGTGATCAGAATACGACGCGGAACTTGCGCTTCGGCTGCACCGGGACTTCTTCCGGCCGGACCTTGCGCATGATGTTGAAGTGCACGTGGGTGCCGCGTGTCTGGATGCGCTGCAGGAATTCCGCGACCCATTTGTCGCGCTTCGGCGCGAGCGCGTCCTGTTCGGCGACGATCTTGCGATAGCGGGACTTCTGCTCGGCGATTTCGCGCTTGAGCCAGGCTTCGACTTCGCGGCTGCGCTGGTGCGGAATGGATTTCACGGTGCTCAACCTGCAATATTGAGTAGACGCGGTTTTATACCGCGCGTGCCACCCCGTCACAACTGTACGAACACGTACGCGTCATCGTTGCGCCGCGCGACCGCGTAGCGGCCAGAGGATCTCTGCATGCTCGATGCCATCATCGCCGTCACTTTGTCCGCACCCGATCTCGGCGCCACCGAGCGTGCGTACGAGACGCAACTCGGCTACCGGATCGTTGAACGCGCGGAGGTGTCGCGCTCGCTCGCGAAGGGATGGGGCGCGCGCGCCACCAGGGGCCGCGACTACGTCCTGATGCAGCCCACGAGTGGTGAGCCGGTGTATCTGCGCATCGTCGACGCCGACAAGCCCGCGCCGGGCTATGCACCGCTGCGGACCTACGGGTGGAACGCCAACGAGATCCTGGTCGAGGACCCGGTGCAACTCGCGCCGCTGCTGAAGGAGCCGTTTGCGATCATCGGCAAGCCACGGCCGCTCGATTTCAATCCGAACATCGTCGCAATGCAGGTGACGGGTCCCGCCGGCGAGGTGAACTACTTCACGCGAATCCCGCCGACCGGGTCGATCTTCAACCTCGGCTCCGCGAAGTCCTTCGTCGACCGCACTTTCATCGTCGTCGCGGGCGGCCCCGACATCGACGCGGCGCGTGCGTTCTATCGCGACGTCCTCAAGATGCCGACGACGGATCCCGTGGCGACGAAAATTCACGTGCTGCAGGACGCCTACGGCCTGCCGCGCGAGGCAGAGACCCGTATCGGCATCGTGCGCTTTCCGTCGAGCTTCCTGATCGAGCTCGACCAGTACCCGCCCGCCGCGGTCTCGCGCCCTACCCGCCGCGGCCACCTGCCGCCGGGGATCGCGATGGTGACGTTCGCCGTGAACAGCTTCGACGGCGTGAAGCTTCCGTGGAAAGTGCCACCGAAGGCCCACGCGGAAAAGCCGTACGACGGGCGCCGGGCCGGCGTCGTGATCGGGCCGTCCGGGGAATGGATCGAACTTGTCGAGACGGGCGCCTCGCGGTAGCGAGCGGCGCGAAGCGCCAACTAGGTTTCCTGGCCGCTCGCCGGCCGGGGCACTGCCGGTACGGCCGCAATGAGTCGACGTGTATACGCGTCGGCCGGATTGCCAAGGACATCGAGGCTCGATCCCGCCGCGACGATGTTCCCTTGCCGCAGGATCAAGACGCGCCGGCAGAGTCGGCGCACGATGGCGAGATTGTGGCTCACGAAGATCAGCGCGGTCCCCGAGTCTCGCTGCAGGTCTGCAAGGAGCGCAACGATCTGCGCCTGGACCGACACGTCGAGGGCGCTCACGGGTTCGTCGCACACGAGAACCGAAGGCTCGAGGATCATCGCGCGGGCAATGCAGACGCGCTGGCACTGGCCGCCGCTCAGTTCATGCGGGTAGCGCGGCAGCGCCGCGTCGGTGAGCCCGACCCGCTCGAGTGCAATGGCAACACGTTCCTCCCGAGCCGCACGTCCGAGGTCGCTCCGGTGGACCTGCAAGGGTTCGGCGAGGCTGTCGAGCACGCGCATGCGCGGGTCCAGGCTTGCAAGCGGATCCTGGAATACCGGTTGCACGGTGCGCCGCAACGCTCGCCATTGCGCCGTGCCGTGTGAGTCCACGGAACGCCCGAACCAGCGGATATCCCCCCTTGCCACCGGGATCAAGCCGAGCAGCGCCCGTACGAGCGTCGATTTGCCACTGCCCGATTCGCCGCAAATGCCGAGTGTGTCGCCCGTCGTCAACTCGAAGCTCACGCCGCGCAACACATCCCGATGTGCAAGGTACCGCACTGCAAGCTCCTGGACTTGCAGCAAAGGCGACTTCGATTCGAGTCCGCGGGTCATGCCGGCAGCGGAAAATGACAGGCGACTGCGCGCGCGCCATCGTGGACAAGCCCGGGTGCCTCCGCGCGGCAGCGCGCCTGGGCGTACGCGCAACGCGGATGAAACGCGCAGCCGGTTGGCAGCGAACGCACTTCCGGGGGTTGCCCGGGGATCGGCCGCAGCGGGCTGTCCAGCGGATCGTCCATTCGCGGGATGCAGGCGAGCAGCGCGGCCGTGTACGGATGCTTCGGCTCGCCAAGCACCGCGGCCGTCGTACCCTCCTCCACGATGCGCCCGGCATACATCACATGGATGCGATCGGCGAGCCGGCTTACGACCCCGAAGTCGTGCGAGACGAGAACGATCGCGAGGCGTTGTTCCGTGATGAGCGACGCCAGCAATACCAGTATGTCCGCCTGCACGGTGACGTCGAGCGCGGTCGTCGGTTCGTCCGCGATCAGGAGCCA
>CADEFQ010000049.1:6351-16035 GCA_902826635.1 uncultured Pseudomonadota bacterium
CCGCCTGCACGGTGACGTCGAGCGCGGTCGTCGGTTCGTCCGCGATCAGGAGCCATGGATCGCAGGCAATCGCCATCGCGATCAGCGCACGCTGGCGCTGCCCGCCCGACAGTTCGTGGGGATACTGGCCGAAACGCCGTGCCGGCTCATCGATCCGCACCCGCTCGAGGAGCGCCCGCGCACGCGCCCGCGCCTGTGTCCCCTCCGCGTAACCGTGGCATTCGAGCACTTCGACGAGTTGTTCGCCGATCGTGCGATGCGGAGTGAGGAACGACATCGGGTTCTGGAAGACGAAGCCCACCCGTTTGCCGCGAATGGCGTCGAGCGCGCGTTCGTCAAGGGCCAGGAGATCCTCACCCGCCGCGCGCGCGACGCCCGTGATCCGCGGCGTCGATGCAGACAGGCGAAACGGTGCCAGCAGCGTCTGGCTCTTGCCCGCGCCCGACTCACCGACAAGGCCGACGCACTCGCCGGGCAGGACGGTCAGCGTGACGCCCGCCACCGCAACGACGGCGCCCTCGCGCGTCGCGAACTCGACCGCGAGATCGCGCAGTTCAAGTACCGGTGCGAGGGTCGAGGACATCACGCAATCCATCGCCGAGGACGTTGAGCGCCAGGGTCAGCAATGTCAGGCAGGCCGCCGGCGCAAGCAGCAGCCACGGCGCGGTCTCCATGTCGCGCGCGCCTTCGCTGACGAGGCTACCGAGGCTCGCGAGCGGCTCCTGTACGCCGAGGCCGAGGAACGACAGGAAACTTTCGTAGAGGATCATCTGCGGCACCGTGAGGGTCGCATACGCGATCACCGGTCCGGCGACGTTCGGCAGGATGTGCCGCCAGAGAATGCGCGCGGTCGGCACGCCCATCGCGCGGGCCGCCTCGATGAACTCGCGCCGGCGCAGCGCGAGCGTCTGCCCGCGCACGATCCGCGCCGTCGTGAGCCAGCCGACACTCACGATCGCGGCAAGCAGCACCGGCACGTTGCCGCGCTCGAACAGCGTCGCGAGGATGATCACGAGGAATACGTACGGCAGCGCATAGAGAATGTCCACGAAACGCATCATCACCGCGCCGAGGCGACCGCCCGCATAGCCGGCTACCGCCCCCCAGATCGTGCCGATGACCACGCTCACGAGCGCGGCGACGAATCCGATCAGCAGCGAGACCCGCAGTCCCTGCATCGTGCGCGCGAAGACGTCGCGGCCGAGCCGATCGCTGCCCCACCAGTGCCCGCCCGCGGTGCCGGGCGGCGCGGCGACCTGCGCCAGATCGATCGCGCCAGGCGCGTGCGGCGTCAGGAGCGGCGCGAACAACGCCAGCAGGCACAACGCCACGAACAGGATCGCGGCGGCGAGCGCAGCGCGATGGCGCGGCAGCTCAGTGCCGACGGATGCGAGGATCGAGCCAGCCATAGCCAAGATCAGCCGCGAGGTTGCAAACGAGCGTGATCACGCCGTACACGACGATCATGCCCATCACGAGCGTGTAGTCGCGATTGAGCGCGCCTTCCACGAGAAAGCGCCCCGCCCCGGGAATACCGAACACGGTTTCGACGACCAAGGACCCCGTCAGCACGAATGCCACGGCCGGCCCGAGCCAGCTGACGAGTGGCATCAGCGCGGGGCGCAACGTGTGGACGAGCACGACGCGACGCGAACCCAGCCCGCGCGCACGCGCAGCGCGGATGTAGTCCGAACCGAGCACTTCGAGCAGGCCGGTACGGGTGAGGCGCACGACATACGCCAGCACCGGCGTCGCGAGCGTGATCACGGGCAGCACGGCGTAGCGCAGCGCCCCACCCTCCCAGCCGGCGGCGGGCAGCCAGCGTAGCCACAGTCCGAAAACGAGCGCGAGGACCGGGCCAAGCACGAAGGCCGGCAATGCGATGGCAAGCGCGGTGAGCATCGAGGCGCCGTGGTCTACGGCACCGGCGCGATGCAGCGCCGTGTAGAGGCCAAGCGGCACACCGAACACGAGCGCGAGCACGAGCGCCGCAGCGCCCAGCGCTGCGCTCACGGGCAGTCCGCCGGCGAGCAGTTCACTCACGGTCAGGTCCTTGTGCTTGAAAGAGGGGCCGAGGTCGCCCCGCAACAGCCCCGACACATAGCGCAGGTACTGGGTCGTGAGCGGGGCGTCGAGGCCGTAGGCAGCCTCGAGATTGGCGCGCACTTCGGGAAGGATCGTGTGCTCTTCGTCGAACGGCCCGCCGGGCGCGAGGCGGATCACGAAGAATGCCGCCGTCACCAGCAGGAACAGCGTGGGAACGAGACCGATGATGCGGGCGAGCGCGTAACGCATCATCGGCAGGTCCTCAGGTCGCAGGCACCGCCGTGGCTGCGCGCTCCGGCGAACGGACGCGCAGGGCGAGCGCCAGCAGGATCGACACGACGATCAATCCGCAGACGAGCGTGAAGCCCGGCGCATAGCTGCCGTAGCGGTCGTACAGGAGCGACGTGACCCAGGGGCCCAGCGCACCGCCGCCGGCATCGAGTACGGTCAGGGCACCCATGACGCGACCGAGGGCGCGCGAGCCGAAGGCGTCCGCGGCAATGGCCTGCAGCAGCGAATAGTTGCCGCCCCAACCGAAGCCGAATACCGCGATCGCGAACAACACGAGCGATTTCTGCAGCGTGACCAGCATCAGCGCACCGGCCAGCATCAGCGCGAGGCTCAGGATCCAGACCCGCTTGCGACCGAAGATGTCGGACAACACGCCCGACACCACCTTGCCGATGAGACCCATGATGAACAGCGGCACGAAGAGCGCGGCACTGGCCTCCGGTGCGAAACCGAGATCCTTCGAGTGCAGGAACAGGTTGTTGCTGACCGCGAGTATCGAATAGAAGGTCGCGAAGGCAGACGCGCCGATCAGCCAGAACTCGCGCCGCGAAACGATGTCCTGATAGGACAGGTCGGGTCCCGCAAGCGAGGCCGCGTGCGCGCCCGCGCCACCGTACGGCGCAAGCCCGATGCGCGCCGGCCATTCCTTGAACGCAAGCCAGATGATCGGCAGCAGGAGCAGTGGCGCGATGGCGCCGTACGCCGCCGCCTGCCGCCAGTCGTGCGCCTCGATGAGACGCGTGAAGACGATCGGCAGGAGGCCGCTGCCAAGGCTCGTGCCGGCGAGCATCAGGCCGAGCGCAAGCCCACGCCGCGAAATGAACCAGCGCGAAACGATCACGACGCAAACCGCGAGCCCGGCGCCCGCGAGGCCGAGCCCCATCACGAAGCGCAGCGCATACAGGCCGCCCACCGTTTCGACGTGGGAGAAGCCATAGAACGATGCCGAGAGGAGCAGCACGCCGACCGTCATGACGGGTCGAACACCGATGCGGTCGGCCGCCCAGCCGGTCAGCAGCGTGAAAATCGCGGCGGTGCCGAGCTGGATCGTGTCGCCGAGCTTGAGCGGCGCGCGCTCGATCTGCAGCGCGGCGAGCAGGTGCGGATCGAACGCCTGGATGCCTCCGATCGTGAGCCCGTTGGTCACGAAGATGAAGAGGAGCGAGGCGAGGACGACGCCCCACCACCCGTAGTAGCGCCATCCGTGTTGCGCGCGCGGGGCAACGTTGACTGGATCGGACATCCGGCGAGTCTACAGGGTCACCAAGCTACTTGCCGAGCCCGAGACTGCCGGGATTCATCCTGCCTGCCGGGTCGACCAGGGATTTCAGCTGGCGCAGGAAGCTCGCAGCGCCCGGCTCGAGCCCTTTCTGGTACGGATAGAACTTGCCGATCTGGAAACTGACGGCGCCCTGCATCGTGAAGTTATCGGCCAACGCAACTCGAATGCGCCCGACGGCTTCGGTCGCGGCGGGGTTCGGTGGGAACGTCGGCAACTTCGCGAGATAGTCCGGGGGCAACACGCGCTCGTGAAACGCGAGGCGCGCCTCGGGCCAGTAGAGCACCGGTTCGAGCAGTATGCCCGCGAGGCCGACGCTCGCGATCAGGTAGCCGTGATCGATGTCGAGGCGACGCATCTCGTCGCTGTGCCGCGCAAAGACGGCTTCGCAGGAGTCGAACAGCGCCGTGGCACGCGAAAAGGCCGTGACACCGTGCACCGGCACCCAGCGCTCGCCCCCCGGCCCGAGCATGCTCGTTACGTCAGCGAACGGGTTCGCGCGCATGACCTTCGGCACGCTGTTTTCCACTTCCCGCGCGCCGGTGTCCTGCACGGCGGCTCGCACGACGGCTGCCTTGGCTTCCGCGTCCGCCTCGTCGCGCCCGTCGAGCGAAAGGTGCAGCGAATACTGCTTCTCGTCGAGGAAGCCGCGGCCCGCCATTACGAGCTTCGCGCCCTCCTTCAGGCCGGCGAGGCCACCGCCCGCGGCCTTCATCACCTTGCCGAGCGTTTTCACGTCCTCGGTGAGGCGGGCGCGCTTCATCCGCATGCCCTGCAGGCCCGGATCGAAAGCAAAGCATTCGGAGACGACGTCGGCGCGCGCCACCGCACCCATCGCCTTGAAGAGGTCCGCGGCGCTCGCGAACTGGAACGACAGGTGGCGGGACTCGGGCTGCGGGCGCACGAGTCGAAACGTCGCGCGCGACTTGATGCCGAGCGCACCTGTGTCCGAAAGGAACATGCCCATCGTGTCGGGGCCGTACTGGCGGAAGAACGGTGCGCCATGCGCATTGGCGTGGCTGCCGAGCTTGAGGAGGGTGCCGTCGACCAGCACGACGTCGAGCCCGACGACGCTGTCGGCCACCGCGCCGTAGCGGCCGGAACCGAGGAACATGCTGCCTTGGGACAGCGCGCCGCCGACCGTCGCCTTCTGGCCTGAAAGCGGGCCCCAGTAAGGCGTGCGGACGCCGTGCGGCGCGAGCGCCTCGTGCAGCGAGCGCCAGGTCGCGCCGCATTCGACCGTCACATATCCGTCCTCGGCGTTCACCTCGACGACCCGGTTCATGCGCAGCAGGTCGACGGTGATCGAGCCTTCGCGCTGCGGCAAATAGCCGTCCGTATAGGACATGCCGCCGCCCCGCGGCACGACCGCGAGCCCCTCGCGGGCGATCGCACGCAACGCCGCCACCAGCTGCTCGGTCGTTTCCGGCTGAATGACGGCGAGCGGCAGCAGGCCCTCCCGGTAAACATCCTGAGCGTAGAAGCGGCGCTCGGTATCGTCCGTCAGCACGTGATCGGCACCGAGTAACGTCGCGAGTTCTTCGAGGAGAGCTGTTGACATGAACACTCCGGAGGTTGCGCGCCCGAGTGTAGCCCCGACACACGCTGCGGGCAGCGGGGGGCCGGAAAGTCCCTACACCGCCGCGCCGGCCCCTCGGTTTTCCCCAACTTGCGCTCCGCACCGTGGTCGCGGACAACTGGCGGCCATGGAATCCACACGCCCGATCCGTGCCCTCATCCGCGGCCTCGACGCGCTGACCGTGCTGAACCTCCGAAACGGCGCCACCGTTTCAGAAGTCGCACAGGAAATCCGGCTGCCGCGCACCACCACCTACCGTATCCTCGAGACGTTGAGCCATGCGGGTTTTGTCTACCGCGATCCGGTCGACGATCGCTACCGGCTCACGATCATGGTTCGCGGCTTGTCCGACGGCTTCGACGACGAAGCCTGGATCACGCAGATCGCGCGACCGCACCTGAACGAGCTCACCCGGGACATCGTCTGGCCGGTGGCCATCGCGTCACTGTCGGGTACGTCGATGATGGTCCGCGAATCGACCGATCACACGAGCCCCCTCGCGGTCGAGCGCTTTTCGGCGGGCTTTCGCGTGCCGCTGCTCACGTCGGCGTCCGGCCGCGTTTTCCTCGCGTACTCCTCGGTCAGCCAGCGGGAGTCGCTGCTCGACATCCTGTCCCGTTCGACGCGCGAGGCGGACCAGCTCGCCGGCAATCGCGGCGAGGTGCAGAAGATTCTCACCGAGGCCCGCAGCCAGGGCTACGCAACGGCCGTGCGCCCGCGCCGCGTGACCGACGAGATCACGATGGCCGTGCCGATCCAGATCGAGGATCGCGTGCTCGCAGCCGTGTCGGTCCGCTTCTCGGGCACCGCGGTGCCGCTCAAGCTCGCAGTCGAGCGTTTCCTGCCAAAGCTGCGCGAAACCGCAGGCAATATTCGCGCGACTTTCCTCGAACAGCAGCGCGATCCGCCGCACCAGCAACATCGGCCGGCGCAGGCGCGCTGATATACTCGTTGCATGAAGCGAATACTGGTCTGCGTCAAGCGCGTCATCGATTTCAACGTCCGGGTCCGCGTCAAACCTGACGGATCAGGTGTCGTCACCGACGGCGTCAAACTCAGCCTCAATCCGTTTGACGAGATCGCGCTCGAAGAGGCGCTGCGGATCAGGGAGCGCGGCGGCGCACAGGAAGTCGTCGCCGTCACGATCGGCGCGGCGGATTGCCAGCAGCAGTTGCGCACCGCGCTCGCGATGGGCGCCGACCGGGGCATTCATGTCGTTCACGATGGCGGCGTCGAGCCGATCGTCGCCGCCCGCGTTTTCCTGAAGCTCATCGAGAAGGAACAGCCCTTCCTCGTGATCCTCGGCAAACAGGCGATCGATGACGACAACAACCAGACCGGGCAGATGCTCGCGGCGCTGTGGCAGCGTCCGCAAGCCACCTTCGCCTCGAAAATCGAGTTGACCGACACGACGGCCCGCGTCACGCGCGAAGTCGATGCGGGCCTCGAAACCCTCGAAGTCGACTTGCCCGCGGTCGTGACCACTGACCTCCGCCTGAACGAGCCGCGTTACGTGAAACTGCCCGACATCATGAAGGCGAAGAAGAAGCCGCTCGACAGCCTGTCGCCCGCGGACCTCGGCGTGAGCGCCGGCGCCCGCGTGAAATTGGTGAAGACGGTGCCCCCCGCACAGCGGCAGAAAGGCGTCATGGTGAAGGACGCCCGGGAACTGGTCGCCGCGCTCCGCCAGCGAGGTGTGCTGTGACAGCCAGGGTCCTCGTCATCGCCGAGCACGACGGCGTGAAGCTCAATGCCAGCACGGCGAAATGCGTTCGCTGCGCGCTCGGCATTGCCGACGCGGAAGTCACCATCGCCGTCCTCGCCGCCGATGGCGCGGCAGTCGCCGCGCAGGCCGCGCAGATCGCGGATGTCGCGCGTGTCCTGCGGGCCGATCGCCCGGAGAATGCGCACGCGCTCGCCGCCGTCCTGGCACCCCAGATCGCGCAGCTCGCGGGACCGTACACCCATGTGTTCGGACCATCGACGACCTTCGGCAAGGATCTGATGCCGCGCGTCGCGGCGCTGATCGATGCGCCGCAGTTGTCGGACATCATGGCCGCGGAGAGCGCCACCCGCTTCCGCCGCCCGACCTACGCGGGCAACGCGATCGTCACGGTGGAGGTCGATGCCGGCACGAAGGTCGTCGCGACCGTGCGCACGGCTTCCTTCGAAGCGGCACCCGCGGGTGGTTCGGCGTCAGTTGAAACCGCCACGGTCGATGTCACGTTGCCCACGCACACGCGCTTCGTCGGCGTGTCCGCGGCCAGCAGCGACCGACCGGACCTGCAGAGCGCCTCACGCGTCGTTTCAGGCGGGCGCGCGCTCGGCAGCGCCGAGAACTTCAGCATCATCTTCGGCCTCGCGGATCGACTGGGCGCGGCGGTCGGTGCCTCCCGCGCGGCAGTGGACGCGGGTTTCGCGGCGAGCGATCTGCAGGTCGGCCAGACCGGGAAGATCATCGCGCCGGAACTCTATGTCGCGATCGGAATTTCGGGCGCCATCCAGCATCTCACCGGCATCAAGGACGCGCGCACCATCGTCGCGATCAACAAGGACGCCGAGGCGCCGATCTTCGAGGTCGCCGACGTGGGCCTCGTCGGCGACCTGTTCACGATCGTGCCGGAGCTCGAGAAACTGCTGACTGCGTGAGTCGCGACCCGGTCGGATCGCGTGGATGGATCGTGCTGCTCGGCCTCTCGAGCGGCCTTTCCGTCATCGGCATGGCGAGCCTCGTGCCCGCCCTCCCCGCCCTCGCCGTCGCCTTGAACACGGACTTCGGCGCCGTGCAGTTCGTTCTCTCCGCCTATCTCCTCGCGCTGGGCCTCGCGCAACCACTGCAGGGCCTGCTGTGCGATCGCTATGGACGCCGGCCCGTGATGCTGGCCGGCTTCACGACCTTCGCGATAGGCTCTGCGGCGGCGGCGATCTCGCCGGGCCTGCCCTGGTTGATCGCGGCGAGGCTGGTGCAGGCGCTGGGTGCCAGCGTCGGCACGGTGGCGGCGCGCGCGATGGTGCGCGACACGCACGAGCCGGAACAGGCGGCCATCGCGCTGGCGTTCATCACCGCCGTGATGGGGCTCTCGCCGATCGTCTCGCCCATCGCAGGCGGGCTCATCGTCGAGCATCTCGGATGGCGGGCCATTTTCTGGATGCACCTCGCCGTGGCGCTCGCGCTGCTCGCCTGGATGTTCGCGGCCATGCCGGAGACGCGGTCCGGGGGTCCCGAGACCACGACAGGCCCAGCGCTCGCGCGTGACACCGGGACCCTGCTGCGCGATCGCCGATTTCTCGGCTACACGCTCGTGTACGGTTGCGCGAACGGCATCATCTACGCCTTTCTGACGGTCGGCGCGGCGTTCTTCGAGCGGGCCTTCGACATCGGACCGGCGCGATTCGGCCTGATCTGGGCACTGATGGCCGCCGCATTCACCTGCGGCGCGTGGAGTGCAGCCAACGGCGCGCGGCGCTTTGGCGCGCAACGCATGCTGCTCGGAGGCGTCGCGCTCACCTGCGTCGGTTCGGCGATCTTCGCTGTGGCAGCGCTGCTGCTGCGCGATCCGCCATTGGGCGCCTATCTCGCAGCGCTCGTCATCGTGATCGCAGGCAACGGCGTGATGTCGCCGCTCGCCCTCGCAGGCGCCGTCAGCGATCGGCCCGCGCTTGCCGGTCTCGCGAGCGGGCTGTCGAGCTCGCTCGCGATGCTGACGACGGTACTGTTCGCGGTCGTCACGGGCGCGCTCTACCGCGGCACGGCCGATACGATTGCGCTGCTGATGGTGCTCGGCTCGGTCGGCGTGGTGTTTGCGGCGCGGGTCAGCTGTGCTCGGCGCTGACGCGCACTAGCGCCTTGCCGAAATTGTCCCCGCGCATCAGGCGGCAGAACGCTTCGGGCGCCTGCGCGAGGCCTTCGGTGATGTCCTCCCGATAGCGGAACGAGCCGGCGCGGATCCAGCCGCCTACCACCCGCACCATCTCTTCCATGCGATGCATGTGGTCGTACACGACGAGCCCGCGCATCGTCGCGCGCGCGCCGACGACCGGGCCCAGGAACGGCCCCGGCGGCGGCTTGTCGAGGCTGTAGGACTCGATCATTCCGCAGAGCACGACGCGGGCGTGCATCGCGAGATTGCGCAGCACGGCCTGCAGCGTGTCCCCGCCGACGTTGTCGAAATACACGTCGATGCCGCGCGGACAAGCCGCCTTCAGCTGCGCGGCAAGCTCGCCCTTCTTGTAGTTCACGCAGGCGTCGTATCCGAGCTCGCGCACCGCGTAGTCGCATTTTTCGTCACTGCCGGCGATGCCGACGGTGCGCGCGCCGACGAGGCGCGCGACCTGCCCGGCGGTGCTGCCGACCGCGCCCGTCGCTGCCGAAACGACCACCGTCTGGCCCGGCTTCGGTTCACCGAGATAGACGAGGCCCGCGTAGCCGGTCAGCCCCGGCATGCCGAGCACGCCGAGCGCGGTCGAGATCGGCGCAGCCGCGGGATCG
>CADEFQ010000050.1:0-6460 GCA_902826635.1 uncultured Pseudomonadota bacterium
GAGTTCGTGCCGTTCGACGCCGAGGTCTCGATCATCGGCGCACGCAGCGCGAGCGGCGAGATCGCGATCTACCCGCTGAACGGCAACGTGCACGTCGACGGCATCCTGCGCCTCACGCGGGCGCCCTGGGGCACGGCGGCGCTGGCGCGCGCCGCCGCGCGACACCTGACGCGCGTGCTCGAACACTTCCGCTACGTCGGGGTGTTGACGATCGAGTTCTTCGTGCACGAGGGCCGCCTCGTGGCGAACGAGATGGCGCCGCGAGTCCACAACTCGGGGCACTGGACGATCGAAGGCGCCGAGACGAGCCAGTTTGAAAACCATCTGCGCGCCATCCTCGACCTGCCCCTCGGCGGCACCCGCGCGCGCGGCCATGCCGGGATGCTGAACCTGATCGGGACCCTGCCCGAACGCGAAACCGTGTTGCGCCGGCCGGGGTGGCATTGGCACGATTACGGCAAGGCGCCCCGCCCGGGCCGAAAGCTCGGCCACTGCACCGTGATCGCCGGCACCGCCGCCGGCCGCGACCGGCAGGTTCGCGCGCTGCTGCCACGACTGGCACCGGGTGTGCGCGTGTCGTTTCCGCGCGCGCGGTGATTCCCGTAAGATCGCCGGGCCATGTACCTGGACCTTTTCAAGCTCCATGACCTGCCGTTTCGGCTGAGCCCCGACCCGCAGTACCTGTATCTCAGCCGTAACCACTCCAGGGCCAAGGCCTACATGGAGTCGACGATCTGGTTCACCGACGGCTTCGTGGTGATTACCGGCGAGATCGGTTCGGGCAAGACCACCCTGATCGAAACCTTCCTGCGCGAACTCGAGCAGGACGTCGTCGTGGCGCAGGTCAACCAGACGCAGGTCTCGGCGCTCGAGTTCCTGCAATCGGTGCTGGTGCAGTTCGGCTTCCAGCCCTTCAAGATGCGCAAGGCCGAGCTGCTCGCGACCCTGAACCAGTTCCTGATCGAGCAGTACGCCGCGGGTCGCAAGGTGCTGCTGATCGTCGATGAAGCGCAGAACCTCAGCCTGCGCGTGCTCGAGGAGGTGCGCCTGCTGTCGGGCGTCGAGACTTCACGCGAGAAGGTGCTGCGCATCATCTTCGCAGGCCAGCCCGAGCTCAACGACAAGCTCGATTCGCGCGAACTCGTGCAGCTCGCACAGCGCATCCGCCTGCGTTTCCACCTCACCGCGCTCTCGCAGGAGGACACGCAGCAGTACATCCTGCACCGCCTCGAAGTGGCGGGCGCCGCCGGCCGCGAGATTTTCACGGCCGATACCTTTCCCGAAATCTACCGCTACACGGGCGGCACGCCGCGACTCGTGAATACGCTGTGCGACACCGCGATGATGGGCGCCTACGCCTCGGATCGCGCGACCGTGACGCGCGCGGACGTGCTGCAGGCGGTCGAGGAACTGCAGTGGACGGAATATGCATCGCGCACCCATCGGGAACTGCGCACCATGATCACGGGCGCGGTCGTGCGCGCCGGCGAGCGCGCGCTCGAAACCACCGGCTCCCGCAGGAGCGATGTCATCCTCGCGCACGTGACCCTCAGCACCGAGGGCAAGTCGCTGTCTGAAAAACCGCTGCGACTCGGCCGCGTGATCATCGGCCGCACGTCCGACAACGACATCCAGGTCGACAGCCGCTTCGTGAGCCGCCATCACTGCCAGATCGTCACGACGCCGCAGAGCTGCGTGATCGAGGACCTGAACAGCACCAACGGCATGACGGTGCGCGGCAAGCGGGTCCGCCGCCACGTGCTCGCCGATGGCGATGCGGTGGTCCTCGGCCAGCACACGCTCACCTATCGCGACGATCGCGTGGCGCACGCGCCGAAGCCCGGCGATACGAGCCTGGAAGCGCCTCAGTCCAAACTGCCCGGGCCCTGATTTCCAGGCGGCAGACCGTCGCCACCATACTCATCGCGCATCGCGCGAAAATCGCGCCGGCGGAGACCGATGGCCAGCCCCCAGACGATCGCGGAAACACCGGCGAGCCCGAGCACGCCGCTCAACCAGCCCTTCAGGCGAATGTAGCTGAGCGCGAGTACCGTGAGCCCGCCGAGCCCGTAGAGCCAGGGCAGCAGGTCGTACAGCGGCTTCGCGATATGAGGGCGATGGGCGCGCACGGCACGGATCGTACCGCGCCCCACGCGCGGGGTCAGCTGCGGCGCACGAACAGCTCGAGGAAGCGCCCGATCAGCGACGGTTGCCAGGCGACCTGCATGTTGTCGCGCTTGCTCGCGTGCATGCGCGAGGCCTCCTGCACCAGATCCTGGGGCAGCAGGCGCTGGAAGCTCCCGGTCGCGGCCTGATCGGTCTGCATGGCGTTGTTCATGCGATCACGGTAATCGGCGCGTCGGCCGCACGACGTGAGGGAGCGCACAGTGCGGGGAAGGGGCGGTGTTATGTCACGCCGCTGTGCGCGACCGCGCGCGTCAGCCCGTGCCGCCCACCGTGAGCCCATCGATCCTGAGGGTCGGTTGCCCCACCCCCACCGGCACGTTCTGGCCATCCTTGCCGCAGGTGCCGACGCCATCATCAAGCTTGAGATCATTGCCGACCATCGCGACGCGCGTCAGCACGTCGGGGCCGTTGCCAATCAGCGTCGCGCCTTTGATCGGCGCACCGATTCGCCCGTTCTCGATGAGATACGCCTCGCTCGCCGAAAAGACGAACTTGCCCGACGTGATATCGACCTGCCCGCCGCCGAAATTGACGGCGTAGATGCCCTTCTGCACCGAGCGGATGATGTCCTCGGGCGCGTGCGGGCCGGGCTGCATGTAAGTGTTCGTCATGCGCGGCAAGGTCATGTGCGCGAACGATTCGCGGCGGCCGTTGCCGGTCGAGCGCGTGCCCGTGAGGCGCGCGTTCAGCTTGTCCTGCAGGTAGCCCTTCAGGACGCCGTCCTCGATCAGCGTCGTGCACTGCGTAGGCGTGCCTTCGTCGTCGATGTTGAGCGAACCGCGGCGGCGCGCGAGCGTGCCGTCGTCGACCACGGTGACGCCGGGCGCCGCGACGCGCTCGCCGATCCGGTTCGAAAACGCGGAAGTGCCCTTGCGATTGAAGTCCCCCTCGAGACCGTGGCCGATCGCCTCGTGCAGCAGGATGCCCGGCCAGCCGGGACCCAGCACCACCGTCATGCTCCCGGCCGGCGCCGGAACCGCCTCGAGGTTGACGAGCGCCTGCCGCGCCGCTTCGCGCGCGAGCGCGAGCGGCTTGTCGCCCTCGACGAGGTCGGCGAGCGTGAACCGGCCGCCCGAGCCGGCGTAGCCCTGCTCGCGGCGCCCGCCCTGCTCGGCGATCACGGAAACGTTGAATCGCACGAGCGGACGCACGTCGGCGGCGAGCGTGCCGTCGCTCGTCGCGACCATCACCACTTCATAGACGGACGCGACACTCGCCATCACCTGCACGATGCGTGGATCGAACGCACGGGTCTCGCGATCGACGCGCTCGAGCCAGCCGACCTTTTCCTGATCGGTGAGCGCAGTGCCCGGATCCACCGGCAGGTAGAGGCTGTGGCCCCCCGCGGGATGCATGGCCCGCAAGGAGTGCTGGGTGCCGCTCGCGGCGATCGCGCGCGCCGCGCGCCCCGCCTCCTCGAGCGCGGGCAGCACCACTTCGTCTGAATACGCGAAGCCGGTCTTCTCGCCGGCGAGCGCGCGCACGCCCACGCCCTGCTCGATGCTCGCGCCGCCCTCCTTGACGATGCTGTCCTCGAGCGCCCACGACTCCTCGCGCGCGAGCTGGAAATAGACGTCCGCGGCGTCGACCGCGTGGCCCATCACATCGCCCAGCACGCGATCGACGCGCGCGATGTCGAGCCCGCCCGGCCGCAGGATCAGATCGCGCGCAATCTCGAGGGAATCGGCAGTGTCGCTCATGCTCATTCGACCACCTTCACAGCACTCGGTGCCTCAGGGCCGGAAAATGTTTGCGCGCTTCCGCCTGTGCCGCGCGATCGAGTTCCGCCACCACGCACCCGGGGCCGCCCGGCCGCCGACCGAGAATGCGCCCCCAGTAATCGACGATCATCGTGTCGCCATGCGTCAGGCGCCCGCTTTGGTGGCGCCCCGATTGCGCCGGCGCGACGAGGAACGCGAGGTTCTCGATCGCGCGCGCCCGCAGCAAGGTTTCCCAATGGGCCTCGCCCGTGGGGCCCGTGAACGCCGACGGCAGGACGAACCATTCTGCGCCGTCTGCGGCGAGGTGGCGAAAGAGCTCGGGGAAGCGGATATCGTAGCACACGGCCATGCCGAGCCGGCCCGCGGGCGTGTCGATCACGCGCGGTGTCCCGCCCGGCGCCACGTGCGTGGATTCGCGATAGGTCTCGCCTGCTCGGGGCAGATCGACATCAAAGAGGTGGATCTTGTCGTAGCGCGCCACGCGCCGCCCGCCCGCATCGAACACGAGGCTCGCGGCGGCCACGCGACCATCGCCGCCCGCGACGCGCAGCGGCACGGTGCCGCCGATCACCATGAGGCGATGCCGCTCGGCGGCTCGCGCGAGAAAATCCTGGATCGGCCCGGTGCCGTCTGCTTCGGCAACCCCGCGCTTGTCGGCATCGGCGAGCCCCATGAACGCAAAATTTTCGGGCAGCGCGGCCACGCAGGCACCGCGGTCCGTCGCCTCCGCGAGCAGTTCATCCGCCCGCGCGAGGTTCTCCGCGACATCGGCGGAGGTGGTCATCTGGATCGCGGCGACGCGTGCGGCGCTCATGTCAGCACCACGTCGTACTGGTCCACGCCGTAAAAAGGCTCGACCTGCAGGCGTATCGGCTTGCCGTTCTCGGCCTCGAGTTCCGAGAGCGCCGGCGCCTCCTCGTCGAGGAGCCGGTCGATCACGTCCTGGTGCGCGAGGATCACGAGTTCGCGGCTGCCGAACTGGCGCACCTGGCGCAGGATTTCCCGCAGGATCTCGAGGCACACCGTCTCCGGCGTGCGCACGAAGCCGCGCCCCTCGCAGGTCGGGCAGGCCTGGCACAGCAAGTGCTCGAGGCTTTCGCGCGTGCGCTTGCGGGTCATTTCGACGAGCCCGAGCGGCGAGAGCGACGCGATATGGGTCTGCACGCGATCGACGGCGAGGCTGCGCGAGAGCGCCTCGAGCACCTGGCGACGGTGCGACTCGTCCTGCATGTCGATGAAGTCGATGATGATGATCCCGCCGAGGTTGCGCAGGCGCAGCTGCCGCGCGATCGCGACCGCCGCCTCGAGGTTGGTGCGGAAGATCGTCTCTTCGAGGTTGCGGTGCCCGACATAGGCGCCGGTGTTGACGTCGACCGTCGTCATCGACTCGGTCTGGTCGATGATCACGTAGCCGCCTGATTTGAGCTCGACCTTGCGCCCGAGGGCCCGCGCGATCTCCTCCTCGGTGCCGTGCAGGTCGAAGATCGGCCGCTGGCCTGCGTACAGTTCGATGCGATCGACCGCTTCGGGCATGAATGCGCGGGCGAACTCCTGCATCTGCACGTGCGTCGCCGCGGCATCGACGAGCACGCGCTCGATATCGCGCCCGAGTTCATCGCGCAGCATCCGGGTCGGCAACGGCAGGTCCTCGTGCACGAGCTCCCCGGGCTTCGCCGCGACCGAGCGCTCGCGGACGTGGTCCCACAGCCGCCCGAGGTAGACCATGTCGGCGCGCAGCGCGTCGCGCGTGGCACCGGCGGCCGCGGTGCGCAGGATATAGCCGCCGCCCTGCGCCGGCTGCGGCAGGCTCGTGACGAGCTCGCGCAGGCGCTGCCGCTCGGCCTCGTCCTCGATGCGCGCGGAGACGCCCACGCCTTCGCTACGCGGCATGTACACGAGGAAGCGCGACGGCAATGACAGGAAGGTCGTGAGCCGCGCACCCTTGGTGCCGATCGGGTCTTTCACGATCTGCACGAGCAGGTTGTCGCCCTGGTTCACGAGCCGCCGGATGTCGTCGATCTTCGGCAGGCCGATCATCGTCGAATCGGGGCGGGTGACCGCGATGTCGTCCACGTGCAGGAACGCCGCACGCTCGAGCCCCGCGTCGATGAAGGCCGCCTGCATGCCGGGCAGCACGCGCGTCACGAGGCCCTTGTAGATGTTGCCGACGATGCCGCGGCGGCTCGCGCGTTCGATGTGCACTTCCTGCAGCGCGCCGTTCTCGACGATCGCGGCGCGGGTCTCGCGCAACCCGCTGTTGATCAGGATCTCGGTGGTCACGGCGCCGCCCCGGGCGCAACCGCGATACCGGCTTCCTGCAGCAGCGCTGCGGTCTCGAAGAGCGGCAATCCCATGACGCCAGAATAGCTGCCCGCGAGCCCGGCGACGAATACCGCACCGAGTCCCTGCACGGCGTAAGCGCCTGCCTTGTCGCGCGGCTCGCCGCTGTCCCAGTAGCGGCCCGCTTCTTCGGCGCTGATCGGCCGGAAACGCACCTCCGAGCCCACCACGCGGCTTCGGACGACGGGTGCCCGTGCCGTGCCGGTGAGCAG
>CADEFQ010000050.1:6560-11712 GCA_902826635.1 uncultured Pseudomonadota bacterium
CCGAGCCCACCACGCGGCTTCGGACGACGGGTGCCCGTGCCGTGCCGGTGAGCAGTGCGATCGCCGTAATCACTTCGTGCGTGCGCCCTGCAAGGTCGAGCAGCATGCCGATGCATTCCTCGCGGGTGGCGGGTTTGCCGAACATCCGACCCTCGAGCACGACCGTGGTGTCGGCGGCAAGGACCGGCAACTCGCGTCGTGCCGCCGGCTGTGCCCAGGCAGCCTCGCCCTTCGCGAGGGCCACGCGCGCCGCATAGTGCGCGGGGTCCTCGCCGCGGCGCGCGGTCTCGTCGACGTCGGTCGCGAGCACGAGATGCGGCACGGCGATCTGGTGCAGCAGCTCGCGCCGCCGCGGCGACGCCGAGGCGAGGCAGAGCACGGCGGGCGCGGCGGACGTCACGTGCGGGGGTGGCTCATGCGCGATGGTACGGGTGCCCCGTGAGGAGCGTGTGCGCGCGGTAGAGTTGCTCGGCGAGCACTACGCGCACGAGCGCGTGCGGCAGCGTGAGGCGCGACAGCGACCAGGTGAAATCGGCGCGCGCGCACACTTCGGGCGCGAAGCCGTCGGGCCCTCCAATCAGGATCGCGACATCCCTGCCCTCGCGCATGCGGTCCGCGAGCCAGCCGGAGAGCTCGAGGCTGGAAAACGCCTTGCCGCGCTCGTCGAGCGCCACGACGTACTCGTCTTTCGCAAGGCTGCCGAGCAGGCGCCGCGCCTCGTCCTGCATCGCGCGCGTAACCGGCGCGCTTGCCGACCGCGGACCCGGGGGAAGCTCCACGACGTCGATGCGCAGCGCGGCGCGCAAGCGCTTCAGGTAATCGTCGCAGCCCGCGCCGACCCACGCCGGCATGCGCGTACCGACGGCGATGATGCGCACCCGCACGGCGCCTGCAGCCGGCGGGCGATCAGTGTGTGCGCGGCCGGGCAGTCCCGGACCGGGCACGATGCGTCGCCTTCGCGCGCGGCGCGGCCTTCGCCTTGCCCCGGGCCTTCGCCCGGCGCGGAGCCGCGGCGACAGCGGGCGCCGCTGCGCCATCGCCTTCCCACAGCCGCTCGAGGCTGTAGAACTCGCGCGTACGCGGCAACATCACGTGCACGATCACGTCGTTCAGATCGACGAGCACCCATTCGCTGTCGCGCTCGCCTTCGAGCCCGTGCGTGCGAAAGCCCGCAGCTTTGGCATTCTGGATGACGCGGTCAGCGATGGATCGGACGTGGCGGTCGGAATTGCCCGACGCGATGACGAAGGTGTCGGCGATGTCCGTGAGCCCACGGACGTTGAGAACTTTGACGTTGACCGCTTTCATGTCGTCGAGCGCGGTGGTGACGAGGTTCTCGAGGGGCGTCGAGCGCGGAGCGCTGCGGCGCGAGCGTTTGGCGGTGGTCATGTGTGGGCGTTGGCCTCTCCCGTGTCAGCGTTCCCCGCGAGCATAGCACCCCGAAGCGCGCAGCATGTCACGCACCGCATCGGGCACGAGGTAGCGCAGGTCGCGACCGTCCACGATCAGTTCCCGCAGCTCCGTCGAGGAAATCTCGAGTTGTGTGACCGCGTGAATGAAGATGCGCCCGGCCTTGGCGACATGCAGGTCGCGCGCGCCGCCGGTGCCACGATCGACCATCAGTTCACCGAGCGGGCCGGTGGTGGGCGCCTTCCAGCCGGGACGGTGCGCCACGACGATGTGTGCGAGGTCCGGCAGTTCGCGCCAGCGATGCCAGGTCGGCAGGCCGAGGAAGGCGTCCATGCCGAGGAGCAGGCACAGTGATCGGTCCGGAAACTCGCGGCGCAGTTCGGCAAGGGTGTCGATGGAATACGAACGGCCCTCGCGCCGCGTCTCGCGGTCGTCGACGACAAACGCCGGCTGGTCGGCGATCGCGGTACGCACCATCGCGAGCCGCAGCGCGGCGTCGGCGAGCGGCGCGTCACGATGCGGCGGGTCGCCGGTCGGCAGGAATCGCACTTCCTCGAGCTGGAGCGCCTGCCACAGCTCGAATGCCGAGCGCAGGTGGCCGTAGTGGATGGGATCGAAGGTGCCGCCGAAAATTCCGATGGGTTGCATCAATTCCGCCTGGGAAAAGGAGTCCGTACGCCACAGAGGTCGGCGGTGAAGAGCGCGATTTCGTCCCACGCGTTCGCCGCCAGCCGCCCCTTGATCGCCCGGTCGGCGCGCGAGGCGCGCTCGATCAGGCGTGGCACATCGCGCCGCGCGACGCGCCCGCCGTCGCGCATTCCCTGTCGCAGCTCGCGCAACAGGGACCACAACACGAGCGTCGCCTCGACGCCTTCCGCGCGCAGGCCCTCGACGATGCGCAGCGAGCGCGCGGCGTTGCCGGCGCGGGCGGCGGCGGCCAGCGTGAACACGTCGTAGCGCGCACTGTTCGCGACGCTCGCGGTGAGCTCCGCGACACCGATCGAGCCGGTGAACGCGAGCGAAAGACGGTCGATCTCCTGTTGCGCGGCGAGCAGGTTGCCCTCGGTGCGATCGGCGAGCAGTTCGAGCGCCGCACGATCGAACGAAAGGCCGGCACGGCGCGCGCGCGCGTCGAGCCACGCGGGAAGCTTATCGCGGCCGACCGGCCACGCGTTCATCCAGGCGCCGTTGGCCTCGACGGCACGCACCCAGCTCGCGCCCTGCGACTCACGTTCGAGCCGCTCGGTCACGATCAGCAGCAGCGTGTCGGAATCGCGGCGCTCGATGAGCTCGACGATCGCGGCGCTGCCGACGGTACCGGGTTTGCCGGTGGGCATGCGCAGCTCCACGAGCCGCCGCGTTGCGAAGAGCGAGAGATTGCCCGCGCCTGCGCGCACGTCGTCCCAGTCGCTGCCGCGGTCGATGAAATGCACGACGCGGTCCGCGAAGCCGTCGCTGCGCGCCTTCGCGCGAACGGCGTCCGCCGCCTCGCCGACGAGCAGCGGCTCGTCACCGGAAAGCAGGTACACGGGCGCCAGCGCGCGCGCGAGATGCGCTGCGAGCGTGTCTGGAGTGAGTTTCATCGAACGGGCCCGACCACGGGTGAATTATCCATATTTACGTGCAGAGGGGGGCCTCAGGCGGTACGATTTCCGGATGCCTACGCTGTTCGAACGCATCATCGCGGGCGACCTGCCCGCCACGATCGTGCATCGTGACGACCGCGTGACGGCCTTCCGCGACATCCAGCCGCGCGCACCGACCCACATCCTGATCGTGCCGAACAAGCCGATTCCGACCGCAAACGATATCGCCGACAGCGACGAGGCCCTCATCGGCCACCTGTTCACGGTTGCGCGCGATCTCGCAAAGCGGGAAGGCATCGCCGAAGACGGCTATCGGCTCATCATCAACTGCAATCAGCACGGCGGGCAGGAGGTCTATCACCTGCACGTCCACTTGCTGGGCGGCGCACCGCTCGGCGCAATGGTCGCGAAGCACTCTTGAAGGAAACGCGAATGGCGAAGCGCAAGCGCACAGTGGGGAAGACGCGTCCCGCGGCCCGGCGCCCCGCGCCGAAGCGGGCGGCACCGAAGCGGGCGGCGCCGAAGCCGCGCGCCGCCGCCGGAACGCGGCGCGAGCTGTACCCGCCTTTCGATGCGTACCGCACCGGGCGGCTCGCCGTCTCGCCGATCCACAATCTCTACTTCGAGGAAAGCGGCAATCCGCGCGGCAAGCCGGTCGTGTTCCTGCACGGCGGCCCCGGCGGCGGTACCGACCCGAAGATGCGCCGCTTCTTCAATCCGAAGCGCTATCGCATCGTGCTGTTCGACCAGCGTGGCTGCGGCAAGAGCCGCCCGCGCGCGAGCCTCGAAGACAACACCACGTGGCACCTCGTCGCCGACATCGAGCGGCTGCGCGAGCATCTCGGCATCGACAAGTGGCAGGTGTTCGGCGGTTCGTGGGGCTCGACCCTCGCGCTGGCTTACGCGCAGGCGCACGCGCACCGCGTCACCGAACTCGTGCTGCGCGGCATTTTCCTGGTGCGCCCGTGGGAGTTCGAGTGGTTCTACGGCGAGTCGGACGGCGCCGGCGCGCTGTTCCCGGATCTCTACGCCGAATTCGCCGCTGCGATCCCGCAGGCCGAGCGCAGCGAAATGATGGACGCCTACTACCGCCGCCTCACGAGCGACGACCCGAAGGTGCGCGCCGCCGCGGCGCGCGCCTGGTCGATCTGGGAGGGCGCGACGAGCTACCTGCGGCTGAATCCCGCGGACCTGAAGAAGTTCGAAGAGGACGCCTACGCCGAAACCTTTGCGCGCATCGAGTGCCACTATTTCATCAACCGCGGCTTCCTGCGCTCCACCACCCAGCTGCTCGACGACGTGCCGAAGATCCGGCACATCCCCGCGGTGATCGTGCAGGGGCGCTATGACGTCGTGTGCCCCATGAAGAGCGCCTGGGACCTGCATCGCGCGTGGCCGGAAGCGGATTTGCGGATCGTTGCGGACGCCGGTCACTCGGCGTTCGAGGCGGGCAACATCCACGAACTCGTCAGCGCAACGGACCGCTACGCGGAAGACTGATCAGAAGCGCAGGATCGGCTTCACCACCCGTCCCGCCCCGGCATCCGCGAGCGCACGGCCGATGTCCGCAAAATCGTAGTTCGCGACGAGCCGCTCGACCGGCAGCTGTCCCGCGTGGTGCATCGCCGCCAGCTGCGGGATGAACGTGGCCGGCACGCTGTCGCCCTCGAGCACCGCGATCAGCCGGCGCCCGCCCGACAGCAGCGGCAGGAGGCTGAACGGCACGGGCGCACCGAGCGCCGGCACCGTGACGAGCGCGCATTCGCCGCGCCGCGCGAGGCAGGCGATCGCGTCATTGAGCGCCGGCAGCGCCGCCGACGATTCGAGGGAGTACATCACGCCGCCGCGCGCGATCGCCTGGATGCGTTGCACGACGTCGCCTTCGCGTGCATCGATCGCGTGGGTCGCGCCGAGTTCACGCGCGAGCTCGAGCCGCGCCGGGTGGATGTCGACCGCGATGATCGTGCCGAGCCCGGCGTAGCGCGCGGCCATGATCGCGGAGAGGCCGACTGAGCCGGCGCCGAACACCGCGATCGAGCTGCCGGCCGGCGCGCGCAGGCTGCGCAGCACCGCACCCGCACCCGTTTGCACGCCGCAGCCAAACGGCGCCGCGAGTTCGAGCGGCATGTCACAGGCAAGCGGCACGACATTGCGCT
>CADEFQ010000050.1:11812-15605 GCA_902826635.1 uncultured Pseudomonadota bacterium
AACGGCGCCGCGAGTTCGAGCGGCATGTCACAGGCAAGCGGCACGACATTGCGCTCGGTGCCGAGTGCGTACGTCGCGAACGAGGACTGCTGAAAGAACGAGCCGTGGATCGGCTCGCCGGCGCGCGCAAGCGTCGTGCTGCCGTCGGCGCGCGCGCCGCCGAACTGCAGGTGATGGCCGTGCTCGCAGTAGGCCGGCGCATCGCCCTCGCAGTGCCGGCAGTGGCCGCAGGAACCGAAAGTCATCACGACCCGATCGCCGCGACGCAGCTTGCCGACCCGTGCCCCCACCCGTTCGACGATGCCCGCGCCCTCGTGCCCGAACACCGCGGGCAGCGGGCAAAGGCGCGGCGCAAAGAGGTCGGTGTGGCACACGCCCGTCGCGACGAGACGCACGACCACTTCGTCGTCACGCGGTGGCGCGAGCTCCACGTCCTCGATCGTCGGCGGCACATCGGCACTGCGCGTGACGGCGGCGGAAATCATCGGCACCTGCATCGCCTCATTGTCGCCATTTTTGCGTCCGGCGTGGAGAGGGGGTAGGCTTTGAATCAGATTGAATCAACTGGATTGGCACCATGGCAACCCGGGTCGTCACGGCACATATTCCGAGGGAATTGGCTACCAAGCTCGATGACATGGCGGAGCGCCTCGATCGGCCGCGCGGCTGGCTCGTCAAGGAAGCCGTGGCCGCGTATGTCGATCTCGTCGAAGAGAGGCTGCGGGAGACGCGCACCGCGTTGGCGGAGGTTCGGGCAGGCGCCGTCGTCGAGCACGACATCGTGGAGCGATGGGCGGAGGGTCTGGTGCAACCGGGCAAATCCGCCACCGGCACGCGACGCAAGAGTTGACCGTGGCTCTGCGCTGGGCCCGGTCCGCCTATGCCGATCTGCAGCGTATCCACGCGTTTCTGGCACCCGTCGATCCGGCTGTCGCGACACGCTCGGTGCGCAGGGTCATCGCGCGGGTTCGGCGCATACCGCGCCAGCCGCGGCTGGGAGAGCGCCTGCCGGGCTTCGGCGACGCCGAGGTGCGCCGCGTGCTGGTCGGCGCCTACGAAGTGCGTTACGAGATCGCCGGAGTCGATATCTACGTGCTGCGCATCTTTCACGCGCGCGAAGATCGTTAGCGATCGGTCGGCGCGCGAATGGTTCAGCCGCGCAGCTGCCAGGTCGGCGCATCGTCCGCGTCGACAATGCCATGCTCGCGCAGCCACAGACGGGCGTCGAGCGCGTCTTTCTCGAGCCACGCACGGGTCGTGCCATCACGGAAGCTGTAGCCCCAGGCGTCCATGTCGTCGCACAACCGCTCGCGGCCGACGCCGCGCAGCTGCGCCCCGAGCAGGATCTGCAAGTAGCACACGCCGCATTCCTCCGGGTCGTCGCCGCCCGCGTCCCGGTCGAGCCCCGCGCGGCGCTCGGGGCTCATGCAGACGTAGTGAGCCGCCTCGTGCAACACCGAATGCACCGGCGTGTCGAGGCGCGCATACAGGCAATCGGCCACGAGACCCGCTTCGCTCTCGCCCCAGTACGAACCGGGAATCAGGTCCTCGTGCGCGATGAAGCGCAGCTTCAGGCCGTAGCGCGCCAGGAGGACACCGAGCGCCACGCGATCGATGCCGTTGACGCGCAGGACATCGGCGGCCACCCGTTTGCCCTCAAAGCGCCGCGAGCTGGCGCATGACGATGCCCGCGAGGTCACGCGCGAGCGCGTCCTCGAGCAGGCGCTGTTCGCGTTCCTTGGCGAGCAGGGTCGTCTCGTCGAACGTGAAATCACGCGTCAGCGCCGATTCCTGCGGCGCCAGCAGCTCGGAGCCGCCTTTGTGCACGCTGAACTCCACCCGGTAGGTCAGCTCGTACTCGCGTGGAATATTGCGCGCGGAAACCGACAGCACGTGTTCCTTCACTTCGTCGCGCGAGATGCGCACGACGGCTTCGGCGCGCGTCGGGTCGCGCTCGATCCGCACGCCGCTCGCGGCGAGCGAGCGCGACAGCGCCTGCACGAAATCACTTTGCGAATCCGGTGCCTCGACGTACACGCTCGCGAAAGCCTGCGGCTTCGCCTCGCGGCCCTGCAGCCGCAGTCCGCACGACGCGAGCGCGGCGATGGCGAGGAGCAGGACGGCAAGGGTGCGGAGTGCCATCCGCCTAGACCACGATGTTCACGAGTTTGCCCGGCACGATGATCAACTTGCGCACGGGTTTCCCATCCATGAACTTGCGTACGTTTTCGTCGGCGAGCGCCGCGGCGCGGATCACGTCTTCCGCGGCTCCGGCGGCCACCGTCACTTTGCCGCGCAGCTTGCCGTTGACCTGCAGGACGAATTCGACCGCATCGCGCACGAGCGCGTCGGGATCCGGCGTCGGCCAGGGCTCATCGATCAGCGCCGTTTGGTGCCCGAGCGCCTGCCACAGCGCATGGGTCACGTGCGGGATGATGGGCGAGAGCGTGAGCACGATCACCTCGCAGGCTTCCCGCACGACCGCGCGCCCCTGCGCGCCGGTCGTCGACATGCGCGTCGCCGCGTTCAGCAGTTCCATCGTCGCGGCGATCGCGGTGTTGAAGGTATGGCGGCGGCCGATGTCGTCGGTCACCTTGGCGAGCGTCTCGTGCGTCAGGCGCCGCAGCGCCTTGTGTTCGCTGCCGAGCGCCGCGAAGTCCGCCGGCGCAAGGGGGCCCGTCGCGACGAGATCGTGCACCGCCTTCCACAGGCGGCGGATGAAGCGAAACGCGCCCTGCACGCCCTCTTCGCTCCACTCGAGCGATTGTTCGGCCGGCGCCGCGAACATCATGAACAGGCGCGCCGTGTCGGCCCCGAATTCCTCGACGAGTTTCGAGGGATCGACGCCGTTGCCCTTCGACTTCGACATGGTGCCGAGGCCGTCGTGCACCACCGCTTCGCCGTCGGCGGCGAGCACGGGCGCGCCGTCGCGCATCTCGATGTCCGCGGGGTTGAAATACGTGCGTCGCCCGCCCTCCGGGTGGCGGTAGTAGATGTGGTTCAGCACCATGCCCTGCGTCAGGAGCCGGCTGAACGGCTCGCTCAACGTCACGAGGCCGAGGTCGCGCATCACGCGGGTCCAGAAGCGCGAGTACAGCAGGTGCAGGATCGCGTGCTCGATGCCGCCGATGTACTGATCGACCGGCAGCCAGTACTGCGCGCGTGCATCGACCATGGCGTTCTGGTTGTCCGCACAGGCAAAGCGCAGGAAGTACCACGACGAGTCGACGAACGTGTCCATCGTGTCCGTCTCGCGACGCGCCGGCGCGCCGCACTTCGGGCAGCTGCAGTGGACGAATTCCGGCGTCTTCGCGAGCGGGTTGCCGCTGCCGTCGGGCACGAGGTGCTCCGGCAGCACCACGGGCAGGTCCGCATCGGGCACGGGCACGTCACCGCAGGTCGGGCAATGGATCAGCGGAATCGGGCAGCCCCAGTAGCGCTGGCGCGAAATACCCCAGTCGCGCAGGCGAAAATGCACGCGCTTCGCGCCGAGATTGCGCGCTTCGAGCGCGGCCGCGATCGCATCGACCGCCGCGTCGAACCCGAGCCCGGAGAATTCACCCGAGTTGATCGTCTCGCCGTACTCGCCGTACGCGGGAATCCAGGGCGCGACCGCCGTGTCGTACGCGCCGCTCGTCGACTTCACGACCGTGACGATCGGAATGGCGTGCTTGCCCGCGAACTCGAAGTCGCGCTCGTCGTGCGCAGGCACGCCCATGACCGCGCCCTCGCCGTAGGCCATCAGCACATAGTTGGCGACCCAGATCGGGATACGGGCGCCGGTGAACGGGTG
>CADEFQ010000051.1:0-2602 GCA_902826635.1 uncultured Pseudomonadota bacterium
TTCAGGATCGAGAAAATGATGTCCTGCTTGCGGGAGCGCGCGATGCTCTCGAGACCGACCGCCTCGGCGACCTTCACGAGTTCGTGGATCGGCTTCGCCTTGAGCTCGGTCAGGCTCATGGAAGCCCGCGACTGTGTCAGCTCTTCGGGACTGATGATCTCCGAGTCGTCGATGTCGAACGGCTCGAGCTCCTGCATTTCATCCTGGCGACCGTTGCTGCGGTTGCCGTCGCGATTGCCGTGGCCGCCATGTCGACCGCCGCCTCCACCACCCCCGCCCTGGCCTTTTCCCTGGCGGTTACGGCCCTGATTGCCGAGGTAGCCTCTCACAGGTTGCTGTCCAGGAAGGCCGCGAGCTGCGATTTGGACACCGCCCCGACCTTCTGTGCCTCGACCGCGCCGTTCTTGAAAAGAATCAGCGTCGGGATGCCACGGATGCCGAATCTCGGTGGAGTCTGCGGGTTCTCGTCGATGTTGAGCTTCGCGATGCGGACCTTGTCCTTGTACTCGGCGGCGAGTTCATCGAGGATCGGCGCGATCATCTTGCAGGGGCCGCACCATTCGGCCCAGAAATCGAGAAGGACAGGTTTGTCGGACTTCAGCACGTCCTGGCTGAACGTCGAGTCCGAGGTATGAACGATATGCGGATTGCTCACGCGGCGGATCCTCCGGGAATGGAGTGAATTATTGACGGCACGGGCGAAAGGCCGTGCCACGGAGTGGCATCAAACGGTTACACTAGCGAACTTAAGAAGGAGCTGAGTTGCCGGGACGGCGCGGAATCGGGTTCCGCTGTATCTGGTCCAAATTTTTGCGCCTTCCGCGCCAATTTGCAAGGGCCCCGTCTTCAATAAGGGCCAGAAAACGTGAAATGACCGATCAACACCTGTCCGAACTCCGCTTCTCAGAACTGAATCTTGCGCCACCGGTCATGCACGGCATCCAGGATGCCGGCTTCGATCGCTGCACCCCGATCCAGGGGGAAACCCTGCCGATTGCGCTGGCCGGCCGCGACGTCGCCGGACAAGCGCAGACCGGCACCGGCAAGACCGCTGCCTTCCTGGTGGCGATCTTCCAGCGTCTCCTCACGCACCCGCCCACCGCCGGTCGCTCGCCGACCTCGGTTCGCGCGATCGTGGTCGCGCCCACGCGCGAACTCGCGGTGCAGATCCACAGTGATGCGCTCGTCCTCGGCAAACACACCGGGCTCAAGCTCGCGGTGGTGTTCGGCGGCGTCGACTACGAAAAGCAGCGAAATCAGCTCGCCAGCGGCGTCGATGTCCTGATCGGCACGCCGGGTCGCATTATCGACTACTTCAAGCAGCACGTGTACGACCTGCGCCATGCGCAGATCGCGGTGCTCGACGAAGCCGACCGCATGTTCGATCTCGGCTTCATCGCCGACATCCGTTTCATCCTGCGCCGCCTGCCGAAGCCCGCCGAACGCCAGGCGATGCTTTTCTCGGCGACGCTGTCGCAACGCGTGCTTGAACTCGCCTACGAGCACATGAACAGCCCCGAGCTCGTGCGCATCGAGCCCGACAAGGTCACGACCGACCGCGTGCGCCAGGCCATTTACTTCCCGTCGATGGAAGAGAAGATCCCGCTGCTCGTCGGCCTGCTTCGCCAGGCCGACGCACACCGCACGATGGTGTTCGTGAACATGAAGCGCACTGCGGAACGACTCGAAGCCGCGCTCATCGCGAACGGCTTTTCCGCGCAGGCGATCTCGGGCGACGTGCCGCAGAAGAAGCGCCTCGCTTTCCTGCGCGCCTTCCACAACGGCGACCTCGCGGTGCTGATTGCGACCGACGTCGCTTCGCGCGGCCTGCATGTGCCCGACGTGAGCCACGTGTTCAACTTCGACCTGCCGCAGGACGCCGCTGATTACGTGCACCGGATCGGCCGCACGGCGCGCGCCGGCGCCGAGGGCGACGCGATCAGTTTCGGATGCGAGGAATATGCCGTCGGCCTGCCCGATATCGAGGCCTACATCGGCGGCAAGATTCCCGTTGAGGCCATCGCGCCGGGGCAGCTCGCGGAGATCACGCTGCCACCGCACAGCCATCGCTCCTACGGCGCCAGGCGCCCCATGGACTCGCGCCGCGGCGGTGGTGGTGGTCGCCATGGCGGCGGCGGTGCCCGAGGGGGCGGCAGTCGTTCTTCCGGTGCGCGGCACTCCGCCCCGCCACCGCACGAAGCAAAGCCTGCCCATGCGGCTGCGCCGCAGGCCGCAACAGACGGTGCGCCGCGCAAGCGCCGACGCCGCGGGGGCCGGGGTGGCCGAGGTGGTGGCGGCGGCGGTCCGGGCGGGGGCGCGCCCGCTCCCTGAGCGCCTAGCCCGTTTCGGTCGCGAGGTCGGCGACCGCATCGACGGCAGAAAATTCATGATGTTTGCGCAGCTCGCGCGACGTGTCGGGCCGGCGCACGGCGATCACGTTCGCGATCCCCGCTTCGCGCGCGGCGGAAAGGACAGGCAGGCTGTCGTCGACGAAAAGCGATCGCGACGGGTCAAACGGTTCGGCAACGCGTACCGCTTCCCAGAAACGCGGGTCTTCCTTCGGCGCACCGAAGCTGCGTGAGCTCCACGCGGCGTCGAAGTA
>CADEFQ010000051.1:2702-15537 GCA_902826635.1 uncultured Pseudomonadota bacterium
CGTTGGAGCAGGCATTGGGGCGCATCTTAACCCGAGGCTACCGCCGGCGTTCCCCTGTGGCTGTATGCTGTTCGCCTCTCGCCGTTCGCATGCGTCCCTGATGCCCGACCTGCTCGACCTCCACACCCACAGCCACCATTCCGACGGTGTGCTTTCGCCGGCCGATCTGGTCGCGCGCGCGGCCGCGCGCGGCGTTTCACTGCTCGCGCTCACCGACCACGACACCGTCACCGGTTGCGATGCGGCGCGCGTGGCTTGCGCGGCGGCGGGTATCCGCTTTGTCGCCGGCATCGAAATGTCGACGCAGTGGCGCGGCCAGGCGATCCACGTGGTCGGGCTCGGGATCGACCCCGCTTCGGCCGCGCTCGCCGCACAGATCGACGATGTGGCGAATCGCCGGCGCGAGCGCGTGCTCGCGATCGGCGAGCGGCTCGCGACGCGCGGTCGCATTGCGGGTCGCGAGGTCGCCGCCGCCGCGCTCGAAGCAGGCGGAGTGCCCACCCGCATGCATCTCGCACGTGCGCTCGTCGACTTCGGGTTTGCCGACGATGCGCAGCACGCCTTCGACAAATGGCTCAATCGAGACCGGCCCGGCCATGTTCCGGTCGTGTGGCCGGAACTCGCCGACGCGCTGCCCCGGCTTGCGCGCGCCTGCCGGGCCGCGGTGCTCGCCCATCCCCATCGCTACCGGCTTTCGGGAGGGGCGCTGCGTCAACTCGCTGCCGACTTCGCTGCGGCCGGTGGAGCGGCCCTCGAGGTCAGCATGGCGGGGATGAGCCCCGGGGACCACGATCGCATCGCCTCGCTCGCGCGTCGCTGCGGCCTCGAGGGCTCCGTCGGGTCCGATTTCCACGACCCGGCGGTGCCATGGAATCCGCTGGGGCGCTTCGCTAAGCTACCCTGTGGCATTGTCCCGGTAGCCGAGCGCCTCGCCGACGCGTAACGGATGATCGAAATCGAAGATAACGTCGATCGCGAACTGTTCCGCAACATCGAGAAGTTGCGGCAGCTGCGCATCGAGCACCGCGATCTCGACCAGGTGATCGAGCGCCTGTCGATGGATATCCATGTCGATGAGCTGCAACTGAAGCGCCTCAAGAAGCGCAAACTCAACCTGAAAGACCAGATCACGCGCCTCGAGAGCGAACTGATCCCAGACCTCAATGCCTAAATCCGGAACCGCCATGCGCGATTTTTTCGCGCACCTCACCGACCCGTCGGTTCTCGCCCAGTTGTTCGCGGTGCTGATCGCGGTCCTCGTCGCGATCGCGGCGACCAGTGCATTCCGGGCGTGGTACCGCAAGCGGCATGGCGCGCCCCCGCGCGCCACCTTCTCGAGCCGGGTCGTCGAGGCGACGATGATCCTCGCGCCGATCCTGCTGAGCATCGTGCTGCTGCTCGGCACGGGCGTCGCGTTCGGTGCGCTCGGCATGGCGAACGAGATCATCGAGCGCGCGCTGCAACTCGCGGCCGCACTCACCGTCGTGCGCTTTGCGGTCTACGTGTTGCGACAGTTGCTCGGCGAGGACTCGTGGCTCAAGGGCTGGCAGAACCAGTTCACGTTCGTCGTGTGGCTGGCGTTCGCATTCGTGCTCCTCGGCTGGTTCGACGCCGTGGAGCGGGTGCTCAACGACATCGACCTGCTGCCCGGCAAGGCCACGTTCACGATCTGGGAGCTGATCAAGGCGATCGTGATCGTCACGGTCATCGTGATCCTGACGACCCTGATCGCGCGCACGATCGAGCGCCGCGTGATGCAGGTCCACGGGCTCGCGCTGTCGACCCGGATCGGGATCTCGAAGTTCACCTACTTCTTCCTCGTCGGCCTCGGCCTGCTGCTCGGGATCAACGCCGCCGGCGTCGATCTCACCGCCCTCACGCTGCTCACCGGCGCGATCGGTGTCGGCCTCGGATTCGGCCTGCAGGCGATCACCAGCAATTTCGTCTCGGGCTTCGTGCTGCTGATGGACAAGTCGATCAAGCCGGGCGACGTGATCAGTTTCACCGGGCAGAGCGGCACCAGCACCGACAACTTCGGCTGGGTCCAGGAACTGCGCGGCCGCTACATCGTCGTGCGCGACCGCGACGGCGTCGAGACGCTCGTGCCGAACCAGTATGTGATCACAAATTCCGTGATCAACTGGAGCTACTCGGACGCGCGCGTGCGGCTGCGCCTGCCGGTCATGGTGAGCTACCAGGACGACCCGGAGCAGGCGCTGATGCTGCTGCAGCACGCCGCGGCCGACCATCCGCGCATCCTCAAGGAACCGGGCCCCGCCACGCGCCTGATGTCCTTCGAGGACTACGGCATGAAGCTCGAAGTGCGCTTCTGGATCGCAGACCCGATGAACGGCGTGAACAACGTGCGTTCCGACGTGAATCGCGCCATCTTCCGCCTCTTCCGCGAGGCGGGCATCACGATCCCGGTGGCGCAGCGCGAACTGCGCATGTTGCCCTCCGCCAGCCATGCCGATTCACGTTTCGCGCCTCCTCGAGATACCTGACGCGGACCTCGCGGTGACGTTCGTGCGCGCCTCGGGACCGGGCGGGCAGAACGTCAACAAGGTCGCCTCGGCAGTGCAGCTGCGCTTCGACCTCGCCGGCACGCTCGTGCTCGCGCCGCGCGTCAAGGAGCGGCTGCGGGCGCTGGCGGGGCAGCGGCTCGCGGGCGACGGCGCGATCGTGATCCAGGCGCGTTCGCAGCGCAGCCAGGTCGACAACCGGCGCGAGGCCGAGGAGCGCCTCGCCGATCTCGTGCGCCGCGCGCTCGTCGAACCGAAAATCCGGCGCGCGACGAAGCCCACGCGGGCGTCCAAGGAGCGGCGCCTCGCATCGAAGGCGCGCTCGCAGCACACCAAGCGTTTGCGGGGCCGGGTCGGGCGCGACGACTGAGGACTAACCCGGCGGGTGCCCGCCTGAAAACGGGACCGGCGTCGCGCCGGTGATCGCGCCGGTCGTCGCACGATCGCTGACCCACAATTTCACGTCGCGCTCGAACTTGAGAGGGCCCCTGATCACAGCGCCAGGCCCAATGACGACGACCGGTACCTTCTTCGTGAACGAGATCGAAAAGCCCTGCGCCCGCGTGATCGCGATCCCGCCGTCAACGCGCGAATCGGCGCCCACCGTGATGTCGCCGGCTACCGTTTCGATGCCGCCGCCCAGGTGCGCGGCCTCGAGGGTGATCTGGCCGTTGACGTTCTCCAGCTTGCCACCCACGTCGGCCCCCTGGTGCAACGTGACGGCGCCGTTCACGGTCGACACGTCACCGCCGACACGAGCCCCTTCGCCGATCATGACGGCGCCGTTGACGGTCTCGAGCGAATCCGCGGTCGCGCGCGCGCCGAGGGAGATCGATCCGTTCACGGTCTCGACCTTTTTCGCCGTGGCCTCCGCTGCAACTTCAATCCCGCCGTTGATGGTCGTCGCGTCCGCGGCGGGCTCGCCGGCCGCGACCGAGACGGCGCCGTTGACGTGCTCGCCACCGTCAAACTTGACGCACCCGACGCTCGCGAGCAGGGGCACCAGCCAGAGCACATACTTCGACATCACCGTCCTCCTTGAAGCGGGCTCCGCCCAGTCTACCCGCGCGTCCGCCGGTCGGGTGGCGTCGCGTTGCCGGGAAACAGCGGATCGGTCCGCGCCGCGCGCTCGCCGAGAAGCTCGGCCTCGGACTTATCGAGCCCCGACATCGAAGAGGGCGGCCGCTCGAGGTAGCGGTGAACGAGAGGCGGCGAGTCGCCCCGGTGCAGGCGCCGCACGCGCTCCTCGATCGCCTGATCGGCCCGCGTGAGGCGCAACCGGCGGCGCAGGTGCGCGAGCCAGGTCGGGCTGTGGTAGCGCTCGATCCAGGTTTCGGGATGATCCATGTCGTGCAGCAGCGTCCAGCCGCGCGCCCCATCGCGCTTGCGTACCCGCCGCAGCTCCTGCATCGCCGCAGCGAAGGCAACACGATCTTCCACCGCGACCTGGTATGCAATGTTGATCACGACCGGCCCGCTCTGCGGCACGATGTCGATCTGCGGCGCGAGCGCCGGCGTGCCCTTGCGCATCGATTCGAGGTCGAGGTTCTCGGCCTGCGGCACGCGCATCCATCGGCCGAGGATCACAGACGCGAGCAGGCCCACGCCCGAAGCGATGAGGCTCGTGCGCAGCGAGAGCGCGTGCGCGACTTCGCCCCACATCCAGCTGCCGAGTGCGAGGCCGCCGAAGGTGACCATCTGGTAGATCGCCACGGTGCGCCCGACCACCCAGCGCGGTGAAGACACCTGCACCGAGGCATTGAAGGTCGAGAGGCTCATCACCCAGGCCGCGCCCGCGCCGACCAGCGCGAGCATCGTGGTCGCAAGCCAGGGACTCAGGGCGGCCGCGATCGAGGCCAGCCCGAAGACGATGCTCGCGGCGGTCACCAGCCACTCGTTCGACAGCCGCTGGCGCAGGTGCGAAACGGTCAGCGCGCCCACCATCGCGCCGGTGCCGAAGGCCCCGAGCAGCACGCCGTAGATGATCGCACCGCCCTTGACCAGATCCCGCGCGATGAGCGGCATGAGAGCCCAGACCGCGCTCGCCATCAGGCCGAAAATCGTTGCGCGGACGAAAATCGCGACGAGGATCGGCGAGAGACGCGCATAGCGCACGCCCGCAAGCATCGCGACGCCGAGGCTCTCGGGCGGCAGCGCACGTTCCCGCGGTGGGTGACGCCATGCGCTGAGCACGGCGATCAGGCCGACATAGGAGACCGCATTGATGAAAAACGCGGCCTGTGGGCCGAACCCCGCGACGATCGCCCCGCCGATCGCGGGGCCTACGGTGCGCGCGATGTTGAAGCCGAGGCTGTTGAGCGCCACCGCGCTCGGCACGAGATCCCTCGGCACCTGCTCACCGACCGACGATTGCCACGCGGGCCCATAGAACGCCGCGCCGCAGCCGAGCACGAAGGTGAACGCGAGCAGCGTCCAGGGCGTGATGTGCCCGCGCCAGGCGACGAGCGCGAGTGTCGCCGAGACGACGAGCATGATCGCCTGCGCGATCAGCATCAGGCGGCGGCGGTCCCAAGTGTCCGAGATCGCGCCCGCGACCAGCGAGAGCAGCATGATCGGCAGCGTGATGGAGGTCTGCACGAGCGCCACCATGTCGGCCGACGGCGCGATCGAGATCATCAGCCACGAAGCGCCGACGCCCTGGATCAGGCTGCCGAAGGTCGAGACGAGCGTCGCGATCCAGATCGCCGCAAAGATTCGCACCTCGAACGGCCCGAGGGTGGCCGCACGCCAGCGCTCGAAGGCAGTGCTCATGCGCGCGGCGCCTTCAGCCTGTCGAGCCACGCCTGGAACATCAGCACGTTCCAGAGGTGCGTGTGCCACTTGCGCTGGCCGCCCTGGAAGCGCGCCCACAGGTCGCGCACGACTTTCGCTTCGAAATAACCTTCCTCCACCAGGCGACGTTCCGCGAGCAGCGCCTCCGCCCAGTCGCGCAGCGGGCCGCGCAGCCAATCCGCGACCGGCGCGCCGAAACCCTGTTTCGCCCGTTCGACAATTGTCGTGGGGACATGGCGCGCGAGCAACCGCCGCAGCAGCCACTTGGTCGCGCCGTCGCGCAGCTTCATGTCGACCGGCAACGACCACGCGAGTTCCGCGACGCGATAGTCGAGCAGCGGCGCGCGCGCCTCGAGGCCGACCGCCATCGTCGAGCGATCGACTTTCACGAGAATGTCATCCGGCAGGTAGGTCGCGAAGTCGAGATACATGAACCGATCGGCGGGCGACCCGTGCGCGAGGCGGCGGGCGAAATCGGTGTACGGCGTGGGCGGCTCCACGCCGCCGCGCACGGCCTTCTCCGGATGCCGCCAGCGCGACATGCGGTTCTGGTAGATGCCCTCGGGCGAATCGGCGGCCATCTCCGCGGCGAGCTGGCGCAGGGCATGGCCGCGCGGCTCCTGCCCGGCCCACGGCCGCAGGAGCTGCCGGATCATGGCCTTCCCGCGGCGGGGCAGCTTTTGATGGAGCCGCGCGAGGCGTAACGCCCGCAGGTAGCGGTTGTAGCCGCCGAAGAGCTCGTCACCGCCGTCGCCCGAGAGCACCACGGTAACGTCGCGACGCGCGAGGCGCGAAACGAGCATCGTCGGGATCTGCGAGGAGTCGGCAAAGGGCTCGTCGAAGACGCGCGCCAGATCGGGCACGGCCTCAAGGGCGTCGTCGCCCGTCACATAAAACTCCGTGTGCGCGGTGCCGAGGTGGTTCGCCACCGTGCGCGCCGCGGGTGCCTCGTCGCGCCGCGGATCCTGGAACCCGATGCTGAAGGTGCGCACTGGCGCGCTCGCCTCCTGTTGCATCAGCGCGGTGACGAGCGACGAATCGATGCCGCCCGAGAGGAAGGCGCCGATCGGCACGTCGGACTCGAGCCGTATGCGCACGGCGTCGCGCAGCAGTGCGTCGAGCTGCGAGAGCGCCTCATCCACGTCGCCCGCAAACGGCTGCGCGAGCGCGTGCTCCGCGCGCGCGAGCGGGTTCCAGAAAGGCTGCGCCGCAACGAGCGGGCGATGCGACGACGGGCCTGCCGCGACGTCACTGGCGTCGAGCCTGACGATCGTACCCGGCGGTACCTTGAACACGCCCTGCAATATCGACCACGGCGAGGGCACGTAGTTGAAGCGCAGCATCGACTGCAGCGCGCCGCGCTCGACCTCGGGCTGGAAGCCCGGGATCGCGAACAGCGCCTTCAGCTCGGAACCAAAGGCGAACGCACGTCCGCACCAGCCGTAGTAAAGCGGCTTCTTGCCGACCCGATCGCGCGCGAGCGTCAGCGTGCGCGCAGTGCGGTCCCACAGCGCAAACGCGAACATGCCGTTGGCTGCTCCAAGCGCGGCCTCGAGGCCCCAGGCCTCGATTGCAGCGAGCAGCACTTCCGTATCCGAATGGCCGCGAAAGGCAGTGCCCTCGCGCTCGAGGCGCGTGCGCACGGCGCGGAAGTTGTAGATTTCCCCGTTGAAGACGATCTGGTAGCGGCCGGAGCCCGACGCCATGGGCTGATGGCCCGCCGCCGACAGATCGATGATCGAGAGGCGCCGGTGGGCAAGTGCGACGCCTGCCGCCGCGTCGACCCAGACTCCCGAATCGTCCGGACCGCGGTGCGCGATCGCGTCCGCCATGCGCTGCGCGGCGGCGCGCAGTTCGTCCGCGCGCTGCTCGAACGAGATGCCATGGTAGATGCCCGCAATGCCGCACATGAGCGCGCATAGTGGCGGCTCGTCGCAGATTCGGCAATTTCGCTTGTTATGATGGGGCCGCATGCGGCGCTATCTCCTGTTCGTTTCGCAGCTCTATGCCTACGCGATCCTGCGGCCGATCGCAGCGGCCGTCGCGGCGCGCGGCGGCGAGGTCGCGTGGTTCTTCGAGCACGGGGCCGACGCGCGCTACCTGCGAGCGGGCGAGCGCCGGCTGCGCACCGTCGCCGAGGTGCGCGACTGGCAGCCGCGCGCGGTGTTCGTTCCGGGCAACTGGGTCCCGCATTATTTCCCGGGCCTCAAGGTCGAAGTCTTCCACGGCTTCAGTGTCGGCAAACGCAGCGATGCACGCGGTCATTTCCGCATTCGCGGCAGCTTCGACCTCTACTGCACGCACGGCCCCGACACGACCGCGCCCTTTGCGGCGCTCGCGCGCGAGCACGGCTACTTCCGCGTGGTCGAAACCGGCTGGCCGAAGCTCGATCCGCTCTTTGCGGGCGCCTATCCGCCGGCCGGGCACGCGCGACCCGTCGTGCTCTTTGCCTCGACCTTCACCGAATCGATCACCGCGGCGCGGCTCCTGCGCGAGACGATCGCGCGGCTCAGCGCCACCGGCGAGTGGGACTGGCTCCTGACGCTGCACCCGAAGATGGCGCCCGATATCGTCGCGGCGTACCGCGCGCTCGAAGGGCCGCACGCCCAATTCATCGAGACTGACGACATCCTCGCGCTCTACGCGCAGGCCGACGTGCTGCTTTCGGACACCTCGTCCGTCGTGCCGGAGTTTCTCGTGCAGCTGAAGCCGGTGGTCACACTGCGCAATCGCAAGCCCGGCCCGCAGTTGCTCGATGTACAGCGGCCCGACGAGGTGGAGGGCGCGCTGCGTGCTGCGCTCGCCCGCCCACCCGAACTCATGCAGGCGATCCGCACCTATGCCGATCGCGTGCATCCGAACCGCGACGGCCACGCGAGCGAGCGTATTCTCGACGCCGCGGAAGCCGCCCTCGCCGCCGGTCGCGAAGGCCTGCGCCGCCGCCCGCTCAACCTCTGGCGCCGCGTGCAGGCGCGGCAGCGACTCGGCTACTGGTCGCTGCGCTAGGCGAAGCGCGAGTCGATCGCAACACCCTTCAGCAGGGTCTTCGTCACCGGTGTCTTGCCGGCGATCTCGAGCAGGCGCGCACGCTGCTCCTCGCTGAGCGACGCCGACAACGAGATTTCGCGGGCAATCGACTCCGCGCCCGCATCGTCGCGCGTGAGCGTCAGGCCGATACGGACGGTGCCGAGTTCCCAGCCCTTGCGCTCGGCGTACATGCGCAGCGTGATCGCAGTGCAGGCGCCGAGCGAGGCAAGCAGGAGCTGGTACGGCGCCGGACCACTGTCGGCGCCGCCGAGCCGCTCCGGCTCGTCGGCCGTGAGCGCGTGATGGCCCATCGCGATGGCCTGCGCGTACTTCGTCGCGCCCGTCACCATGGCCTTGGCGAGTATGTTCATGGAGTCGCCCTTCCCTCAGCTGTTTCCCGCATCCGGCGCCACAGCGCCTCCACATGTTCCCGCCCGGCCATCTCGACTCCGAACGATACGCGCACCATCCACCGATCGTTGAGCTTCGACGGCGTCAGATAGGCCTTGCCGCTTGCATTGATGCACCCGACCCACGCGAGTGTATGCGCATCGAGCGCCTCACCGGCAAGCCCCGGCGGCTCGTGCCGCACGCACACCGTTTGCAACGGTACCGGCGCGAGACGCACCCAGTGCTCCGTCGCATCGATCTTCGCGGCAAACCAGCGTGCGTGCGTGAGGTCGCGCCGCAAGCGCGCCTGCAGGCCCGCGACGCCCTGCTCGCGGATCAGGAACCAGAGCTTGAGCGCGCGCATGCGGCGGCCGAGCGGAATGCCCCAGTCGCGGTAGTTGATCGCCGCGCCATCGGCGCCGGTCTGCAGGTAACTCGGGTTGGTCGACATCACGCGCACGAGGTGCTGCGGGTCGCGCACGTAGTACACCGAGCAGTCCATCGAGACCCCGAGCCACTTGTGCGGATTCATCACGATCGAATCCGCGCGCTCGATGCCGGCCCACAGCGGCCGGCATTCGGGCAAGATCATCGCCGCGCCGCCCATCGCGCCATCGACGTGCAGCCAGACGCCGTGTGTTGCAGCGATCCGGCCGATCGCGTCGACCGGGTCGATCGCGGTGGTACCTGTCGTACCGGTCGTCGCGACCACCGCGCAGGGCTGCGCGCCGCGCGCCAGGTCCTCGCGGATGGCGGACTCGAGTGCGTCGGCGCGCATCGCAAAGGCGTCGTCCGTCGCGACGAGGCGCAGCTGCTCGCGCCCGAAACCCGCGAGCAGCGCCGCCTTGTCGACGGAACTGTGCGAATGCGCGGAGACATAGACGACGAGCGGCTTGCCCGCCGACTGCAGCCCGCCGCGAGCGGCCGCGTAACCGGTCGCGCGCTCGCGTGCGCAGATGAGCGCGACGAGCGTCGCCTCGGACGCCGTGCCCTGGATCACACCGCGAAACGCGTCCGGCAGGCCAAGCATCTGCCGCAACCAGTCGGTCGTGACTTCCTCGAGTTCGGTGAGCGCAGGGCTCGACTGCCAGTTGAGGCCAAGCTGCGCGAGCCCCGTGCTCGCGAAATCGCCGAGCACCGCCGCGAGCGCGTTGTTCGAAGGGAAGTAGCCGAAGAAGTTCGGGCTCTGCCAGTTCGTGCAGCCGGGCAGGATGATCGCATCGAGGTCGCGCATCAGCGCGTCAAGAGGCTCGGGCGCCTCGGGTGGTGCGGTGGGCAGCGCGGCGCGCACGTCGCCGGGCTGGTTCGCCGAGAGGACCGGTAGTTCGCCGCTGTAGACCTTCGCGCGGTAGTCGGCGATCCAGTCGACGAGGGTGTGGGCGGCGACGCGGAATTCTTCAGGTGTCACGGTGATCCCGGGAAGATTGCGGTGGCACGGGGTGGTGAGCCTCTACGACCGACGCTCAAGGCGGATGGTGCGCGAACACCGACGTCGAGCCGTCCGCGGCGACGAGTTCGACGTCGTAGGGCTGCACAGCGCCGTCCGGCACTTCCATGCCCGGCGAGCCCGCGGGCATTCCAGGCACCGTGAGACCCCTTGCCTGTGGGCGCTCGGCGAGCAGGCGCTTCACGTCGGCGGCGGGCACGTGGCCTTCGACGAAATAGCCGCCCACCTCCGCGGTGTGGCAGGAGCCCTTCGCGTAGGGCACACCGACCTTCGTCTTGATCGCGTCCAGGTTGTCGACGTTCTTCACCTCGACAGGGAAGCCGGCTGACTTCATGTGCGTGACCCAGGCCTCGCAGCAGCCGCAGGCGGGGCTCTTGTGCACGACGACGAGTGGCAAGCCCGCGTCCGTCGCGGCGGGTGTCGCAACCGCCGTAGCAACCGTCGTCGAAGACTTCTCGCAAGCCGTGAGCGCGGCGGCGCACAGCAGCGCCGTAAGGACTGTTCGAAAAACGATAGGCGTCATGATGCGGTCATTCCTCCCGGCCGATCATTATGGCGCGAACGCCCACCGCCAGGCCCAGAGCGCGCACAGGGCGGCGGCGAGCAGCCAAATCCCGATGATTACGGCGGCAGCCGCGCGACTGGCGGAGCGGCCGTGCTGCGTCGCCTCGCGCGCCCGCGCGCGGCATTCCGCCAGCACGTCCCGCGGAATCAGGCGGGTTGCCAGCCAGACGCCGAGCGGCACCAGGACGAGGTCGTCAAGCAGGCCGAGCACAGGGATGAAATCCGGAATCAGGTCGATCGGGCTGAGCGCGTACGCGACCACGCCCGCAACGAGCAGCTTCGCGTACCACGGCGTCAGCGGATGTCGGGCCGCGAGCGCGAGCGCACGGACCTCCAGCCGCAGGTCGTCAAGCGCGCGCATCGAACGCTGCGTGAAAACTCACGACGCCACGCGGCAGAAGCGCGGCGATCACGGCGTCGACCTCGCAATGACAGGTGTCGAGGCCCAATGCATCACGTAGTCGCGCAGGTTCGGAAACGCGAGGTCGGCCACCTGATACAACACAAGGTGATCCCACATCGACACGGCGTGAAACGTCAGGTACGTGGGATGACTTGGAAAGTGGCCACTGCGGGCGTCGAGCCACGCGAGACCCTGCTGGATCGAATCCCGCAGCTTGTCGAAACGACGATGCGCACGCGTATCGAGCCCCGTGCGCGCGGCGAGGATCAGCTCCACTTCCGCGGCCATCACGCCGTTCATCACGGCGCGCGCGTTCAGCGTATCTGCATCGGTGGATAGCACGTCGAACTGGTCTGACCGATCAAGCTTTCGCACGAGGTACGCGGCGATGTGATCGGAATCGAAAACGGAAAGTGCGCCATCGACGAGCATCGGCACTTTCATCAGCGGATTCGGGCCGTAGGGCGCGGCAATCGCGTCCGCCACATTGCCGACGTCGATCAACTCGATCTCCAGCCCGAGCGCGTCGAGCAGGATCCGGACTTTGCGGGAGAAGTGCGAGCGCGGGGTGTAGAAGAGCTGCATTGATTCAGCCTCGCGCCGAGCGCTCTTTCCATCTGGTTGGATGGCGCGCCATGTGCAAAGTCGTTATCACGATGATCTGGTCGCCAAGCGCTGACCTCGACCAGGTTGCTGCGACTCGTACCAGCTGTAGGCATCGCCGATGTCCGCCTCCGCTTCCGGTCGGACAATCAGCTGCACGTCAGGCCCTCTTGAGGATTCGGGCCTTTACTTCGGACCAAGGCGAGCCGGCGGTCGGGTCCTTGCGGTAGGCATCGAGCCGACGGTCAAACTCCATCTCTTGCGCCTCGGTCAACTGCACCGCGTCAGGGAGCTCCGCGATGCTGTCCCAGATGGTCTCTACGAGCTTGAGCCGCTCGTCGACCGGCATGGCCAAAACCTCAGCGAGGCTGATGGGCTTCATGGCAGTAATCTACCACTGCCGCGAAATACAACCAATTTGAATAGCTCTATGTTCTGACTACTTTTGCACAATCGTTCTGTTCGGCAGTACCGTGGCAAGAAATGCCGCATTCAGGTTGGCACGCTCATCCCGGCACCCGACCACAGTGCACGAAATCGCTTGTACCCCACTCCGAGAGTCGTCCATCTGGACCCGCTGTTGAGCCAATTGCGGTTGTAGACTGAACTTGGCAACCCCACTTGTCGTCGCTGTGCGCTCGACACCGGAGTAATTTTCGAGCCGTCGAGGTCGAATGAGTGATAGGCCACCAAACTACGTGCGCGGTCGACAGGCCTGATCCTCGTAGTTCGGCAGCGTGGCCGTGGACTCGAACCCGACATCTTCTGCCGTTGAAAGATCACGCGTGTCGATCGTGTACACGTTGATCATGCCCGTCGCCACGCCGCACAGTGCCGGATAAGCGTAACCGTCCCCGGCCTTCTGCCCGCAAGACACGCCGATTCCGGCGTTCGTGAGATCGCGCTCCATCACCTGGACAGCGATGCCCGCGCCCTCGCACTGCACGGAGCCGTCGTACTTGAACACCTTCGAAAGATTCACGCTGTCACTGGAGCAGCTCGCAATGAACACCGCCGCATACGCGAAGGCTGAGTTGATTCTCTGATGGATCATGGTCCTGCTCCCGTGGACGCGCATCGCCATGC
>CADEFQ010000052.1:0-9683 GCA_902826635.1 uncultured Pseudomonadota bacterium
TCGATCCTGCTCGAGGCGCCGGCCGGTTCGGGCAAGACCACCGTGCTGACGCAACGCCTGCTCGCGCTGCTGGCCGATGTCGACGAGCCCGAGCAGGTGCTCGCGATCACCTTCACCCGCAAGGCGGCCGCTGAAATGCGCGCACGCGTGCTCGCGGCACTCACCGGCGACATCGATCCGCAGCACCCGCAGGCGGCGTTGCTGCGCGCGCTCGCGGCGCGCGTCCATGCGCGTTCGCAGGAACGCGGCTGGCAACTCGAAACGCACGCGTCGCGCCTGCGCATCCTCACGATCGACGCATTCAATTTTTCGCTCGCGGCGCAGGCGCCGCTCGCCGCCGCGGCAGGGCCTGCGCCCGTCATCGCCGATCAGCCGCAGGATCTCTACTTGCGGGCAGCGAGGCGGGCCCTGATCGACGGCGAGCCCGAGCCCGGCCTGCGGGACGACCTCGATCTGCTGTTCGATCGTCTCGACAACGACTGGCGGCGGGTCGAGGCGCTGCTCGCGGGCATGCTCGCGAAGCGCGCGCACTGGCTGCCGCATGTGCTCGAAAGCGCGACCGGCGACCTGCGCGCGCGCATCGCGACTGCGCTCGCGCGCAGCGTCGCTGGACAGCTCTCGCGCAATATCGCAGCCCTGCCGGCCGCGCTGCTCGCCAACGCCGCGCGCCTGCCGGGCGTGGGTGCGCTCACGGCCGATGCTGCGAGCCTGGACGCCTGGCGGGTGCTGGCCGCCGCCGCACTGACCGCGAACGATACGCTGCGCAAGCGCATCGATGCCCGCATCGGCCCCGGGTACCAGGATCCGGAAAGCAAGGCGCGCCTGTCGGATGTCGTGCAGGCGCTGGCGGAAATCGCGGGCGGCGAGCGCCTGCTGCGCGATACGCGCGTGCTGCCGGCGCCGGTGCTGGCGCCGCAGGACGGCATCGCCATCGATGCGCTGGCGCGCGTCCTCACCTGGGCCGCGCGCCACCTCCAACTTGCGTTCGCCGAGGGAGGGCGCGTCGATCACGTGTACGTGGCGGGTGCCGCGCGTGCGGCGCTCGCTGAAGCGGGCCGCGCCAGCGATCTCGCGATACGCACCGGCACCGCGCTGCGCCACATCCTCGTCGACGAATTCCAGGACACATCGATCGCGCAGTTCGCGCTGCTCGAAATGCTCGTGGCGGACTGGGTTCCGGGCGACGGCCGCACGCTTTTCGTGGTCGGCGATCCGATGCAGTCGATCTACCAGTTCCGCGAGGCGGAAGTGGGGTTGTTCCTGCGTGCACGCGACTACGGGATCGGGCGCATTCGTTTTGAAGCGCTGCGCCTGACGCGCAACTTCCGTTCCCGGGCGGCGCTGGTCGAATTCAACAACACGCTGTTCACACGGGTGTTCCCGGCCTACGACGACATGCGCGCGGCGGCCGTCCGCTACACGCCAAGCACGATCGCCCGCAGCGCCGACGCCGGCGGCCCCAGCGTGTCGCTGCTCGCGATTGCGAACGGGAACGGTGACGATGAAGCGCAGGCCGTGGTCGATCAGGTGCGGGCGCTGCGTGGAGCCGGGGCGGGCGGCCGCATCGCGGTGCTCGTGCTCGCGCGATCCCACGCCGTGCCGATCAGCGCGCGACTCGGCGCGGCTGGTTTTCCCGTGCGTGGCGTCGATCTCGTGCCGCTCGCCGAAGTACCGGCCGTGCGCGACCTGGTCGCGCTGCTGCGGGCGCTGTCGCATCTCGGCGATCGGGTCGCGTGGCTCACGGTGCTGCGGGCGCCCTGGTGCGGCCTCACGTTGCGCAGTCTCGCGGCGCTGTCGCAGCGGCGGGACCCGCTGCTCGTCTGGGAGGCGCTGCAGGTGCCGGAAAGGCTCGCGAAGCTCGAACCGGAGGAGCGTGAGCGCCTCGCACGCCTGGGCACGATCCTCGCGGGCGCCCTCGAGCGAACCGGCCGCGATGCACCCGGCAGCACCCTCGAAGCGGTGTGGCTGCAGCTTGGCGGCGCCGATTGTTATCCGCTCGCCGATCTCGGCGCCGCGCGCGAACTCTTTCGGGCACTTGACCGCGCATGGGCGCGCGGCGAGTGGCCGGGCACCGCGGCCTTGAGCGGTTTGCTCGCCGATCTTTACGCCCGTTCGAGCGGCGCGGACCTCGCGGCGATCGACATCATGACGATCCATCGTGCGAAGGGGCTCGAATTCGAGCACGTGATCCTCCCGGGTCTCGGGCGATCGCCGCGACACGGCGAGGAGCCGTTGCTGCGCTGGCTCGACTTGCCGCGCGAGGACGGCGAATCCGATCTCCTCATGTCACCGATCGTCGCTGCCGGTGAGCGTGACGAGCATCGCCTCGGCGCGTGGCTCAAGGGCCTCGACGCCGAGCGCCGTGCGCAGGAACGGTTGCGCCTGCTCTATGTCGCCGCGACGCGCGCGCGGGAAACCTTGCACTGGATCGCAGGCGTGCCGGTGAAGGAAGGCAAGGAGCCGAAACCACCGGCCGGCACGCTGCTTGCGGCGGCGTGGCCGGCACTCGCCGATTCGTTCGCGTTCGCGCCAGCCGGTGCGCGAGCGGACGCGACGACCGGGCCTCCCGCCGGCGCTTCCGCGCTGCTGCGCCTTCCCGCGTCGTGGCATCCGGCCTCGCTCGAGGACGCCGTCGAGGCGAGCGGGCTCGTGCTCGCGCGCGAGGCAGGCGATACGCCGGAATTCAGTTGGGTGCGCGAAACGGCGCGGCACATCGGCACGATCGTGCATCGAGTGCTCGAGCGCTGGGGGCGTGAACGGCCGGATTCGGTAGCCGCGATCGAGGCGGACGAGGCGCAGCATCGCTCGATGCTGCAGCGGCTCGGCGTGCCGGCGGCCGAGCTCGACGCCGCGGCCGGCACCGTGACGCGAGCGCTCGTCAACACCTGGGCCGACGAACGCGGTCGCTGGCTCTTCTCGCCTGAGCATCGCGAGTCGGCGACTGAACTCGCGCTCTCGGGCCTCATCGATGGGCGCCTCGTGCATGTGATCATCGACCGCTCGTTCGTGGACGCGGGCGCCACGCGCTGGGTCATCGATTACAAGACGAGCCGGCACGAGGGTGGGGGGCTCGAGGCATTCCTCGCGCAGGAAGAGGAGCGCTATCGCGCGCAGCTTGCGCGCTACACGCGGCTCGCGCGCTCACTTGGCCCCGAGCCCGTGCGCGCAGCCCTGTATTTTCCGCTGCTCGGCATCTTCCGCGCCTGCGATCATTCCGATTCCGTATGATCCGGTGCACCCAGCGTCACCACCGCGGATGCGGAAGCTCGACGGGATCATTGGTACGGAAACGCTGATTGCGTTCCGGGTCTACACCAAGGCCGAAATGGCAGCGATGTTCGATCTCGGCAATTGACCAGCGCGCGACTCGAAGCGCCCTAATACGTTCCTGCAACCGAAAACGGCCGCCGACCCGCCTCATCCGGCGTGCCGAGCAGCGCGATCTGGCGCGCAAGCGTCGGCGGTGTGTCGGCGCGCAGCGTCACGAAGCCGTCGATCACATAACCCGGCTCGTCGGTGAGCGTGAGCGCGCCGCTGATACCGAGCGGCCCGCCCAGGTCCCGCAGCGAGCCTTTGACGCCCGACGCAGCCCCTTGCGCGACATCCGGAAAGCGGATCTCGTAGTCGCCGAACGCCGTCGAGCCTTGCGTGAGCGCCTGAACCGTGACGGTGCCTGCGAGTTCGCGAACCTTGCGATCGTGCAGCACCGCACGATCGAGGCGGGCATGCAGGCGGCCGGTAAAACCCATCGCGCCCTCACGCAGGAGGCCGCCCCCGAGTGTGAGATCGGCCTCGACATGACGCGCGATGCGCCGCCCGTCCGCGCGCAATTCGATGTCGCCCTGGAAATGATCCGCGCCCTGCCGGGAGCGCACCGTCGCCGCCAGCGTGCCACGCAGGAGCGGGAAGGGACGGAATTGCCACGACGTATCGCCGAGCGGCAAGCCGCGGACCGTGAGGGCGGCACAGCGGCCGTTCCAGACGCTGCCCGCGGGCGCGGCGCACTCTATCTGTGCCGGCAACCAGCGCGCGGCCCACGCGAGCGGCCAGCGCACGATGATCGTCACGAGGATCGCAAGCGCAATGACCATCGCAAGGCGCCAGGAAAAGCGGGAAGGGCCGGCCATCGAATGCCCTCAGCGGGCGTTCAGTTCGACGCTGGCCGTCACCAGCCCCGGCTGGTCGGTGCGTTCGACGGTGGCCGACACGACGCGTATGCCGTGCTGCTGTCGCAGGCGCGCCAGCCACGCCACCATCACGTCGAAGCGCGCCTTCTCGAGCTGCACGCGTTGACCGCCGTTGCCGGCGGGCTCCGAACGCGCGAGCGCCTCGCCGAGATTCGCCTCGCGCGCGGTGCGATCGACCGTGACCACCAGCGATTCCTGCGTCGCCGGCGACTCCGACACCGGGCCGGCGCTCGCCAGCGCGGGCGCGACGGCGCGCATCCACGCAAGGTCGGCGCGCTTCGTCGCGACGCGCTGCTCGAGCGCGGCGGCACTGCGCGCAAGCGGCAGTACGATCATCAGCAGCAGGATCGCGAGCGCGGCGCAACCGCCGATGACGACGAAGCGACGCTCACGCCCGGCAAGACCGCGATACCACTGTTTGAGCGCGTCCATCAGGCCCCCGCCAGCTTGATCTGGATGCGGCCCTCGTAACCGGCGTCCCCGGCGGTGCCGCTCGTGATCTCGGTCGCGAGGCCGCCGGCGCGCAACTGCTGGTTCAAGCGATCGAGGCTTTGCGCGTCGCCTGCGCGTACGCGCAGGTCGAGTGCACCTTCGCGCAACGTCAGGCCCTGCAGCGTGGCATCCGGCGCGACAGCACGCGCTGCCGCGAACGCACCGAGTGCCGGAAGGAGGCCGCTCTGGCCGCCGCTTTCCTGCAACGACGCGAATCGCTGTTCCATGCGGCGACGGGCGTCTTTCGAATCGAGAGCGCCGGGCATCGCAGCACGGAATGTTTGCTCGATCTCGACGTCGAGTGCGCGCTCTGCGGCATTCAGCCGGCGGATTTCGAAGATCTTCGTGCCGACGAACACCAGCACGATGGCCGCCGCCAGCGCGGCCGGCACACGCCAGCGGCGCAGGTCTGCGTTGCCCGTGGTGCGTGGCAGGTAGTCGCCCTGCAGCAGGTTGACCGGCGCCGCGGACTCGAGCTGACTCGCGAGCCAGGGCAGCGAGCCCTGTGGAAGGATCTGCACCTTCGCCGCGGAGAAATGTTCCTGCAGGAACCCCAGCTCCCCGGCGTGCCGCTGCCAATCGGCGGCAGGGGCATACAGCAGGAGCGACAGCGTCGCGGGTTCGAGCCCCTCGCCGTAGGCCTGCGTCGCAGCGAGAAAGCCGAATGCGTCCGCCAGGGTCGTGACCGGGGTCACGATGGGTGAGCGCGCCGGTGCGCACAACACGAGCGAATCGCCTTCGAGCCATGCGACGACCTGGCCGGGATTCCCCGCGACGAGGCTCGCCTCGCTTGCGAGCAAGGCCGGCACGATGCCGGCCTCTCGCAGTACCTCGACCGTCGCCTGCATCGCGGCCTTGTCGACGACCGCGATCGCGGTTCGACCGGTCCCGCCGTCGCGGCGGCCGACGGCGAAGTGCAGCGAATCGATGTCGTCTGCGACCTGTTCCTCCAGAGCATAGGGAACGACCTGGGCGAGCTTCGCGCCGGTTTTGGCGGGCAGCGCCGCCTCGGTCAGCAACACGTCACCGGCGGGAACGAGTACCGCGATCTTGCGGCCAAGCACCTGCGCTGCGGCTTGCGGGAGCGTGCCGGCACCGGGCGCGGCGAGCAGCTGCCCACGGCCGTCGACCGCGATCCAGGTGACCGGGTCGCCGTCCAGCCTGGGCAATCGCACTACGAACCAGTCAGCCATGGGTCAATCCGTACCGTAGGTGCGCAGGATCGGGCGCACGCCCGTCGCTTCACGCTTCAGCAGACTGTACAAGGCGAGCTCCGTGGTGCCAATACTGACGAAACTGCGTAACCGGAAATATTCCGACTTGTCGCTGACCTGATACTGCAAGGTGGCCCACTGGTCGGCCGGCACCTTGGCCTGCAGGTCGCTCTTTGACGGGAAGCAGCCGGACTCGCGTGACTTGGCAAGGCGTTCGGCATCGAGCCCGTACTCATGCTCGTCGGTCATCGCGTCGATCACGATGCCGGGCGCCGTACAGACGTTGAGCGGGGTGCCAGGCGGCAGGGCCGTGATGAAAGGCGCGATGCGGTTGTAGCGATCGATGCCAAATCCCGGCAGCGCGAGGAGTTCGCTCACGCTGACGATCGGCGCGTTCGGCGCCCGATACGCCGGGCTTTGCGCCAGATAGAGCGTGTCCTCGCCACCCTCGAAGCCGTTGGGTTCCACGTCGGCATCGATCCAGTCGGCGAGCAGGGTGGCCCATTTCCGTTCGAGCTGCAGCGTCTCGAGCAGGCGCGCGAACTGTTCGATCACATCGGCGCGCGCGACGCCGTCGGCGTTGACGAGGTTGTTCACGTTGAATCGGCCCTGCGCGTCGTCGAGTTGCGCCTCGAGCCAGATACCGGAGCCGGCGATCAGCTCGACGGGGCCATAAGGGCGCGCCCAGGATTCGCTGTAGTCGTCCCGCTCCCCGTCCTTGCGATCTTCACGCAGCACATAAGCCGCCATCGCTTCGGTGGCTGCGGCGTACTGGATGCCCTGATCGAACATGAAGGCGCTGCTCGTGCGTCGCGCGGTCATGCCGCTCTTGAACGCGATGCTCGCCGCAACGATCGTCGCGAGTGCGACGAGGACGATGGCCGTCAGCAGCGCCACGCCACGCTCGCGTTTCACCCGGCCACCTCGATGATGCGGGTCACGGTGCCGAAGTCCTCGAGTTCGAGCGTCACCTCGACCGCGATCGGGCGCCTGCGCAGCTGTGGCTGGCGTGGATCGCCGCCGGTCACGACGCCGGGCCATTGCTCGGTCCAGCTGCGGCCGTTCTCCATGAACCGGAAGCGCACACTGCGCACGCGATCGATCAGCGTGCGTCGCACCGGCTGCGCCCCGAGCACCGGGTCGAGCACGCGCCAGTGCTCGCGATAGAGCGTGCCGTTGTCGAACGCATAACGCACCCGCTGCAGCGCCGGTCGCTGGATGCCCGCGGGGTTGGCCCAGCCCATGCGCGTGAAGGTCACGAGCGCATCGGTCCGGCCGTCGGCGAGGAGGGCGGGATCGGCCCCGTCGCCGACGAGGCTGCGCGTCGCGCGCGGCGCAAGCTGGCCGAAATCCTGCGAGAGGATGCGCATCGTGTTGACGAGCGTGCTCAACCGGTCCTGGTTTTCCTGCACCGCGCCACGGCTGCCGAGCGCCTGCTGGAGCGCACCGTAACCGATCGCGAAAATGATGGCGGAGATGAACAACGCCACCAGCAGTTCGACCAGCGTGAAGCCGCGGCGTTGCATTCAGGTCGTGGGCAGCGGGCTGCCCGGCTGCGTCGAAGGCGGCGTGACGGGGGGCTCCCCGGGCTTGACGGGCTTGCCGGCATCGCCGGGCGCCGCGGTTGGCTCGCCGGGGAAGGGCGCGCCGTTCCAGTCCGGGTCCGTGCCGTTCGGCGGGGCGACTGCATCCCCGACGACTCCACTCGCCGTGACCGTCCAGTCGTCCTTCGCCTTGGTGTCCTTGCCCGCCGGGCCGGCGGCGTCGGCGACGCGTACGTCGATGCGCAACACTCCCGGCACGTCGGTCTCGACGACCTCCTGCTGGTAGCGCCATTTGCGGCCGGCAAAATCGAGCTCACCCGTGCTCTTGCCCTTCGACGGTCGCTTGACCGCGAGCCGCAGTTCGCTGATGCGATTGAGCGCGATCCACTCGGCGAAAGTCTTGTCACGCAGGTAGATCGAGGAATCGGCGGCCGATGTCAGCGTGCCGAGCAGCGCCGCCATGCCGACCGCCACGATCACGAGCGCGACCAGCACCTCGATGAGCGTGAAACCGCGCCGGCGAGTCATGGCGCGCCTTGCTTCGGCAAGGTGAGCGTGACGACTCCCTCGTCGTCACTCGCAAGCACGGCCTGCAGCGGGCTGCCCTCGCGGCCGAGCGTCAGCTCGAACGGCGTGACATCGCCGTTCGAGAAGAGCATGACCTGTGGCTGCAGCGGCTCTTTCTCCTTCGGCGGGCGCAACAGGACTTCGCGGCCTTCGATGCGCAAGCGGATGCGCAGGCCGACCGGCAGGGTGCGTTCGCGCAGGATGTCTTCCGCTTCCGCGACGCGCCACAGGCCGCGGCGGGGATCGAAAGCCAGGAAACGATAGCGATCGCCCTCGCAACCGAGGCCGAATTCACGTGTCGTGAGCTCGGCGTGCTCGCGCACGTAATCGATCAGCGACTGCAGGCGCTGCGCCTCGGTTTCGAGCGCGTCGTCGCGCTTCGTCGTGCCGATCGCGAGCACCGCACCGACCGCGAGCAGGCCGATGATCACGACGACCACGAGGATTTCGATGAGCGTGAAGCCGCGTGCGTGCTTCATGAGGTCCGCCTTGCCGGCGGGAGGGTCTTCCGGACCCTAACGATCCAGGTTCCAGTTGCCGATGTCGGCGTTGATACCTTCGCCGCCCGGCTCGCCGTCGGCGCCGAGCGAATAGAGGTCGTAGTCGCCGCCGCGCGTGCCCGGGAACACGTACTGGTAGTCGTTGCCCCAGGGATCCTTGTTGACACGCTTGAGGTAGCCGCCCGCGCGCCAGTTGCGTACCTGCGGATCGGCCGGTCTCTGCACGAGCGCGGTGAGGCCGACGTCGGTACCGGGGTACTGGAACGTATCGAGCTTGTACATCGTGAGCGCGGTTTCGAGCGCCTGGATGTCCTGTTTCGCCTTCACGATCTTTGCGTCGTCGACGCGCCCCAGGATCTGCGGGGCGATGAATGCAGCCAGCAGGCCGATGATCACGACCACGACCATGATCTCGATCAAGGTGAAACCGGCGGAGCGGGAAGAATGGCTCATATGGTCGATAATGATACCAAATGGCCCCCGTCGAGATGGCGTCCCGATCACGAAATCCACGCACGCGTTGGCTCGCGTCGCTCAACGGCGACGGATGCCATGGCGTGGCGCTGCTGGCGATCGTCGTCGGGCTGTTGCTCCCATCGATCGCGGGCGATGCGGGCCGCGCGCTGCTGCGGTACGACCGCGCTGGCGTGGCCGCAGGCGAGTTCTGGCGACTGCTCTCGGGGCATCTGGTCCATCTCGACGGGACACACGCGGCGCTCAATGCGCTCGGCCTCGTGCTCATGTGGGCGCTGTTCGCGCGCGACTTCAGTCCGGCGCGCTGGGTCGCCATCGTCCTCGTTTCGATCGCCACGATCGATGCGGGCCTCTGGTTCCGGTCGCCCGAGATCGAATGGTATGTCGGCGCTTCGGGCTGGCTGCACGGCGTGATGGCCGCCGGCACGCTGGCGCACCTGCGTCGCCGCGACTTCGACGGCTGGATTCTTGCGATCTTCCTGATCGCGAAGCTCGGCATCGAACAGCGCGCTGCGCTGCCTTTCGCGGGCGACGATCCGGTGGTCGTGCAAGCCCATCTCTATGGCGCGATCGGCGGGCTCGCGACCGCGCTGTGCCTGCGGTCACGGCGCGAGCCGCTATAATCGCCCGCTCCATCACAGGATCGCGCATGGGCATCGCTTTCGTTTTCCCCGGGCAAGGCTCGCAGTCGATCGGCATGCTGGC
>CADEFQ010000052.1:9783-12888 GCA_902826635.1 uncultured Pseudomonadota bacterium
GGCCGTGCGATGCAGGAAGCCGTGCCGCTCGGCACGGGCGCCATGGCCGCCGTGCTTGGCCTCGACGACGCCGACATCGAAGCGGCCTGTCGTGAAGCCGCGCAGGGTGCGGTCGTCGAGCCCGTCAACTACAACTCCCCGGGCCAGGTCGTGATCGCCGGGGAAGCAACTGCGGTCGCGCGCGCGATCGAAGTCGCGAAGGCGAGGGGCGCCAAGCGCGCGGTGCCGCTGCCGGTCAGCGTGCCCTCGCACAGCAGCCTGATGCGCGGTGCGGCGGAGCGGCTGCGCGAACGGCTGATCGAGACCCCGATCGCGGCGCCGCGCATTCCCTATTACAGCGCGGTCGATGCGCGCGCACACAGCGACGCGGACGACATTCGCCGGACACTCGTGACGCAGCTGGCAAGCCCGGTGCGCTGGACGGAAACGGTGCGCGCGCTGCTCGCCCGATCGCCCGGGGCGGTGGTCGAATGCGGCCCCGGCAAGGTGCTGACCAGCCTCAACAAGCGAATCGAGAAGCGGCCCGACGTCGCGTACCTCGCGCTCGAGGAGCCGGCTTCGATCGACGCGGCGCTCGCCGCCGTTCAGAAAGGATGAGCATGCTCGAGAATGACATCGCACTCGTGACGGGCGCCTCGCGGGGCATCGGTCGCGCGATCGCCGCGGCGCTCGGCGCCGCGGGCGCCACCGTGATCGGAACCTCGACAACCGCGGAAGGCGCGGCGAAGCTGACTACCGAGCTGGCCGCTGCGGGCCATCGAGGCCGGGGTGTGGTGCTCGACGTGGGCGAGGGCGCTTCGATCGACGCCTTGATCGCCGGTCTCGAGGCGGCGGGTGAACTGCCGACGATCCTCGTCAACAACGCTGCCATCACGCGCGACACGCTGCTCCTGCGCATGAAGCAGGACGACTGGGATCGCGTGATCGCGACGAACCTCACTTCGGTGTTCCGGCTCACCAAGGCCTGCGTCAAGCGCATGATGAAGGAGCGCCGCGGGCGCATCGTGAATCTCACGTCGATCGTGGCGCTGACCGGCAACCCGGGCCAGGTGAATTACGCGGCCGCGAAGGCGGGTCTCCTCGGCTTCACGAAGTCGCTGGCCAAGGAGGTCGCGAGCCGGGGCATCACCGTCAATGCGGTGGCGCCCGGTTTCATCGATACGGACATGACGCGCGGTCTCAACGACGAGCAGCGAGGCGCGCTTCTTGCGCAGATCCCGATGGCGCGTCTCGGATCGGGGGACGATATTGCGGCCGCGGTTCACTTCCTGTGTTCACCCGCGGCGGCCTACATCACGGGTGAAACCCTGCATGTGAACGGCGGCATGTACATGCCGTGACGCGGCCGCACCACGCGTGATGCAGCGGAAAAAACGGTTTTGTGTGCAAAAACAGGCACTCGCGCGCAATGCGAGTGGCGGGGGCAAGGGTGTTCCCCTACAATACCGCGCCCATTCGGCCGGCCTTGCCACGGCCCATACCAAAGATAAGTCACGAGGACACCACTGAGATGAGTACTGTTGAACAGCAAGTGAAAGCCATCGTCGCCGAACAGCTGGGCGTCAAGGCGGAACAGGTCACCAGCGACGCCTCGTTCGTCGACGACCTGGGCGCCGACTCGCTGGACACGGTTGAACTGGTCATGGCGCTTGAAGAGGAATTCGAGATCGAAATCCCGGACGAGGACGCCGAGAAGATCACCACGGTTCAGCAGGCCATCGACTACATCAACGAGCGCCGCAAGTCGTAAGGCTCGAGGCGCCGGTCGTCCGGCGCCATCCCGTTTCGTCCGCCGCACGAGGTGCGAAAGGTCTGCGTGGGTAATCGCCGCGTCGTCGTCACAGGAATGGGCATCGTCTCCCCGGTGGGCAGCACCCTCGAGAGCGCCTGGGCCGCGGTGCTGGCCGGTGAAAGCGGCATCGCTCCGATCACCCGTTTCGATACGTCGGCTTTTGCGACGCGATTCGCGGGTGCGGCGCGCGACTTCGATCTCACCCAGTATCTCGCGCCCAAGGAGGCGCGCCGCATGGATCCCTTCATGCACTACGGCGTCGCCGCCGGGGTGCAGGCGGTCACCGATGCGGGACTCGATTTCTCGAAGGAAGACCCGACGCGCAGCGGCGTGATCATGGGTTCCGGCATCGGCGGTCTCGAGGGCATGGAGCGCGAGATCGGCACGTGGGCAACCACGAAGAACCCGCGCAAGATCTCGCCGTTCTACATCCCGAGCACGATCATCAACATGATTGCGGGCCACCTGTCGATCCGGTACGGCATCAACGGACCGAACCTGGCCGTCGTTTCCGCCTGCACGAGTTCGACGCACGCGATCGGGCTTGCGATGCGGCTCATCCAGCACGGCGACGCCGAGATCATGATCGCGGGCGGCGCCGAGCACGCGAGCACGCCGACCGCGCTCGCGGGTTTCAGCCAGGCGAAAGCGCTTTCGGAACGCAACGATGCGCCCGCGAAGGCGAGCCGGCCCTGGGATCGCGACCGCGACGGCTTCGTGATGGGCGACGGCGGCGGCGCCATGGTCATCGAGGACCTCGAGCACGCCCAGGCGCGCGGTGCCCGCATTTACGCCGAGCTCACGGGCTTTGGCATGAGCGGCGATGCGTATCACATGACGGCGCCCCCCGACGACGGCAACGGCGCGCGGATCGCGATGGTCAATGCGCTGCGTGACGCGCGCATCGCGCCTTCCGAGGTGCAATACCTCAATGCCCACGCCACTTCGACCCCGCTCGGCGACATCGCCGAGACGATTGCGATCAAGGGTGCGTTCGGCGAGCACGCGGGGAAACTGGCCGTCAGTTCGACGAAGTCGATGACCGGACACCTGCTCGGCGCGGCGGGCGTGGTGGAAGGCATTTTCTCGGTGCTCGCGATTCGCGATGGCGTCGCCCCGCCGACGATCAACCTCGAGAACCCCGACCCGGCCTGCGACCTCGATTACGTGCCGAACACGGCGCGGCGGATGCCGATCGGGATCGCGGTGTCGAACTCCTTCGGCTTCGGCGGCACGAACGGCACGGTCGTTTTCCGCCGCTTCAACGGCTGAGCACCGGCGCGCGCCTGCATGCCCGCACGCGAGTCGCGTCG
>CADEFQ010000053.1:0-2828 GCA_902826635.1 uncultured Pseudomonadota bacterium
TGGTCGGCGTCGAAGTGTTGCGCAAGTGCGTGCAGCCGGAAGGCGTGGTGCGCACCTATTGGGAACGCCCGGGGGCAGATGGAGCCGAGTAACGCCTCGCGGCGTCGCGGATGCGCTCCAGCACCGCCTGGCGCAGCGCCGCAGGTTCCACGACCTCGACTTCCGGCGACAACCGCAGCAGCTGCCCCGCTGCATGCTCAATCGACTCCGTCGGGATCGTAACCCGCACGCGCTCGTCACTCGCTGCCGACGACGGCGCGGCTGCAAGCGCCCTGGCGACCGCACTGCTGAGATTTCGCAAGTCCTTGAGTCCGGCGGTCGTGGCAAGCACGACCGCCTGCCCTTTGTACAAGTCTTGCTCGAATCGCCGGATCGACTGGATCCAGTAGCGGGCGAGATTGAAACTGCGCGGGCCGCGCGAACGCGTTTCGAGACTCTCGACATCGCGGATGCTCGAGATGCGAAATGTACGCGGCGCATCGTTCACCGCCGCGACCAGGTACCACGCGCCCGCTTTCAACACGAGGCCGAGCGGATGCACGGTGCGTCGTACCCGCGCCTTCCAGCTCTCGTAGCCGATCGTGAGTTGCCGTTGCTCCCAGACCGCCGTTGCGACGGCGGCGAGGTGGGGCACGGGTTCGGACTCGCGATACCAGTCCATCGGGTCGAGATGCAACCGTGAACTGATGCGCTCCGCATCCGGTCGCCAGGACGGCGGCAGCGCGGACAGGACCTTGAGTCGCGCGGTTTCGACCTGCGCCTCGAGCCCCAGCTGCGCCGCCGGGCCCGTGAGCCCGCTCAGGAACACCGCTTGCGCCTCCGCAGGCGTAAGTCCCGTGAGCGTGGCCTTCCAGCCCGCGAGCAGCCGAAAACCGCCCGAGCGTCCGCGGCTCGCATAAATGGGCACGCCGGCGGCGGACAATTGGTCGACATCCCGGTACAGGGTGCGCACCGACACGTTCAGCGCGCGCGCCAGCGCCGGCGCGCTCAGGCATCCGCGCGTCTCGAGCATCATCTGGATGGTCAGCAGGCGGCTTGCGCGCATACTTCGTAGTCGCAGACAAAACATGCCATTGGTTGACAGGTATTGTCCCGCAGACTGCGCTCACCGACAACCCGACCTGGATGTGCCACGTGATCGTCGAACTGCGCCAGTACAGCTTGCAACCGGGACAGCGGAACGTGCTGATCGATCTCTTCGAGCGCGAGCTCATCGAGCCCCAGGAGGCGGCCGGCATGCGCATCCTGGGTCAGTTCCACGATCTTGACCATCCGGACCGCTTCGTCTGGCTGCGTGGATTCGCCGACATGCCCTCGCGACGGCGCAGTCTCGCGGCCTTCTATGGCGGCCCGGCGTGGGAGGCGCATCGCGCGGCGGCCAACGCGACGATGATCGACTCGGACAACGTGTTGCTGCTGCGACCGGCGTGGCCCGGTTCGGACATGCCGCCGTCCGCAGGCCGCATCGACTTGACGATCTTCTACTTGCGTGTGGCCGCCGACACCGACCTGCTTGCGAACTGCCGGGAGCATGTGCCGGCGCTCGGGTGGTATGCGACTGAATCGAGTCCGAACGACTTTCCACGCCTGCCCGTTCGCGAGGGCGAACTGGTCCTCGTTCGCGTTGCGCGACCGGGCGGCGAAGCTGCCGTCCCCGCAGGACTTTCGTCTCGTCTCGTCAAAGCGCCGGAGACCCTCCGCCTCCAGGCGACCGACTGCTCGTCCGCGCGCGCCGACAGGTCATCCGCCCACGACTTTGATTTTCTCGTAGGCCGTTGGTCTGTGCGTCATCGCCGGTTGAAGCAGCGTCTTTCCGGATGCGCCGAATGGATAGAGTGCCACGGCACGACGGATGCGCAGCTGGTGCTGGGCGGCCGCGGCATCATCGACGACAACGTGATCGAACTGCCGGGCGAAACCTGTAGGGCCTTGAGCGTGCGTTCGTTCGACACCGCGGCGAAGCAGTGGGCGATCTGGTGGTTCGATGATCGCCACCCGCACCAGCTCGACCCACAGGTCGTGGGCGCGTTCACGGACGGAGTCGGCCGGTTCTACGGCGACGACAGGCTCGAAGGCCGGCCGATCCGGGTGCGCTTCCTGTGGAGTGACGTCACTTCGACCAGCTGCCGTTGGCAGCAGGCTTTCTCCGCCGACGGCGGCAGGACTTGGGAGACGAACTGGGTGATGGAATTTGCGCGGCAGAGTCCCGGGAAAACCACGTGCAGCCGATAGTTCGTAGCCGATAGCGGCACGCGCTCGCGAATGCCTGGAGCAAGCAACCGAATGCGGCAGCGACGAGCCAGCGTTGATGCATGAAGACGAATTCGGGTGCGCCCGCCGTGTCCTGCGCCGAGAACCAGAGCGCTACGAGGCACGACATCGCCGCGCAGAGCGCTCGACCCCAGGAATGCCAGTACGTTCGAGGGCGCAGGACAGCCCACAACACGAGCCCCTCGAGCGCCGCGGCTGCGGCAAAGAGCGCGGCGCCGCGCGCCGGATACGGCACGGTGCCGATGTCGCCCGCGAAAACGGCGATCACCGCGAGAAGCGATCCCGCGGGGATCGCCATTCCGATCAGCCTGCCTGATCGGGAGTCTTGCATGGCCATCGAAGACCTGGAGAAACGAAATTCATGCTGACAAACGGCGCGCGGCGGCGCGCCCCTGGCCGTTCGCTGATCGCTTCCTATTCGCCATTCGCCTTGCCGCCGGCGCGCAGTGCACGAGGCAACGCGAACACCACATTCTCCTCCCGCCCCCGCATCTCCGCCGGTGCCCCGCCGCCCCAGCTGCGCAGGCGATCGACCACCTCGCGCACGAGCACTTCGG
>CADEFQ010000053.1:2928-12761 GCA_902826635.1 uncultured Pseudomonadota bacterium
GCCCCGCCGCCCCAGCTGCGCAGGCGATCGACCACCTCGCGCACGAGCACTTCGGGGGCCGACGCACCGGCCGTGACGCCCACCGCGTGCCGGCCCGCGAACCATTCGGGGCGCAGGTCGTCGGGGCCGTCGACGAGATAGCCGGGCACCCCGGCGCGATCGGCGAGCTCGCGCAGCCGATTCGAGTTGGAGCTCGTCACCGACCCGACGACGATCAGCACGTCGCACTCGGCGAGCAGCTGCTTGACCGAGTCCTGGCGGTTCTGGGTCGCGTAGCAGATGTCTTCCTTGCGCGGGCTCGTGAGCGCGGGGAACCGGCGCCGCAGCGCCTCGACGATCCCCGCGGTGTCATCCACGGACAGCGTCGTCTGCGTGACAAAGGCGAGGCGAGCCGGATCCCGGACCGTGACGTTCGCGGCATCCTCCACCGACTCGATCAGCACGATGCGTCCGCCCTGCGCGGCATCGAAGCGCCCCATCGTGCCTTCGACTTCCGGATGCCCTTCGTGGCCGATCAGGATCACCTCCCGCGCCTCGCGCGCAAAGCGCGCCACTTCCATGTGCACTTTGGTCACGAGCGGGCAAGTGGCGTCAAAAACGGTGAGGCCCCGTCTCTGTGCCTCGTCCTCCACGGCGCGCGAGACACCATGGGCCGAGAATATGACGGTGGCGCCATCCGGAACTTCGTCGAGTTCATCGACGAACACCGCGCCGAGGCCGCGCAGGCGCTCGACGACATGGCGGTTGTGCACGACTTCGTGTCGCACGTAGATCGGCGCGCCGAAAATCTCGATCGCACGTTCGACGATATCGATCGCCCGATCGACCCCGGCACAGAATCCGCGCGGATTGGCGAGCAGGATCTTCATCGCGCGCGCCGCGACTCGACCAGCGCGTCGATGATCACGCAGGCCGCGCCCACCGAGATCGCGGCGTCCGCGACATTGAACGCCGGAAACCAGGCATCGTTCCAGTGCGCGTGCACGAAATCGATGACGAATCCGTGGCGCATGCGGTCGATGACGTTGCCGAGCGCCCCGCCGAGGATCAGGGTGAGGCCACAGGCAAGCCAGGCCTGGGCACGCGCATGCACGCTGCGCAACCAGGCGAAAATGCCGACGCTCACGGTGAGGGCCAGCACGGTGAAGAACCAGCGCTGCCAGCCGCCCGCGCCCGCGAGGAAACTGAACGCCGCACCGGAGTTGTGCAGCCGCGTGATATCGAGCACCGGCAGCAGTGTCACGCTCTCGTAGAGCTCGAAGTGTCGCTCGATCCAAAGCTTGCTCGCCTGATCGATCGCGATGATCAGCGCGGAAAGCGGCAACCAGCGCCAGCCGCTCATGCGTAACGCCTCGTCTCGCCCGGGAGCGTCAGGTTCGTGACACAGCGTCCGCACAGCTCCGGGTGCTCGGCATGGCGACCGACTTCGGGGAGCCGATGCCAGCAGCGCACGCACTTCGGCGCCGCAGTCGGCACGACCCGGATCGCGACGCCTTCGCCCACTGTCACAGCGCCCGCCGGCGCATCGCCCTCGCGGACTTGCGCCGCAGAGGTGATCAGGAGGAAGCGCAATTCATCGCCGAGCGCGGCGTGCCGCGGGTACTCGCCCGCGGAGCACCACACCTCCGCCTGCGCTTCGAGCGGCGCGCCGATCGCGCCGGCGTCACGCAGCTTCTCGAGTTCGCGCGTGACCGCGGCGCGCAGCGCGAGCAGCGCCGGCCACTCGACACGGCTTGCGGGCACCTCGGGCAGCGTGTGCCACAGCTCGCACTGCACCGACTCGCCGCGCTTGCCCGGCAGGAACTGCCAGATTTCATCCGCCGTGAACGACAGGATCGGCGCGAGCCAGCGCACCATCGCTTCGGCGATGTGGAACATCGCGGTCTGCGCGGAGCGGCGCGCGTGGCTCTTCGCGGGCGTCGTGTAGAGACGGTCCTTCAACACGTCGAGATAGAGCCCGCCGAGGTCCACGATGCAGAAGTTGTGCACTTTCTGGTAGATCAGATGGAACGCGTAGTCGCGGTAGGCCGCGACCACTTCCGCCTGCAGCGCGCGCGTGCGCTCGATCGCCCACGCATCGAGCGCGACGAGTTCGGCCGGCGCCACCTGGTCGGTCGCCGGATCGAAGCCGTGCAGATTGCCGAGGAGGAAACGCACGGTGTTGCGCATGCGACGATAGGAGTCCGCCATGCGCTTCAGGATCTCGTCCGACACGCCGATCTCGTTGGCGTAGTCGGTCGAGGCGACCCACAGGCGCAGCACGTCGGCGCCGAGAGTCGACATCACCTTCTGCGGCAGGATCACGTTGCCGAGTGACTTCGACATCTTGCGGCCCTTCTCGTCCACGGTGAACCCGTGGGTGAGCACCCCCTGATACGGCGCGCGGGCGTGCAGGGCCTCGGACATCAGCAGCGAGCTGTGGAACCAGCCGCGGTGCTGGTCGGAGCCTTCGAGATAGAGATCGACGGGCGCGACGATTTCCGGGCGCGCCGCGCCGACGCACTCGAACGACAGGCCCGAATCGGCCCACACGTCCATGACGTCGGTGACTTTCTCGTAGCCTGCGGCGTCCGCGCCGATCAGCTCCGCGGCGTCGAGCGCGAACCACGCCTCGATGCCGCCCTGCGCGACGCGGTCGGCGGCTTTATCGATCAGCGCGAGCGTGTCCGGGTGGAGCGCGCCGGTTTCCTTGTGCACGAAGAGCGCGATCGGCACGCCCCAGATGCGCTGGCGCGAGATGCACCAGTCGGGCCGGTTCTCGATCATGCCGGTGATGCGCTGCTCGCCCCAGGCCGGCGTCCACTTCACCGTCCTGATGTCGCGCAGCGCATGGGCGCGCAGGTTGCGCTGTTCCATGCTGATGAACCATTGCGGCGTCGCGCGGAAAATCACCGGCGTCTTGTGCCGCCAGCAGTGCGGATAACTGTGTTGATACGGCACGTGCTGCAGCAGGCGCTTCGCATCGGCCATCGCCTGCACGACGACGGCGTTCGCCTCATCGACCCGCAAGCCGCCGACGAGCGCAGTACTCGCGAAGAATCGCCCATCGGGTCCGACCGGGTTCACGACCGGCAGTCCGTAGCGCTGGCCGACGACGAAGTCCTCCTGGCCGTGCGCGGGCGCCGTATGCACGGCGCCGGTACCGGCTTCGAGCGTCACATGATCCCCGAGGATCACGGGCACGCGCTTCGGGAGAAAGGGATGCGCGAGCTCGAGCCGCTCGAGCGCGACGCCGTCGAATTCGGCGATCAGTTCGTGCGCCGTGAAACCGTAACGCCCGAGCGCCTCGTCCCGGAGGTCGCTCGCGAGGATCAGACGCTCACGCCCCGAGCCCGTCTCGACTTCGACGAGGCTGTAGCGGAATTCGGCGCGCAGCGCGACGGCTTCGTTCGCGGGCAGGGTCCACGGCGTCGTGGTCCAGATGACGATCGAGACGGGCACGTCGCCGAGGCCGCCCGCGGGCTGGCCGATGCGCCGCTCGAGATCGCGCAAGTCTACGACGCGGAACTCGACGTCGATCGCGGGCGAGGTCCGTTCCTCGTACTCCACTTCGGCTTCGGCGAGCGCCGAGCGGCAATCGAGGCACCAGTGCACCGGCTTTGCGCCGCGGTACAGGTGGCCGTTGTGCACGATGCGACCGAAGGCGCGGATCTGCTCGGCCTCGTAGGCCGCATCCATCGTCAAATACGGGTGGTCCCAGTCGCCGAGCACGCCGAGGCGCTTGAAATCCTCGCGCTGCAGGTCGACCTGCGCGCGCGCGAACGCCCGGCACGCGGCGCGAAAGGCGTTCGCGTCGAGCTTCTGGCCCGGCTTGCCGTGCTTTTTCTCGACGGCGTGCTCGATCGGCAAGCCGTGGCAGTCCCAGCCCGGGATGTACGGCGCGTCGTAGCCGTCGAGCGAGCGCGACTTGACGATGATGTCCTTCAGGATCTTGTTGACGGCGTGGCCGATGTGGATCGCGCCGTTCGCATACGGCGGGCCATCGTGCAGGACGAAGCGCGGCCGGCCCTGCGCGGCGGCGCGCACCTTGCCGTAGAGGTCGCGCGCCTGCCAGTCCGCAAGCATCTTTGGCTCGCGCTGTGCCAGATCAGCCTTCATCGGAAAGCCGGTCTGCGGAAGATTGATCGTCTGCTTGTAGTCAGCCACTCGGGTTCCTTGCCTTCACCACACCGTCAAAGCGCGAGCAGGCGGCGCGCCTCGCCCACGTCGTCATGCATGCGCGCGACCATCGCGTCGAGCGTCGCAAAGCGCGCTTCGTCGCGGATTTTCGCCACGAACTCCACCTCGATCTCGCGCCCGTAGAGGTCCGCCGCGAAATCGAACAAGAATGTCTCGAGCCAAGGCTCGACGCCGCCCACGGTCGGCCGCGTGCCGAGGCTCGCGACGCCCGGCCACGGCCGCGCGGCCACACCCTGCACACGCACGGCGAAAATGCCGCCGAGCGGCGAGCGCCGGCGCTTCAGGCGCAGGTTCGCGGTCGGAAAACCGAGCGTGCGCCCGAGCTGCTCGCCGCGCACGACGCGGCCGCGCATCGAATAGGGGCGGCCGAGAAGGCGCGCAGCGTGCGAAAAATTGCCCGCGGCCAGACTCGCGCGCACCGCCGTACTGCTGACGCGCGCGCCCTCGCCTTTCACCAGCTCGACGATTTCGACGTCGAAACCCAGGTGCCTGCCGAAACCGGTCAGCCCCTCGGGCGTCCCGGCACCGCCCTGCCCGAAGCGAAAATCGTGGCCCACCACGAACGTCGCCGCGCCAAACGCTGCCGCGAGACGCTGCGCGAATGCCTCGCTCGACACGCCGCGCAGCCGCGCATCGAAGCGGAGCACACACAGCGCGTCGAGTCCGCTCGCGGCCGCGAGCCGCCAACGCTCGCGAAAATTCGTGAGCCGCGCCGGCGCCGAGTCCGCTTGCAGGAACTCGCGCGGCATCGGCTCGAACGTGAGCATCATGGCACGCGCGCCGCGCTCCCGCGCGAGGGCACGGGTTCGAGCGATCAGCGCCTGGTGCCCGAGGTGCATCCCGTCGAACGTACCGAGCGTCACGACGGAGCCCGGTCGATCGCGCAACGCCGGCAATCCACGAATCAACTGCATGATTATATTGGCCGATTGCGCAAGTGGCCATAACGCAGGCCGGTCGCGAACAGCACCCCGAAGTACAGCGCCGCGCCGGCGGCAATACCGACTCCGCACTTCACGGCGCGCTGCACGGCGCCGAGGGCGAACCAATCGGAGCCCGCCGCGAACCACCACAACAACGCCGCCATCGCGGCATTGGCCGCGAACACCCGCCAGAGGAAGGCGGTCCAGCCGGCCGATGCCTTATAGACGCCCGTGCGTCGCAGGCCTCGCCACAAGAGGAAGGCGTTCACCGCGGCTCCCGCGCAGGTCGAAGTCGCGAGCAGGACGTGCGGGATCGGAAAGCCGAGCCACTTGGCGGGAAGCACGACGACCACATTGAGCGTCATCGTCACCGCGAGCGCGATGATGCCGACGCGCACCGGGGTGCGTGTGTCCTGCCGCGCGAAATAGCCCGGCGCGAGCACCTTGACGAGGCTGAACATCAGCAGGCCCCACGAATACGCCATCAGCGCATAGGAGGCCATCTGCACGTCGCGCGGGGCGAAGCGGCCGTAGCCGAAAATCGTCGCGGTCAGTGGCACGGAAAAGACCAGCAGCCCCACCGCAGCGGGCGCCGCCAGCAGCACCGTGAGGCGCAGCGCCCAGTCGAGCGTACCGGCGAAACGGTCCATGGATTGCTGCGCGTGGTGCGCCGAAAGCCCCGGCAGGATCACCGTCGCGAGGGCGATGCTGAAGACGCCGAGCGGGAACTCCATCAGGCGATCGGCGAAATACAGCCAGGAGATGCTGCCCGACATCAGGAAGGACGCGATGATCGTGTCGAGCAGCAGGCTCACCTGCGCCATCGAGGAGCCGAGGATGCCCGGCACCATCAATTTCCCGATGCGCCGCACGCCTTCCGCGCGCGGCTGCCAGCGCGGGCGGCCGAGGAGGCCGAGCCGCGCGACCGCGGGAAGCTGGAACAGCACCTGCAGCACACCGCTCACGAACACGCCGATCGCCAGCACCCTGCCCGGGTTCGCGGAGTTCGCTGCCAGCACGACGGCGAAGAAGATCATCACGACGTTCATGATGACCTGCGTGAACGCCGGCACCGCGAAGCGCCCGTAGCTGTTCAGCACGCCGCTGAAGAGCGCCGTCAGCGAGACGAAGAACAGGTAAGGGAACGTCCAGCGCAGCATCTCGACTGCGAGGTCGTATTTGTCACCGTGCTGAGTGAACCCCGGTGCGAACAGCAGGATCAGGATCGGGGCGCCGATCACGCCGATCAGGGTCACCAGAAACAGCACCGCGCCGAGCGTGCCCGTGGTCCCTCCCACGAGCGCGCGCACGTCCCCGGGGCTGCGCTTGACGCGGTACTCCGAGATCACCGGCACGAAAGATTGCGAGAAGGCGCCTTCCGCGAAGAGCCGCCGCAGGAAATTCGGGATCTTGTAGGCGACGAGAAAGGCGTCCATCAGCAGTCCCGCGCCGAAGACCTGCGACAGCGCCATGTCCCGAAGGAGCCCCGTGATCCGCGATACGAGCGTCGTAAATCCGACGACGCTGGTGCTCTTCAGCAGCGCGCGGCTCATGAATCAAGCGGGTGAAAAGTCACGGGTGGCGACTATACCGGACACCCCCCGCACCGCGCCGGATCGGATTGACAAGGCGGGAGGCGCTCCGCACACTACGCGGCCCCAAAAACCAGTCGACCCGTCGTCGGAGACCCTTCGTGGCCAATACGAAATCCGCTGAAAAAGCCGCCCGCCAGGCCGAGAAGCACCGCGCCCGCAACGTCGCGCTGCGCTCGCGCGCGCGTTCAGGGCTGCGCAAGGTCACCGCCGCGGTGGGCACGGGCGACAAGGCTGCGGCCACCGCCGCGTATCGCGAAGCGATGCCGGCGGTCGACGCACTCGTTTCGAAGGGCAAGATCCACCGCAACAAGGCCGCTCGCCACAAGAGCCGCCTGTCGGCGCGCATCAAGAAAATGAAATAAGGGGTCCGCGCTGCCCAGCGCGGGCCGAGGCGCAGCGCGACCACCTCATCGCTTTGCCTGTTGGGCCTCGAGGAGCTGCATCACGGCTTCGCTCAACTCCTTCGTGCCCTCGCCGGTCACTCCGGAGATGAGGAATCTCGGGCCCTTGTGCCGGAGCCGACGCGCGATCTCCTTCGCCTTCGCCTCGGCTTCCGCGTCGGGCAGCAGATCTCGCTTGTTGATGACGAGCCAGCGCGGCTTTTCCGCGAGGTCCGGGCTGAATTTCTTCAGCTCCGCGACGATCGAGCGCGCGTCGCGCACGGGATCCGCCTCGGGGTCCACCGGCGCGATATCGACGAGATGCAGCAGGACACGGGTCCGCTGCAGGTGTTTCAGGAACCGGATGCCGAGGCCGGCACCTTCAGCGGCACCCTCGATCAGGCCCGGGATATCCGCCATCACGAAACTGCGATGCTGCCCGACGTAGACGACGCCCAGGTTCGGGTAGAGCGTCGTGAACGGATAGTCCGCGACCTTCGGGCGCGCGGCCGACACGGCACGGATCAGGGTTGATTTGCCGGCATTCGGCAGGCCGAGCAGCCCCACATCCGCAATGACCTTCAGCTCGAGTTCGAGGGTGCGCTTCTCGCCCGGCAGGCCGGGACCGAACTGCCGCGGCGCGCGGTTGGTACTCGACTTGAACCGGGTGTTGCCCCAGCCGCCCTTGCCGCCGTGTGCGACCAGCAGTTCCTGCCCTGTGTGCGCCAGATCGCCCAGCGTTTCTTGCGTCTCGCTGTCGCGCACGATCGTACCGACTGGCACGGTCACGTATTGATCGTCGCCGCCGCGGCCGGTGCAGCCGTTGCCGCTACCCGGCTCGCCATGCTGGCCCCGGAACGTACGCTCGACCCGGAAGTCGGCGAGCGTGTTGATGCCTTCGGCCGCGCGCAACCAGACGCTCCCGCCCAGCCCACCGTCGCCGCCGTCGGGACCGCCGAACGGCACGAACTTCTCGCGGCGAAAACTCGTGCTGCCCCGGCCACCGTTGCCGGCCTGGACCTTGATGCGCGCTTCATCGACGAATTTCATGCTGGCTGACCCCGCCCTGCGCCCAGTCTACAAACAAAAACCCCGGCGCTGGGCCGGGGCTTTCGCTGTGACGGCGAGGGGACGCGTTACGTCGCGTCGATGCTCACGTAACGGCGCTGTGTGGCGCCCTTGACCGCGAACCTGACCGTGCCGGTCTTCAGCGCGAACAGCGTGTGGTCGGTGCCCATGCCGACGTTCGGGCCGGCGTGGTATTCGGTGCCGCGCTGGCGCACGAGGATGTTGCCGGCGAGAGCCGCCTCGCCGCCGAATTTCTTCACGCCGAGGCGCTTGCTGTGGGATTCGCGGCCGTTACGGGTACTGCCGCCTGCTTTCTTGTGTGCCATGACTCAGACGATCTCCGTGACCTTGATTTCCGTGAACAGCTGCCGATGGTTCTTCATCCGCAAGTAGTGCTTGCGGCGGCGAAACTTCACGATGCTGACCTTGTCGCCCTTGCCGTGGCGCTCGACCGTGCCGGTCACCTTGGCACCCGCGAGCAACGGCGCGCCGACCTTCACGTCGCCGCCGGCGCCGACGAGCAGCACCTGGTCGAACGTGACCGTCGCGCCCAGCTCCGCGTCGAGCTTCTCGATGCGCAGCACCTGGCCCTTTTCCACCCGATACTGCTTGCCGCCCGTGGCGATAACCGCGTACATGTTCGAAATGCTCCTGAAAGCTGCCCGGAGGGCTCTCCGCAAAGGGCGCGTAGTTTACTCAGCGGCCGGGGCGCGGTCAAACCGCTGATTCACCAATGAAAACAGCCTCTTGGCGCGGTCCTGATACGCTACACGCATGACCCTCGAGCAAATCCGCGCCCTGGTGCGCCCCGACCTTGCCGCCATCGACGACGTGGTGCGCGCCAGCCTCAAGAGCACCGTGCCGCTGGTCGACCAGGTTGCCGAGCACATCATTGCGGGTGGCGGCAAGCGCCTGCGCCCACTGCTCGTGGTCCTCGCCGGGCGCGCCTGCGGCGCGGGGGGCCGTCGCCATACGGAGGCCGCGGCGTTCATCGAGTTTATCCACACCGCGACGCTGCTGCACGACGACGTGGTCGACAGTTCGTCGAAGCGCCGCGGCCGCGACACGGCGAACGCGGTGTTCGGCAACCAGGCGAGCGTGCTCGTCGGGGACTTCGTGTACTCGCGCGCGTTCCAGATGATGGCGGCGATCGGCTCGCAACAAGTCATGGAGATCATGGCCGACGCGACCAACACGATCGCCGAAGGCGAAGTGCTGCAGTTGATGAACGCGCATGACCCCGAGACCACCGAGCAGCGCTATCACGAGGTCATCTATCGCAAGACGGCGCGCCTCTTCGAGGCGGGCGCGCAGGTCGCCGCCGTACTCGCGAACGCAACGAGCGACGTGCAGGACGCGTTGCGCCGCTACGGGCGCCACCTCGGCACGGCCTACCAGATGATCGACGACGTGCTCGATTATCGATCGGACCCCGCCGCGCGCGGCAAGAATCTCGGCGACGATCTCGCCGAGGGCAAACCGACGCTGCCGCTGATCCATGCGCTGCGCAGGGGGAACGAGGCGCAGCAGGCGCAGATTCGTGCTGCGATCGAGCACGGCGGGCTCGAGCACCTCGAGGCGATCATCGAGACGATCGAAGCGACCGGTGGGCTCGACTACGCGGAAACCCTTGCGCGCCGCGAAGCGGACCAGGCGGTCGCCGCGCTGCAGGCCGTGCCGCGCTCACC
>CADEFQ010000054.1 GCA_902826635.1 uncultured Pseudomonadota bacterium
CTCCGCCAATGAAGCCGCCGCCGGCGCTAGCCGGCGGCGCTCTCTTCCTCTCCCACGCTCGCCTCGTCGATGTCCGCCACGCCGCCGCCCACGTCCATGAAGCTGCGACGCTCGGCGGTCGATTTGCGGCGACGATGCGCATGGGCCGCAAAGCCGGTGCCTGCCGGGATGAGCCGGCCGACGATGACGTTCTCCTTGAGGCCGCGCAGATCGTCCTTGAGGCCGCGCACCGCGGCTTCCGTCAGCACGCGCGTGGTCTCCTGGAACGACGCCGCCGAGATGAACGACTCGGTCGCGAGCGACGCCTTGGTGATGCCGAGCAGCACCGGCGTCAGGGTCGCCACCGACTTGCCTTCCTGCGTCACGCGATCATTGATCTCGAGCGCACGGGCACGGTCGAGTTGCTCGCCCTTCAGCAGCGGCGCGTCGCCGGGCGATGCCACCTCGGCCTTGCGCAGCATCTGGCGAACGATCACCTCGATGTGCTTGTCGTTGATCTTCACGCCCTGCAGGCGATAGACGTCCTGGATTTCGCGCGTCAGGTAGTTCGCGAGCGCCTCGATGCCCTGCAGGCGCAGGATGTCGTGCGGGTTCGGCTCGCCATCGGCGATCACTTCGCCGCGCTCGACCTGCTCGCCCTCGAAGACGTTCAGCTGGCGCCACTTCGGGATCAGCTCTTCGTACTTCTCGCTGTCTTCCGCGGTGATCACGAGGCGCCGCTTGCCCTTGGTTTCCTTGCCGAAGCTCACGGTGCCGCTCTTCTCGGCGAGAATCGCCTGGTCCTTGGGCTTCCTCGCCTCGAACAGATCCGCAACGCGCGGCAGACCGCCGGTGATGTCGCGGGTCTTCGACGATTCCTGCGGGATGCGGGCGATGATGTCGCCGATCGACACGCGCGCACCGTCGTCGAGCGAAATCAGCGCACCGGCCGGCAGCGTATAGACCGCCGGAATCTCGGTGTTCGCAAACGTGACTTCCTTGCCCTTCGCGTTCAGCAGCTTGATCGTCGGGCGCAATTCCTTGCCGCCGCGCTGCTTCGAGTCGAGCACGACGACCGAGGAAATCCCCGTGACCTCGTCCACCTGGGTCGTGACCGTGAGGCCGTCGACGAAGTCCTGGAACCGCAGGTTGCCCTGCACTTCCGTGACCACCGGATGGGTATGCGGATCCCAGGTCGCAACCACCTGGCCGCCGGCGACGACGTTGCCCTCGCGCACCGAGATGCTCGCGCCGTACGGGATCTTGTAGCGCTCGCGCTCGCGGCCGAATTCGTCGACCACGCCGATCTCGCACGACCGCGACACCGCCACGAGATGGCCCTTTTCGTGCGCCACCGTCTTGACGTTGTGGAAGCGGATCGTGCCCTTGTTGCGCACTTCGACGCTGCTCGCGGCCGCGGCCCGCGACGCCGCGCCACCGATGTGGAAGGTACGCATGGTGAGCTGCGTGCCCGGCTCGCCGATCGACTGCGCGGCGATCACGCCGACCGCCTCGCCAATGTTGATCAGGCGGCCACGCGCGAGGTCGCGTCCGTAGCACTTGCTGCACACGCCGTAGCGCGTCTCGCAGGTGATCGCCGAACGCACCTTGACCTGGTCGACACCTTCCTGCTCGAGCTTGCGCACGAGCTGCTCGTCGAGCAGGGTGCCCACCTCGATCAGCACGGTATCCTTGCCCGGCTTCAGCACGTCTTCGGCGAGCACACGACCGAGCACGCGCTCGCCGAGGCCCTCAACCACGTCGCCACCTTCGACGAGCGGCGCCATCGCCAGCCCGTTGACCGTGCCGCAATCGTCTTCCGTCACGACGAGGTCCTGCGCCACGTCGACGAGGCGGCGCGTCAGGTAACCCGAGTTCGCGGTCTTGAGCGCGGTGTCGGCCAGACCCTTGCGCGCGCCGTGCGTCGAGATGAAGTACTGCTGCGCGTTCAGGCCCTCGCGGAAGTTCGCCGTGATCGGCGTTTCGATGATCGAGCCGTCCGGCTTCGCCATCAGGCCGCGCATGCCGGCGAGCTGGCGGATCTGCGCCGCGCTGCCGCGGGCGCCCGAGTCGGCCATCATGAAGATCGAGTTGAAGGATTTCTGGCGGACCTTCTGGCCCTTGGTGTCGGTCGCGTCCTCGGCGCCGAGCTTTTCCATCATCGCCTTCGCCACCTGGTCGTTGGCGCGCGACCAGATGTCGACGACCTTGTTGTAGCGCTCACCGTTCGTGACGAGTCCCGAGGAGTACTGGTCCTGGATTTCCTTCACTTCACGGTCGGCTGCGGCCACGAGGCGTGTCTTCTGCTCGGGGATCACGATGTCGTCGACGCCGAACGAGATGCCGGCACGCGTCGCGTACTGGAAGCCCGTGTACATCAGCTGGTCGGCGAACACGACGGTTTCCTTGAGACCGAGCGCGCGATAGCAGGCATTGATCGTCGCGGAGATGACCTTCTTGGTCATGTCCTGGTTGATCAGGTCGAACGACAGTCCACGCGGCAGGATCTCCGACAGCAGGCAGCGGCCGACCGTGGTCTGCACGGTTCGCACCCGCTCCTTCTTCTCGCCACCGACGATTTGCCACTCGACCAGGCGCACGCGGATGCGCGCCTGCAGGTCGACGTGCCGGCCTTCGTAGGCACGGTGGGCTTCGGCGACGTCGCTGAACGCCATGCCTTCGCCGGGCGCACCGATGCGCTCGCGCGTCATGTAGTAGAGACCGAGCACCACGTCCTGTGACGGCACGATGATCGGATCGCCGTTGGCGGGCGAGAGGATGTTGTTCGACGCCATCATCAGCGCGCGCGCTTCGAGCTGCGCTTCGATCGACAGCGGCACGTGCACGGCCATCTGGTCACCGTCGAAGTCGGCGTTGAACGCCGTGCAGACGAGCGGGTGCAGCTGGATCGCCTTGCCTTCAACGAGCAGCGGCTCGAAGGCCTGGATGCCGAGGCGATGCAGCGTCGGGGCGCGGTTCAGCAGCACGGGATGCTCGCGGATCACTTCCGAGAGGATGTCCCACACCTCCGGGCCCTCGCGCTCGACGAGGCGCTTGGCGGCCTTGATGGTCGAGGCGTCACCGCGCAGCTGCAGCTTCTGGAAGATGAAGGGCTTGAACAGTTCGAGCGCCATCTTCTTCGGCAGGCCGCACTGGTGCAGGCGCAGGGTCGGGCCGACCACGATCACCGAACGGCCCGAGTAGTCGACGCGCTTGCCGAGCAGGTTCTGGCGGAAGCGCCCCTGCTTGCCCTTGATCATGTCGGCGAGCGACTTCAGCGGGCGCTTGTTGGTGCCCGTGATCGCGCGGCCGCGACGGCCGTTGTCGAGCAGCGCATCGACCGCTTCCTGCAGCATGCGCTTCTCGTTGCGCACGATGATGTCGGGCGCGTTCAGCTCGAGCAGCCGGCGCAGGCGGTTGTTGCGGTTGATGACGCGGCGGTACAGGTCGTTGAGGTCCGACGTCGCGAATCGGCCGCCATCGAGCGGCACGAGCGGACGCAGGTCCGGCGGCAGCACCGGCAGTACCGTCAGCACCATCCATTCCGGCTTGTTGCCGGATTCGATGAACGACTCGGCGAGCTTCAGGCGCTTCGACAGGCGCTTCAGCTTCGTGTCGGAGCTGGTATTGCCCATGTCCTCGCGGATCTTGACCATCTCCGCGGCGAGATCGATCGTGCGCAGCAGCTCATAGACGGCCTCGGCGCCCATGCGGGCGTCGAACTCGTCGCCGTGCTCCTCGATCGCCTCGAGGTACATCTCGTCGGTCAGCAGCTGGCCGCGCTGCATCGGCGTGATGCCCGGCTCGACGACCACGAAGGCCTCGAAGTACAGCACCCGCTCGATCTCGCGCAGCGTCATGTCGAGCATCAGGCCGATGCGCGACGGGAGTGATTTCAGGAACCAGATGTGCGCGGTCGGGCTCGCGAGCTCGATGTGCCCCATGCGCTCGCGGCGCACCTTCGACTGCGTCACTTCGACGCCGCACTTCTCGCAGACGACGCCGCGGTGCTTCAGGCGCTTGTACTTGCCGCACAGGCACTCGTAGTCCTTGATCGGCCCGAAGATCTTCGCGCAGAAGAGCCCGTCGCGCTCCGGCTTGAAGGTGCGGTAGTTGATCGTTTCCGGCTTCTTGACCTCGCCGTACGACCACGCGCGGATCATCTCCGGCGATGCGAGCCCGATCTTGATCGAGTCGAACTGCTCGACCGGCGCATGTTGCTTGAACAGTTTCAGAAGATCTTTCATGGGTTTACTCCTGCTCCAGCTCCATGTTGATGCCGAGAGAGCGGATTTCCTTCACGAGCACGTTGAAGGACTCCGGCATGCCGGCATCCATCTGGTGATTGCCGTCCACGATGTTCTTGTACATCTTGGTGCGGCCGTTCACGTCGTCGGACTTGACCGTCAGCATTTCCTGCAGTGTGTACGCGGCGCCGTAGGCCTCGAGCGCCCACACTTCCATTTCGCCGAAGCGCTGGCCACCGAACTGCGCCTTGCCGCCGAGCGGCTGCTGCGTGACGAGGCTGTAGGGCCCGGTCGAGCGCGCGTGCATCTTGTCGTCGACCAGGTGGTTCAGCTTCAGCATGTACATGTAGCCGACCGTGACCTGGCGCTCGAAGCGCTCGCCCGTCCGCCCGTCGAAGAGCCACGTCTGGCCGCTCGTCGGCAGGTCAGCCAGCACGAGCAGGCGCTTGATCTCTTCCTCGCTCGCGCCGTCGAATACCGGCGTCGCGATCGGCACGCCGTTCGACAGGTTCTTCGAAAGCGCCACCACATCCGTGTCGGTCAGGCTGCCGATGTCCTCGTGCTGCCCGCCCGTTTCGTTGTAGATGCGCCCGAGCAGCGTACGCAGCTCGCCGACCGCCGCCTGCTGCTCGAGCAGGCGACCGATCTTCACGCCGAGGCCCTTCGCCGCCCAGCCGAGGTGCGTCTCGAGCACCTGGCCGACGTTCATTCGCGAAGGCACGCCGAGCGGGTTCAGCACGATGTCGACCGGCTGGCCGTTGTCGAGGTGCGGCATGTCTTCGACCGGAACGATCGTCGAGATGACGCCCTTGTTGCCGTGCCGGCCGGCCATCTTGTCGCCCGGCTGCACGCGACGCTTCACCGCGAGGTACACCTTGACCATCTTCAGCACGCCGGGGGCGAGGTCGTCGCCGGCGGTGATCTTGGCCTTCTTGTCGTCGAGCTTCTTCTCGAAGGCCTTGCGCTGCGCGCCGAGGCGCTCGGAGGTCGTCTCGAGCTGCGCGTTCGCGTCCTCGTCATCGAGGCGGATCTCGAACCATTCCTCGCGCGGCAAGGAGTCGAGATAGTCGGCCGTGATCGCGCCCTTGAGGCGACGCGGCCCGCCTGCGGCGTGCTTGCCGAGGAGCATGCTGCGTACACGCGCGAACATGTCGTCTTCGAGGATGCGCTGCTGGTCGGCGAAGTCCTTGCGGACACGCTCGACTTCCGCCTTCTCGATCGCGAGCGCGCGCGTGTCCTTCTCGACGCCGTCGCGCGTGAACACGCGCACGTCGATCACGATGCCGTCCATGCCCGGCGGCACGCGCAGGCTGGTGTCCTTCACGTCGGACGCCTTCTCGCCGAAGATCGCCCGCAGCAGCTTCTCCTCCGGCGTGAGCTGCGTCTCGCCCTTCGGCGTGACCTTGCCCACGAGGATGTCGCCGGCGCGCACTTCGGCGCCGATGAACGCGATGCCCGCTTCATCGAGCTTGGCAAGGGCGGCGTCACCGACGTTGGGGATGTCCGCAGTGATCTCTTCGGGCCCGAGCTTGGTGTCGCGCGCGACGCAGGTCAGCTCCTCGATGTGGATCGTCGTGAAGCGGTCTTCCTGGACGACGCGCTCCGAGATCAGGATCGAGTCCTCGAAGTTGTAGCCGTTCCAGGGCATGAACGCGACCAGCAGGTTCTGGCCGAGCGCGAGCTCGCCGAGGTGCGTCGACGGTCCGTCCGCCAGCACGTCGCCGCGCGCGATCGTGTCGCCGGCATTGACGAGCGGCCGCTGGTTGATGCACGTGTTCTGGTTCGAGCGCGTGTACTTCGTCAGGTTGTAGATATCGACGCCCGGTTCGCCGGCCAGCGTCTCGTTGTCGTTGACGCGCACGACGATGCGCGAGGCGTCGACCGAGTCGACATGGCCACCGCGGCGCGCGACCACGGTCACGCCCGAGTCGATCGCCACCGGCCGTTCCATGCCCGTGCCGACGAGCGGCGTTTCCGAGCGCAGCGTGGGCACTGCCTGGCGCTGCATGTTCGAGCCCATCAGCGCGCGGTTCGCGTCGTCGTGCTCGAGGAACGGGATCAGCGACGCGGCGACCGACACGATCTGCTTCGGCGACACGTCCATGTAGTTGATGTTGTCACGCGGCATCAGCGTGAATTCGTTCTGGTAGCGGCACGACACCAGGTCGTCGACCAGCTTGCCCTTCTCGATGCGCGAGTTGGCCTGCGCGATCGCGTACTGGCCTTCCTCGATCGCCGACAGGTAGTCGATGTCGTCGGTGACGCGGCCGGCGACGACGCGGCGATACGGCGTCTCGAGGAAGCCGTAGCGGTTGGTGCGCGCGTACACCGACAGCGAGTTGATGAGGCCGATGTTCGGGCCTTCCGGCGTCTCGATCGGGCACACGCGACCGTAGTGCGTCGGGTGCACGTCGCGGACTTCGAAGCCGGCGCGTTCGCGCGTCAGGCCGCCTGGCCCGAGCGCTGAAACGCGACGCTTGTGCGTCACTTCCGACAGCGGGTTGTTCTGGTCCATGAACTGCGACAGCTGCGAGGAGCCGAAGAATTCCTTCACCGCGGCCGCCACCGGCTTCGCGTTGATCATCTCCTGCGGCATCAGCGGTTCGCTTTCGGCGACGGTCAGGCGTTCCTTGACCGCGCGCTCGACGCGCACGAGGCCGACCCGGAAGGCGTTCTCGGCCATTTCGCCGACGCTGCGCACCCGGCGGTTACCGAGGTGGTCGATGTCGTCGACCACGCCGTTGCCGTTCCGGATCTCGATCAGCACCTTCAGCACGTCGAGGATGTCTTCCTTCGACAGCACGCCGGAGCCGGTGATCTCTTCACGGCCGACGCGGCGGTTGAACTTCATGCGGCCGACGGCCGACAGGTCGTAGCGCTCGTCGTTGAAGAACAGGTTGTTGAAGAGGTTTTCCGCGGCGTCCTTGGTCGGCGGCTCGCCGGGACGCATCATGCGGTAGATCTCGACGAGCGCCTCGAGGCGCGTCTTCGTCGGGTCGATTCGCAGCGTGTCGGAAACGTACGCGCCGCGGTCGAGGTCGTTCACATAGAGCGTGCGCAGTTCGGTGATGCCGGCGTCGATGATCTTCTCGGCCGACGCGGCCGTGAGCACCTCGTTTGCCTTCGCAAGGATCTCGCCGGTGTCGGTGTTGACGACGTCGTGCGCGAGGATCTTGCCGTAGATGTAGTCGCGCGGCACCGCGAGTCGCTTGACGCCCGCGTCCTCGAGCTGGCGCACGTGGCGCGCCGTGATGCGGCGGCCTTCCTCGACGATCACCTGCTCGCCGATCCGGATCTCGAAGCTCGAGGTCTCGCCGCGCAGGCGCGCCGGCACGAGTTCGAGCGACACGCTGTCCTTCGAGACGAAGAACGTGTTCTTCTCGAAGAAGGTGTCGAGCATCTCGGTTTCGTTCATGCCGAGGGCGCGGAGAATGATGCTGACCGGCAGCTTGCGCCGGCGGTCGATGCGCGCGAACACGCAGTCCTTCGGGTCGAACTCGAAGTCGAGCCAGGAGCCGCGGTAGGGAATGATGCGCGCCGAGAACAGCAGCTTGCCCGACGAGTGGGTCTTGCCGCGGTCGTGGTCGAAGAACACGCCGGGGCTGCGGTGCAGCTGCGAGACGATCACGCGCTCGGTGCCGTTGACGACGAACGTGCCGTTGTCGGTCATGAGCGGCAGTTCACCGAGGTAAACCTCCTGCTCGCGCACGTCCTTGACCGGCTTCTTCGCGCCCGGTGCTTCCTTGTCGAGCACGATCAGGCGTACCTTGACGCGCAGCGGCGCGGCATAGGTGAGGCCGCGCAGCTGGCACTCCTTCACGTCGAACACGGGCTCGCCGAGGCGGTAGCTGACGTACTCGAGCGTCGCGTTGCCCGAATAGCTCGAGATCGGGAATACGGTCTGGAAAGCCGCGTGCAGGCCGATGTCCACGCGCGCGCCCTCGGCCACTTCGGCCTGCAGGAACGTACGATAGGACTCGAGCTGGATCGCCAGCAGGTACGGCACGTCGAGAATGCCCGCCTGCTTGCCGAAATTCTTTCGGATGCGCTTTTTCTCGGTGAAGGAATAAGCCATCTGGATTTACCTCTGAAACTGCAACACAAGCACGCGGAAAAAAGGCACGCAGCACGAGGCGCCCGACCGTTTGCGGTCGGGCGCCGTGCGCGCGCCACGCGGCGAAACGCCGCGCATGGAGGTTACTTGACCTCCACCTTGGCGCCGGCTTCCTCGAGCTTCTTCTTGATCGCGTCGACGTCGGCCTTGGAAACGCCTTCCTTGACGAGAGCGGGCACGCCCTCGACCAGATCCTTCGCTTCCTTCAAGCCGAGTCCGGTGATCTCGCGGATCACCTTGATGACGGTGACCTTCTTGTCCGCCGGGTACTCTTTCAGGGTAACCGCGAACTCGGTCTGTTCTTCGACCGGCGCCGCGGCGGCAGCGGCGCCCGCGCCACCGGCCGCCATCATCGCGACCGGCGCGGCCGCCGTGACGTTGAACTTCTTCTCCATATCGGAGATCAGCTCGACGACGTCGATCACGCTCATCTTGGAAATCGCTTCGAGGATATCGTCTTTGGTAACAGCCATTGTCATTGCTCCTTAAATTTTACGAACAGGCATTCAAGCGCCGGCGGCCTGCTTCGCGTCCCTCACGGCCGCGAGCGTGCGCACGAGCTTCTGGTTCGGTGCGGCGATCGTGCCGACGAGCTTCTGGATCGGTGCCTTGAGCACGCCCAGCAGCATCGACAGCGCCTGATCGCGCGTCGGCATGCTCGCCACCTTCTCGATGTCCTTGCCGGGCAGCACGGGGCCGCCGAGCGACACGAGCGTCGCGACGAGCTTGTCGTTGTCCTTCGCGAAGGCCTTGATCACGCGCGCCGCGGCGCCGGGATCGTCCTTCGAGAAGGCCAGAACCAGCGGACCCTTCAGGTGCGAGCCGATGGGCTCGAACGACGTGCCTGCGACGGCCTTGCGCGCCAGCGTGTTCTTGACGACACGCATGTACACGCCCTGGGCCCGCGCCTTGGCACGCAGATCGGTCATCTGCGTCACCGTCAGTCCGCGATACTCGGCGGCCACCACGGAAAGGGCCTTGCCGGCCACCTCCGCGACTTCCGCGACGAGCGCTTTCTTGCCTTCAAGGTTGAGTGCCATTTCAATCTCTCCTGGCCTGAAGATCACACCAAAAGACGGTGATCTTCTACCGAGGACATCCTCGATCGAGAGAGTCACCATCTGCGTGGGCGCCCATTAAGGGGCCGGCTCAGCGCCTCCCCGCCCACGGTCTTCGATGGAACCGGCGCCCTGCATGCGGCGCCGGTCTCACGAATTCCTGAAACCCGAATCCTGCGTCAGACCCCGAGCGTCCCGGAGTCCACCACGACACCCGGCCCCATCGTCGAGGACAGCGTGACGCGCTGCAGGTAAATGCCCTTCGACGTCGCCGGCTTCGCCTTCTGCAGGTCGGCGATCAGCGCGAGCAGGTTCTCCCGCAGCTTGTCGACCTCGAAGCTCGCCTTGCCGATCGTGCAATGGACGATGCCGGCCTTGTCGACGCGATAGCGGACCTGGCCCGCCTTCGCGTTCTTGACCGCGGTCGCGACGTCCGGCGTGACCGTGCCGACCTTGGGGTTCGGCATCAGGCCGCGCGGGCCGAGGATCTGGCCGAGCTGGCCGACGATGCGCATCGCATCGGGGCTCGCGACGACCACGTCGAAGTTCATCTCACCGGCCTTCACCTTCTCGGCGAGGTCCTCGAGGCCGACGATGTCGGCGCCCGCGGCGCGCGCAACGTCCTGGTTCTTTCCCGACGTGAACACGGCGACCCGCACGTTCTTGCCGATGCCGTTCGGCATCACGGTCGAACCGCGCACCTGCTGGTCCGACTTCGAGGCGTCGATGCCGAGGTTGACGGCGGCGTCGACCGACTCGTTGAACTTCGCGGTTGCGAGTTCCTTGACGAGCTTCAGCGCGTCGTCGATCGGAAACTGCTTGCCCGGCGGCAACTTGTCCGCCCAGGTCTTCACTCGTTTGGCTACGAAAGGCATGTTCAGGCTCCTTCCACGTCGACGCCCATCGAGCGCGCGCTGCCCGCAATGGTGCGGACCGCGGCATCGAGATCGGCGGCCGTCAGATCGGGTGTCTTCGTCCTGGCAATTTCCTCGAGCTGCTTGCGCGAGATCTTGCCGACCTTCGCCGTGTTCGGCGTACCGCTGCCCTTTTCGATGCCGATCGCCTTCCTGATCAGCACCGCGGCGGGCGGTGTCTTCATCACGAAGGTGAAGCTGCGATCCGAATAGACGGTGATTACCGTCGGGATCGGCAGGCCCTTCTCGAGCTTCTGCGTCGCAGCGTTGAACTGCTTGCAGAACTCCATGATGTTCACACCCTGCTGGCCGAGCGCGGGGCCGATCGGCGGCGACGGATTCGCCGAACCGGCCGGTACCTGCAGCTTGATATAGCCTTGAACCTTCTTAGCCATCGTTACAACTCCTTGGGTGCTAGCGCCTTGCGGCTCCCCATTCTGAATTCAGCTTAGAGCTGAGAGCTTAGAGCTGAGAGCCAGAAGCGCTGGCTCGCGACTCGCCCTCCGGCTCTTGGCTCTGACTGAGCTCTAAGCTCTTAGCTCTAAGCTCTCAGCCCGTTCCTACGCCTTTTCCACTTGCGAGAAGTCCAACTCCACCGGAGTCGACCTTCCCAGAATCTGAACCGCGACTTGCAAGCGGTTCTTCTCGTAGTTCACGTGCTCGACGACACCGTTGAAATCGTTGAACGGGCCGTCGTTGACACGCACCACTTCGCCGGGCTCGAACAGCACCTTCGGCCGCGGCTTGTCGACACCTTCTTCGACGCGGCGCAGGATCTGGTTCGCCTCGCGATCCGTGATCGCGGCCGGCTTGTCCGAAGTGCCGCCGATGAACCCGAGGACCTTCGGCACTTCGCGCACGAGATGCCAGGTCTCCTCGTCCATCTCCATCTGCACGAGCACGTAGCCGGGGTAGAACTTGCGCTCGCTCTTCCTCTTCTGCCCGTCGCGCATCTCGACCACTTCTTCGGTCGGCACGAGGACTTCACCGAACTTCGCCTCGAGCCCGGCGCGCGAGATGCGCTCCTTCAGCGCCTTCTGCACCGTGTGCTCGAAGTTCGAGTACGCATGCACGACATACCAGCGCAACGCCATGATCAGCCCCCCTGCCCGGTGAGGGCGCGGGTGGCCCAGGCGAGTACCAGGTCGAGCACCCAGAAAAACAGGCTCGCGACCGCGATGAACACGAACACGATGCCCGTCACCTTGAGCGTCTCGTCACGCGACGGCCAGAACACCTTGCGCAGCTCGACGCGCGAGTCGCGCTCGAACTGCAACAGCTCCCGGGCGTAGGCCGAGGTCGCGAACACGATCGCGGCGATGACCACGCCGCCGGCCATCGACAGCCAGCGCACGTACGCCGGCTGCGCCGCGAGTGCATAGAACGCCGCGATGCCCGCGAAGACGAGCACGATCGCGGCCACCAGCTTCGCGGTATCCAGCGTGCTGGTACCTGTTTGTTTGACTGCTTCGTTCATTGATCTTCAGTGGCAGGCCAGGAGGGAATCGAACCCCCAACCTGCGGTTTTGGAGACCGCCGCTCTGCCAATTGAGCTACTGGCCT
>CADEFQ010000055.1 GCA_902826635.1 uncultured Pseudomonadota bacterium
TCGTCGTCACCGACGATGAAAGGCGCGCCTTCGCTCCCGGCCAGCAGCTTCATCCACGCGTACTGGATCGCGTTCGTGTCCTGAAACTCGTCGACGAGCACATGGCGGAAGCGCGAGCGGTAGTGGCGCAGCACTTCCGGCTGGTCGCGCAGCAGCTCGAACGCGCGCAGCAGCAGTTCCGCGAAATCGACGACCCCCGCGCGGGCGCAGGCGTCCTCGTAGTCCTGGTAGAGCTTGATCAACTGGCGGCGCGTGGGGTCGTTGCCGTCCTTGAGCGCTTTCGGGCGCAGTCCTTCGTCTTTCTGGTGGTTCACGAACCAGGCGACTTCGCGCGGAATCCAGCGCGATTCGTCGAGCGACTGCGCCTTGAGCAGCTTCTTCACCATGCGCAGCTGGTCCTCGGCGTCGAGGATCTGGAAGCCCTGCGGCAGGCCTGCCTCCCGCCAATGCAGGCGCAGCAGGCGATGGGCGATGCCGTGGAAGGTGCCGATCCACAACGAGCCGCCCGGAATGCCGAGCAAGCCTTCGATACGTGCGCGCATCTCGCCCGCGGCCTTGTTGGTGAAGGTCACGGCGAGGATGCTGTGGGGCGATGCGCCTTCGGTCTGGATGAGCCACACGACTCGATGGGTGAGCACGCGGGTCTTGCCGCTGCCGGCGCCGGCGAGCACCAGCATGGGTCCGACGGGGGCGGTGACCGCTGCGCGCTGTGCGTCGTTGAGCGGCGAAAGGATCGGGGAGAGGTCCATAGAGCCGCCTATTATGCCGGCGGCACGAGCTTTTCATCCACGAAGTCGAGGAGCGCGGCCGCGAGCGTGAGAACGAGCGGCCCGACGATGAGTCCGATCGCACCGAAGGCTGCCGCGCCGCCCAGCACGCCGATGAACACCGTGAGCGTCGAGATCTGTGCGTGGCGCGAGACGAGCAGCGGGCGCACGAGGTTGTCGCCGAAGGACACGCCGATGCCCCAGACGAGGAGGAAGATCGCCATGCCCCAGCGGCCCACCGCCGCAAGATAGAGCACGCCCGGCACCCAGACGAGCGCGGCGCCGCCCATGGGCAGCAGCGACACGAGCGCCGCGAGCACGCCGAAGACGACGTAGGTCGGCAGGCCGGCGATCGCGAAGCCGATGCCGACGGCAATCCCCTGAAGCAGTGCCGTTGCACCGCTGCCGAAGACCACGGCGCGCGTGACCTGCGCGAGGTGATTGATCAGGTGGCTGCGCCGCGCCGGGGCCATCGGGATCAACCGGATGGCGCGGGTGGACCACGCTTCGCCGTCGCGCAGGAAGAAAAAGAGCAGCACGATCGCGATGCCGAAGCCGAGCGCGGTGCCGAGCGCGCCGACCACGACGTTGCCGCCGAGTGAGGCGCCCCACTTGAGGAACGACTGGCCGCCCGACAGCAGCCACTCCCGCAGCTGGGCCTCGCCGAAGCCCGCGTTCGCCTCGAGCCAGGCGAGCGGCCGCCCGATCAGCGGGTAGCGCTGCAGTTCGCCGAGTCCGCCCGCGCCCAGGCGCTGGAAGAAGCCCTGTGCCCGCGCGGCGAGGTCCGCCGCCTGCGCCGCGAACACGCCGCCGAGTATCGACAGCGGCACGAGGATCGCGACGGGCGTCAGCGCGGTCAAGAGCCCCGCGGACAGGCTTGCGCGACCCTCGAGCCGCCGTGTGAGGCGCACGTGCAGCGGATGGAGCATGAAGGAGAGAAACGCCGCCCAGACGAGGGGCCCGGTGAACGGCGCCATGAGCCGGAACAGCAGGTAGCCGACCGCGAGAGTGGCGACGACCGCGAAGCCGCGCCGGTAGAACACGGAGTCCATGGTGCGATTATGCTATCGGGACGGAGGCAAAGGCGATGAAGCTTTACGACTATCTCGACTCGGGCAACGGTTACAAGGTGCGACTCACGCTCGCGCAGCTCGGCATTGCCTGCGACTGGGAAGAGCGCGACATCCTGCGCGGCGCGACGCGCACGCCGGAGTTCCTGGCGCGCAACCCGAACGGCCGCATCCCGGCGCTCGAGCTCGACGACGGCACCTGCCTCGCCGAATCGAACGCGATCATCTGGTATCTCGCCGAAGGCTCGCCGCTCGTTCCGGATGACCGCCTGCTACGGGCCCAGGTGCTGCAATGGATGTTTTTCGAACAGTACAGCCACGAACCGTACGTCGCGACGCCACGCTTCATCGTGAAACACCTGCCCGTCGATTCGCCACGCCGCGCCGAACTGCCCGATCGCCTCGAGCGCGGCCGCGCGGCGCTCGCGGTGATGGAGCGGCACCTCACCGCGCATCGTTTTTTCGTGGGCGAGCGCTACACACTCGCCGACATCGCCCTCTATGCGTACACGCATGTGGCGGACCAGGGTGGGCACGATCTTGCGCCCTACCCGCAACTGCGCGCCTGGCTCGACCGGGTCGCCTCGCAGCCGGGTTATCGGCCGCTCATGGCGCGGCCGGCTGCCAGGGCGGTTCGGTAAGGGCAACTAGAAAGGCGAGCAGCTCCGCGCGTTCGCGGGGTGAGAGCGTGAAGCGACGCGCCTCGGCGTAGCGGTCGAGCACCGCGTCGAGCGTGGCCGCGCGCCCGTCGTGGAAGTACGGCGCCGTGACGGCGACATTGCGCAGCGACGGCACGCGGAAGGCGCCGGCGCCGGTCACGCTCTGGGCGACGGCCGCCTGCACGCGCGGATGCGCGGCGTCCTTCCACGGGCCGTCGAACAGCAGGCCACCGTGGCAGCCGCCGCAGCCGAGGCGCGACGAATAAAAAAGATCGAGCCCCCGCCGCGCGTCGGCGCCGAGCGCCGTGTGGTCGCCGCCGAACACGTGCCGGTCGAATGCGGAGCGCCCGCCGGTGAGGCTGCGCACGTAAGCCGCGAGTGCGGCGATCACGTGATCGATCGTGATCGGCGCGGGGTCTTCGCCGAAGGCGGCGTTGAATGCGTCGCGCCAGGTCGCGTCTGCCGCAAGCCGAGCCAGGATTTCGTCTTCGTGATCGGCGATGCCCAGTTCCACCGGTGCGCGATTGAAAAGCGGCCGGCGCAGTTGCTGCTCCAGGCTAGTCTCGCCGCCGGGGCGCCAGCCGTAGGCCGCGCGCCAGGCCGCATTGACGATCGATGGCGCATTGGTCGCGAGCGGCTCGCCGGTGGCGCCGATCGACACCGGTCGGGGATCGGCAAACGCGTGGGCAGGATCGTGACAACTGGCGCAGCTCGTCGTGCCGTTCACCGAGAGGCGCGGCTCGGCGAAGAGCCGCGCGCCGAGGCTCACTTTCCCGGCCGCCATCGGATTGTCGGACGGGATCGCAGGCGGCGCAAAGCCCGGCCCGAGCTGCCACTGCCACGCTGACGCGAGCAGCAGCGCGACGAGGAGTGACATGGGCGCGCGGGTCTACTGCCAGGTCGGCGCGGGGCTGCCTTCGCGAGTCAGGCTCGCGGTCGAGGTGGCGAGGCGTGCGCGCTCATCGACCCATTGGCCGAACTCGTCCACGGCGGTGGCTGGCACGCTGCCCGGGCTTTGCCGCTGGCTCTGCACCCAGTCACGCATCGCCGCGAGCAGTTGATCGGCGAGCCGGGCGTTCGCCGGGTAGAGCGCAAGATAGGCGCCCTTCGCGTCGTCGAGCCGGCCCAGCGCAAGATAGGCTTGGCCGCGATACTCGATCGCATTGGCGTAGTCCGGCTTCAGCGCGAGCGCGCGATCGTAGGCGTCGAGCGCGGCGGCCGCATCGCCCAGCTTGCGATAGGAGTAGCCGAGATAATTCCATGCCTCGTGCAGATCGGGTGCGAGCCCGGTCGACCCGGTGAATTTTTCCACGGCTTTGCCATAGGCGACCCGCGCCTTCTCGGCGGTCTTCGCCCCGTCGCCGCGTTTCACGAGGCGTACGCCCTCGTTGTACAGGGACTTCGCGCGCTCGAGCGGCGTCTCGGGCTTGACGCTGGGCATCGACATCGTGCCGCCACCGTTCGCGTGCAGCGCGAGCGGCGTGCCGGCGAGCAGGGTGCAACCGAGGAAAACCGCGAGTGAGGTGCGCATGGCGGGATCCTACCAGCGGTTTCGCAATTCGCGCAGCTTGAGGAACACTTCGCGCGGCGTCGGCGCTTCGCCGAGATCGGGAAACGCGTCGCGCAGGCGCGCGATCACCTGCGGGTTCTGCAGGCGAAAGAAGGTGTTGAAGCGCTTTTCCTCGCCGAGGGTGGTGATCGGCGCTGCCGCGGCGTCGTGTTGCAGCGCTTCCTGGTGCAGTGCGGCGGCCAGCGCGTTGTCCGGCTCCCGATCGAGCGTGAAGGCGAGATTGCGTTCGAGATACTCGTGACCGGGATAGACCTGCGTCGCATCCGGCAGGCGCGCGAGCTGCTGCGTAAAGGTTTCGTAGAGCAGTTCGGGGTGACCGCCCTGGTGGCAGTTGCCTGCGCCGGCATTGAAAAGCGTGTCGCCGCAAAAGAGCGCCGGCGTGTCACCGCGTGCGTACAGGCACACATGGGCAAGCGTGTGGCCCGGTGTATCGAGGCACTCGAGCTCGACGGTGCGGCCGACTCGCACCACGTCGCCACGCGTGAGGCCGACATCGACATGCCCGATGCGCGCTGCGGCGCCGGCGTGCGCCAGCACGCGCGCACCGGTCGCGGCGCGCAGCGCCTCGTTCCCGCCCGTGTGATCGCGGTGTTCGTGCGTGTTCAGGATCTGCGTGATCTCGTAGCCGCGCGCCTGGGCGGCCGCCTGGCACTTGCGCCAGTCGAGCGGGTCGATCGCGAGCGCCTCACCCGTTTCGCCGCAGGCAACGAGATAGTGGAAGTTGCGATAGCTGTTGGCGGTCCAGATCCGCTCGATCAGCACGCGAAGCCTCCCGCCGTGCCCACCCCGGTCGGCTTGCGATCATCCGACCGCCCCGCAGCGGGCGCTGCGAGCGGCGCCGAGACGCGCACGCGCGTGCCGCGGCCGGGCGCCGAGTCGATTTCGAGCGTGCCGCCGATGATCGTCAGCCGCTCGCGGATGCTGTAGAGCCCGAAGCCGCCCTGTTGTGTCGGCAGGAAAGTGAGGTCCGACACATTGAAGCCCACGCCCGAGTCGGAGACGACGAGTTCGAAGCGATCGTCGATGACGCTGGTGCGGAGAGTCACCACGGTTGCGTGCGCATGGCGCGCCACGTTCTGCAACAGTTGCCGCGCCGCCTGGAACACGAGCACCGCCGTGGATTCCGCGAGCTCCTTTGCCCTGCCGTCGTCTTCGAAGTCGACCTGGACGCGCTGGCGCTTCGCGAACTCGTCCGCGAGCCACCGGATGCCCGCCACGATGCCTTGGTCGTAAAGGCCGGGCGGCATCAGGTCCGTCATCAGCGCGCGCACCTGCGCGGTCGACTCGCTGATGGTCAGTTCGAGGGCCGACACGTCAGGCAGCGACAGACCCTGCTCGGCTGAGGACCGGATCGCCGCGACGTGCAATTGCAGTCCGACGAGGCTCTGCGCGAGCCCGTCGTGCAGGTCGGCGGCGATCCGGCGTCGCTCACGCTCCTCGGTGAGCGTGAGTTCCGCGGCGAGCGCCCGGAGTTCGCGCTGCTGCTGCTCGAGGCGCCGCTGCGCTGCGCGATAGGGCGTGACATCGCGCGCCACCCCCCAGACGCGATGCAACGCGCCACCCTCCACTTCGGTCGTGAGCGACACGAGCAGCGTGCGATCGAGGCCGTAGGGTCCGGCCAGCACGCATTCGACGTTCTGCACGTGCCCGCCCGCGGCAATCGTGTCGGGCACGGTCGCGAGACAGTGCTTGAGCCAGACCGGCTGCCGTGCGACGAGCTGATCGCCTGCGCCGTTGCCGTCGGCCTCGCGAAACGCGTCGTTCGACTCGGCGATGTACGCGTGCTGGTCGAGCCACTGGCGCTGTTCGGTCCCCGACAGCAGCAGCGGCATCGGCTGCGACAGTTCGAAGCGGAAGATCGCCTCCGAGCTGTGCTGAACAAAGGCGCGATAGCGCTCATCGCTGGCACGGATGCGGTTGAGTGCGTTCTTCCGCGCCGCGATGGACGCCTGCACGATCAGCAGCGGCACGGCCACCAGGACGAGAAAAGCCTGCAAGTTCAGTACTGGGCCGAAGGGCGCGCTGTGCGCTGCGGCAAACGGGCCGAGTCCGGCAAGCGTGTACGCGGCCGAAACGACGCTCACGAGCAACAGCGCAAACGTGGTTCGGCGCGCACCCCCGTGCGATGCAATCCACAGGAGCGCGGCATAGACGAGGAACGTAGGGTCGAGGGCGAGTACCGACACATGGTAGCGGCCGGAGAACACGTACCACAGCACGATCGCGAGGACCGCAAACCGCAGCAGCACGTATCCATGCCTCGGCGGCGGTTGGTCGCGCGTGGCGCGCAGTCCCGATTGCGCCCACGCGAGAATCAACGGAACGAGCACCATGGCGCCGAGAAAACCGGACAACCACCACATTTGATGATTGCTCCAGAAATCCGTGAAGCCACCCTTGCCGCGAATCGCGGCGGCACCAGCCAGCCCGCCGACAAAAGTGGCGGCCAGCAGCAATACCGACAAGCGAATCATGGAGCCGGAGCGTGCGAAATCGACCCGATCGCCGATGAACCGGCCGATCAGCCACGCCGCGAGCGCGGACTGACCGGCGTTCGCGAGCCCGACCAGCGAGCCGACCCGGTTCGAGAACACGTGCTGTACCAAAGTGTAGGCGATGAACTCCGCCAGCCATCCGCTCGCGAGCAACCACGGCCAGTACCGCCTCCGAAAGAGCAGCAGCGCGGCGATGAGCGTGCCGCTCGCGGGCCAGAACGCGGCGGCGCTTGGGGGCTGCACGAGCAGCGCGCCGCCGAGCGTCGTGGCGGCGAAATGAATCACCAGGAACGCCGCCGCTACCGCCGCCGGATGCCAATGTACTGCGACAATCGTCCGTGATTCGCCGTGCATGATCTGATGCCGCCCCCCCACCTTCGACTACCTTGAGACGGCGGCCGTGTCCAGTCAATGGGCGGTGGCGAGCCCGTAGAGGCCGAAGGTCCCAATGGCGAGGCCGCTCACGATATTGAGCGCGAGGACCCAGCGTCGATCCGTGAGCAGCCGCCGGAGCACCGCGCCACCGAGCGCCAGCGCCGCCGCGACGAGAAAGCTCCCGACGCCGACTGCAACCGCCACGCCGACCGCCTCACCGGTCCGGCCGGAGAGTGGCAGCTGTCCGATGAAAGAAGCAAATGCCACGAGCGTCAGCGGATTCACGAGGGTGAGCGCAAGCGTGCTGCGGTAGCCGTAGGCGAGCGCAGCACGCTCGGTCGGCGCCTTGCGCGCGCTTGCGATCGCGTGACCGGCGAGCCAGAGCCCAAGCGCGATGAGCGCGACGCTGCTCGCCACCGCCAGCGTGTCGCGCCGGGCCTCGAGACGCGGCACGATCGCCGACCCGGCCAGCGCGGCGAGCAGTGCATACAGCATGTCGGCCGTCGAGGCCCCGGCTGCGCAGGCGAGCCCGGCCCGCAAACCGCGTTCGAGCGCGGCGCGGATGATGAGGAGCGCGATCGGGCCGATCGCAAGCGCGATGGCCACACCGAACAGCAAGCCCGCGATCCATGCCGGCATTCGCAAGGATTCCGGTCAGGGAATCGCGCCGAGCGCAGCGACCGTCTGGGTCGTGGGTACGTAGTGATCGACGAGCAGCGCGGCGAAGATCCACAGCAGCCAGGTCACCGAGAACTTGAAGACGCGCATCGGCAGCTCCTGCCGGTCGGTGAACTTCATCGCGAGCGCGTAGTAGAGAAAAATGCCGTTGAGGACGAGCGCGGTGACGAGATAGATGAGGCCGCTCATGCCCGTCACGAATGGCATCAGCGTAACGAGCACGAGCAGGACGGTGTAGAGCAACACCTGCAGGCGCGTGTAGGCCACGCCGTGGGTGACCGGCAGCATCGGAATGCCGGCGCGCGCGTATTCGTCCTTGCGCGCGATCGCGAGCGCCCAGAAGTGCGGTGGCGTCCACACGAAGATGATCAGGAAGAGCAGCAGCGCGTTCGGGTCGATCGAGTTCGTGACCGCCGCCCAGCCGAGGATCGGTGGGGCCGCGCCGGCCGCGCCGCCGATCACGATGTTCTGCGAGGTCGCGCGCTTGAGCCATGCGGTGTAGATCACCGCGTAGCCGATCAGCGAGAAGAAGGTGAGCACGGCGGTCAGCGGGTTCACGAGGAACCACAGGATCAGCATCGACGCGATGCCGAGCGTGCCGGCGAAGGTGAGCGCCCGCGCCGTCGTGATCTTGCCCTTCGGCAGCGGGCGATTGCGCGTGCGCGCCATTTTCTCGTCGATGCGCTGGTCGAGCACGTGGTTGATCGCGGCGGCACAGGCGGCGGCGAGCGCGATGCCGAGGTTGCCCAGCAGCAGCGGCCCGAGCGGCGGCCAGCCGGGGCTCGCGAGCAACGTGCCCACGATCGCCGTGAACACGATCAGGTACACCACGTTCGGCTTCGTCAGTTCGAGATAGTCGCGCCAGTTCATGCGCGCACCCGGCGGTTCAGCAGCACCGCGGACAGCAGGAGCAGCGCGGCCCCCGCATTGTGCGCGGTGGCGAGCGGCAGCGGAAACGCCTGCCAGACCATCTGGATGCCGATCGTGAGCTGCAGCGCGAGGGCTGCGATCACGAACACGGCCGCGCGCACCGCGCCGGGAGTGCGCACGCGCCAGAGCGCGATGGCGGCCGCAACGATCAGCGCAAGGCTGGCGACGACGGCGCCGAGCCGGTGCATGAAGTGGATCGCGACGCGCGCGGGGTGATCGAGCACGCCACCTTCGTAGTTGACCCCGAGCCCGTGCCACAGCACGAAGGCATCGCGGAAATCCATCGGCGGCCACCATGACCCCTGGCAGGTCGGGAAATCCGGGCAGGCCATGGCCGCGTAGTTGCTGCTGGTCCAGCCGCCGAGGGCGATCTGCAGCGCCAGCGCACAAATCGCGACGAGTGCCCAGCGACGCACGAGGCGCGGCGCATCCACGCTCGCCGTGCGTGGCCGCAGCGTGAGCCACAGCCAGCAGAGCATCGCGAGCGTCGTGAGGCCGAAGACGAGATGCGCGGTCACGATCAGCGGTTTCAGCAGCCACGTCACCGTCAGCATGCCGAGGATGCCCTGGAACACGACGACCACGAGCAGCGCGAGCGCGAGGCGCAGCGGCACGAGGCGCCGGGCGCGCGTCGCGATCGCAATGGCTGCGATCACGACAATCAGGAACCCAAGGGTGCTCGCGGCGTAGCGATGGATCATTTCGCGCCACGCTTTGCCGGAATCGAGGTCGACGCCGTTCGCAAGCGCACTCGCCGGCGTCACGTGGCCGTAGCAGCCCGGCCAGTCCGGGCAGCCGAGACCCGCGTCGGAAAGGCGCACATAGGCCCCGAGCACCACGACGGTGAAGCACAGCAACAGCGCCGCGAGGGCGAGGCGGCGAACGAGAGTCACGGGCAGGACGGAGCGCATGGGCGGCATCATCCGATGTGCGAGAGCTTGAGCAGCTTCTTGAGATCGGCGAGCAGCCCTTTCGGATTGTCGCGTGCATCGAAGGTCATGATCGCGTTGCCGAGTGGATCGACGAGCCAGATCGTCCGATCCGGCGCGCCGGCCGTGCCCGGCGGCAGCGCGCCGAGCAGCGCCCGGCCTTGCGCGCCGGCCGCGTCGATGCGGATCAGGCCGGGGTGTTCCTGCGCGAGAAAGTCGCTGTCGCAGCAGTCCGCGGGTGCGATCAGCACTCGCTGCACGCGGTCGAGTTCCTTCGCGAGCGAGAGCCAGGTCTGGCGCGTGACGTACAGCGATTCGCGGCAGGCGTCGGCACAATGGCCCGATGTGGCCTGCACGAGGGTCCACTTGTCCGCTGGCCACGACGCCGTGACCCTGACCGGCCGCGAGAGCAGCACGCCGTGGTTCGTGCTCTGCGCCGGTCGCCAGCCACCGCCGTAGTAGAGGACGAACGCGAGCAGGAGCGGCACGAAAAACAGCGCCGCAAGGCCGAGCAGTGTGCGCAGGCCGCGCGCATTTGCCGTCGTCATCGATTCACCTTGTGCAGATTCAGGACTCCGAATAGGACCACGACCGTGGCGGCGAAGAGCCACCACTGCACCGCGTACGAGTAGTGCCGCGCCGGCGGCACGCCGGGCGGCTGCCAGGCGCGCAGGTAGCCGCCCGGCACCGATGGGTCGAGCAGCAGCTGTCGCGCTTCGAGCGGGTGGCCGAGCGCTGCCACGAGTTCGCCGACGTGAGGGAAGGTCGTGACTTTCGGCCACGCGGCGTCCGCGGCCGGTGGCGCACGGCCCGAGGCGATCCCCTCGTGGGGCAGCGTATCAACGCGCCCCGTCACGGTCACGGTCGGGTCCGCCTGCGCCAGCGCCACATCCGGCAAGCGGTCGCGATAGCCTGAAAACGGCACCCAGCCGCGGTTCACCAGTACCCGCCGCCCGTCGGCGAGCAGCAGTGGCGTGAGGACTTCGTAGCCTGCGGAGCCGTCGTGAGTGCGGTTGTCGAGCAGGAACTGGTGCGCGCCGTCATAGCGGCCCTCGAGCCTCACGCGCGCATAGCGCGGCAGCGCATCGAGGGCGCGTGCGCCGAGCGACGCCGCCGGCCCTTCGGCCGCCGTGTACGCCGCCCACGACGCTTCCTTGGCGACACCGCGATGCCACTGCCAGCGCCCACAGGCGATGAACGCGGTGATCGCCAGCACGCTGAGCACGGTCATCGAGAGCGAGGGCGTGAAGACGCGACGGGGGCTGATGGGAATGGTGAGGCGCATGGTCGAGGGCCTATAATTCCTGCCCCGTGGAACTCATCCAGATCTTCGTCGTCATCGTGCTGATCGGCATCGTCGTGAGCCTCGGCAGCGCGCTCTTTCACCTCTCCTCACCGGGCCGCGACCCGAAGAAAATGGTGCGCGCGCTCACCTGGCGCATCTCGCTGTCCGTCGCCCTCTTCCTGCTGCTGATGCTCGCCTGGTACTTCGGCCTGATCTCGCCGCACGGCCTCTGAGCCGTGCTCAGATCCAGTAGACGAAGATAAAGAGCCCGAGCCAGACCACGTCGACGAAGTGCCAGTACCACGCGACCCCTTCGAAGGCGAAGTGGTTCATCGGCGTGAAGTGGCCTTTCAGCGTTCGCAGCCAGATGATCACCAGCATGATCGCGCCGATTGTGACGTGCAGGCCGTGGAAGCCCGTCAGCATGAAGAACGTGGAACCGTAGATGCCGGTCGAGAGCTTGAGGCCGAGCTCCTTGTAAGCGTGCATGTACTCTTCGGCCTGCAGCCCGACGAACAGGAACCCGAGCACGAAGGTGGCGGCGAGGAAGATTTTGAGCTGCGTGCGCTTGCCCGCCTGCAGCGCATGGTGCGCGATCGTGATCGTGATGCCGGACGTCAGCAGGATCGCGGTGTTGAGGGCCGGCAGGCCGAACGCCGGGATGATCTGGAACGAACCGTCCTCGTGGCCGCCGATGCGCGCGGGGCCGTTGGTCGGCCACGCCGGATCGTAGTTCTGCCACAGCAGCAGCTTGTTGAACACCTTGACGCCCTCGCCGCCGAGCCACGGCACCGAGAGCGAACGCGCGTAGAACAGCGCGCCGAAGAACGCCGCGAA
>CADEFQ010000056.1:0-3030 GCA_902826635.1 uncultured Pseudomonadota bacterium
AGTATTGGTCGGAGCGCCGAGATTTGAACTCGGGACCCCTTGCACCCCATGCAAGTGCGCTACCAGGCTGCGCCACGCTCCGACAATGACTCTTGAACCGTCGAGACAAGCGCACGACCGGGGATCGCCGTGCGGGGCCGCATCATACCACCGGGGTCAGCGGCGGAGGATCCTCAGCATATCCTCGAGCTCCATGCGCACCTGGCGCACGATCTGCTGGCTCTGCGAGGTGTCGGTGCGCGCCTCTTCTCCGGTGAGCTTGTTGCGCGCGCCGCCGATCGTGAAGCCCTGTTCGTAGAGGAGGCTCCTGATCTGCCGGATCACGATCACGTCCTGGCGCTGGTAGTAGCGGCGATTGCCGCGACGCTTCACGGGCTTCAACTGCGGGAATTCCTGTTCCCAATAGCGCAGCACGTGCGGCTTCACGCCACACAGTTCGCTGACTTCACCGATCGTGAAATACCGCTTGCCGGGGATCGCCGGCAGCTCGTCGTTATTCTTTGGTTCCAGCATAGGCCTCGACCCGAGCCTTGAGCTTCTGCCCAGGACGGAATGTCACCACACGACGGGCCGTGATGGGAATCTCTTCTCCTGTCTTCGGGTTGCGACCCGGGCGCTGATTCTTGTCGCGCAGGTCGAAGTTGCCGAAGCCGGAAAGCTTCACCTGCTCACCGTTCGACAGGGCCGCGCGTACTTCTTCGAAAAAGAGGTCGACGAGTTCGCGCGCTTCACGCTTGTTCAATCCAAGTTGATTGAAAAGCGCTTCGGCCATTTCCGCCTTGGTCAGGGCCATCCCTACTCTCTTATTTTCGCGTTCAACGTACCCGCCAGGTCGGCGATGATCGCCGCCACGACATGGTCCGTGTCCTGGTCCGTCAGCGTGCGAGAATTATCCTGAAAAATCAAGCCTAAAGCGACGCTTTTTCGTCCGGATTCTACTCCGGCCCCCCGGTAGACGTCGAAGACTAGAAGATCGCGCAGCAGGCTCGATCCCGACAAGGTTACACGTTCGCGAATCGCGCTTAAAGGCGTGGCCTCGTCGATCACGATTGCAAGATCGCGCCGCACCTGCGGGAAGCGCGAGACTTCGCGAAACTGTGGCTTTTCTGCCGCGAGCGCGGCGAACTCGACCGCGAAAACGACCGGGACATATGTCAAGTCGAGCGCACGCACCAGCTCGGGGTGCAATTCGCCGATCCAGCCCACCGTGCGGTCAGCGCGCACGATGCGCGCGCTGCGCCCCGGATGCAGGCACGCGAGCGTGTCTGCGACGAACGCGAACTGCGCCGTCGACGCGGTTGCAAGCAGCGCCTCGACATCCGCCTTGACGTCGTGAAAGTCGACGGGCGCCTTCGCGCCGCCCCACTGCTCGGGTGCGCGCGTTCCACATGCGACGCCCGCGAGCGTGTCGACCTCGCGTGTTCCGGCGCCATCGACCAGGAAAACGTTGCCGCGCTCGATGAGCCGCACGCGTTCCTGTTGCCGGCGCTGATTCTCGCGTACGGCGCGCAGCAGGCCGGGCCACAGCGAGACGCGCATCGCCGCGAGATCGCTCGCGATCGGATTCGCGAGCGCCACGGCCTCGACACCCGGAAACAGCTGGGTTTGCAGCGCCGGGTCGACGAACGCGAAACTGATCGCTTCGTGGTAGCCGCGTGCGGCCAGCAGCTCCAGCACGCGCGACTCGTCCGGCGCCGACGAGGAGACCGCGCCGATCACCTGGGCCGCCTCGAGCCGGGCCGCCGGAATCGAGTCGAAACCCGAAAGGCGCGCGAATTCCTCGATGAGATCGGCCTCGATCGCGATGTCGAAGCGGAAACCGGGCGGCGTGGCATCCCAGCCATCGGTCGCCTGCGTGACGGTCATTCCCAGCGCGCGCAAATGGCCTTCCACGACCGCCGCAGCCGGCGCGACACCGAGTAGTCTCGCGAGCCGCTCGCGACGCAAATGCACCGGCGCGCGGTGCGGCAGGAATTCGGTGCGCTCGACGACCTGGGTGGGTCCGGGTGTGCCGCCGGCAATATCCACAAGAATCGCCGTGGCGCGCTCCACCGCTCGAACCTGACCCGCGGGATCCACGCCACGCTCGAATCTCTGGCCGGCATCGGTGTGCAATCCGTGGCGGCGCGCCCGGCCTGCGATGGCTTGCGGGCTGAACCAGGCGGCTTCCAGGAACACATCGGTGGTGCCCGCAGTGACGGCCGTGCGCTCGCCCCCCATCACGCCGCCGAGACCCACCGCGCCGACCGCATCCGCAATGACGAGTTCGTCGCCGGCGAGCGTAACGTGGCTTCCGTCGAGCAGCGTGATCGCCTCGGCCTTGTGGGCCGAGCGCGCCCGCACGTCGCCGCTCAGTTTTGCGAGATCGTAAGCATGCATCGGCTGCCCAAGCTCGAGCAGCACATAGTTCGTCACGTCGACCACCGGGCTGATCGATCGCTGCCCAGCGCGCCGCAGGCGTTCGCGCAGCCACGCCGGGGAAGGCCGCGTGTTGTCGACACCGCGGATCACCCGACCCACGAAACGCGGCGCGCCGTCCGCTGCATCGAGGTGCACGGCGCGGGTATCGGCGCATCGCGCAGGCACCGCATCGATCGCAGGCCCGCTGATCGAGCGGCCCTCACCGAGGATCGCGGCCACTTCACGTGCGACACCCAGCACGGACATCGCGTCGCCGCGGTTTGGCGTCACGTTGAGTTCGAGGATGCTGTCATCGAGCGCCAGCCACTCACGCAGGTCGTGACCGACCGGCGCATCCGCGGGCAACTCGAGGATCCCCTCGGAGCTTTCGGCGAGGCCCAGCTCTTTCGCTGAACACAACATGCCGAAGGACTCGATACCGCGCAGCTTCGCCGCCTTGATCCGCAGCTCGCCCGGCAGTACCGCGCCAACCACCGCGAGCGCGGTCTTCAGCCCCGCGCGCGCATTGCGCGCGCCGCAGACGATCTGCACGGGCGCGGCCTCCCCAAACGATACGCTGCACACCTGCAGCTTCTCGGCCTGCGGATGACGCTCCGCGGTGAGGATCTG
>CADEFQ010000056.1:3130-11503 GCA_902826635.1 uncultured Pseudomonadota bacterium
CGCTGCACACCTGCAGCTTCTCGGCCTGCGGATGACGCTCCGCGGTGAGGATCTGAGCGACTACGACGCCCGAAAACGGCGGCGCCGCGGGCGCAATACCTTCGAGCTCAAAGCCCGCAAGCGTCAGCCGCGAGCCGAGCGTGCGCGCATCGACTCCGACGCGCACCCACTCCCCGAGCCAGGAAAGCGGAATCTTCATCTAGGCGCTCGCGAACTGGCGCAGGAAGCGCAGGTCGTTCTCGAAGAAGAGCCGCAGGTCGTTGACGCCATAGCGCAGCATCGCGAGCCGATCAATGCCGAAGCCGAAGGCATAGCCCGTCCAGCGTTCCGAATCGAGCTTGCATTCGCGGAACACGTTCGGGTGCACCATGCCGCAGCCCGCGACTTCGAGCCAGCCGGTGTGCTTGCAGACGCGGCACCCCGTCCCGTTGCAGAACACGCAGGTCATGTCCACTTCGGCCGAAGGCTCGGTGAACGGAAAGTACGACGGGCGCAGGCGCAACGCCAGGTCGCGCTCGAAGAAGCCCTGCAGGAAGTCGCGCAGCGCCGCCTTCATGTTCCCGAAGCTCACGCCCTCGCCCACAACGAGCCCCTCGACCTGATGGAACATCGGCGAGTGCGTGAGATCGTGGTCGCAGCGGTACACGCGACCGGGCGCGATCAGCGCCAGCGGCGGCGATCGCTCGAGCAGGGTGCGCACCTGCACCGGGGAGGTGTGGGTGCGCAGCAAGCGCCCGTCGGGGAAATAGAACGTGTCGTGCATGGCCCGCGCCGGGTGATCCGGCGGCAGGTTGAGCGCGGTGAAATTGTGGAAATCGTCTTCGATCTCGGGGCCGGTCTCGACCGTGAAACCCGCATTGCGGAACAGCTTCTCGATGCGAAGGCGCGCGAGCGTGACGGGATGCAGCGTGCCGCGTGTCTCGCCGCGCCCGGGTAGCGTCACGTCGAGACGCCCGGCCACCAGCGCCTGCTCGACGGCCGCGCGCTCGAGCGCCGCACGGCGCGCTTCGATCGCGTCCTGCACCAGGACCTTGGCTTCGTTGATGCGCTGGCCCGCAGCGGGTCGTTCGCTCGCGGGCAGCGCGCCGAGCGATTTCAGCTGCTCGGTGAGCACGCCCTTCTTGCCGAGCCAGTGCACTCGCGCGGCGTCGAGCGACGACAGGTCGCCGCTCGCGCCGATTGCCGCGAGTGCCTCACCGGTGAGACGGGCCAGTTCCCCCACGGCGACTTACGCCGCTGCGAGGGCCGCTTTTGCCTGCTTCGCGATCGCCTCGAATGCCGGGGCGTCGTGTACGGCGATATCCGCCAGCACCTTGCGGTCGATCGCGATGCCGGCCTTGCGCAGGCCGTTCACGAGCTGGCTGTACGAGATTTCGTACAGGCGCGCCGCGGCGTTGATACGCGTGATCCAGAGCGCGCGGAAGTCGCGCTTCTTCGCGCGACGATCGCGGTACGCATACTGGCCCGCCTTGATGACCGCTTGCTTCGCGGTGCGATAGACCTTGCGACGGGCGTTGTAATAACCCTTCGCCTTGCCCAGAACTTTCTTGTGACGGCGCCCGGCCGTCACGCCACGCTTGACTCGTGCCATGACTTCTTACCTCGTGCCGTTACTTGTGGTTGGGGAGCAGCTGGACGAGGCGACCGACGTCGCTCTCGTGTACGAGGCTGCTGCCGCCCGAACGGGCGTGCCGCTTGACCTTGGGGGCCTTGTGGCCGAGGTTGTGTCGACGGCCGGCGGCATAGCTCTTGAAGCCTTTCGCAGTCTTGCGAAAACGCTTCGCTGCCGCCCGGTTGGTTTTCAACTTGGGCATGCTCATCTCCTGTTGTAGCAAAGGCTCGCAAAGCCCCGATGGGCTCGCTTGCCTGCGGACCGGCAGTTACCTGCCGATCACTTCTTTTTCGGCGCGAAGACCATCACCATCTGGCGCCCTTCCATGAGCGGGTTCTGCTCGATTCCGCCGACGCCGGCAAGGTCGAGCACCACCCGATCGAGAAGCTTGCGCCCGATCTCCTGATGCGCCATCTCACGGCCGCGGAACCTCAGGGTTACCTTGGCCTTGTCACCTTCGGTCAGGAAGCGCGTCAAATTGCGCAGCTTGACCTGGTAATCGTTCTCGTCCGTCCCGGGACGAAATTTCACTTCCTTGACCTGGATCTGCTTCTGCTTCTTCTTCGCGGAGTGGGCCTTCTTGTTCTGCTCGAACAGGAATTTGCCGTAGTCCATGACTCGCACCACCGGCGGTTCCGCCGTGGGCGACACTTCCACGAGATCGAGCCCAGCGGCAGTAGCCATCTGGAGCGCGTCGTACCGGGACATGACCCCCGCCTGGGAGCCGTCGGCTGCAATCACCCGCACTTGCGGTGCGTTGATCTCGTCGTTGCGCCGGACGCGCTTGCTTGCAATGGCTATAAATCAATCCTCCAATGTTCGGCGCCCACGGCTCTCGAGCTCGTCGCGAAGACGGTTCGCAAACGTCTCCGGCGACATCGTGCCCAGATCCTTGCCGCTTCGGGTTCGCACGGAAAGCAGGTTCGCGGCGACTTCTTTGTCTCCCGCGACCAATAGGTACGGCACACGCTGTAACGTGTGCGCGCGAATCTTAAAGCCCACCTTTTCGTTCCGCAAGTCGCTTTCGACCCGAAATCCCTGATTTTTAAGCAAATCCACGACTTTTCGTGCGTACTCGTCCTGGCGGTCGGTAATCGTGCACACGACCGCTTGCACGGGCGCGAGCCAGGCGGGCAGCTTCCCGGCATGGTGTTCCAGCAGGATCGCGAAAAAGCGCTCCAGGGAGCCGAAAATCGCCCGGTGCAGCATCACGGGCGTGCGCTTGGCGCTGTGTTCGTCGATGTAGTGCGCCCCGAGGCGCCCCGGCAGGTTGAGATCGACCTGCCAGGTGCCGCACTGCCAGTCCCGGCCGATCGCGTCCTGAAGCACGAACTCGAGCTTCGGGCCATAGAAGGCACCCTCCCCCGGGTTCAGCGTGTAATCGATGCCGGCGGCCTTCGTCGCGTCGATCAGCGCCTGTTCGGCGCGGTCCCAGACCGCATCGCTGCCGACGCGTTTCGCCGGGCGGTCGGAGTACTTCACCCGCACATCGTCGAAGCCGAAATCGCGATAGATCGACAGCAGCAGCTCGATGCCGCGCACCGACTCCTCGGTGATTTGCTCTTCGGTGATGAAGATGTGCGCGTCGTCCTGCGTAAAGGCACGCACGCGCATCAGGCCGTGCAGCGCGCCCGAGGGCTCGTAGCGGTGCACCTTGCCGAACTCCGCGAAGCGGATCGGAAAATCGCGATGGCTGCGGATGCCCTGCTTGAAGATCTGCACGTGGCCGGGGCAGTTCATCGGCTTGATCGCGTAGACGCGCTCGTCGGGCGTCTGCGTGAGGAACATGTTCTCGCCGAACTTCTCGAGGTGGCCCGACTGCTGCCACAGCGCCGCGTCCATGATCTCGGGCGCATTCACCTCTTCATAGCCCGCTGCGCGCTGCTTCTCGCGCATGTACGCGATCAGCGACTGGAAGATCTGCCAGCCCTTCGGGTGCCAGAAGACGGCGCCCGGCGCCTCTTCCTGCATGTGAAAGAGGTCGAGCTCGCGGCCGATGCGGCGGTGATCGCGCTTCTCGGCCTCTTCGAGGCGGTGCAGGTAGGCGTCGAGGTCCTTCTTGTCGGCCCACGCCGTGCCGTAGATGCGCTGGAGCATCTCGTTGCGCGAGTCTCCGCGCCAGTACGCGCCCGCGACCTTCATCAGCTTGAAGACCTTGAGCTTGCCGGTCGAGGGCACGTGCGGACCGCGGCACAGGTCGACCCAGTCGCCCTGCCCGTAGAGGCTGATTTCCTCTTTGTCGGGGATGCTCGCGATGATCTCGGCCTTGTAGGTTTCGCCGAGGCCCTTGAAGTACGCGACGGCCTCGTCGCGCTTCATCACGCGCCGGGATACCTTTTCGTCGGCCTGCGCGAGCTCGCCCATGCGCTGCTCGATCGCAGCGAGATCCTCGGGCGTGAACGGACGCGAGTATGCGAAATCGTAAAAGAAACCGTCGTCGATCACCGGGCCGATCGTGACCTGCGCTTCGGGGTAGAGCTGCTTGACCGCCTGCGCGAGCAGGTGCGCGGTCGAGTGGCGCAGGATCTCGAGGCCTTCGGGATCCTTCGGCGTAACGATCGCGACTTTCGCGTCGTGGTCGAGCACGTAGCCCGTGTCGACGAGCTTGCCGTCGACACGGCCGGCGAGCGCGGCCTTGCGCAGGCCCGTACCAATGCTGGCCGCTATCGCGTCCACCGAGATCGGCGTGTCGTATGTGCGCTGACTGCCATCCGGCAGCGTGATCACCGGCATGACGGCTCCAGCCGAAGGAAAATGGTAGGCGCGAGTGGGATCGAACCACCGACCACTTCCATGTCAAGGAAGTGCTCTACCACTGAGCTACGCGCCTATGGGGGCGCGAAAGATACCGCAACGCCCGCCTTCGAGGCAATCGAATCCACGCGATTTCAAGACGTTAGCGCCCGCCTCAGACCGCCTCGCTGCGGGGCAGGCCGAGCTCGGCCTGCTTCAGGCGTTCGATCCGGTCCCGAAGGCGTGCGGCCTCCTCGAATTCGAGGTTGCGGGCCTTCCTGAACATGTCGGCCTCGAGCTTCTTGATCTGCCGCACGATCTGCTCGGGGCGCATGGCCGTGATCTTGTCGTCGCCCGCGCCCACGCCGCCGCCCGCTCCCGTCCGACCGCGCGGCCGAGGCGCTTCGCTGCGCGCGCCTTCCATGATGTCTGCCACGCTTTTCACGATGCCGCGAGGCGTGATGCCGTGCTCGGCGTTGAACGCGAGCTGCTTCGCGCGCCGCCGGCTGGTCTCATCGATCGCCCGCTGCATCGAACCGGTGACGCGATCGGCGTAGAGAATGGCGCGCCCGTGCAGATGGCGCGCGGCGCGCCCGATCGTCTGGATCAGCGAATTGTCGGAGCGCAGGAAACCTTCCTTGTCGGCATCGAGGATGGCGACCAGCGACACCTCGGGCATGTCGAGGCCTTCGCGCAGCAGGTTGATGCCGACCAGCACGTCGAATTTGCCGAGGCGCAGGTCGCGGATGATCTCGGTGCGTTCGACCGTCTCGACGTCCGCATGCAGGTAGCGCACGCGCACGTCGTGCTCGTGCAGATATTCGGTGAGGTCCTCGGCCATGCGTTTCGTGAGCGTGGTGATCAGGACGCGCTGATTGCGCTCGACGCGCAGGCGGATTTCCGACAGCACGTCATCGACCTGCGAGCGAACCGGGCGCACTTCCACTTCCGGGTCGACGAGACCGGTGGGCCGCACCAACTGTTCGACGACCTGCGCGGCGTGCCGCGCCTCGTAAGGACCCGGCGTCGCCGAGACGAAGATCATCTGCGGCGCGAGCGCCTCCCATTCCTCGAACTTGAGCGGCCGGTTGTCGAGCGCCGAGGGCAATCGGAAACCGTACTCGACGAGCGTCTCCTTGCGTGAACGATCGCCGCGATACATCGCGCCGAGCTGCGGAATCGTCTGGTGGCTTTCGTCGACGATCAGCAACGCGTCATCCGGCAGGTAGTCGTAGAGACACGGCGGCGGCTCGCCCGGCGCCCGCCCCGAGAGGTAGCGCGAGTAATTCTCGATGCCGGCGCAATAGCCCACCTCTTTCATCATCTCCATGTCGAACATCGTGCGCTGCTCGAGCCGCTGCGCCTCGACGAGCTTGTCGGCGCCGCGCAGTTCCGCCAGGCGCAACCGCAGGTCGTCACGGATCCGATCGACCGCACCAATGATCCGCTCGCGCGGCGTCACGTAGTGCGAGCCCGGGTAGATCGTGTAGCGCGGCAGCTTGCGCGTCACCTCGCCGGTCAGCGGATCGAACAGCGCCAGGGACTCGATGGTCTCGTCGTAGAGCTCCACCCGCACCGCTGCGCGATCGGATTCCGCCGGAAAGATGTCGATCACGTCACCACGCACGCGATACGTGCCGGCGCGCAGGTCCATCTCGTTGCGCGTGTACTGCATGTCTGCGAGGCGACGCAGCAACTGGCGCTGATCAAGCCGGTCGCCGCGCTTCAGGTGCAACACCATCGCGAAATACGCTTCCGGATCGCCGAGACCGTAGATCGACGACACGGTCGCGACGATGATCGCGTCGCGCCGTTCGAGCAGCGCCTTCGTGGCCGACAGGCGCATCTGCTCGATGTGCTCGTTGATCGAGGCGTCCTTTTCTATGTAGGTGTCGCTCGAGGGCACATAGGCTTCGGGCTGGTAGTAGTCGTAGTAGGAGACGAAATATTCGACCGCGTTCTCGGGAAAGAACTCGCGGAATTCACCGTAGAGCTGTGCGGCGAGCGTCTTGTTGTGCGCTACCACCAGCGTCGGGCGCTGCACCTGCTGGATCACGCAGGCCACACTGAATGTTTTTCCCGATCCGGTGACTCCGAGCAGGGTCTGGTGCGCGAGCCCGTCTTCGAGGCCCTCGATGAGCTTCTCGATCGCCTGCGGCTGATCGCCCGCGGGCGTGTAGTCCGAGCGCAGGTGAAAGGGAGCGGCAGCCGGGCCGGAGTGGGTGTCCATAGGGGCGGTGATACGATCGAGGCTGATCGGGTAATATAGCGCCGTTCCCGCTCCCACTCACTCGCAGGTTCAATCCGTGGCACTACCGGTCTCGCGACGCGTCCAGCGCGTCAAACCCTCCCCCACCCTCGCTGTCACCGCGCGCGCGGCGAAGCTCAAGGCGGAGGGCAAGGACATCGTGGCGCTCGGCGCCGGCGAACCCGACTTCGACACGCCCGCGCACATCGCCGCGGCGGGCGTCGATGCGATCCGCAGCGGCCACACGCGCTACACCAACGTCGACGGCATCAACGAGCTGAAAGACGCGATCATCGCGAAATTCCGCCGCGACAACGGCATCGAGTACGAGCGCTCGCAGGTCATCGTTTCAAGCGGCGCCAAGCAGACGATCTACAACCTCTGCATGGCCGTGCTCGACCCGGGCGACGAGGCGATCATCCCCGCGCCCTACTGGGTGTCCTACCCCGACATGGTGTTGCTCGCCGACGGCCTGCCGGTGATGCCGTTCGCGGGCGCGAGCCAGGGCTACAAGATCACGCCGCGCCAGCTCGAAGCGGCGATCACGCCGAAGACCCGACTGGTGCTGCTCAACAGCCCCTGCAACCCGACCGGCGCCGCGTACACGCGCGCCGAGCTGCGTGCGCTCGGCGAAGTGCTGCTTGCGCATCCGCGCATCGTGATCGGCACCGACGACATGTACGAGAAGATCTACTGGGCGAGCGAACCGTTCTGCAGCCTGCTGACCGCAGTGCCCGAACTGTACGACCGCACCTTGACGATCAACGGTTGCTCCAAGGCCTACGCGATGACCGGCTGGCGCCTCGGCTACTGCGGTGGCCCGAAGGAAATCGTGACCGCAATGAGCACGATCCAGGGCCAGTCGACCTCGAACGCGTCGAGCATCACGCAGCGCGCGGCGGTCGTGGCGCTGAATGCCGACCAGGCCTGCGTCAGCGAAATGAACGTGCAGTACAAGAAGCGCCACGACTACATCGTCGAGGGGCTCAATTCCCTGCCGGGCATTTCCTGCCTCCAGGGCGCCGGCACTTTTTATGCGTTTGCCGACGTGAGCGGCGCGATGCACGCGATGGGCTGCCGCGACGACAACGCCTTCGCCGAGCTGCTGCTGAACGAGGGCGGCGTGGCGGTGGTGCCGGGTTCGGGCTTCGGCGCACCGGGTCACATGCGCATCTCGTTCGCCTGCAGCATGGAAACGCTCGAAAAGGCCGTCGATCGCATGGCGCGGGTGCTCAGTTCGGGGGCGGCGGCGAAAACCGCCTGATGGCGTGACGTGACCTGGCGAGTCCTGGCGGATCTCGTCGTCGCGTTGCACTTCGCGTTCATCGCCTTCGTCACCGCCGGCGGATTCCTCGCCTGGCGCTGGCCGCGCATCGCGTGGCTGCACGCGATCGCGCTCGGCTGGGGCCTCTGGATCCTGGCGAGCGGAGCGATCTGCCCGCTGACGCCGCTCGAAAACGCCCTGCGCGTTCGGGCGGGCGAGTCCGGCTACGAGGGCGGATTCATCGAGCGCTACATCACCCCGGTGATCTACCCCGCCGGGCTCACACGCAGCTTTCAGGCGGCGCTCGGCGCAGGGCTCGTACTCGTCAATATCGTGGCCTACGGCGCACTCTGGCGCCGGCGAGGCCGCTCGAGGCTGCCGGTCCCTTGACGCGTCCGCCCCCGTACTTGAGAATTCGCGCCCTTCGATCAGGCTCCCGTTCCCCGGTAGCTCAGTGGTAGAGCGTCGGACTGTTAATCCGTTGGTCGTTCGTTCGAATCGAACCCGGGGAGCCAT
>CADEFQ010000057.1 GCA_902826635.1 uncultured Pseudomonadota bacterium
TGCAGGGCGCGTGCTTCTTCGCCTGCTCGAACATGTCGCGCACGCGCGAGGCGCCCACGCCGACGAACATCTCGACGAAGTCGGAGCCGGAAATGGTGAAGAACGGCACCTTCGCCTCGCCCGCGATCGCGCGCGCGAGCAGCGTCTTGCCGGTGCCGGGGCTGCCGACCATCAGCACGCCCTTCGGGATCTTGCCGCCGAGCTTCTGGAACTTGCCGGGGTCTTTCAGGAAGTCGACGATCTCGCTGACCTCGGCCTTCGCCTCCTCCACGCCCGCGACATCGGCGAAGGTCACGTTGACCTGGTCCTCGCCAAGGAGTCGCGCGCGGCTCTTGCCGAAGGACATGGCCCCTCGCCCGCCGGCCGAGCCCTGCATCTGGCGCAGCATGTAGACGAAGACGAGGATCAGGAGCAGTGCCGGCGCGAGCTGCAGCAGCAACTGCGCGAAGAAATTCGGCTGGCGTGGCGCGCGGCCTTCGATTCCGACGCCGGCCTTGTCGAGCGCGCCGATGAGCGCCGAATAGTCGGTCTCGGGGTTCACGGTCTTGAACTGCGACTTGTCCTTGCGCACACCGAGAATGGTGTCGCCCTGGATCACGACCGAATCGAGCTGACCGCTCTTCATCTCGTTGAGGAAGCGCGAATACCGGATCGGCTCGGGCTCGCCGACCTGTGGCATGTAGCGGCTGAACACCGCCAGCAGCACCACCACGATCACGACCCAGAGCAGGATGTTTTTCGTCAGATCGTTCAAAGAGTTGACCTCATGGCAATCCGTTCACGCTACACCATCCGGTAGTCCCTAGCCAGAAGGTAAAGTTCCGCGCTGCGCGCGCGGGAAGCCGCCGGCTTGGCGAATTTGACCTTTCCGAACTGGCGTCGTGCATTTGCGACCAGTTCCTGGAATCCGGCGCCCTGGAACGTCTTGATGAGGGTCGAGCCGCCCGGTTTCAAGACCCTGCCGGCCATATCGAGCGCCAGTTCACACAGGTACATCGAGCGCGGCTGGTCGATGGCGTCGGTCCCGCTCATGTTCGGTGCGATGTCCGACAGCACCACATCGACCCCGCGCTCGGGGATCATCGCGAGGAGTTGCCCGAACACCGCTTCGTCGCGAAAGTCCCCCTGCAGGAATTCAACGCCCTCGATGGCCTCCATCGCGAGAATGTCGGACGCGATCAGCCGCCCCTTGCGCCCGACCTTGCGCCGGCCGTACTGGCTCCAGGCCCCGGGCGCCGCGCCCAGGTCGAGGACGAGCATGCCCGGCGCGAGCAGCTTCTCCTTGCGGTCGATTTCCTCGAGCTTGAAGACCGCCCGCGAGCGCCAGCCTTCGGCGTGCGCACGCTTCACGAACGGGTCCGTGAAATGCTCCCGCAACCAGCCCGCGCTGCTTTTCGTCCGACGCGCCATGCGGCTCCTGAAATACAATGGGCCCGATGGACCTCACCGAAAGACAGCGCAAGCACCTGCGGGGCCTCGCGCATCCACTGAATCCCGTCATTCTAGTCGGCGGCGGCGGCGTCACCGAGGGCGTGATCGCTGAGACGGCCCGCGCGCTGCACGACCATGAACTGATCAAGGTGAAAGTCCGCGGCGCCGGGCGCGCCGATCGCGACGCGATGCTCGAACGGCTCGCCGCCGCGACGCAAAGCGCCCTCGTCACCCGCATCGGCCATGTCGCGGTGCTCTACAAGCCGCGCGCCGGCAATCCGAAGGTCGTCATTCCGGACGCCTGACCGCTCCTCAGACGTAGCGGATCGAGACGATCTCGAACGAGCGGTTGCCGCCCGGCGCGGTGACCAGCACTACGTCACCTTCGGATTTGCCGACCAGCGCCCGCGCGATCGGCGAAGTGATCGAGATGCGCCCGGCGCGGATGTCCGCTTCGTCCTCGCCGACGATCGCGTAAGTGACTCGCTTGCCGTCTTCCTCGGCCTCGAGCTCCACTGTCGCGCCGAACACCACGCGACTCGGGTCGGTGATCTTGGCCGGGTCGATGATCTCGCAAGCCGAGAGCTTCGCTTCGATCTCCTTGATGCGCCCCTCGATGAAGCCCTGCTGTTCGCGCGCGGCATGGTATTCCGCGTTTTCCGACAGGTCCCCGTGGCCGCGTGCCTCGGCGATCGCCTTGATCACGCGCGGGCGGTCTTCGAACTTGAGGCGCTTCAGCTCCTCGCGCAGCTGCTCCGCGCCGCGCAGCGTCATCGGTGTACGTTTCATGCGTGCACTTCCCGGTGCAGTTCCTGCAGGCTGTGGACCTCGACTTCGTCGATATGATCGAGCGCCTCGCAGGTCGCCATCGCGCCGTTCAGCGTCGTGTAATAGGTCACGCGCCGATGCACGGCCTCGCGGCGGATCTCGTTCGACTCACGGATCGCCTGCTTGCCTTCGGTGGTGTTGACGATCAGCGTGATCTCGTCGTTCTTGATCATGTCGACGATATGCGGCCGTCCTTCACGCACCTTGTTCGCGCGCCGACAGCTGATGCCGGCCTCCTCGAGCACCTTGGCGGTCCCTGCGGTCGCGACGATCTCGAAGCCGCGCGCCACGAGGCGTCGCGCAAGATCGATCGCGCGCGGCTTGTCGCGCTCGCGCACCGAGATCAGGCACAGGCCGCTGCGCGGCAAGGTCACGCCCGAACCCGCCTGTGCCTTGGCATAGGCTTCGCCGAAAGTGCGCCCGGTGCCCATCACCTCGCCGGTCGATTTCATCTCGGGGCCGAGGATCGGATCGGACTCGGGAAACTTCGAGAACGGGAACACCGCTTCCTTGACCGAGTAATAGGTGGTCGGTTGCGTTTCGGCGACCGCGAGGTCGGTGAGCTTGCGACCCGTCATGACGCGGGCGCCGATCTTGGCGAGCGGCACGCCCGTGGCTTTCGACACGAACGGCGCCGTGCGCGAAGCGCGCGGGTTCACTTCGAGCACGTAGACGATGCCGTTCTGGATCGCGAACTGGATGTTGAGCAGGCCGACGACATTGAGTGCGAGCGCCAGCTTCTGCGTCTGCCCGCGAAGCTCCTGCTGCAACTCGGGCGACAGGCTGTTCGGCGGCAGGCAGCAACCCGAATCGCCGGAGTGCACGCCCGCCTGCTCCACGTGCTCCATGATGCCGCCGATCAGCACGCGCTCGCCATCGCACACGGCGTCCACGTCGACTTCCGTCGCCACGTCGAGGAATCGATCGAGCAGCACCGGGCTGTCGTTCGACACCTTGACGGCATCGGTCATGTAGGTGCGCAGGTCGGCCTCGTTGAACACGATCTCCATCGCGCGTCCGCCGAGCACGTACGAAGGGCGCACGACGAGCGGGAAACCGACCTCGCGCGCGAGCTGCACGCCCTGTTCCTCGTTGCGCGCCGTGGCGTTCGCCGGTTGCTTGAGCCCGAGCTGTTTCACCAGCTGCTGGAAGCGTTCGCGATCCTCGGCGACGTCGATCGCGTCGGGCGAGGTCCCGATGATGGGCGCACCGGCTTCCTCGAGCGCGCGCGACAGCTTGAGCGGCGTCTGCCCGCCGTACTGGACGATCACGCCCTCGGGCTTTTCCTTCGCGATCACCTCGAGCACGTCCTCGAGCGTGAGCGGCTCGAAGTAGAGCCGGTCGGAGGTGTCGTAGTCGGTCGACACGGTTTCCGGGTTGCAATTGACCATGATGGTCTCGTAGCCGTCCTCGCGCAGTGCGAGCGCCGCGTGCACGCAGCAGTAGTCGAACTCGATGCCCTGGCCGATGCGATTCGGGCCGCCGCCGAGGATCATGATCTTGCGCCGATCGGTCGGCTCGGCCTCGCACTCCTCCTCGTAGGTCGAGTACAGGTAGGCGGTCGTGGTCGCGAACTCGGCCGCGCAAGTGTCGACGCGCTTGTAGACCGGCACCACGCCGAAGTCGCGGCGTCGGCCGCGCACCGCCTTCTCGTTCGTGCCGGTGAGCGTCGCGAGCCGGCTGTCCGAGAAGCCCTTGCGCTTCAGGTCCCGCAGGCGATCGGCGGACAGGCCGTAGAAACCGTCTTCGCGGACCTGCGCCTCTTCGTGCACGAGATCCTCGATCTGGGCGAGGAACCAGCGGTCGATGTAGGACAGCTCGTGGACCCGCTCGAGCGACCAGCCGGCGCGGAACGCGTCGGCGACGTAGAGCAGGCGCGACGGCCCCGCCGAGCGCAGCTCGTACGCGAGCTGTGCCGCGGCTTCCTCGCTGAGCGGCAGCGCGAGCTGCGGCGTCAGGCCGTCAAGGCCGGTCTCGAGCCCGCGCAGCGCCTTCTGCATCGATTCCGCGAACGTGCGCCCGATCGCCATCACCTCGCCGACCGACTTCATCTGCGTCGTGAGGCGCGTGTTCGCGTCGGGGAACTTCTCGAACGTGAAGCGCGGGATCTTCGTCACGACATAATCGATCGACGGTTCGAACGAAGCCGGGGTCGCGCCGCCGGTGATGTCGTTCTTGAGCTCATCGAGCGTGTAACCCACCGCGAGCTTCGCGGCGATCTTCGCGATCGGAAAGCCGGTCGCCTTCGAGGCGAGCGCCGACGAGCGCGACACGCGCGGGTTCATCTCGATGATCAGCATGCGACCGTCGGCCGGATTCACCGAGAACTGCACGTTCGATCCGCCGGTGTCGACGCCGATCTTGCGCAACACCGCGATCGACGCGTTGCGCATGCGCTGGTATTCCTTGTCGGTGAGGGTCTGCGCCGGCGCCACCGTGATCGAATCGCCGGTGTGCACGCCCATCGGATCGAAGTTCTCGATCGAGCAGACGATGATGCAGTTGTCCTTGCGGTCCCGCACCACTTCCATCTCGAACTCTTTCCAGCCGATGACGGATTCCTCGATCAGCACCTCGCGCGTCGGCGAGGCCTCGAGCCCGCGCGTGACGATCGCCTCGAGCTCTTCGCGATTGTAGGCAATGCCGCCGCCCGAGCCGCCGAGCGTGAACGACGGGCGGATCACGCAGGGGTAGCCGACCTCGGCCACCACGGCGAGGGCTTCCTCGAGGCTCTTCGCGATGTGCGAACGCGGCGATTCGAGGCCGATCTCCCGCATCGCATTGCGAAAGCGCTCGCGATCCTCGGCCATGTCGATCGCCTCGCGCGAGGCGGCGATCAGCTCGACGCCAAACTTCGCTAGCACGCCCTCGCGGTCGAGGTCGAGCGCGGTATTGAGCGCCGTCTGCCCGCCCATCGTGGGCAGCAACGCATCGGGGCGTTCTTTCTCGATGATCCGCGCAACGGTGCGCCAGTTGACGGGTTCGATGTAGATGGCATCGGCCATCTCGGGGTCCGTCATGATCGTGGCGGGGTTCGAGTTCACGAGGATGACTCGATAGCCCTCCTCGCGCAGCGCCTTGCAGGCCTGGGCGCCGGAGTAGTCGAATTCGCAGGCCTGGCCGATCACGATCGGGCCGGCGCCGATGATCAGGATGCTCTGGATGTCGGTACGACGCGGCATGTCAGGAAGCCTTCTGCCGCAGCTGGTTCTGCAGGCGGCGCACCATCAACTGGGAGAATTGCTGGAACAGCGGGCGCATGTCGTGCGGCCCCGGGCTCGCCTCCGGATGGCCCTGGAAACCGAACACCGGCCGATCGGTCCACGCGAGCCCCTGCAAGGAACCGTCGAAGAGCGAGCGGTGCGTGGCCCGCACGTTGGCCGGCAGCGTCTTTTCATCGACTGCGAAGCCGTGGTTCTGGCTCGTGATCATCACGCGGCCGGTGTCGAGTTCCTGCACCGGATGGTTCGCGCCGCGGTGGCCGAATTTCATCTTCACGGTGCTCGCGCCGGCGGCAAGACCCATCAGCTGGTGGCCGAGGCAGATGCCGAACAGCGGAATGTCGGTCGCAACCAGCCGGCGCACCGCCTCGATTGCGTAATCGCACGGCTCCGGATCGCCGGGGCCGTTCGACAGGAAAATTCCGTCGGGCGACAGTGCCAGCACGCCGTCGGCGCTCGTCTGCGCCGGCACCACCGTCATGCGACAGCCGTGATCGGCGAGCATGCGCAGGATGTTGCGCTTCACACCGAAATCGTAGGCGACCACGTGCAGGCGCTGGTGGGCGCGCAGCATGCGCGGCTGCCCCTGATCGGCCCACAACGATCCTTCGTTCCACTGGTAGGGGCGCTTCACGCTCACGACCTTCGCGAGGTCCATGCCCTTCAGTCCCGGGAACTTGCCGGCGGCGCGCACCGCCGCGGCGGGGTCGATCTTGTCGCCGGTCATGATGCAACCCGACTGCGCTCCGCGCTCGCGCAGGATGCGGGTCAGGCGCCGCGTGTCGATGCCGGCGATCGCGACGGTCTTGGCTCGCTCGAGGAATTCCGTGAGGGTGTTGACCGCGCGCCAGCTCGAAGCAAGCACCGGCAGGTCGCGGATCACGAGACCGGAGGCATGAACGATCGCGGCCTCGAGGTCCTCGGGCGTCGTGCCCGTGTTCCCGATGTGGGGATACGTGAACGTGACGATCTGTCGGGAATAGGACGGGTCGGTGAGGATCTCCTGGTACCCCGTCATTGCGGTATTGAAAACGACTTCGCCGGTGGTATTGCCTTTGGCTCCGATCGACTGGCCGCGGAAGATCGTTCCATCCGCCAGCGCCAGTACTGCGGGTACGCTCACCAAATCTTTCCCCTGCTCAGATGCACAAAGCGGGAGGAGTTCCTTCGAACATCCTCCCGCCTTGTACGGACTAACCCGACAATCGGATTACACGCAAAGTTTAAGGTCCACCGCCCGGGGTGTCCATGCGAAAAGGCCTTGCGGAGTTCTCCACTGAAGTTCATGTAATCTTGCAATTAATCCCATAACATCATGATTTAATTCCAAGTACATCGCGCATCGAATACTGGCCCGGGCCCTGCCCAGCCAGCCATACCGCCGCCCGGAGGGCCCCGCGGGCAAAAATGGCCCGGTCGGTCGCCTGGTGCGACAGCACGAGTTCCTCCCCCATGCCGGGAAAGCGGACATCGTGTTGCCCGACGATGTCCCCGCCGCGCACGACGGCGTACTCGACCGGGCTGTTTCGCCCCGCTGACACCGCGCGGCCAAGCGCGAGCGCCGTGCCGGAGGGTGCGTCTTTTTTCGCGCGATGGTGCGCTTCGACGATCGTCACGTCGAAATCGTCCGGCAGCGCGCGCGCCGCGCGCTGCACGAGATCGAGGAGCAGCGTGACGCCGACGCTGGTGTTCGGCGCGACGAGCAGCGGAATGCGCAAGGCCGCGCGGGTGAAGTCGGCTTCGATCCCGTCGGGCAAGCCCGTGGTGCCGAGCACGAGTGGCACGCGCGCGAGCGCGCACTGATCGACGTGATCGCGCGCCGCGTGCGGCAGCGAAAAATCGATGACGGCCTGCGCGCCGCGCAGCGCCGCCGCAAGATCGGTCGTGATCGGCACGCCAATACGGCGCACGCCGGCCATTTCCCCGGCGTCCTGTCCGAGCACGGCGCTGTGCGCGGACGCAACGACCGCGACCACTTCGACGCCGCAGCCCGCGGCACAGGCCACCAGCGCGCGCCCCATGCGCCCGGCGCCACCGACGATGGCGACGCGCGTCAAGCGCCCCCCGTGAAGAAACTCTTCACGCCCTCGAAGAACGATTTCTCGCGCGGCGAATGGCGCGTTCCGCCCTGCTGCAGGGATTCATCGAGGCGTTTCACGAGTTCGCGCTGCTCCGCCGTGAGGTGCACCGGCGTTTCTACCACGACCCGGCAGAAAAGGTCGCCGCGAGCGCCGCCGCGCACGGGCTTCACGCCCTTGTCGCGCAAGCGAAAGACCCGGCCCGACTGCGTCTCGAGCGGAATCTTGAGCGACACGTGCCCGTCGAGCGTCGGTACTTCGACGGCGCCCCCGAGGGTGGCCGTCGCGAAACTGATCGGCACTTCGCAGGAAAGGTGCGCACCGTCGCGCTCGAAGATCGCGTGATCCTTGACGTTGACCTCGACGTAGAGATCGCCCGGTGGCCCGCCGTTGCGGCCCGCCTCGCCTTCGCCGCCGAGGCGGATGCGATCCCCGGTGTCGACGCCGGCGGGCACTTTCACCGCCAGCTTCTTCACGCGGCGCACGCGACCTTGCCCGAGGCAGGTGTCGCAGGGATTCTTGATGATCTTGCCGCTGCCCCGGCACTTCGGACAGGTCTGCTGCAGCTGGAAGAAGCCCTGCGAAATGCGCACCTGGCCGCTGCCATGGCACGTGTCGCAGTTGACCGGCGTGGAACCCTTTGCCGCACCGCTGCCGTGGCAGGTCTCGCACTCGCCGAGTTTTGGAATTTCGACTTCGATCGACTTGCCGAACACGGCGTCGTGCAAATCGAGTTCGAGCTCGTAGCGCAGGTCCGCACCGCGGAACACCTGCGAGCGCCCGCCGCCCCGACGGCCGCCGCCAAAGATGTCGCCGAACACGTCGCCGAAGATGTCGCCGAAGGCTTCGCCCGAATTGAAGCCGCCCGCACCACCCGGCCCGCCGCCCTGGCGCGCGGCATCGAGGCCCGCGTGGCCGAACTGGTCGTAGGTGGCGCGCTTCTGCGCATCCGAGAGCATCTCGTAGGCTTCCTTGGCCTCCTTGAATTTCTCTTCGGCTTCTTTGTCGCCGGGATTGCGGTCCGGATGGAATTTCATCGCGAGCCGGCGGTAAGCCTTCTTGATGTCGGCCTCACCTGCGTTCTTCGCTACACCCAGCACCTGATAGTAATCGCGCTTCGACATGCGTTTCCCGTTGATACGTCAAGGCCGCCGGGCGCCCCTTACGGCACACGGCGGCCTCATGGGCACCGAGCGTCCGCCTCTTACGAGGCCTTGCGGCCCTTGTCTTTCACTTCTTCGAACTCGGCGTCAACGACATCGCCTTCGGCCGCTTTCGGCGCATCGCTGCCGGCACCGCCGCCGGCCGCAGCGCCCGCCGCATCGGCGCCCTCGGAGGCCGCATAGGCCTGCTGGGCGATCGTCGCCGACGCCTGGGCCAGCGCCTCGACCTTCTTGTCGATCGCGGCCTTGTCGTCACCCTTCAGCGCCGCGCGCACATCGGACAGCGCCGACTCGACCTTGGCGCGCTCGCCGGCATCGACCTTCTCGCCGAGATCCGCGAGCGATTTCTCGACCGCATGGATCATCTGGTCGGCGCGGTTGCGCGTCTCGACCAGCTCGCGGAACTTGCGATCTTCCTCGGCGTGAGCCTCGGCATCGCGCACCATGCGCTTGATCTCGTCCTCGGTGAGGCCGCTCGAGGCCTTGATGACGATCTTCTGTTCCTTGCCCGTGGCCTTGTCCTTCGCCGACACGTGCAGGATGCCGTTCGCATCGATGTCGAAGGTGACCTCGACCTGCGGCATGCCGCGCGGCGCCGGCGGCAGGTCGGACAGGTCGAACTTGCCGAGCGACTTGTTGTCGCCCGCGCGATCGCGCTCGCCCTGCAGCACGTGGATCGTGACCGCCGTCTGGTTGTCGTCGGCGGTCGAGAACACCTGCGAGGTCTTGGTCGGGATCGTGGTGTTCTTCTCGATCAGCTTCGTCATGATGCCGCCGAGCGTTTCGATGCCGAGCGACAGCGGAGTCACGTCGAGCAGCAGCACGTCCTTCACTTCGCCCGCCAGCACGCCCGCCTGGATCGAGGCGCCGACTGCGACCGCTTCGTCCGGGTTCACGTCCTTGCGCGGGTCCTTGCCGAAGAAGTCCTTCACGTACTTCTGCACGAGCGGCATGCGCGTCTGGCCACCGACGAGGATCACTTCGGAAACTTCGGACGGCGAGAGGCCCGCGTCCTTCAGCGCCACCTTGCAGGGATCGATCGTGCGACGCACGAGGTCCTCGACGAGCGACTCGAGCTTGGCGCGCGTGAGCTTGATGTTCAGGTGCTTCGGGCCCGACGCGTCGGCCGTGATGTACGGCAGGTTGATGTCGGTCTGCTGGCTCGAGGACAGCTCGATCTTCGCCTTCTCGGCCGCTTCCTTCAGGCGCTGCATCGCGAGCGGGTCCTTGCGCACGTCGACGCCGGATTCCTTCAGGAACTCGCCCGCGAGGAAATGGATGATCGTGAGGTCGAAGTCCTCGCCGCCGAGGAACGTGTCGCCATTGGTCGAGAGCACCTCGAACTGGCGTTCGCCGTCGACCGCGGCGATCTCGATGATCGAGACGTCGAAGGTGCCGCCGCCGAGGTCGTACACGGCAATCTTGCGATCGCCGCCGTCCTTGTCGAGGCCATAGGCGAGTGCCGCCGCGGTCGGCTCGTTGATGATTCTCTTGACCGTCAGACCCGCGATGCGGCCGGCGTCCTTGGTCGCCTGGCGCTGCGAGTCGTTGAAGTAGG
>CADEFQ010000058.1 GCA_902826635.1 uncultured Pseudomonadota bacterium
TGCTCGCGAGGCGGGTTTACCAGAAGGCCTGACGCGGCTACAATCCGCGCCCTCGGTGGGGCCGACCCATGGCAACGTGGGCCGGCCCGTCGTAGGCTCCAACGGAGCTTTGGGTACCAAGTGATTGATTTGGAAAGCCCCCGCCGAGGGGCTTTCTTGTTATGGATCCCTGGCCGGGGTCCCGGGCGGGCGCTCAGCGCCGCCTGTACGGATTCAGGGTGGGCCTTCGGGCCCATTTTTTTTCCCCGCGGCCGATGGCGCGGGCCGCAGAAGTGAAGGAGGCGCGATGACGGTGACTGCGCTTCGCGACCGGCTCATTGCGCTGCTCGAGCCGCTGGTCGAGCAGCTCGGGTTCGAGCTCGTCGATGTGGAGGCGAATGCGGGTCGGGGGTCCGGATTTCTCCGGATCTATCTCGACTGTGCCGCCGGCATCGGTGTTGATGATTGCGAGCGCGTGAGCCGCGAGGTCTCCGCGCTGCTCGACGTGGAGGACCCGATGCCGGGCGCCTTCACGCTGGAAGTGTCGTCGCCGGGTTTCGACCGCGTGCTGCGCAAGCCCGCGCATTTCGAACGGTTTCGGGGCGAACGGTTGAAGGTGGAACTCGTCGAACCGCGCGACGGGCGGCGCCGCTACACGGGCTCGCTCGTGGCGGTCTCTGAGCGCGGCATCGAGCTCGAGGTCGATGGTGAAGCTGTGGCATTGGATTTTGCGGCAATAGACCGCGCGCGCCTCGCGCCGCTGTAGGGCGGCGCCGCGTGTTGGAGGAGTCGGGATGAACAAGGAAATTCTGATGGTCGTCGATGCCGTCTCGAACGAGAAGGGCGTCGACAAGGAAGTGATCTTCGAGGCGCTCGAGGCGGCGCTCGCCGCGGCGACGCGCAAGAAGCACGGCGAGGAATGGGATGCGCGCGTCGCGATCGATCGCAAGACCGGCGACTACGACACCTTCCGTCGCTGGAAGGTGTTCGCCGACGACTCCACCGAACTCGAAGTGCCGGACCGCGAACTGCGGTTCGACGACGCGATCGATGTCGATTCGAAGGCGGAGGTCGGCGGTTTCGTCGAGCAACCGATGGAATCGGTGGCGTTCGGCCGCATTGCCGCGCAGCAGGCGAAGCAGGTCATCGTGCAGAAGGTGCGCGAGGCCGAGCGCGCGCAGGTGATCGACCAGTACAAGGATCGTGTGGATTCGCTGCTCTCGGGCGTGGTCAAGCGGGTGGACCGCAACGGCATCTATATCGACCTCGGTGGCAATGCCGAGGGCTTCGTCGCGCGCACGGACATGATTCCGCGCGAACAGGTCAAGCAGCAGGATCGAATCAAGGCGTGGCTCAAGGAAGTGCGGTCCGAGCTGCGCGGCCCGCAGCTGTTCATGTCGCGTACCGCGCCGGAGTTCCTGATCGAGCTGTTCAAGCTCGAGGTGCCGGAAGTCGGGCAGGGCCTGATCCAGATCCTCGGCGCCGCCCGTGACGCGGGCGTGCGCGCCAAGATCGCCGTGCGCAGCAACGATCCGCGCATCGATCCCGTCGGCGCCTGCGTCGGCATGCGCGGCTCGCGCGTGCAGGCCGTGTCGAACGAAATCGCCGGCGAGCGCGTCGACATCATCCCGTTCAACGAGAACCCCGCGCAGTTCGTCATCAACGCGATGTCGCCGGCCGAAGTGCTCTCGATCGTGATGGACGAGGACGCGCACAGCATGGATATCGCGGTCGCCGAGGACAAGCTGTCGCAGGCGATCGGTCGCGGCGGCCAGAACATCCGCCTCGCGAGCCAGCTCACCGGCTGGGATCTCAACGTCATGACGCAGTCGGACGCCGAGGCGAAGAGCGAGACCGAGTCGCGCGTGCTCGTCGAGAACTTCATGAAGCAGCTCGACGTCGACGAGGACGTCGCGACGATCCTGGTGCAGGAAGGCTTCTCCTCCGTCGAGGAAATCGCCTACGTGCCGCAGGCGGAGATTGCCTCGATCGAGGAGTTCGACGAGGACATGATCCGCGAGCTGCGCAACCGCGCGCGCGACGTGCTGCTGACCCAGGCGATCGCGTCCGAAGAGTCGCTCGACCAGCACATGCCCGCCGAGGACCTGCTGCTGCTCGATGGCATGCAGCCGGATCTCGCCTTGGCGCTCGCGCGCCGCGGCGTGCGCACGCGTGAGGATCTCGCCGACCAGGCGGTCGATGACATTCTCGATATCGAAGGGCTGTCGTCGGAAGAGGCGGGCAAGCTCATCATGAAGGCACGCGAGCACTGGTTCGAGGCCGGCCGCTGAAGGAAGGGAACGACCCATGGCAGAAGTGACCGTCACCCAGTTCGCCGAGGTCCTGAAGGTGCCCGTCGATCGGCTGCTCGTGCAGCTCGATCAGGCCGGCATCCAGGTATCCGGGCCGGACGCCCGGATCAGCGACGAGGCCAAGCTCGAGCTGCTGACGCACCTGCGCCGCAGCCACGGGCAGGAAAGCGACGGCGGCAGCGCGCCGCGCAAGATCACGCTGAAGCGCAAGACGCAGAGCGAGCTGAAACTCGCGAGCGTGCAGGGCCGCGCGCGCACCGTGAACGTCGAAGTCCGTCGCAAGGCAACCTACATCAAGCGGGACGTGCTGCAGGAGCAGGCGCGACAGCAGCAGGAAGAGATCGACAGCAAGAAGCGCGACGCCGACGAGTCGGTGCGCCTCGAGCAGGAACGCATCGAAGCCGCGCGTCTCGAGCACGAGCGGGTCGAGGCGGAGAACCGCCGTCGTATCGACGACGAACAGACTCGCAAGCGCGCGCAGGAAGATGCGCGGCGTGCCGCCGAAGAGCAGGCACGTGCCGAGGCCGAACGCGAGCGGCAGCGCCAGACGCAGCCCGTGCCGCCGCCCGCGCCCGCGCCGCCGAGGCCGGATCGCCCGGTGCGCGGTGCGCAGCCGGCGCAGCCCGGCGCGCAGCCGACCCGTTACGGCCGTGACCAGTTGCATGTCACCGGTGACGCGACTTCGCGCCTGAAGAAGCGCAAGCGCAGCTTCCCGACGCGCTCGCGACAGTCGGTGGCGTCCGGCGAGACCGCGCGCCACGCGTTCGAGATGCCGACCGCGCCGGTCAAGCGTGAGGTGTTGGTCGGCGAGACGATCACGGTCGCCGAGCTCGCGCAGAAAATGGCGGTCAAGGCGAACGAAGTCATCAAGATCATGATGAACATGGGGGTCATGGCGACGATCAACCAGCCGATCGACCAGGACACCGCCATCCTCGTGGTCGAGGAAATGGGACACAGCGCCAAGGCGCAGAAAGACGACAGCCTCGACATCGACCTGCAGGGCGCAGAGACGAGCCAGGACGATTGGCAGTCGCGGCCCCCGGTGGTCACGGTCATGGGCCACGTGGACCACGGCAAGACTTCGCTGCTGGACTACATCCGCCGGGCCAAAGTCGCGGTGGGCGAGGCGGGCGGCATCACCCAGCACATCGGCGCTTATCATGTCGAGACCGACAAGGGCGTGATCACCTTCCTCGATACGCCGGGCCACGCGGCATTCACCGCGATGCGTGCGCGCGGCGCGAAAGCGACCGACGTGGTCGTGCTCGTGGTCGCCGCGGATGACGGCGTGATGCCGCAGACGATCGAGGCGATCCAGCACGCGCGGGCGGCCGGGGTGCCGATCGTCGTGGCGGTCAACAAGATCGACAAGGGCGACGCCGACCCCGATCGCGTGCGCACCGAACTTGCGAAGCACGAAGTGATCCCCGAGGACTGGGGTGGCCAGAACATGTTCGTGAACGTGTCGGCGCGGGCCGGCACCGGCATCGACCAGCTGCTCGACGCAATCCTGTTGCAGTCCGAAGTGCTCGAACTGAAGGCGCCGCGCTCGGGGCTCGCCGCGGGCGTCGTGATCGAATCGTCGATCGAGAAGGGTCGCGGCGCGGTCGCCACCGTGCTCGTCAAGAAAGGCACGCTGCGGACCGGCGATCCGATCATTGCCGGCCAGGAATTCGGCCGCGTCCGCGCGATGCTCGACGAGACCGGCAAGCCGGTCACCGAAGCCGGCCCCTCGCTGCCGGTCGTCGTGCTCGGCTTGTCGGGCGCGCCGAACGCGGGCGACGAGGTGCTCGCGGTCGAAAGCGAGCGCAAGGCGCGCGAAGTCGCGCTCTATCGCCAGGGCAAGTTCCGCGACGTCAAGCTGGCGCGCCAGGCGACGCGCGCCGAGGACGTGTTCTCGCAGATGGGCGAAGCGAAGGCCGGCACGATTTCGGTCGTGCTGAAGACCGACGTGCAGGGCAGCGCCGAGGCGTTGCGGGAAGCGCTGACGAAGCTCTCGACCGACGAGGTGAAGGTCAACGTGGTCGCCAACGGCGTAGGCGGCATCACCGCCTCGGACGTGCAGCTGGCCGCGGCTTCGCGCGCGCTGATCATCGGCTTCAACGTGCGCGCGGACTCCGCCGCGCGCGACGCGGTGAAGGACACCGGCGTCGACGTGCGTTACTACAGCATCATTTACGAAGCCATCGACGACGTGAAGCAGATGATGTCGGGCCTGCTCGCGCCGGAAATCAAGGAGCAGATCGTCGGTGTGGCCGAGGTGCGCGAGGTGTTCCGCTCGAGCAAGTTCGGCGTGGTCGCGGGCTGCCTCGTGACCGAGGGCTTCGTGAAGCGCAACAACCCGATCCGCGTGCTGCGCGACAACGTCGTGATCTTCGAGGGTGCGCTCGAGTCACTCAAGCGCTTCAAGGACGATGCGGGCGAAGTGCGCGCCGGCACCGAGTGCGGCATCGGCGTGAAGAACTACCAGGACGTGCGCGTGGCCGACCAGATCGAATGCTTCTCCCGTGTCGAGGTGGCGCGCTCCATCGAGTGATGGGCGCGTGAGCCATGGCCGGTAGCGCACGTCGCGAGCGCATCGAAGGCGAAGTGCAGCGCGTGCTGTCGACGCTGGTTGCGCGCGAGGTCAAGGACCCGCGCGTCGGCAGCGTCACGATCACAGCGGTGCAGCTCGCGCCCGACCTGTCGGTCGCGCGCGTATTCTTCCTGCCCTTCGGGGAGCGGCATGCGGCCGACGAAGTTCGCAAGGGACTCGCGAGCGCGGCCGGGTTCCTGCGCGGTGAAGTCGGCCGGCGCCTGTCGCTGCGCCATGCGCCGCGCCTCGAGTTCGTGATCGACCGGCATTTCGAGGAGGCGGCACACCTCACCTCGTTGATCAATCGCGCGGTGACGGACGATCGCTCCCGCGGAGCAGGTGACACCGGCGCAGGTGACGCTGGCGACGCGGCGGAAGACAGCGCGGCCGACGATCACGATCCCCGCTCAACCTGACCCACCGCCATGCCCTCCGGAATCCTGCTCCTCGACAAGCCGCGAGGCCTGTCGTCGAACGCCGCGTTGCAGCGGGTCAAGCATGCCTATGGCGCGGCCAAGGCCGGCCATGTCGGCAGCCTCGATCCCCTCGCGACCGGCATGCTGCCCATTTGCCTCGACGAGGCCACCAAAGTCGCGGGCGAAATCCTCGCGGGGCGCAAACGCTACGAGTTCACCATCTCGCTCGGCGCCCGCACGTCGACGGGCGATACCGAAGGTGAGGTCGTCGAACGCGCGACCGTCCCCGCCCTGGATCCGGCAGCGGTCGAGACGGTGCTGGCCGGGTTTTGCGGCGCACAACAACAGGTGCCGCCGATGTACTCGGCCCTGAAGCAGGGGGGGCGGCCGCTGTACGAACTCGCGCGGCAGGGCGTCGAGGTCGCGCGCGCCGCGCGCACCATCACGATCCACGTGCTCGCGCTCGAGTCGCTGCACGCAGCGGCACTTGATCTGTCGGTCGAGTGTTCCAAGGGCACCTACGTGCGCACGCTCGCCGAGGACGTGGCGCGCGCGCTCGGGACGACCGGCCACGTGAGCCGCCTGCACCGCGCCTGGGTCGAGCCTTTCGTCGATGCGCCAATGCATCCGCTCGAATCGGTGCTGGCGGCCTGTCAGGCAGGCACGCCGCCGCCGCTGCTGCCGATCGATCGGGGGATCCCCGATTGGCCGGCCGTGACGCTGTCCCGTGCTTGCGTCGAGCGAGTCCGAAACGGACAGCCGATCGGACGCGCGGATGTAGCCGTCGACCAGGCGGATCCGGCGTTCGCCGGCGCCGCGCCGGGCACCAGTGTCCGGCTGCGGGACGCAGCCGACACGCTGGTCGGACTCGCGGAAATCGACGGTTTCGGCGGGCTGCGGCCGCGCCGGATCTTCAACTTGTGAGTGGCGGGGCATGCGGTTAGAATGCCGCGCCTCTAAAACGGTCTAAAGTCAAGAAATTCAAGGATTTCCCCTTAATGTCGCTATCCACGGAAAAAAAGAGCGGAGTGCTCGCGCAGTTCCGCCGCGATCCGAAAGACACCGGATCGCCCGAAGTGCAGGTCGCATTGCTCTCCGAACGCATCAACGGGCTCGGTGAGCACTTCGGCGCACACAAGCGCGATCACTCCTCGCGTCGCGGGCTCGTGAAGCTCGTGAACCAGCGCCGCAAGCTCCTCGACTATCTCAAGGCCACGATGCCCGAGAAGTACCAGGAACTGGTCGAGCGCCTGGGGCTCCGCCGCTAAGGACCCCGACGAAAGGCCGCGCCATTCGAATGCGCGGCCTTTTCGCTTTCCCAAATCTTTTTTTGCGAGGATAGAAGCGTGAGCGCTTTCAAAAAATCTTTTCCTTTCGGCGCACAGACCGTGACGCTCGAAACCGGCGAGCTGGCCCGCCAGGCCAACGGCGCCGTCGTCGTCTCGATGGGCGACACCCGTGTTCTCGTGACCGCCGTCGCGGCGAAGGAAGCGACCAAGGGCCGCGATTTCTTCCCGCTGACCGTCAACTACGTCGAGAAGACCTACGCGGCCGGCCGCATTCCCGGCGGCTTTTTCCGTCGTGAAGGGCGTCCCTCCGAGAAAGAGACGCTGACGTCGCGCCTGATCGATCGCCCGATCCGCCCGCTGTTCCCCGACGGCTTCTTCAACGACGTGCAGGTCGTCGCGACCGTGCTGTCGCTCGACCCTGAGATCGACGCCGACATTCCTTCGCTGCTCGGTGCATCGGCGGCGCTCGCGATCGCGGGCGTGCCCTTCAACGGACCGATCGGCGCCGCGCGCGTCGGCTACAAGGACGGCAAGTACCTGCTGAACCCGTCCGCGAAGGAACTCGCCGCCTCGCAGCTGCACCTCGTCGTCGCCGGCACGCAGCAGGCGGTGCTGATGGTCGAATCGCAGGCCGCTGGCCTCTCCGAAGAGGTGATGCTCGGCGCCGTGGTATTCGGCCACGCTGAAATGCAGGTCGCGATCAAGGCGATCAACGAACTCGTCAAGGAAGCGGGCAAGCCGCGCTGGAACTGGAAGCCGGCCGAGGGCAGCGCCGAGCTCACCGCGCTCGTCCAGGGCGCCGCCGAGGCGAAGCTGCGCGAGGCCTACACGATCACCGAGAAGCAGGCGCGCTACGCCCGCATCGGCGAGGTGAAGGCCGAGGTCACCGCCGCCTTGACCGCCGGCGATGCGCCGAAGTGGAATGCCGACCAGGTCGACGACCTGCTGTTCAAGCTCGAGAGCGACATCGTCCGGAAGCGGATCATCGCCGGCGAGCCGCGCATCGACGGTCGCGACGCCGTGACCGTGCGCCCGATCAACGTCAAGGTCGGCGTGCTGGCACGCACCCACGGCTCGGGCCTGTTCACGCGCGGCGAGACGCAGGCGCTCGTCGTCACGACGCTCGGCACGACTCGCGATGCGCAGATGATCGACGCGCTCGAGGGCGAACGCCGCGAGCCGTTCATGTTCCACTACAACTTCCCGCCGTTCTCGGTCGGTGAGACCGGCATGATGGGTTCGCCGAAGCGCCGCGAAATCGGCCACGGCAACCTCGCGCGCCGCGGCATCGCGGCCGTGATGCCCGACATGGCGACCTTCCCGTACACGATCCGCGTGGTGTCGGAAATCCTCGAGTCGAACGGCTCCTCGTCGATGGCGAGCGTCTGCGGCGCGAGTCTTTCGCTGATGGATGCGGGCGTGCCGATCAAGGCGCCGGTCGCGGGTGTCGCGATGGGCCTCGTGCTCGAGGGCGGCCGCTACAAGGTGATCACCGATATCCTCGGTGACGAAGATCATCTCGGCGACATGGACTTCAAGGTCGCCGGCACGAAGGACGGCGTCACGGCGCTGCAGATGGACATCAAGGTCGAGGGCGTGACGCCCGAGATCATGAAGGTCGCGCTTGCGCAGGCACTGCAGGGTCGTCTGCACATCCTGGGCGAGATGGCGAAGGTGCTGTCGACCTCGCGCGAGAAGATGTCGGAGTACGCCCCGTCGATCATCACGATCATGATCGACCCCGAGAAGATCCGTGACGTCATCGGCAAGGGCGGTGCCGTGATCCGCCAGATCACCGAAGAGACCGGCACGACGATCGACATCGAGAACGACGGTTCGGTCAAGATCGCCTCGGTCAACGGCGAGGCGGGTCGCGAAGCCCAGCGCCGCATCGAGCTGATCACCGCCGACGTCGAAGTCGGTCGCATCTACGAAGGCAAGGTCGCGCGCCTGATGGACTTCGGCGCGTTCGTCACGATCCTGCCGGGTCGCGACGGCCTCGTGCACATCTCGCAGATCTCCGAAGAGCGCGTCGAGCGCGTCTCGGACAAGCTCAAGGAAGGCGACAACGTGCGCGTGAAGGTGCTCGAAGTGGATCGCCAGGGCCGCGTGCGCCTCTCGATGAGGAACGTGGACGCGTAGGAACGAGCTCAGAGCTTAGAGCTTAGAGCTCAGGGCCAGAAAAGAGGCCGGACGGCTTGCGCCGCCCGGCCTTCTTTGTTTTCGCACCCTGAAAGCTGTCGGCACCCCGATACGTGTGGGCCTGCGCCTCCGGCGCTAAGCTCTAAGCTCTAAGCTCTGAGCTCTGAGCTCTGAGCTTTTAGCCATGCGGCGGCGCCCCGGTGTCCCGCGGTGCCTTCTCATCTTCCTCCCGCTCGCGCGGCGCGCGGGCGGTGGCGCCAAGCAGCGTGCGGAAGATGTCGTCCTGCACGGCGCGCCAGCGCTGGTAGTTCTTCTGCGCGACCTGCGCCACGGCATCGATCGGATCGACACCCACGACGCTGCGCACGCGCTCGCGCATTTCGCGCTGCTGCGAGTTGAACAGCTTGAGGCTTTGCTCGAGGTAGCTGCCGACGATGTTCTGCATCTGGCCGCCGTAGGTGCGGATCACCTGCGAAAGGAAATCGCGGCTCATCACGGGCTCGCCCGCGTGTTCCTGCTCGGCGATCACCTGCAGCAGGATCGATCGCGTGATGTCGGCCTGCGTCTTCTTGTCGATCACGACGAAGTCGATGCGCTCGACCACGAGGCGCCGGATGTCGCCGAGCGTGATGTAGCGGCTCTCGACGGTGTCGTAGAGACGCCGGTTGGGATACTTCTTGATGACTCTGGGTTCGCTCATGGCAGTGCCTCGCCTCGTCGGCCCCAGTTCCTGACGCCTGCCATAGTACCACCGGGCGGTGGGCCCC
>CADEFQ010000059.1:0-2905 GCA_902826635.1 uncultured Pseudomonadota bacterium
CGATCGCCGAAGCCCGGGGCCTTGACGGCCGCGACCTTGAGGATCCCGCGGATGTTGTTCACGACGAGCGTGGCGAGCGCCTCGCCCTCGACGTCTTCCGCGATCACGAGCAGCGGACGGCCCGCCTTCGCGACGCCTTCGAGCACCGGCAGCATTTCGCGGATGTTCGAGATCTTCTTGTCGACGAGCAGGATCAGCGGCTTTTCGAGCTCCGCGGTCTGGTTCGCCTGGCTGTTGATGAAATACGGCGAGAGGTAGCCGCGGTCGAACTGCATGCCCTCGACGACGTCGAGTTCGTTCGCGAGGCCCGAGCCCTCTTCAACCGTGATCACGCCTTCCTTGCCGACCTTTTCCATCGCGTCGGCAATCGTCTTGCCGATCGACTCGTCGGAGTTCGCCGAGATCGTGCCGACCTGCGCGATCGCCTTCGAGTCCTTGCAGGGCTTCGAGAGCTTCTTCAGCTCCTCGGTGGCCGCGAGGACGCCCTTGTCGATGCCGCGCTTGATGTCCATCGGGTTGCGGCCCGAGGCCACGGCCTTCAGGCCCTCGCGGATGATCGCCTGCGCGAGCACGGTCGCGGTCGTCGTGCCGTCGCCGGCTTCGTCGGAGGTGTTGGAAGCGACTTCCTTCACCATCTGCGCGCCCATGTTCTCGAACTTGTCCTTGAGCTCGATTTCCTTCGCGACCGACACACCGTCCTTCGTGATGGTGGGGGCGCCGAAGCTCTTCTCGAGCACCGCGTTGCGGCCCTTGGGGCCGAGCGTCGCCTTGACGGCGTTGGCGAGGACGTTCACGCCGCGGAACATCCGGGCGCGTGCGTCGTCGCTGAAACGTACTTCTTTGGCAGCCATGTTATTTGCCCTCGATCACGGCCATGACGTCTTCTTCGCGCATGACGAGCAGATCCTCGCCATCGACCTTGACCTCAGTGCCGCTGTACTTGCCGAACAGAATCTTGTCGCCGACCTTGACGTCGAGCGGACGGACCTTGCCGTCTTCGAGAATCTTGCCCTTGCCGATCGCTACGATCTTGCCCTGGATGGGCTTTTCGGCCGCGCTATCGGGAATCACGATGCCACCCGGAGAGGTACGTTCCTCCTCCAGGCGCTTCACGATGACGCGGTCATGAAGCGGACGAATCTTCATGGAGTTCGCTCCTGTGGATTGATGGATGATTGGATCTTGATCGCCAGGGCAGGAGTGTTAGCACTCTCCCCGATTGGCTGCTAATGATAGGGGCGAGCCGCGGGAATTCAAGGCTTGACAGCGTTTTATTTTACATAATGCAGACTTGAGAACCTCGGAAGCGGACCGGACTCCAAGAAAAGCCCGCCCCGCCTCGCTTAGGATGACCGGATGCCCACACTGTTCCGCGCCGCGCGCCTGATCGCGGCCTTCGCCGTGCTCGCCTCTCCCGCGACTGCGACGTTCGCCGCCGACGAGTTCCTGGCCCCCGAGGTGGCCTACCGCTACACGATCGACAGTGACGATCGGCAAATCACCGTCCATTGGAATGTCGAGCGCGGGTACTACCTCTACCGCAAGCGCATGGCGGTGGCGACCGGCGCCGAAGGCGTGACGCTCGGCGAACCCGTCTATCCACGCGGCGAGATGCACACCGACGAATATTTCGGTGAACAGGAAATTTTCCGCGGCAAGTTCGACGTCACGATCCCGGTCACGCTCGCCGGCAACGCCGGACGCGCGGTGCCGATCACGCTGAAATTGCAGGGCTGCGCCGACGCGGGCCTGTGCTATCCGCCGACCGCCTGGACTACCACGGTCGATGTGCCGGCCGGCGCGAGCGGCCTCGACGCGCTGCTCGCGCAATCGCGTCGTAGCGGCAAGGAGAGCGGTGGCGACGAATTCCTCGACCCGGACGTGGCGTTCCGCCTCGCCGTTGCGGCCGACGGACCGGATCGTGCGCAACTCGTGTGGGAAATCGCGCCCGGGTACTACCTGTATCGAAACCGCCTCGCCGTCGCGACGACAAGTCGCGAAGCCACGCTCGGGCAACTCGTGTTGCCGAAGGGCGAGAGCCACACCGATGAGTATTTCGGCGAGCAGGAGGTCTATCGCGAAGAGCTCGCGGCCAGCCTGCCCGTCGCGCGCGCCGGGGGCCGTGCACTGACGTTGCCCGTAACGGTGACCTATCAGGGTTGCGCCGATGCCGGGCTCTGCTATCCGCCGATCACGAAGGCGCTGTCGGTTGACTTGCCCGCCGGTGGAACAATGTCGGTGGAAACTTCCGGCTTCGTCTCAAAGCAGGACTGGATGGCGGGCTTCATCCGCTCGGGCAACCTGCTGCTCGTGATCGGATTCTTCTTCGGCGCGGGCCTCCTGCTCGCGTTCACACCCTGCGTGCTGCCGATGGTCCCGATCCTCTCGGGCATCATTGCGGGACAGGGCGCGAACGTCACCACCCGCCGCGCGTTCTTCCTCTCCCTGAGCTATGTGCTCGGCATGGCGTTCACGTACACGCTCGCAGGCATCGCCGCCGCGGCCGCGGGTGCGCAAGTGCAGGCGGTGTTCCAGCAGCCGTGGATCGTCACGGTGTTCGCGCTGCTCTTCATCGTGCTCGCGCTTTCGATGTTCGGCCTCTTCACGATCCAGATGCCGGCTGCGATCCAGACGCGGCTCGCCGACGCGAGCAACAAGCAGCGCGCCGGAACCTTCGGCGGCGTCGCGGTGATGGGTGCGCTCTCCGCGCTGATCGTCACGACCTGCGTGGCGCCGGCGCTCGTCGCAACGCTTGCCGTGATCGGACAGAGCGGCGATGTGCTGCGCGGCGGACTCGCGCTCTTTGCGATGAGCCTCGGCATGGGTGCGCCGCTGCTCGTCGTCGGCGCATCGGCCGGCAAGCTCCTGCCGAAGGCAGGCGGCTGGATGGATACGGTGAAGCGTG
>CADEFQ010000059.1:3005-9272 GCA_902826635.1 uncultured Pseudomonadota bacterium
CAGGCGCTGCTGAAGCACTTCGGCATTTTCGGCCCGCCGACGATCGCGTTCTACGGCGCCGACGGCGTCGAGCGACGCAATTTCCGCGTGGTCGGCTACATGAAGGCCGGCGAGTTCGCGTCGCTGGCGGCGCGCGCCCTGGAGTAAGCGTGGTGCCGGCCCTTACCTCAGTACCCTCGCCGCGTCGGGCTTCAGCAGCGGCGCGACCGTCGCCGCCGGCACCACGACCTCGTACGGGCCGTCCGAATAAGGCCCGACGTCATACGGTGAATAAAGCAGCCTGAGGCCGCCACCGCCCCCGTCCGCGCGGGGCGGCACCAGCTCGAAGTTGCGGCCGAAGCGCGCAAGATCCGCCGCGAACGGGCCATCGCCCGAGGTGCCGATGAAACTGTCCCTCGACGGGTCGTAGTCGGCGGCACGCGAACGCTTCGCCGCAACGAGCGCATCGCGCGCGGCGTTCGCCAGCGTCACGACGCCAAGCGACCCTGCGCGCGGATCAGCCAGCAGGTCGGCGAGCGCGAGGCGCCGCTGCCCGAGGCGGTCCCAGACGAAGGCCTCGACCGACGTCATCGGATGCGCCCCACCGGTATAGGTCGACACGAGGCCGCACACGTTGAGGTAGCGATCCCCCGCGGGGCTCCCGGTCCACGTCGCCTTGAAGAAATACCCGTCTGCGGTCGCGACGCCACGTGCCCGGATGTCGGCCTGCGATGCCACCTGCGCTTCGGCGAGCGTGGCGCGCATGCGCGGTTCGATGGCTTCGTGCAGGCGCGGCACGGCCGCAATCGAGCCGTCGATCGTGATCTCGCCTTCGAACCCATTCGCGCTCGCGGTCACTCGCACCGGTTCGGGCGCCACGGTCGTGGGCAGATCGACGTGGGTACGTTCGCACGCGGAAAGCGCACAGGCCGCCGCGAGCAACGTGGGGGCGACGACCTTCGACGATGCCAAGCGGATCATCGGTGCAGTGTACCCGCGCGCGATTGCCGACACGCCGTGGCACACTGCGCCGATGCCCTGGAAACGCCCGCTCACCCTGATCGCCGTCACGGCCGTCGCGGCCCTCGCCGGTTATTTCTCGTATCGAGCCGCGTTCGTGGCCCGGCCGGCCGCGACGACCGCGCGCGCCGAAACGCCTGCCGTGGCCGACTCGAGCTTGAACGGCGGCAACGACCCGACGCCCTCCCCGCCGCCCCGCCGCGCCATTCCCGATACCTTGCCGCAGTTCGCGCTGAAGGATCGCGATGGCGTGCCGCGCACGCTCGCGCACTGGGCCGGCCGCCCGCTGCTGGTGAATTTCTGGGCGACGTGGTGCGCTCCCTGTCGCCGTGAAATCCCGCTGCTGAAAGCACTGCGCAAGGAACACGCGGGCGAGGGTCTCGAGGTGATCGGCATCGCCGTCGACTTTCGCGACGACGTGCTCAAGTACGCCGCCGAAATCGGCCTCGACTATCCACTGCTGATCGGCGAGCAGGACGGCCTCGATGCCGCCGCCGCGTTCGGACTCGAGCCGGTTTTCCCGTTTTCGGTGTTCTCGGATCGCAAGGGCCGGATCGTCGCCGTACGCATCGGGGAGTTGCATGCAGACGAAGCGGCGTTCATCCTCGCGCGGGTGCGGGACGTCGATGCGGGGCAGCTCGAACTTCCTGTTGCACAGCAGCAGATTGCCGACAAACTGCGTGACCTTGCGGCGACCCGGGCGCAAACCGGCGCGTAAACGCCAGAAAACACTCGATATTGCACATAAGTTTCGCGAACGCCGTAAATCCGGTAAATTTCGCGGCCCATGGCGCGCCTCCTGCTTTTGAACGGGCCCAATCTCAACCTGCTTGGGCAGCGCGAGCCGCACACGTATGGGGCCGCGACGCTCGAGCAATTGGTCGCGCGCTCCGCGGCGGCGGCGCAAGCCGCGGGACATGAACTCGTCGCCTTCCAGAGCAACGCCGAACACGAACTCGTCGAGCGCGTGCATGCCGCCCGAACGGATGGCACCGCCTTCCTGATCGTGAACCCGGGCGCCTACACCCATACGAGCATCGCGCTACGCGATGCGCTGCTCGCCGTCGCGTTGCCGTTCATCGAAGTGCATCTCTCGAACGTCTTCGCGCGCGAATCGTTTCGACATCATTCCTATTTCACCGACATCGCGGTCGGCGCCATCTTCGGACTCGGCGGCGCCGGCTACGAACTCGCGGTGCGCGCGGCTGCCGAGCAGCTCGCGGCGCGCGGCGCCCGCTAAACCTTTTTTCGCTACTGGATACACGGCATGGACATTCGCAAGGTCAAGAAACTCATCGAACTGCTCGAGGAATCGGGCATCGCCGAGATCGAGATCAAGGAGGGCGAGGAATCCGTCCGCATCAGCCGCATGCCCACCGGCGCGACCTCCCACCACCTGATGGCCGCGCCCATGATGGCGCCCCCGATGGTCGCGCCCGTCGCGCAGTCCGTCGCACCCGTGGCTGCGCAGGCCGCCGCTCCGGCGCGCAAGAGCAATGAATACGTGGTGACCGCACCGATGGTCGGCACTTTCTATTCTTCGGCCTCTCCCGGCGCGAAACCCTTTGTCGATATCGGCGACGAGGTCAAGGTCGGACAGGTGCTGTGCATCATCGAGGCGATGAAGATGATGAACCAGATCGAGAGCGACAAGGCGGGGCGCATCACCTCGGTGATGGCGCAGAACGGCGAGCCGGTGGAATTCGGCCAGCCGCTCTACACGATCGAGTAACGCATGCTCGAAAAAGTACTGATCGCGAACCGCGGCGAAATCGCCCTGCGCGTGCTGCGCGCCTGCCGCGAGCTCGACATCAAGACCGTCGCGGTGCATTCGACGGTCGACGCCAACCTGAAGCACGTCCTCCTCGCCGACGAATCCGTCTGCATCGGCCCGCCGCCTTCGCCGCAGAGCTACCTCAGCATGCCGGCAATCATCAGTGCGGCGGAAGTCACCGATGCCGTCGCGATCCATCCCGGCTACGGCTTTCTCTCGGAGAACGCCGACTTCGCCGAACGCGTCGAGAAAAGTGGCTTCACGTTCATCGGGCCGAAGGCCGAAGTGATCCGCCTGATGGGCGATAAGGTGTCGGCCATCAAGGTGATGAAATCGCACGGCGTGCCTTGCGTACCCGGTTCGGACGGACCGCTCGGCGCCGACAACGAAGAGAACCTGCGCGTCGCGCGCGGCATCGGCTACCCGGTGATCATCAAGGCATCGGGTGGGGGTGGCGGCCGTGGAATGCGCGTGGTGCACAGCGAGGGCGCGCTGCTCAACTCGATCGCGCTGACCCAGGCCGAGGCCCGGGCGGCCTTCGGCAACGATCAGGTCTACATGGAGAAGTTCCTCGAACGCCCGCGCCACATCGAATTCCAGGTGCTCGCGGACAACTACGGCAACGTCGTGCACCTCGGCGAACGCGACTGCTCGATGCAGCGCCGCCACCAGAAAGTGATCGAGGAGGCCCCCGCGCCTGGCATCACGGACAAGCAGCGCCGCGACATGGGCGAGCGCGTGGTCGCCGCCTGCACGGCCGTCGGCTACCGCAGCGCCGGAACGCTCGAGTTCCTGTACCAGGACGGCGAGTTCTATTTCATCGAGATGAACACGCGCATCCAGGTTGAACACCCGGTCACGGAAATGATCACGGGCATCGATCTCGTCAAGGCGCAGCTGCTGATTGCGGCCGGCGAGAAATTGCCGTACGTCCAGAAGGACATCCAGTTCCGCGGCCACGCGATCGAAGCGCGGATCAACGCCGAGGACGCGAAGACCTTCATGCCCTCGCCGGGCCCGGTGAAACTGTGGCACGCGCCCGGTGGCCCCGGCATCCGCGTCGACAGCCATCTCTACTCCGGATACAACGTACCGCCGAACTACGATTCGCTGATCGGCAAGATCATCGCGTACGGCGACACCCGCGACACCGCGATCGCGCGCATGAAGATGGCGCTCGCGGAAATGGTGGTCGAAGGCATCAAGACCAACGCCGCGCTGCACCGGGAAATATTCAACCACGCCGCGTTCCGCGGTGGCGGGCTCGACATTCATTATCTCGAGAGGCGTTTAGGGCTGAAGTGAGCTTGGAGCTTAGAGCTTAGAGCTAAGAGCTAAGAGCTTAGAGCTTAGAGCCAGAGGCGCTCCGCCGTGGCCTGAGTTTGCACGCGCGTATTCGGTCCCGGCGGCCACCATGTCAACATGCGGACAAGGCTGCGGTGTCCGGCTGTTGGCCCGCGACGGGAACACGGACGCACGCTGCCGGCCAACCAACGGTGTGGCTCTAAGCTCTAAGCTCTAAGCTCTGATCTCTATGCCCTTCCTCTCCATCCGGGTAAACCTCGACCAGCTCGATCCGGAAGCAGCCGAGGCCGCGTGCTTCGACGCCGGAGCGCTCGCGGTGACGCTGACCGACCAGCGGGACGATGCGATCCTCGAGCCCGCGCCGGGCGAAATCCGGCTATGGCCGGCGACGCGCCTCGAGGCGACCTTCGCACAGGAGGCCGCTTCGCCCACGACGCTGGCCGTCCTCGCGGCGGCGCTCGGCGTCGCCGTCGACCGGCTCGAGGTGAGCGCCGTCCCCGATCGGGCCTGGGAACGCGAGTGGCTCGCCGATTTCCACGCGATGCGCTTCGGCCGGCGCCTTCACGTGTGCCCGACCCACGAACACGTCGATGACCCGGGCGCCGTCGTACTCTCGCTCGACCCGGGCCTCGCGTTCGGCACCGGCACCCACGCCACGACGGCGCTGTGTCTCGAGTGGCTCGACGCCCACCTGCAGCCGGGCGCCGCCGTGATCGACTACGGCTGCGGGTCCGGCATTCTCGGCATCGCCGCGGCGCTGCTCGGCGCCGCGACCGTCCACGCGTTCGACATCGATTCGCAAGCCCTCACGGCCACGTGCGACAACGCCGCCGCCAACCGTGTCACCGATCGCGTGAACACGCACGCGGCCGCCGACACCCTGCCCCGCGCGGTCGACGTCCTCCTGGCCAATATCCTCTCGGGCCCGCTCATCGAATTGGCGCCGCAGCTCGCGGCACGCGTCAAGCCGGGCGGCGATCTCGTGCTGGCCGGCCTGCTGACCTCGCAAGCCGGCGAGGTTGCCGCGGCCTATCGACCCTGGTTCGACATCGTCCGCGGCGCAGACCGGGACGGATGGCAGTTGCTGGCGGGTGTGCGCCTCGCAGGGGCGCCGACGACCGCCCAGGGCGAGTAGCGCAAAGCGAGCGCGGTTCGCTTTGGCTATCATCGGCGCGTGTTCACCGTCTGCCCCAAATGCGCGCTGACGCTCGCCGTCACGGCGGCCGACTTGCGGGTCGGCCAGGGCTACGTTCGATGCGGGCGCTGCGCGAGTGTGTTCAATGCGCTCGCCGGGCTGCACGATGAGTCGCGCTCGGCTGACCCGCCGCCCGCCGCGGACCGGCGTGCGGCCACGCCCTCGTCACCGCCCCCTCCGCTGATGATGGAAGTGCCGGCTGCACCGGCCGCAGAAGCCGGACCCGACGCGGACCTGACCGGACTCGGTGTCGTTCCGGAGTCGCCCGACACGATGGAATTCGCGCTTGGCAGCGCCGATCTCGCGCAGATCTTCGTCGCGCCCGAGATCGCCGAGGGCGATACGGCCTCCGGCACCTTCGAATCGATCGTGCTCGAAGGCGACCTCCCGGGCGCCGGCGCGGACGAGGCGATCGAATCGCTCACCCAGGAACTCGCTGCCGCCGACGCGGAGCTCGAGTTGATTGCGCGCGCCTCGCGCGACGCCGTGGCCGACCCGGGCTCGGCCACGATGCAGGTCGAAGCGCTGCAGCCGCAGGCGGCGCCGCCCCCTGCGTATCGAGACTCGTTCCAGATGCGCGCCGAAGACGTCGATGCATTCGAGGAGGAGGAAGCGCACTCGCAGGAGTCGCAGTGGTACGGCATCGCTGCGGCGGCCCTCGGAGCCCTGTTGCTCCTGCAGGTCGTGCACCGCTACCGCAACGAACTCGCGCTGAGCCCCGCGCTCAACGGCCCGCTGACGGCCCTCTACGCCGGGTTCGGCCATCCGCTCGCCCCACGCTGGGACCCTGCGGCACTCGACGTGCGCCAGCTCGGCGCGATCGCCCCTTCGGGCACGACCGGCGAGTTGCTCGTTCGCGCAAGCATCCGCAACGAGGCGGCCCGCGCGCAGCCCATGCCGCTGCTACGCCTGACCCTGCAGGACCGTTACGGCAAACGCATCGCAAGCCGCGATCTCAAGCCGGCCGAATATCTCGGCGCACGCGCCGGAGCGA
>CADEFQ010000060.1 GCA_902826635.1 uncultured Pseudomonadota bacterium
ATCGCAAGCCGCGATCTCAAGCCGGCCGAATATCTCGGCGCACGCGCCGGAGCGAATGGCTTCCTCACCGCCGGCCAACGCGTGGACGCTGAAGTCGCCGTCGTCGATCCCGGCAACAATGCCGTCGGATTCGAAGTCGACGCCTGCCTGCCGAACGGCACGGGCGGTGTCGCGTGCGCGGGCGACGCGCTCCCGGCGCGCTGACCTCGCCTGCTTCTTTCCATGCGCATCGGTCCTCACGAACTCACCGCGCCGACGGCGCTCGCCCCGATGGCAGGGGTCACCGATCGACCGTTCCGGGTCCTGTGCCGTCGACTCGGCGCAGGTATCGCCGCGTCGGAAATGCTCACGTCGGACACGCGCCTGTGGCGCAGCCGAAAATCGCAGCGCCGCATGAACCACGAGGGCGAACCTTCACCGCGCATCGTGCAGCTCGCTGGCGCCGATCCGGCGGCGCTCGCGGAAGCAGCGCGCCTCAATGTCGATCTCGGCGCCGAAATCATCGACATCAACATGGGCTGCCCGGCGAAGAAAGTATTCAACCGGCATTGCGGCTCGGCGCTCCTCGCCGACGAACCGCTGGTGGCGCGCATCCTCGAGGCGGTCGTCGGTGCCGTCCGCGTGCCGGTGACCCTGAAAATCCGCACCGGGGTGGACCGCGAGCGTCGCAATGGCGCGAACATTGCACGTATCGCCGCCGCGAGCGGCATCGCGGCACTCGCCGTGCACGGACGCACGCGCGCCGATCAGTACACGGGCGAAGCGGAATACGAAACGATGCGCGAAATCAGGTCCGCCGTGTCGATTCCCGTTTTTGCCAACGGCGATATCGACACGCCGCGGAAAGCGCGCGCGGTACTTGATTTCACTCGCGCGGACGGAGTAATGCTCGGCCGCGCCGCGCACGGCGCGCCGTGGATATTCCGTGATGTCAACGAATTTCTGTCGAGCGGCCGATTGCCCGCCGCGCTCGCGCGCGAACGCGTGCGTGATATCATCGCCTTGCACCTGACGGATCTGTACGACTTCTACGGCGAAGACGACGGTGTCCGTTTCGCGCGCAAACACCTCGGCTGGTATCTGGAAAAGCTGCTCGGGACCCAGGACGATCGGCGCATGTTGATGTCACAGGAAAATACGGCGAGGCAGTTTGCGCACACCCATGCTTGGCTCGACCGCTGGGTCGACGGGACCGCGGACGCGGCCTGACCACAACAAAGACACGACGGCTGCGGGGATCGACTGATGCCAGCGAAAAAAACCCTGCGATCGCGCACCGAACCTGCCGCGCGATCGAACGGCAAGGCATTGCCGCTGAGAAACCACGCCGAGCAGGCGCTTTCGGATTACTTCGCAACGCTGAACGGCCACCGGCCGGCGCGCCTGTACGACCTGGTGCTGCGCGAGGTCGAAGAGCCGCTATTTCGGGTCGTGCTCGACTACGCCGAGGGCAACCAGAGCCGTGCCGCCGGCATTCTCGGCATCACCCGCGGCACCCTGCGAAAGAAGCTGCGCCAGTTCGGGCTGTCCGCCTGAACAGCAAGCGATCGCTCCATGCAGGTTGAAATCCGCCGGGCGCTCCTTTCGGTCTCGGACAAGACCGGCCTCACCGAACTCGCGCTCGCGCTCGCCCGTCGGGACATCGAGATTCTGTCCACGGGTGGCACCGCCCGCCTGCTGCGTGAGCACGGTATCGCGGTCACCGAAGTGTCCGCGTATACCGGCTTTCCGGAAATCATGGACGGCCGCGTCAAGACGCTGCATCCGCGCATCCACGGCGGCCTCCTCGGCCGGCGTGGCGTCGACGACGCCGTCATGCAGCTGCACGACATCCCGCCGATCGACCTCCTCGTGGTGAACCTCTACCCGTTTGCCGAAACCGTCGCGCGGCCCAACTGCAGCTACGACGAGGCCATCGAGAACATCGACATCGGCGGGCCTGCGATGCTGCGCGCCGCGGCGAAGAATCACCAGTCGGTCACCGTCGCAGTCGATCCGGCGGACTACGGCGCGCTACTCGGTGAACTCGACGCGAACGACGGTTGCATCGGCATCGACACGCGCTCGCGCCTCGCGGCCAAGGCGTTCGCGCACACGGCGCGTTACGACACGAAGGTGTCGAGTTATCTCCTCGCCCGCGAGAGTGTGGCCGAGCGCTTCCCAGCAACGCTCCCGCTCGTCTTCGACAAGCTGCGCGACTTGCGCTACGGCGAGAACCCGCATCAGGCAGGCGCGTTCTATCGCGACGTCGCGGGCCGCGGCGCCTCCGTCGCGTCGGCGAGCATCGTGCAGGGCAAGGAACTGTCGTACAACAACATCGCCGATGCCGACACGGCAATCGAGTGCGTCCGCCAGTTCGCCGCGCCGGCGTGCGTAATCGTCAAACACGCGAATCCCTGTGGCGTCGCGACCGCGGAATCGCCGTTGGCGGCCTACGAGAAGGCTTTTCGCACCGATCCGACCTCGGCCTTCGGCGGCATCATCGCCGTGAACCGCGAGCTCGACGCGAAGACGGCTGCTGCCATCCTCGAACGCCAATTCGTCGAAGTGATCGCCGCGCCGTCGATTTCCGCCGACGCCCGTACCGTGCTCGCGGCGAAAGCGAACGTGCGCGTGCTCGCGATCGGTGATCTCGGGCGGTCGGCCGGCAGTGACCTCGAATACCGAAGTGTCAACGGCGGACTGCTGGCGCAGAGCCGCGACCAGGGCGCGGTGTCCGCGACGGACCTCAGGACCGTCACGAAGCGCCGGCCCACCGACATCGAGGTTGCGGACCTGCTGTTCGCGTGGACGGTGTGCAAACACGTGAAGTCGAACGCCATCGTGTTCGCGCGGGATCACATGACGATCGGCGTCGGCGCGGGGCAGATGAGCCGCGTGTACTCGACGCGGATCGCGGCGATGAAGGCCGCGGACGAAAAACTCGACGTGCGCGGCGCGGCGATGGCCTCCGACGCTTTCTTCCCGTTCCGCGACGGCCTCGATGTCGCCGCCGAGTACGGCATCGCAGCCGTGATCCAGCCGGGCGGCTCCATGCGCGACGCTGAAGTCATCGCCGCCGCCGACGAACACGGCATTGCGATGGTGTTCACCGGCATGCGGCATTTCCGGCACTGATGCCGGACCCGCGCGCATGAAGATCCTCGTCGTCGGTTCGGGCGGCCGCGAGCATGCGCTCGCGTGGAAGTGCGCGCAGTCCGCGCGCGTGTCGGAAGTGCTCGTCGCGCCGGGCAACGCCGGCACGGCGCTCGAACCGAAAGTACGCAATGTGCCGGTCGCCGCGGACGATGTCGCCGCGCTCGTCGCGCTCGCGCTCGCCGAGCAGGTTGAGCTGACGATCATCGGCCCGGAAGCCCCGCTCGTACTCGGCGTGGTCGATGCGTTCGCTGCCGCGGGGCTGCGCTGTTTCGGCCCGCGCCGCGCGCCGGCACAGCTGGAAGGCTCGAAGGCCTTCACCAAGGAATTCCTGCGTCGCCACGGCATTCCGACCGCGGCCTACGCGACTTTCACCAAGGCGAACTTCGACGTGGACTGGGTGCGCGCGCAGCGCGCGCCGATCGTCGTCAAGGCGAGCGGGCTCGCGGCCGGCAAGGGCGTCGTGATCGCCGCCGACGCCGAGGAAGCGATTGCAACCGCGCACGCGATGTTCGACGGCCGCTTTGGCGGCGCGGGCGCCGAGGTCGTGGTCGAGGAGTTCCTCGAGGGCGAGGAAGCGAGCTTCATCGTGATGGCCGACGGCGAGCACATCCTGCCGCTCGCGACGTCGCAGGACCACAAGCGCCTCTCCGACGCCGACGCAGGCCCGAACACCGGCGGAATGGGCGCGTACTCGCCGGCACCCGTCGTCACGCCTGCGATGCACGATCGCATCCTGCGTGAAGTCATCGAACCCACGATCCGCGGACTTGCCGCGGACGGCATGCCGTACACCGGCTTCCTGTACGCGGGCATCATGATCGCGCCGGACGGCACGCCGAACGTGCTCGAGTTCAACTGCCGTTTCGGCGATCCGGAAACGCAGCCGATCCTGATGCGACTGCGCTCCGACCTCGTCGGCCTCTGCGAGGCCGCGCTCGACGCCCGCCTCGACACCGTTCATGCCGACTGGGACCCGCGCGCCGCTGTCGGCGTCGTGCTGGCGGCGGAGGGCTATCCCGACACCGTGCGCAAAGGCGACCGGATCGAGGGCCTCGCGCGCGCGGCCGCACTGCCGGGCAAGGTGTTCCACGCCGGGACGGAGCGCGAGGGCGAAGCGATCGTCACGCACGGTGGGCGCGTCCTCTGCGCAGTAGGCCTCGGCGACACCGTGGCCGCCGCGCAGCGCGAAGCCTACGCACTCGTCGCGGCGATCCGCTGGCCCGGCATGCAGTACCGGCGCGATATCGGCTATCGGGCGATCGCCCGCGAACAGGCGCCATCGACGCCGCGGTAGACTGCCGCCATGGCCGCACCGCACGAGTTGCTCAAGTCCCTTTCCGGTCTCGAGTTCATGCAGCGCATGCTCGCCGGCGAGATCGCGCCGCCCGCGATCGGGGACACGCTCGCATTTCGCCTGGCGTCGGTCGAACGTGGCCAGGTTGTTTTCGCCGGACAGCCCGGCGAAAACGCCTGCAATCCGATGGGCCAGATCCACGGCGGCTACGCCGCCACGCTGCTCGACTCCTGCATGGGCTGCGCCGTGATGACGATGACGGACGTGGGCGTCGGCTATACGACGCTCGAGTTGAAGGTAAGTTACGTGCGCGCGCTCAGCGTCGATGGCGGGGAACTGCGCGCGATCGGCCGCACGCTGCACGTCGGGCGGCAGGTGGGGTTTGCCGAGGGCGAGATCCGCGATGCGTCGGGTCGCCTCGTCGCCCATGGCACGACCACCTGCCTGCTGTTCGCCCGATGACGGCGCACCGCATCGAACTCGACGTGCAGGCCGCCGACATCGACGCCTACGGGCACGTCAACAACGCGGTGTATCTCACCTGGCTCGACCGCGCCGCGTGGAGTCATTCGGCGGCGCTTGGCGTGCCGCTCGCGGCCTGCATCGAGATGCGCCGGGGCATGGCCGCGCTGCGCACTGAAATCGACTATGAGCGCGCGGCGTTTGCCGGCGAGCGCGTCATCGTGAGCACCTGGATCGTCGCGTGTGACGGCAGGCTGCGTTGCACGCGCCGCTTCGAACTGCGCCGCATGGGCGACGGCAGCATGCTCGCCCGCGCACAGACCGATTACGTCTGCCTCAACCTCGATACCGGCCGTGCGACCCGGATGCCGCCCCGCTTCGTCGCGGCGTACGGCGCCGCCTGCGCGAACGCAGGTTGAATCAGAAGCTCACGCGCAGGAAGAATTCCGGCCCGGCCGTCTGCAATCGAAAGAGCCCCGGAAAATCGTGGCCACTCGCCGGATCGACATTGATGTCGACGTCGAGCTTCGTGTACCCGAGTCCGACGGCGAAATTCGGCTTCCAGCGGAACTGCACGTCGGCATGGTATTCGCCGAGCGTGCCGTCGATGCCGTCGATCGTCTTGCTGAAATACTGCCCGCGCGCGCTCACCGACCAGCGGCGCGCGAAACGCCAGGTGCCGTCGAGCGCGAGGGTCGGCACGGGTGCGACGCCGGATTCCTCCTCGCGCGCGTTGCGATCGACCGCCTCACCGGCCGCTTCCGCTTCGAGCAGGTAGAGACCGATCCCCGCGCCGAGCTCGAAGCTCTCGCGCCGCAGGAACGAGTACAGGAACGTGAATGACAGCGAGCGATAGTCGAGTGAGGACTCGACGTTCTCGCCCGTGAGGAATACGTCATCGCCGAACACGACGTCCTCGTCGAGCACGGTCGCACCAAAGCGGTTCAGCTTGAAATAATCGACACGCAAGCGCCCGCGTTCACCGAGCCTGAAATAGAGCTCCATGCGGCCGAGATCGATCGCCTCGTCGAGCCCGAGCAGGCTCTCTGCATCGATCGTCGTTCCCGTCACGCCGGGCGCGGCGGTGCCGGGATCGAGCCGCAGGCGGGTGTCCGCGGTGCCACGAAAATAAGTGGCGCGCAGCGCGAAGCGATCGGTGATCGGGCTCGCAACGGGCGGCCGCTCCTTGACGAGTGTGTCCGAGGCGAGTTCGCCCTCGGCGCCGTGGGCGGCAGATACGGCGAGGAGCGCGAGCACAGGGAGAGCAGCGGAAAGACGCGGCATATTGGGCGGGATCATCCCGTATCGCCCGAATGGCCGCCAGAGTCGCCGCATGGCGACGCGGGTCTTCGTGACGCGCGACACACTCTCCGGCGAGCCGGGCGCCGGATCAACGCCCCGCCGCGATCGAAGGCGGAACCGCGAGCAGGTCGCCGTACCACATCTTGCCGGCGCGCCAGGTCGTCAGGCGCTCCTGCATCCGCGCGGTGTTCCAGTGCAACCTCGCGGCGGCTTCGAGCGCGCTCTTCTGCGCGGCAACCGCACCCTTGAAGTCGCCGTTGGCCGCGCGCGCGGCGGCGAGCGCCTCGTGGGTCTGTGGGTCCTGTGAAAAGTTGACGTTCTTCACGAACAGCGTCGCCGAGGCGCGCAGCGCAGCCGGCGCGTCACGCAAGGTCGAGCGCGGCGAGGCGGCGAGTTGCGCGATGGCGTGCTTGGTCGCATAGGCATTGGTGCTGCCGATCACGCTCACGAACCAGCCCTTCGCCTCGGCGATGCGCCCATCATCCGGTTCGCCTTCGAGCAGGCGCTCGCCGAGCGCAACCCGCGCGGGTTCGTGACCGCCCTCGGCTGCCGCGCGCAGCCAGGGCAGCGCGCGGTCTGCGCCGCAACGACGGCTCTCGGCGAGCGACATCGCGAGCCAGTACTGCGCGTCGGTGTTGCCGCCCTGCGCGGCCTCGAGAATGATGGCTTTCGCATTCGCGGGCGATTCGCCGAGCGCCGGGTCGAGCAGCGCGATGACGCCGTACAGATAAAGCGACGGCAGATCGCCGCCCGCCGCGGCCTGCTTCAGCCCCGCAAGGATTCCGCGCTCCCAGATGCTGGCGACGCCTGCCGTGAGCTTGAACCCGATATCGGTCCAGCTGCGGGCCTCGATCGCGGCGCCTTCGAAGGTCGCCGGTGCAAACCGCGAATTCAGCACCGCATCGACGGCCGGCTGACCGAAGACCGGCGCCGGCATCGCGGCGACGACGTTCTGATCGTGGGCGAGGCCGTCCACGCCGACCGTGAAGCTGACAACGCCGACACCGCTGCGGCCCGCTTCGCGCGCATCGTACGAGTAAGGGGTGGGTGCCTGGATACGCAGGGCGGGAGGTTTGAAGCCTGCGCACTGTGCTTCCTGCCGCGATGGCGGCAGCAGTGTCGCTTCGAGCGCTGCCCGGCCAAACGCCGCGACGATCTGCGCCGCGCGCGCCTGGTCGGCGGCCCCCAGCTTCGCGCGCAGGTCGGCGAGCTGCTGGTCGCTCGCATCCCGGTTGCCATTCTCGCGCGCCGCGGAGAACCAGCCGTAGGCCTCGCCCAGGTCTACCGCACCGCCCTGGCCATGCACTGCCATCGTGCCGAGGTTGTGCTGGGACGCGGCGTCGCCCACTTGGGCGAGCCGCAGGAACTCGCGCCTTGCGAGGGTGTACTCGCCTGCCTGGTACTGGCCGAGCGCCGAGCGAAAATCCGCGCGCGCCGCCGGAGCGGCGGTGCACAGCGCAAGCAACACAACGACGACCGATTTCCGCACGCGGCCTCCGGAGATGGTGCCGTCAGCGTTTCATCGCCTCGAAGAAAACGCCGTTGGTCTTCGTATCTTTCATCTTGTCGATCAGGAACTCGATCGCGGCCAGCTCGTCCATCGGGTGCAGGAGCTTGCGCAGGATCCAGATCTTGGCGAGTTCGCCCGGATCCGTGATCAATTCTTCCTTGCGCGTGCCCGAGCGGTTGATGTTCACGGCCGGGAACACGCGCTTCTCCGCGATGCGCCGGTCGAGATGGATTTCGCTGTTGCCGGTACCCTTGAATTCCTCGTAGATGACGTCGTCCATCTTCGAGCCGGTATCGATCAGCGCGGTCGCGAGGATCGTGAGGCTGCCGCCCTCCTCGATATTGCGTGCGGCGCCGAAGAAACGCTTCGGGCGCTGCAGCGCGTTTGCATCGACGCCACCGGTGAGCACCTTGCCGGAGCTCGGCACCACCGTGTTGTAGGCGCGCGCGAGGCGCGTGATCGAGTCGAGCAGGATCACGACGTCCTTCTTGTGCTCGACGAGGCGCTTCGCCTTCTCGATCACCATCTCCGCAACCTGCACGTGGCGGGCCGCCGGTTCGTCGAAGGTCGACGACACGACTTCGCCCTTCACCGTGCGCTGCATCTCGGTGACTTCCTCGGGCCGCTCGTCGATCAGCAGCACGATCAGGTGCACCTCGGGGTGGTTCCACGTGATCGACGTCGCGATGTTCTGCAACAGCATCGTCTTGCCGGCCTTCGGCGGCGAGACGATCAGGCCACGCTGGCCCTTGCCGATCGGGGCCACGAGGTCGATCACGCGCGCGGTGAGGTCCTCGGTCGAACCGTTGCCGCGCTCGAGCTTCAGCCGCTTGGTCGGGTGCAGCGGCGTCAGGTTCTCGAACAGCACCTTGCTGCGCGAATTCTCCGGCGAATCGAAATTGATCTCGCCGACCTTGAGCAGCGCGAAATAGCGCTCGCCGTCCTTCGGCGGGCGAATGAGGCCCGAAACCGTGTCGCCGGTGCGCAGGTTGAAGCGGCGGATCTGGCTCGGGCTGATGTAGATGTCGTCGGGACCGGCGAGGTACGAACCGTCGGCCGAACGCAGGAAGCCAAAGCCGTCCTGCAGGATCTCGAGGACGCCGTCGCCGTGGATGTTCTCGCCCTGGCGCGCGTGCGCCTTCAGGATCGAGAAAATGATGTCCTGCTTGCGGGAGCGCGCGATGCTCTCGAGAC
>CADEFQ010000061.1 GCA_902826635.1 uncultured Pseudomonadota bacterium
GTGAAGATGCCGCCGCCGAGACGCGCGAAGATCGAGATCAGCGAACCGCCGAAGGCGAGGCCGACGAGCGCGTGCAGCGCCTTTTCGCTGCCGATCGAAGGCGCGAGCAACGCGTAGTAGCCGGCGACGCCGAGGAGGGCGAGGCCGACGACCAGCATGCCCGTGATCGCGCCGCCGCGGAACGCGACCGACAGCGCCGCATTCAGGCCCTTGTTGGCGGCTTCGGCCGTGCGCACGTTGGCGCGCACCGAGATATTCATGCCGATGTAGCCGGTCGCGCCCGAAAGAATCGCGCCGACCGCGAAGCCGCCCGCGGTCGGCCAGCCGAGCGCGAGGCCCAGCACGACGAACAGCACGACGCCGACGATCGCGATCGCGGTGTACTGGCGATTGAGATAGGCCTTGGCGCCGGCCTGGATGGCCGCGGCGATTTCCTGCATGCGGGCATTGCCCGCGGGGAGGCCGAGAACGGAAACGGTCGAGAGAACGCCGTACAGCACGGCGACGACGCCCGCGGCAACCGCGAGCCAGAGCCACAGGGTGGCATCCATCAGGAGACCTCCGGAAGAGATGTTTTATTCGGCCGGCGCGCGGCGGCGGCCCCCCAAAAAAGGCCGCGAACTATACCACACGGACGACGAAGGCCGCCCACAGCACGAAAAGCAGAACGGAACTCGCCACATAGATCGCGAAGCGGTGCATGACCCGGTTGTAGGTGCAGTGGATCAGCGAGTGCACGGCACGCAACACGACATAAGCCCAGGCGCCGTTGACGAGGAAAGGCGTCGTCACGCCGGCCGAAACCACGGCGAGGCACAGCGCATAGAACAGCACCGGCATTTCAAAGAGATTGCGCAGATTCTCGGCCGCCTGAGTGCGCGTCAGGACCGTGGCCGCCGCACGCGCGGTCGCGACGGCTTGCGGGTCGATGCGGCGCTCGCGCATCTCGCCGATGCGCTCGACGTAGAGGCGTACCCACACGATCGCGGTGAGCGCCACCATCGCGATCATCGGCACCAGCATCGCGACCGGCGAGAGCGCGCTCATTGCCGATTCGCCTTGCGACCGCCGCGCGAACCGAGCGCGGCGTGGTCCGGCATCGATTCGGCGCCGGCCACGAGCTGTGTCGCCGCGGCCACCGCGCGGTCCGACAGCGACCGGGCCCCCGCGTGCAGCGCATCGCTCTCGCGCACGAAGGCGACGTTGCGCTCCATGTCCTCGGCGTCCCAGCCGAGCGAATGCGCGACGAACGGAAACGGCGGGAACACGAAGCCGAGTTCGCCGAAGAATCCGAGTTGCTGGCCGACGACGGCCTGCACGTTGTCCTGTCCGCCCGTGACGATGAAGGCGGCGACCTTGCCGCGAATGAGGACCCGGTTCGCCGTCGTGATCTGGTTCTGGATGCAGTTCATTCGTTCGGCCATCCTGTAGTAGAGCGAACTCGCCGCGCCCCAGCGGATCGGTGTCGCGACGATCAACACGTCGGCCCAGTGGACCGCTGCCTCGTACACCACCGCCATCTGGTCGGTCGCGTCGCGCGCAGTGATGGAGCAGGGCCAGGTGCAGGCCTTCGCGGAGCGTGAGTAGTACCCCTCGCAGGCGTGAAACGCGAGATCGCGCAGGCGAATGAGCTGTGTTTGCGCGCCAAGGGCGTCGCGCGCATGCGCGAGCGCAATCTCGAGCAGCGCCTCGGACGTGGAGTAGCGCGGATTCCCGGGCTGCATCATCGTCGTCGAAATGCCCGCGACCCGGATCGGGCCGGCGGCACGCACCGGGTCGCGGGCGAGAGGGTGCGGCGCGTGTGGCAGGTGCCCGCGCTTCGTCACCGGCTTCGCCGATACGAGCACCCGCCCGTTCTCGACCTTGACCGCGTAGGAGGGAACGCGATCCGCCTCGTAGCCGGGCTCGCCGACGCCGGACTTGCGATGGAACTTGTACTGGTGCCACGGGCACACGAGATACTCGCCGTCGAGTCGACCCTGACCGAGCGGCCCGCCGACGTGATTGCAGACGCCCGAGACGGCGCCGAACTCACCGCCGATGCAGCTGAGCGCGATGCGAGCCGCACCGGCCGTGAGCTCGCGCACCGGCTCGCGCGCCAGCTCCGCGGCCGCGCCGACATCCACCCAGTCCGTCGACGGGTCCGCCATCCGTTTCCCTAGAGTTTGTAGCTCGTCGCGAGCTTGCGCTTCACGGGGACGCCCTTGATCTTCACGTAATCGGGCAGGCCGTTCCGGTAGGGCGGATAGTCCTCGCCCGCGATCAGCGGCTCGAGGTAGCGGCGAGCCGCGTCGGTGATGCCGAAGCCGTCCGGGGTGATGAATTCGCGCGGCAACTTTTTCTCGACGTTCGCGACCTGCGCGAGCGGCACGGCCTTGATCGCCCATCTGTAGGGTTTCGAGGACTTGCGCACGATGGCCGCCATCACCGCGTTCTCGCCCTTGAGTGCGAATTCGACCGCCGCCTTGCCGACCGCGTAAGCCTGCGCGACATCGACCTTCGAGGCGATGTGCCGGGCGGCGCGCTGCAGGTAATCCGCGACGGCCCAGTGGTATTTGTACCCGAGGTGCTCGCGCACCATGTTCGCAACGAGCGGGCCGACGCCGCCGAGTTGCGTGTGGCCGAACGCGTCCCTGGTGCCGGCATCCGCGAGGAAGCGGCCATCGGCATGGTGAGCGCCTTCCGAGACGACGATCACGCAGTAACCGTAGTTCGTGACGCATTGCTTCACGCGTTCGAGGAAGCGCTGTTGCTCGAACGGAATCTCGGGGAACAGGATCACGTGCGGCGGCTCGCTCGCGCCACGCCCCGCAAGGCCGCCCGCGGCAGCGATCCAGCCGGCGTGCCGGCCCATCACCTCGAGTACGAAGACCTTGGTCGAGGTACGCGCCATCGAGGCGACGTCGAGCGCCGCTTCGCGGGTCGAGACCGCGACGTACTTCGCGACCGAGCCGAAGCCCGGGCAGCAGTCGGTCAGCGGCAGGTCGTTGTCCACCGTTTTCGGAACGCCGACGCACACGAGCGGATAGCCCATCGCGCTGCCGATCTGCGACAGCTTGAGGGCGGTGTCCATCGAATCGTTGCCGCCGTTGTAGAAGAAGTAGCCGATGTCGTGCGCGCGGAAGACCTCGATCAGGCGCTCGTATTCGGCGCGGTTTTGTTCAATACCCTTCAACTTGAAGCGCGCGGACCCGAAGGCACCAGCGGGGGTATGGCGCAGGCCGCGCAGCGTCGCGCGGCTTTCCCTGGCGACGTCGATCAGGTCCTCGGTGAGCGCGCCGACGATGCCGTCGCGCCCCGCGTAGATCCGGCCGATCCGTGACTTGTGCCGAAGGCAGGCGTCGATGACGCCGGCTGCCGAGGCGTTGATGACCGCGGAGACCCCACCCGATTGCGCGTACAGCGCGTTCTTTTTCACGGTTTTTTGCATATTTGCCGCAAGGATAGCTCATTTGACCGCAGGGGGATCGCCCGGTACTGTGCGCGGCCCATGCGCATCGTCCTACTTGGCGCGCCCGGCTCCGGCAAGGGCACGCAATCCCAACGGTTGGTCCAGCGGCACGGCGTGCCGCAGATCTCGACCGGCGACCTGCTGCGGGCCGCGGTCAAGGCCGGCTCGCCGCTCGGCGTGCACACCAAGGCCATCATGGACGCCGGCAAGCTCGTCGATGACGAGACGATGCTCGGCATCATCCGCGAGCGCCTCGCGCAGCCCGACGCACGACAGGGCTTCATCCTCGACGGCTTCCCGCGCACGATCGCGCAGGCGCAGGGCCTGACGCAGCTCCTCGGCGAGCTCGGCACGCCTCTCGAGGCGGTGGTCCTGATGGACGTCGACTACGACAAGCTCGTCAAGCGCATCTCGGGCCGCCGCAGCTGCACCCACTGCGGACGCGTGTTCAACATCCACACCGCGCCGCCGCCGCCCGAAGGCTGCTGCGCAGCGCCGCATCTCGTGCAGCGCCCCGACGACCAGGAAGAAACGGTCGCGAAGCGTCTCGCGGTGTACGACGAGCAGACGAAGCCGCTCGTCGCGCACTACGGCGCGCAGGGCCTCCTGCGCATGATCGACGCGGATGCGCCGATGGAAGAGGTCACCCATCGGCTCGAAGCGGCGCTCGCGGAACGCGACGGTCGAGGGATCGAAGTCGTCGAGTAGCGAGCTCAGAGCGCCCGCAACAGGCGTTCTCCGACCACTTCCCGCCGCCATCCCCTGAGCAGCGCCACGTTCTGGTCGCCGCCCGCGAGTCGTTCGAGTTCGCGGCGCGGCGCGAGCACTTCCGCGCTGATGCCCGTCTCGCCGGCTGCCTCGCGCGTCAATTCGGCGAGGCGCTTCACCACCGCGGTGAACGCCGCATCGGGGCGGTCCCGCCGCGGCAGCGGCGGCGGGGGCTCGGGAATCTCCGCCTCGCGCACGAGTTCGAGGATGTCATGCCCCGAGCGCTGCACGACGCCCTGCGGCATCTCGCTGATCGCGCCGAGGGTTGCCGCATCGCGCGGCACGCTGGCGACGATTTCCTTCAGCACTGGATCGGCGAGGATCCAGCCGCGCGGGCGGTTGCGGTCGATCGCGCGCCGCTCGCGCCACGCCGCAAGCGACTTCGCGAGCCGCTGGCGCCCGGCGTCGAGCGCCTGCACGCCTTTCAGGCGCTGCCACGCGCAGTCGGGGTCGACGACGAAGCTCGCGGGGTCGGCGAGGTCGTCAAGGTCCTCGGCGAGCCAGGAGGTGCGGCCGAGCGTATCGAGCCGCGCGAGGAGCGCATCGCGCAGTGGCGCGAGATAGCGCACGTCGTCGAGCGCGTAGGCGAGCTGATCCGCGCTCAGCGGCCGCCGTGACCAGTCGGTACGGGTGTGCGCCTTGGCCAGTTCGTGCCCGAGCAACTGGCGCACGAGCTCACCGTACCCCACCTGTGCGGGGAATCCGGCGAGCGCCGCTGCGACTTGCGTGTCGAACACCGGCGTGACGCGCCCTATCAAGGGCCACAGCACTTCGAGGTCCTGGCGCGCGGCGTGCAGGATCTTGATCGGGCCACCGGGGCCGAGCGCCTGCGCAAGCGGTGCGAGGGTCCCGAGCGCGAGCGGATCGACGCACACGGCGTGCGCAGGCGTTGCGGCCTGCAGCAGGCACAGTTCGGCGCGATACGTGCTCTCCCGCATGAATTCCGTGTCGAGGCCGATCGCGGGTGCGGCGGCCAGTTCGGCGCCGAGGTCGACGAGGGCACTCGCCCCTGTGATGAATTCCGCGGACGTGGACATGAAGAAGGGACCCGAAGACTCCCGTACAATCGGTCCGGCATTATGCGAGCCGAATCACGAGTCCGAAAGCGGCGTGCGACATGTTGAGCCTCGCCCGCCTGTTCGCCGACATCGCCCTCCTGCGCCGCGGACCCGACGAGGTGCCGGCGTCGTCGTTCCTGCTGTTCGCGGTCGTCGTGGCGAATTTCGTCGTGAATTTCCTGGTCAGCACGCTGTTGCCACCGATTCCCGGGCCGTGGCACCTGCACCTCGTCGTCGACATCGTCTTCACGTTCGCGTGGTACGTCGCGCTGATGCGCCTGTTCTCGCGACCCGAGCGCTTTCTGCAGACGACGACCGCCGTGTTCGGCTACCAGACCGTACTCGCACCGGTCTGGATCGCGACGGCGTGGTTCGCGAGCCGCGTCCAGGACGACGATACCTGGCTCGTCCCGATCGCGGTGGCAGGGCTTGGCATGCTCGCATGGGTTCTCGCGGCGAACAGCCGAATCCTGCGATCGGCGCTCGATCAGCCGATGCCGGTCTGCGTGGGCCTCGCGCTGCTGCAGACGGTCGTGGGCCAGCTCGTGCTCCTCGGCCTTTTCCCACCGGCGGCGTCCTCCTGACATGCACATCCACATCCTCGGCATCTGCGGCACTTTCATGGCGGGCATCGCGGCCATCGCCAAGGCCGCCGGGCACCGCGTAACGGGCTCCGATCGCAACGTCTATCCGCCGATGAGCACGCAGCTCGCGGCGCTCGGCATCGAGATCGTGCAGGGATACGAAGCCGCGCAACTCGAGCCGCGTCCCGATGTCGTCGTCGTCGGCAACGTGATGTCGCGCGGCGTGCCGGTGATCGAAGCGATGCTCGATCGCGGCATTCCGTATGAGTCGGGGCCTGAGTGGCTGTCGCGCACCGTGCTCGCGGATCGCTGGGTGCTCGCCGTGTCCGGCACGCACGGCAAGACCACGACTTCGAGCATGCTCGCGTGGATCCTCGAGTACGCGGGACTCTCGCCCGGCTTCCTGATCGGCGGCGTGCCGGGCAACTTCGACACCTCGGCGCGGCTCGGTGCGACGCCGTTCTTCGTGATCGAGGCCGACGAATACGACACCGCGTTCTTCGACAAGCGTGCGAAGTTCGTTCACTACCGGCCGCGCACGCTGGTGCTCGCGAACCTCGAGTTCGACCACGCCGACATCTACCCGGACCTCGCGTCGATCCAGCGCCAGTTCCATCACCTCGTGCGGATGGTGCCGGGATCGGGCCGCATCATTGCAAACGCCGCGGATCAGAACCTCGCCACGATGCTCGCGATGGGCTGCTGGACGCCCCGCGAGGATTTCACGCGCGGGGACGGCGAGGCGCAGTGGTCCGCCCGCTCGCCCGATGGCGACTACGCGCAGTTCGAAGTGCGCGAACGCGGCAAGGTGCTCACCACCGTCGAGTGGTCCCAGTTCGGCGCGCACAACGTCGACAACGCGCTCGCGGCGATCGCCGCGGCGCGCCACGCCGGCGTGCCCGTGCCGGTCGCGGCGAATGCGCTGCGCGAGTTCAAGGGCATCAGGCGGCGCATGGAATTGCGGGGCGAGATCGCGGGCGTGCGCGTGTTCGACGATTTCGCGCACCACCCGACCGCGATTGCGACGACGATCGACGGCCTGCGCCGACGCGCCGGGAGCTCGCGCATCGTGGCCGTGCTCGAGCCGCGTTCGAACACGATGAAAATGGGCGTGCACCGTGAAACGCTCGCTGCCTCGCTCGCCGGCGCCGACGAAGTGTGGGTGTACACGCCGCCGGATCTCGGCTGGGATGCAGCCGGTGCGATGGCGCCGCTTGGCGCGCGGGCCCATTGCAGCGCGACGGTGGACTCGCTCGCGGAGCAACTCGTCTCGCGGTTGCGACGCGGCGATCAGCTGCTGATCATGAGCAACGGCGGTTTTGGTGGCCTGCACGACAAGGTGCTCGCGGGTCTCGGCGCGCGCACGGGTGACGGACGATGAGCGCCATCACGGTTGCGATGACGGGCGCGTCAGGCGCGCAGTACGGGCTGCGCCTGCTCGAATGCCTCGTGGCAGCCGGAATCGAAGTGCATGTCACGCTGACGCGCGCCGCGCACGTCGTGCTCGCGACCGAAGCCGATTGTGCCGTACCGGGGCGTGCGGCCGACGCGACGCGTTTCCTCGCCGGGCGCTGCGGCGCGCAGCCGGGCCAGCTGCGCGTGTATGGCGAGGAAGAATGGACCTCGCCGCTCGCGAGTGGATCGGGCGCGCCGCGCACCATGGTCGTCGTCCCCTGCAGCATGGGCACGCTCTCGGCAATCGCGTCGGGCGCGAGCGAGAACCTCACCGAGCGCGCCGCCGACGTCGTGCTGAAGGAACACGGCAAGCTCGTGCTCGTTCCCCGCGAGACGCCGTTCTCGGCGATCCATCTCGAGAACATGCTGAAACTTGCGCGCCTCGGCGTCGCGATCCTGCCCGCGAATCCCGGTTTCTATCACCGGCCGGAACGCGTTGCGGAGATCGTCGATTTCGTCGTGGCGCGTGTGCTCGATCAGCTCGGGATTGCCCAGAAGCTGATGCCGCGCTGGGGGCGGGACCCCCGCTGACGTCATGGGCACGACCGCGGAACTGCCGCTCTTTCCGCTCAACATCGTGCTGTTTCCCGGTGGCCCGCTGCCGCTGCGGATTTTCGAGACCCGCTACACCGACATGGTGCGCCGTTGCCTGCGCGCGGGCAGTTGCTTCGGCGTCGTGCAGATCGTCGCGGGCGAGGAGGCGGGCGAGGTCGCGAAGACCGCGGACGTCGGCACGAGCGCGCGCATCGTCGATTTCACCCGGTTGCCCGATGGCCTGCTCGGGATCACCTGCCACGGTGAGCGGAAATTCCGGCTGCTCCGCCGTTGGCGTGCGCACGATGGTCTCAATGTCGGGGAGGTCGAGTGGATTCTCGCCGAAGCGGCGGCGCCCGTGCCCGACCGGTTCGGCTTTCTCGTCGATCTGCTGCGCGCCGCCCTGCCGCAACTCGGTGACCTGTACGAGTCGCTGCCGCGCCATTTCGACGATGCGTCCTGGGTCGGCGCGCGCATCGCCGAGATCCTTCCGATCAGCCTGCCCGACAAGCAGGCGTGCCTCGAACTCGAAGGGTCCGCGCGCCTGGCGCG
>CADEFQ010000062.1 GCA_902826635.1 uncultured Pseudomonadota bacterium
CTAGAACGTCGACAACCCCGTCGCTTCCATGAAGCGGTAACCCCAATAGGTGAGCTGCCGGGGATCGGCATACGCGCCGAAATCCGCGGTGTACTCGACGCCGGCGGGTGCGCGGTTCGTCCACAGCCCGTCGAACCATTCGAGCACGGCGAGTTCGATCGCCGATTCGCGCGGCGTCTCGAGCACGACATTCGCTTCGAGGTTGTAGTCGCGCAGGTTGCGCCGCGTGAGGTTCGCCGAACCGAGTGTCATCCAGTAACCGTCGCGCCCGCGGATCGCGACCAGCTTCACATGGAACTGCTCGCCGTGCGTGCGATACCAGCGCAGCCGGATCGCGCCGTCGCTCGCGGCAACGAGTTCGGTCGCGACGGGGCGGTTCGGGATCCCGGATTTCTCGCGCCCGAAGGCGTCCTTGTTGGGATCGAGCAGCACGCGCACCGCGGCACCCCGCGCAGCCGCCTCGTGCACGGCGCGCAACACGCCGCGGTCCGACAGGTAGAACATCGCGATGTCGATCGCGTCGCCCGCCGCGCAGGTCTGCAACCGCTCGACGACTGCGTCGGCGATGGCCTCCTCGGTGACGATGCGGATGCGTCCCGTGGCGGGCGCGCTGGCGGCGCCGGGCTTTTCCGCCGCATCCCCGGTCGCCGCCACCGCCGCCACCGCCGCCACCGCCGCGATCGGCCGGCCCTTCCAGCCCGAGAAACGCGCGACGGCCTGCTCGCTCGCGAGCAGCGGCGCGAGCGCGGGGCCGGTGATGCGCAAGGCGACGTTCGAATGCAGGCTGCTCGCGTCGTGCGGATTCGCCGAGGTGACGAGCCCGTGCAACGCGCCGTCCGTGCCGTCGGCAATCAGCACCTTGCGATGGTTGGCCTTGAAGTTCACAAGCCGGGCCCAGGCGCCGAAGGACACGCCGTGAGCGCCTTCGTCGAAGGGATTCGACCAGTCGCCCGGGGCGCCGCCGGCCCACCATGCGATCGCGAGGCGCCAGAATGCCGAGTACGCGGGGCTGGAATCGCGCAGGCGATCGAGATCGGTCACGACGACTTCGACGCCGGCCGCGCGCAGCGTGTCGAGGTCGGGCGCGGGATCGCCGCCGTAGACGTCATTGATCGGGTCGGTGATGAAGAGGATCCGCATTTCCGGGTATGCGCGACGCTTGTCGACCAACAGGCGCGTCAGCTCCGCCGCGAGCGGCCGGTGGGCGTCCGTCGCGGTACTCGCGCCGCGATGCGCATTGAAGAGGAACACGTCGAGTACGACGAAGTGCTGTGCCGCTGCGATGATCTCGAACGCGGCATCGAAGATCTGCTGGTCGACGATCGGGTGCCCGTAGCCGTCGGCCGCGGTGATGTCGCGCAGGAAGCGCACGTCTCCTTCGTGCAGCGCGCTCCACGCGCCGTTGACGACGACACCCTCCGGCATCGGTTTCCACGTGTTCCACGCGGCAACGCCGACCCAGACGGCGAGCAGGCTCGCGCCGATCCAGCGTGAGACGCGCTTACGCGCGCTGCGCGGCATCGATTTCCTCGCTCAGCGCGAGCCAGCGATCCTCGAGCCCGGCCGTGCGCTGCACGATTCGCCCGAGCTCGGCCGCCTGCCCGACCCGGGTGGCGTCCGCCAACGCGCGTTCGATCTCGGCGCGTTTCCCGGCGAGTGTCGCGAGCTCCGTCTCGATCGCGCGCAGTTCAGCGCGCAGCGGGGAGAGCCGGTTCCGCGCGGCCGCTTCGCGCCGCCGCGCGTCGCGGCGGGTTTCACCCGTGGCGACGGTCGCCGCGGCCGCCGCGACGGGCGCGGGCGCCCCCTGCGCGAGCCACGCGGCGTAGTCTTCGAGATCACCGTCGAACGGACGCACGGCGCCGCCCGCCACGACGAGGAATCGGTCGCAGGCGCCGCGCAGCAGTGAACGGTCGTGGGACACGATCAGCACCGCGCCAGCGTAGTCCTGCAATGCGAGCAGCAACGCGTTTCGCATCTCAAAATCGAGATGATTGGTGGGTTCGTCGAGCAGCAACAGGTTCGGGCGCCGCGCCACCATCACCGCGAGTGTGAGGCGTGCACGCTCGCCGCCCGAAAAAGTCCGGACTTGCTCGAACACCCGCTCGCCGCGAAAGCCGAAGCGGCCGAGATGATCGCGCTTCTGCTGCGGCGTCCAGGCCGCCACCTGCGGGCCGCCGCGCCGCCCGAGCTCCTCGATCGACGAGCTCGCGGCGTCGAGCTGCTCCACTTCGAGCTGCGCAAAGAAGCCGACTTCGAGATCGGGCGCGGCGACGCGCTCGCCTGCGAGCGGGGCAAGCGTGCCGGCGATTGCCTTCATCAGCGTCGATTTGCCGGCACCGTTTCTGCCGAGCACGCCGATGCGATCGCCCGGCGCGAGCGACAGGCTCGCGCCGGAGAATACCGCGCGACCGCCATAGCCCGCGCCGATGCGATCGAGCGCGACCAGCGGCCGCGGCAACTTCGCGGGTGTCGGGAACTCCCAGGCAAAGGACTCCTCGCCTTGCGCTTCGATGATCGAAGGCAGGCGCGCGAGCCACTTGAGGCGGCTCTGCACTTGCCGGGCCTTGCTCGCCTTCGCGCGAAAACGCTCGACGAAGCTCTCGACATGCGCCATTTCGCGGCGCTGGCTCTCGGCGAGTGCCGCATTGCGCTCGCGTGCGGCGGCCCATTGCCGCTCGAAGGCCGAGTAGTTGCCGCTGTAGGCGGCGAGCCGGGCGTTCTCGATGTGGAAAGTGCGCCCGACGATCGCGTCGAGGAACTCGCGGTCGTGCGAGACGATGAGCAGCGTGCCGCGATACGCGCGCAACCAGCCCTCGAGCCACAGCACGGCGTCGAGATCGAGGTGGTTGGTCGGCTCGTCGAGCAACAGCACGTCCGAGCGGCGCATCAGCGCGCGCGCGAGCGCGGCGCGCATGCGCAGGCCGCCCGAGAACACCTGCAGCGGTCGCTCGAGGTCCGCCGGATCGAAGCCGAGCCCGGTGGCGAGCGAGGCGGCGCGGCTGCGCGCGCCGTAGCCGCCGGCGGCGTCGTAGTCGCCGTGCAGGTGCGCTTCGCGATGCCCGTCGCCCGCGGCATGCGCCGCCGCGATCGCATGTTCGATGCGCATGAGTTCGGCGTCGCCCTCGCGCACGTAATCGATCACGGCCTGCGCCGAATCGGGCACCGATTGTTCGACCACGGCAATGCAGAGGTTCGTCGGCGCCGAATAGTCGCCGAGATCCGGCGCGAGCTCGCCGCGGATCAGCGCGAGCAGGCTCGATTTGCCGGAGCCGTTGCGGCCGACGATACCGACCTTGTCGCCGCGAAACACGCCGACCGAAGCCTGCTCGAAGAGCACGCGAGGCCCCCGCCGCAGACGAACGTCGCGCAAAGTCAGCATGGTGTGGCGGTGGATCTCAGGCCGAGAGCCCCGCGGCGCTGACCGCGGGTGCAATCTTGCCGGCAAACGGCGCGCGGCCGTTCTGCTGCTGGGTCAGGAGTTCGAGCAGGGCTTCGAGCGGCATCGAGTCGCCGAACAGGCGGCCCTGGCCGAAATCGCAGCGGTGGTTGCGCAGGAACTCGAGCTGCTGCGGTGTCTCGATGCCCTCGGCGATCACGTCCATGCCGAGGCTGCGGCCCATGTCGATGATCGTGCGCACGATCGTCGCGTTGCCCGGATGGTCGGTGACGTTCTGGACGAACGACTGGTCGATCTTGAGCGTGCCGATCGGGAACTGTTGCAACGCCGAGAGCGACGAATAGCCGGTGCCGAAATCGTCGATCGAGAGGTGCACGCCCATCGCGTGCAACTCGCCGAGGAGGTGCAAGGTGCGCTTGGCGTCGGCCATCAGGGTCGATTCGGTGATCTCGAGCTCGAATGCCGAGGGCGCGACGCCGTGGCGGCGGAACACGGAGCGGCAGCGCACGATGAACGACGCCTGGCGCAGTTGCTTCAGTGAAAGATTGAGCGAAATGCGGCCCGGGTCGGCCACTTCGCGGCGCATCGTGCGGTAGTCGAGGCACACGCGGTTCAGCACCCATTCGCCGATCTCGAGGATCAGGTTGGACTCTTCCGCGAGCGGGATGAACTGGCTCGGCGGGATGTCGCCATGGCCCGGCAGGCGCCAGCGCAGCAGGCCCTCTGCGCCGACGATCCGGCCGGTGCGCAGGTCGACCTTCGGCTGGTAGTTCACGATCAGCTCGTCGCGCTCGAGCGCACGCCGCAGCTTGCTCTTCAGCATCAGGCGCTCGACGGAAGCGGCGTTCATCTCCGGCGCGTAGAACGCGAACGTGTTCCCGCCGTTCTGCTTCGAGTAGTACATCGCGGCGTCGGCGTTGCGGATGAGGTCGATCACGTTCTCGGCGTCGCGCGGGCAGAAGGCGATGCCGATGCTCGCGGTCATGAACACTTCGTGCTGGCCCAGCTGGAAGATCTTGCCGATCTCCGCGAGGATCGTGCGCGCCAGCTGGCCGATGGGACCGCGGTGATCGGCGCCGCCGGCGAGCGAATCGATCAGCACGGCAAATTCGTCGCCGGCGAGGCGACCCACCACCGAATCCTTCGGCAGGACGCGCGTCAGGCGCTCGGTCAGGATCTCGAGCGTGCGATCGCCGGCGGCGTGGCCGAAAGTGTCGTTCACTTCCTTGAAGTGATCGACGTCGAGGTACAGCAGCGCCATCGACTGGCGGTTGCGCAGCCCGCGTGCGATCGCCTGTTGCAGCAGGTGCTGGAACTGCATCCGGTTCGGCACTTTGGTCAGCGCGTCATAGCGCGCGAGATAGCGGATGCGGCGCTCCGCGCGCTTGCGGTCGGTGATGTTGCGCGCGACGAAAATGCAGCCCTGGAACTGCGGGTCATCGGTCGCAATCGCCGAGCCGGTGAGCGCGACCGGAATGGTCTGGCCCTTGCGGGTACGCACGACCGCTTCGCGCGTCTCGTTCGACGCCTGCAGCATGTCGAAGCCTTCGCGATCGGGCTCGTCGAGCAGCGACACGATGCTGTGGCCGTTGAGTTCATCCTCGCCGTAGCCGAGCAGGCGCTGGGCTGCGAGGTTCGCGATGCGGATCACGCCCTCGGGCGACGTGACGAACACCGCGTCGGTCATGCCCGTCAGCACGCTGTTGAGATAGTTCTTCGTGATCGTCGTCTGGCGCAGCTTGTGGCGCATGCGTTCGAGCGCCTGCTGCAGTTCGCCGAGCTCGTCGCGACGCGCGACGTCGGTCGGGCGCGAGAGGTCGCCCTGGCCGATGCGGTCGGCCGAACGAATGAGCGCCGTGATCGGGCGTTCGATGCCACGCGCGGCCCACCACGCGAGGGCGACCGCCGTGATGAGGCCCACGAGCAGCACGCCCGCGAGGACGTAGAGCGCACGCTGGAGCATCGCACGGCCGGCGGCGGCGAGCGGCGCGCCGACTTCGGCGGGCGACGCGTCGTGCGTCGTCAGCGATACGATGGCCGTGCCGAGCGTCTGCGGCGCCGTGGCGCCGGAATAGCTCGCGACCTGCGCACGGACGGGTCGCTCGACGGTTCGCGAAATGACGGGGGTCTGCGACGCTGAGGGTCGCCGCAGCTCGTAGACGATGTCGCCTGCGGCGTTGCGGATCTCGATCCCGGTGATCGTCGCGTCGTCACCGAACGACGCGAGGCTCGCCGCGAGCGCCGCACGATCGCGAGCGAGGAGGGTCGGTGCCGCGACATCCGCCACATGCGCGGCGACGGCAGTGGCGCGCGCCTGCAGTTCATCACTGATCGCGCCGCGATACTCGGTGGTCGCGATCGCCGACAGCAGCCGCGATTCGGATCGCGCATGCAGAAGGAGCAGGCTGCCGAGCAGCACCGCCGCCGCGAATATCGCGGCCACGGCGATGGCGACATACTTCAGCTTGAGGCTGAGCCGATTCACGATCGTGAGCCGGGGGCCGGAAGGCTTGCCCGGGTGCTTATCCCCTTGTATTTGCTGAGCCCGACTATCTTACCCTAGCCCATGGCGGGGCCGCACGACGGCACCGGTTGCACGTGCCCGCCCGGATCCCGCGTGTCGGCTCGCCGCCACAATCGCCTAGAATTGCCGCAGGAGGACGATGTGCTCGTTGAGGTGTTTTCGGACACAGTGTGTCCCTGGTGCTATGTCGGCAAGCGCCGTTTCGAACAGGCGGCGTCCGCACGGCCCGATCTTGCGATCGAATTGCGATGGTTGCCGTTCGAGTTGAATCCCGACATGCCCGCCGGGGGCGCTGATCGCGCGCAGTACCTGCTTGCCAAATTCGGCAACGCCGATCGCTTTGCGGAGGCGCAGCGCACGTTGCGCGACATCGGTGCCGGGATCGGCATCGATTTCCAGTTCCAGCGCATCGCCCGCATGCCGAATACCCGCCGCTCCCACGCGCTGATCGCCTGGGCCGCCGGCGCGCAGGGTGGCCACGGCGCGGGTGTCCAGTCCGATGTGAAGGACCGGGTCCTGCGCGCCTATTTCAGCGAGGGCCGCGACATCGGCGATCCCGAGGTGCTCGCCTCGATTTCGGCGGATGCGGGTCTCGATCCGGCGGCGGCGCGCATCGCGATCGACGAGCCGGCGCTGCACGAGGAAATCGCCTCGCTCGAAGCGCGCGCGCAGTCCTGGGGCATCTCGGGCGTGCCCGCGTTCGTGTTCGAGCGGCGGTACCTCGTCTCCGGCGGACAGGAGCCGCAGGTCTTCCTGCAGGTGATGGACAAGCTCGTCGCGGAACGCGCGGCGAACGCATGAACGCATTCGAGCTGACCGGGCGCGCCCGTACCCACGTGGTCGACGTGCCGGACATCCACTGCACCGTGCATCACGACGTCGTCGCGCCGCTTCGCGCGCTGAGTCACGCGGCGTGGACCGAAGCTGGCATCGAACTCGTGGCGATCTCGGCGTTCCGTGATTTCGAACGCCAGCGAACGATCTGGAACGCGAAATACCGCGGTGAGCGCGCGCTGCTCGATCGCAGCGGCGCGCCGCTCGATTCGGCGGCGCTCGATCCCGACGCGCGCATCGACGCGATCCTCGCGTGGTCGGCGCTGCCCGGCGCGAGCCGGCATCACTGGGGTACGGACGTCGACGTGATCGATCGCGCGGCGATGCCGGCGGGTTACCGCCCGCAACTCGTCCCGCAGGAATACGCGCCGGGTGGCATCTTCCGCCGTCTCGATGAATGGCTCACGGGTTCGATGGCGCGCTTCGGCTTCTATCGCCCGTACACGCACGATCACGGCGGCGTGCAGCCCGAGCCGTGGCACCTGAGCCATGC
>CADEFQ010000063.1:0-3672 GCA_902826635.1 uncultured Pseudomonadota bacterium
AGATCCTCGACGTGCACGGCCTCGAGATCCTCGACCCGCCGAGCCTCGAACGCGACCTCAACCAGATCGCGGGGGTCGTCACCGTGGGGCTCTTTGCGCAGCGCCCGGCGGACCTGCTCGTGATCGGAAACGAAAGCGGGGTCACGGTCATCTGACCGCGACCCCGCACAGAGTCGATCGCCCGGGCGCTATTTCGCAGGCGGTGCGGGCGGCGGCGCGCCTCCGACCGAGGGGAATTTCGCCAGCATCTGCGGAACGACCTTCCGCACGGCCCTCGGCACGTCTTCCCGCACCTTCTCGTTGACGCGTCCCACCGCCACGGATTCCCATACGAGCCGCTTCGACGCCGCATCGACGACGTCGATGTTGAGGGTCCCCTCGGTGTACTGGTCGACGTCGACGTCGTTGTAACCGTACCAAGGATCGTAGAAGCCGGTGCGATAACCGTAGTAGCCGATCGGCGGGCCCATCGCCGGCGTGCTCGAGACCCGCAGCTTCTCGTTCAGCTTGCCTGCGAAGTTGACCAGGAAGTCGGGCTTCTCCGCCATCTGGTAGCCACGGCGGGTCAGCTCCATCGTCGTCGCATCTTTCAGGGACGATGACACGAGCGACTCGTAGCCTTCGCGATCGGTACCGAGCGGGCTCACGTAGTTGAAGGTCTTGTACGCGGCGATGTTCGCGCCGGGATCCGACGTCACATTGATTTTCGGCCCCGACGCACAACCCGCTGCCAGCGACAGCATCGCGGCCGCGGCTGCCCACCGTGAAAGCACCATCGTAGACATACGAACTCCTTGTTCGAGAATCAGGGTCCGGCGTCGATCTCTGGATGCCATTCCCCGCTCGCCGCCTTGCAGAGAGTCATCTTCGATTCGGCCTCTACGCCGCGGGCCTTGTTATAGATGCCGACGCGCTTGCAGGCGCGGCCATCCGCCGCGGCGAAGGCTTTCAGAACCTTGATCTTGCCGCGCGCACCCGTCGTCGGGTTCTCCCACTGCTTCATCTTTCCGGGGTTCAGCGTCTCGAGCACCTCGCGCCCGGTTTTCTGGAAGAGCGCCATGTCGTCGGGCGTGAAGTACGCAATCGGCGAATTGCCGAGGAAGCCCATGTTCTGGGCCGCCACCGGGGCGGTCGAGATCAGCGTGAGCGCAAGAGCGGATAGTGCGGCGCGAATCATGCGCGAACTATAACGACAAACGACCCGCAACGACAAAGGGCCCGTCTTGCGACGGGCCCTTTGCGTTTGGCTGGGGGACTAGGATTCGAACCTAGGTAAACGGAGTCAGAGTCCGTTGTCCTACCGCTAGACGATCCCCCAAGATCGGCAGCGCAACGCCGAAGCTTAGCGCTTCGAGTACTGCGGACCGCGGCGGGCCTTGCGGCGACCGACCTTCTTGCGTTCCACCTCGCGCGCGTCGCGCGTGACGAAACCGGCGGCGCGCAGCGGGCGGCGCAGCGACTCATCGTACTCGATGAGCGCACGGGTGATGCCGTGGCGAATCGCACCGGCCTGGCCGGTGATGCCGCCGCCCGACACATGGACCTGGAAGTCGAACTTGTCGGTGAGCTGCACGACTTCGAGCGGCTGGCGCACGATCATGCGACCGGTCTCGCGACCGAAGAACTCGTCGACCGGGCGCGCGTTGACGGTGATGCGGCCCGAACCGGGCTTCATGTAAACGCGGGCGGTGGCGGTCTTGCGACGGCCGGTGCCGTAATTCTGCGTGGCGGGCATCTTCGTTGCTTCCTTCAGATCTCGAGCGGCTTCGGCTGCTGCGCGGTGTGCGGGTGCTTGCCACCCGCGAACACATGCAGCTTCCTGAACATGTTCCGGCCGAGAGTGTTCTTCGGCAGCATGCCCTTGACGGCGATCTCGATCACGCGCTCCGGATGCTCCTTCAGGAGCTTCTCGAGCCCGATCGACTTGATGCCGCCGATGTAACCGGTGTGGTGGTAATAAATCTTGTCGGCGAGCTTGTTGCCGGTGACGCGAACCTTCTCCGCGTTCACGACGACGAGGTGATCGCCCATGTTCACATGCGGGCTGTAATCCGCCTTGTGCTTGCCCCTCAGGCGATGGGCGAGCTGGGTCGCAAGACGCCCCAGGGTCTTGCCCTCGGCATCGATCACGAACCAGTCACCGCGCACCTCGGCGGGCTTTGCAAAAACTGTAGTCATTTCAAGGATCTCCAACCGCCCATGCACGACAAAGGGCCGGCGGGGCCCTAAAAAGGCCGGAAAGTGTACTCAAGCGGTCCCCGCTTTGCAAAACGAGCGTAAGTCGGCCGGGGACCCTCTTTATAATGGCGCCCGACATGGCCCCCGCCTCCCCGCTCGACACCCTGCTGTCTGCCGCCGATCGCGCCCTGCGTGCCGTCTTCACGCCCCCAAAGGCCGCCCGGCCCCTGCCGGCCGAAACCCGGCACCCGGACCCGCTACCGCACGACGCGCAACGGTCGGCGCGCCTGATGCGAGTCAATCACGCCGGCGAGGTCGCGGCGCAGGCGCTGTACCACGGCCAGGCGCTGATCGCGCGCGACGATACCACGCGCGAGTGGCTGCTCTCGGCCGCGCGCGAGGAAGGCGATCATCTCGCGTGGTGCGAGCAGCGCCTCGCCGAACTCGGATCACGGCCGAGCGTGCTGAATCCGCTGTGGTACGCCGGTTCGTTCGCGATCGGCGCCGTCGCGGCCGCCGTCGGTGATCGCGTGAGCCTCGGCTTCGTCGCCGAGACGGAACGCCAGGTCGAATCGCACCTCACCGATCATCTCGATCGATTGCCCGAAGATGACACGCGCAGCCGGGCGATCCTCGAGGCGATGCGCGCCGACGAGATCGCGCACGGCGCACGCGCGACGCAGGCGGGCGGCGTCGAATTGCCCGCACCGGTGCGCGCACTGATGCGCTACGCCTCGCGCGTGATGACGCGCACGGCATACTGGATCTGACCGACGAACGCCACCGCGAAACTTGCGGCAGAGCGGAGATATGTAATACAAAGCAGGCGACGGGCCGCACGGCCCGGGGGGAGAGCATGGAAGAGAACGTCAAGCCGTTGAGCGACATACCTGCGATCAATCGCTTCCTGAGCTATTGCCGCATCCGCACGGTGCCTTCGAAGACCGTGATCATCCACGCGGGCGACCTACCCGACGTGCTGTACTACATCATCAACGGCTCGGTCGAAGTGATGATCGAGGACGAGGAAGGCAACGAGATGGTCCTCGCCTACCTCAACAAGGGACAGTTCTTCGGCGAGATGGGCCTCTTCCACGAGACACCCACCCGCAGCGCGTGGGTCCGCACGCGCAATTCCTGCGAGCTCGCGGAAATGACCTATCCGCGCTTCCGCCAGATCGCAGCGGAAAGCCCCGGCCTCGTGTTCGAGCTGGCCACGCAGCTCGCCACCCGGCTCGATCGCACCAACCGCAAGCTCGGCGACCTCGCGTTCGTCGACGTCACTGGCCGCGTCGCACACGCGATCATGGACCTCTGCGGCGAGCCCGATGCGATGACGCACCCCGAGGGCATGCAGATCAAGGTAAGCCGCCAGGAGCTGTCGCGCCTCGTCGGCTGCTCGCGCGAAATGGCGGGCCGTGTGCTGAAGGTGCTCGAGGACCAGGGCCTGCTGCGCGCCACCGGCAAGACCATCGTCGTCTTCAATGCGCGCCC
>CADEFQ010000063.1:3772-6698 GCA_902826635.1 uncultured Pseudomonadota bacterium
CCGATGTTGTCGACCTTCACGCCACCGTCGATCTCGAGGCGCACGTCGCGCCCCGAAGCGTCGATGCGACGGCGCACCTCGGCAAGCTTGCCGAGCGTCGACGGAATGAAACTCTGCCCGCCGAAGCCGGGGTTCACCGACATCAGCAGCACGAGATCGATCTTCTCGAGCGTGTAGTCGAGCCAGTCGAGCGGAGTTGCCGGATTGAACACGAGGCCGGGGCGCGCGCCGCACTCACGAATGAGCGCGATCGTGCGATCGACGTGCTCGCTCGCTTCGGGGTGAAAACTGATCCAGGTGGCACCGGCCTTCGCGAAATCGGGCACGATGCGGTCCACCGGCTGCACCATCAGGTGCACGTCGATCGGCGCGGTGACGCCGTGCTTGCGCAATGCCTCGCAGAGGAGCGGGCCGATCGTGAGGTTCGGCACGTAGTGATTGTCCATCACGTCGAAGTGCACGCTGTCGGCGCCGGCGGCGAGAACGGCGTTCACCTCGTCACCAAGCCGCGCGAAATCGGCGGAGAGTATCGAAGGGGCGATCCACGGAATCTGGCGCATGGGGCAAGTGTACGCGAGCGCGCCCTAGCCGCGGATGCCGCGCGCCTCACGCACACGATCCCACGCCACGATGATCTGCTGCGTACGCTCCTTGGCGTGCTCGATCATCGTGTCGGGCAGTCCGTTCGCCTTCAGCTTGTCGGGATGGTGGCGGGACAGCTGGCGACGGTACGCCTTGGTGACCTCCGCGTCGCTCGCACCCTCGGCAACTTCGAGCACCGCATAGGCCTGGTCCAGCGTCAGGCCCGGCGCAGCCGCCTGGCGCGCGCCCGCCGCGTGGCCCGAACGCAGCGCCGCCTCGATGTGCGCGAACTCGAACGCCGAAATGCCGAGCACCTGTGCGAGCCGCTGTACGTGGCCGCGCGTCGGCGGCGCGAGATCGGTGCCATCGAGCGCCGCGCGCATCTGGATCTCGAAGAAAATGCGCAATAGATCCGGGCGGCCGACGCAGGCGCGGCGGATCGCCTGAAGCCGGCCGGCGTAGTCGAATTCCGGTTGCTTGCCTCGCCGGAAACAGGCGATCGCCGCCTGCACGCTCGGCTCATCGAGCCGCAGCGCCGCCATCACCGCGCGTGCCGCCGCGATCTCGCGTTCCGACACACGGCCGTCCGCCTTGGCGATGTGGCCCATCACCTCGAAGGTTGCCGTGAAGAAGTGCGCGCCGAAGCTTGCGCCGGCGTCGCCACCCGGCCGCTCGGTGCCCTGGTCGTACTGGTGGCCCAGGACGGCGCCGAGCGCGGCGCCGAAAGGACCGAGCGTGAAGAGGCCGAGCAGGCCTCCGATGATCTTGCCCGTCCACTGTGTCGCCATGGGAAATGCAACGTTACACGATCCTTGACCGGGCCGCGCACGGGACGTCAAGATGCGCGGCCCTGCGCACCGTGGCCCGAGCCGATGACCCCGCTGACCGTCCACACCACCGCCCTCAAGGGCCTCACGAAGATCCACAGCGGCAAGGTCCGCGACATCTACGCGGTGGACGGCGGCACGATGCTGATCGTGACGACAGACCGGCTGTCTGCATTCGACGTAATCCTCCCTGACCCGATTCCGTGGAAGGGCCGCGTCCTGAACGAGATCGCGAACTACTGGTTCGCGCGCACGACGCACCTCGTACCGAACCACCTCACCGGCCGGCCGGTCCGCGAGGTCGTGGGCGATCCCGAAGACCTGGCGCTCGTCGAAGGGCGCGCGGTGATCGTGCGGCGCCTGCGCGCGCTGCCGATCGAAGCGGTCGTGCGCGGCTACCTGATCGGCTCCGGCTGGAAGGACTACCGCGAGACCGGCAAGGTCTGCGACATCGCCTTGCCGCCGGGGCTCGATCTCGCATCGAAACTGCCTGCGCCGATTTTCACGCCGGCCACGAAGGCCGAAGCGGGCGCGCACGACGTCAACATCAGTTTCGACGAAGCGGCCGCCCTCGTCGGCGCGGATATCGCCACGCGGGTGCGCAACATTGCGGTGGCGCTCTACACGTACGCATCGGAGCACGCCGCCGCGCGCGGGCTCATCATCGCGGACACGAAATTCGAATTCGGCCTCGACGACGAGGGGCGCCTGCACCTGATCGACGAGGCGCTCACGCCCGATTCCTCGCGCTTCTGGCCGGCCGACACCTGGGTCGTCGGCACGAGCCCGCCGAGCTTCGACAAGCAATTCGTGCGCGACTACCTCGAATCGCTCCATTGGGAAAAGAAACCGCCCGCCCCGCGCCTGCCGGCGGAAATCATCGCGCGCACGAGCGAGAAATATCGCGAGGCGCTCGCCCGCATCACGGGCCCCGCCACCCGCTAGGCGCGCTTCATCGCCCAGTCGCGCACCAGGCCATGGATCGCGCGTACGCCGTCGGTGAGTGCCGCCGGCCCGGGCTGCAGGATGATCGACGATTTCACCTCGTGCAGCTGCCCCGCGCGCACGGCGGGCACATCGGCCCAGCCGGCCCGCTCGCGCACGAGCTCCGGCCGGAACTTCTTGCCGCACCATGACCCGAGGATCAGGTCCGGTGCGCGACGCACCACGTCGAGCGGATCGGTGATGATCCGGTCGCGCCCGAGCGGCGCCTGCGCGAGTTCGGGAAAACAATCGTCGCCACCGGCGATGCCGATCAGCTCCGACACCCAGCGAATCGCGGAGATCTGCGGCTCGTCCCATTCCTCGAAATAGACCCGCGGTCGGCGCGGCAGCGCCGCGGCGGCGGCGCGCACGATCGCGAGGCCCGCTTCGAGTTCCGCGATCAGTGCCGCCGTCTTCGCCTCGCAGCCGATCATCCCGCCGAGAACGGCAATGGTGCGCAGGATGTCGGCGACACTGCGCTGGTTGAAGACATGCACCTCGATGCCGCGGCGTATCAGGTCAGCGGCGATATC
>CADEFQ010000064.1 GCA_902826635.1 uncultured Pseudomonadota bacterium
CACCGGGTTGAAAAAATGCAGGCCCACGAGTCTCGCCGGATCGGCGAGCCCCCCGCCAAGCAGTTCGAGCTGGATGCTCGAGGTGTTGGTCGCGAGCAGCGCGCCCGGCTTCATGCGAGGTTCGAGCTTCGCATAGAGCTCGCGCTTGGCGTCGAGGTTCTCATAGATTGCCTCGATGACGACGTCGGCCTGCGGCACGCCGTCGCCCGCGACGTCCGCGCTGAGCCGCGCGAGCGCGTCGGCGAGCCGGGCCTCGTCCTTCAGCCGCCTCGTGAAATACTCCCGCGCCCGCGCCAGCGCTGGCTCGATGTACTTCAGCTCGCGATCCTGCAGCGTCACGACGAGGCCGCGCAAAGCGCACCATGCGGCGATGTCGCCACCCATCACGCCGGCGCCGACGACGTGCACGCGCTGCAGTTCCTTCGGCGGCCGGCTGCCGAGCGCCTTCAGGCGGTCCTGCAGGAAAAACACGCGCACGAGATTGCGCGACGTGTCGGTGAGGAACAGGCGCGCAATCGATCGCGCCTCGGCCTCAAACGCCACCGGCCCGCGCGCGCCGTGGCGCGCCCACAGGTCGATGATTGCGTACGGTGCGGGATAGTGCTCGCGACGGGCACGGTGGGCGACCTGTTTCTCGAGCGACCGCTTGACGAACGGTCGCAGCAGCGGGAAGGAGAGGCAGCGCGCCGCGAGCGGCGGCCGATGCGGAGCGGGCGGATGCAGCGCCAATGCGCGGGCCGCAGCATCGAGTTCGCCGCGCGGCACGAGACGATCGACGAGCCCGAATTTCAGCGCCTTGCCGCCGCGCACGGGCTTGCCGGTGAGCATCAGTTCGAGCGCGTTCCTCGCGCCGATCAGGCGCACGGCGCGCACCGTGCCCCCGAATCCGGGATGAATGCCGAGCTGTACTTCGGGCATCCCGAGGGACAGCTTGTCGTCTTCCGCGGCGACGCGATAGCGACAGGCGAGCGCCAATTCGAGGCCACCGCCGAGCGCATAGCCGTTGATCGCGGCCACGGTGGCGCAGGGCAGGGCCTCGAGCCGGTCGAGCACCCGCTGCCCGGCACGAATCAGCGCAAAAGCTTCGTCGACCGTCGTCAGCGTCACGAACTCGTTGATGTCGGCACCCGCGACGAATCCGCCCGACTTGGCCGAACGCACGACGACCGCCTTCGCGGGCTCCGCGTACAGCTTGTCGAGCAGGCCGTCGAGCTCGAGCAGCACCGACTTTGAAAGCACGTTGGCCGATGTGCCCGGCATGTCGAGTGTCAGCGTCACGAGCCCTTCGGCGTCTCGCTGCAAGTTCCACGAAGGCGCCGCGGGCATGGTCAACTCCTTACCTTGAAATCACAGACGATCGGGCGGTGATCCGAGAATCGCACGTCCGGTATGCGGAAGTCCGTCACTTCGATGCCCTTGCTCACGAGGATGAAATCGAGTTCGACGCGCGGGTTGCGCGCCGGAAATGACGGTAGCCCCTCGCCGTTGGCGCTCACGAGCCCGGCCGCACGCATGAACAGGTAGATCTCGTGATTGCCCCAGAACGTGTTGAAGTCGCCTGCGACGATCACCGGCTTCACCGAGCGGATGATCAGGTCGTGGAGCGAACGCAGCTGGTACTGGCGGTGGCGGAACTTGAGTGAGAGGTGCACGAGGAACACGCACACCTCGTCGAGTTCGAGTTCGATGATCAGGCGCTTGATGCCGGTGTCGAAATAGTGGAAGCGTTCGCCGGTCACGCGCGGCGCGGCGAGGAATGCGTTCGCCTGCTTGCGCACGACCGGCACCAGCTGGTTCAGCGATTTCGTGCTGTATTTGCTCTGGTAGGTCGTGTAGTGGCCGAGTTCCTTCGCGATGTAGTCGGCCTGGTTGACCATGCCCGAACGGATCGAACCGGTGTCGACCTCGATCAGGCCGACGACGTCCGCGTTCTCGGCGCGCACGAACTGCGTGATGCCGCGCAGGACGCGGCGGCTGCTGCGCAGGTAGCCCGCGCCGGGCAGGGGCAGGTGGAAGGTCGGGCCGGTACCGGTCGCGTAACGGATGTTGTAGACGAGCAGCCTCAAGGAGGATTCCGGATGCGGGTGTCCGCACAGTGTATCGGTGAGCGGAAGTCTCGGCGAGCGGCCCACGCCCGGGCTCCTGTACACTCTTGGGCATGTCGCAAGCCGATCCCATCCGCGTGTTCGTTTCCCACGTCTGGGTGACCGACGACGACTACCTGCGCCTGTTCGAGTTCCTCGAGAGTGCGCGCAATTTCTTCTACCGCAACACGAGCACTCCGGAGCACGTGCCAGGCGGCGACAAGGAAGCGCTGCGGGAAGACCTGCGTCGCCAGATCAAGGATGCGGAAGTCGTGATCCTGCTGCCGACGCTGTTTGCCAAGCACCAGGACCTCGTGACCTTCCAGGCGCTTTTCGCGCAGGCGAGTCACAAGCCCGTGGTGCTGATGAAATACTTCGGCAAGGACGTGAAGCTGCCGAAGGAACTCACGGATCTCGCCACCGTCGTGATCGACTGGGACGAGCGCGGGCTGGTCGATGCGATCCGCAAGGAAGCGCGCCATGAAAATACGGCGCGCTGGGACATGGTCGAATTCAAGCTCGATTGATGTGTACGATCGCCGCGCCGTTGACCGGCGCGAGCTTGTGAACGGGCTGCGACTGCCCGCATAGCGCACCGAACAGCATCACCACGCGGCCCGCGATTTCGACGGCTTCCTCGTTCGACATCTTGCGCACCGTCGCCTGCACCGCATCTTCGGAGCGGCCGAGCGGCCGCTCGCGCACCATCGCTCTTCGCACCGCAATCAGGTCGTCCGCAAGGTCCCGCGGAAGGTCTGCGCTTTCAATTGAAGCGAGATGTTCCCGATAGGCCGATGCCAGCCGGTCCTTGATCGGCCCGGTGCAAGCGAGGGTCAAGGCTGCGCGCTGCATTTGCTCCATCACGGTGCTCATCGATCCCCCGGACGCGTCATGTTAATTTTCAACGAGCTAGAACCGAAATATAGCGCGCTGGATTTGAAAGGCAACGCAATTGGAGTTCGTTTTCACGGGCATTTTCCGAGTGGGCATTGAAATTATAGTTATTAAATACTTTCAATATAACTGCCATAGTATTGATATTATTAAGTTTTAATTCTTCAGAATCGCCAATCGAAGCGCACGCTCGCGCCTCCCGGCTGCAGGCTCAACGCGAAGCCGCGAGCAGGGCCGTCGAGTCCAAGGAAGGCCTCGTCGTAGAACGCCGCAAAGAATGCGCCGAGTGAGGCGCTGACCAGCGTGTCCGACGGGTAGTGCCAGCCCGCTTCGATTCGCGCCCATGACGTGCCCACGGTGACGGCATCGAGTCCCACGACCAGCGCGGTGCGCAAGGCCGGATCCATGTCGATCGCACGCAGATTGAGTGCGGCAAGACGGTCGTGGACGGCAGCCACGGCCGTATGACCCGAAGGAAAGCTCTCGTCGTCGGCGCCGTTCGGGCGCTCGCGGCCCGCTGCGGACTTCAGCCCTTGCGTCAGGCTCGTGGTCGTCACGATCGCTGCCGCGCCGACGGCGTAGCCGCGCAGTTTGTTCGGCACCCATTCGCGCAGCGTGTCACCACCCGGCGTCGCAAGCGCGCTGACATGAAACGCGACCATCGACGTGGAACGCAGGTTGTCGCTCCATCGCGCCGCGTTGTCGACCGAACCGAAGATTGGCGTTTCATCGCGCGCCCAGTCGGCAATCTCGTGATCCCAGTTGCCGACCTGAAGCAGGGCCGCCCCCGCGAGCGGTGCCCAGACTCGCGGACTGCGCGCCGCACGCACCGCGGCGTCGCGCACGCGCTGCCAGCCCGGCGCCACCGTCGCGTTCTCGCCCCATGCGCGTCCGGTCGGCAAGCTGCCGCAACCGCTCGCAAACGCAGCGATCAATACGAGCGCGGCCAACGATGCGCCGGATTGTCGGCTCATCGCCTGGCAACTCGTTGCGCGACGCCCTCGAGCATCGCGTCCAGTTCGCCGCGACGGAACACACGACCCGCGAGCACCACGGTGTCGATGGCGCGGGTGGCCGCAATGTCCGCCAGCGGATTGGCATCGAGCAGCACGATGTCGGCGCGCTTGCCCGGATCGAGCGTGCCATTTTCCTCGGCGTGACCGAGGAAACGCGCCCCGTTCACGGTCGCGGCCTGCAGTGCCTGCAGCGGGCTCAGCCCCGCGCGCACGAACAGCGCGAGCTCATCGTGCAGGCCGATGCCGGGGTAGTTGAACGAGTTGAGGAACCCGGCGTCGGTACCGGCAAGAATCGTGACTCCCGCCTGCTGCAGCAGCGGCAACAGTGCTGCCGTGCGCTCATAGTGGGCGTGGCGGCGTGCGATCGCCGCGGCGTCGTCTTTCGCCGCGCGCTCGACACGCCAGGCGTAAGTGGCCCGCAGACCGGGGCCGATGTACTTCAGGTAAGGATCGCTCTTGTGATCGTCCTGGTCGAGGAACGCGATCACGCGGCCGCCGTTGAGGGTCGGCGTGATCGCGGTGCCTCGCGCGGCAAGGCGGGCGTAACAGGCGCGCGCGGTGGCGAGGTCGAAGCTGTCTTCGATCTCGCTGCGAGCCTGCGTGCGCGTCAGGGCCCCGGCACGAAATTGCGTGGAAATTTCTTGCTCGCGCGGCGATCCGCATTTCATCGCATAGTCGAGATGCTCGATCGAACTCAAGCCCGCGGCGCTCGCTTCGTCGAGCGTGACGCCGAGTGGGATGTGCGCGGACGTGCGCAATCCGCGCCGCGTGGCTTCGGCCACACCCATCAGGAACAATTCGGGCGAGAGCTTGTCGTCGGTCAGCTTCACGAAATCCACGCGCCACGCCTGCAGCTGATCGAGCGCCGCAAGCAGCTCCGGCCGCGTGCCGATTTCGGTGTCGCCCGGCCAGATCGATCCGCGGCCTTCAATTTTCGGCCCGGACGTGAAGATTCGCGGTCCGGGCAGCGTGCCGCCGTCCACGGCAGCACGCCACTGGAACACGCTCTGGCTCAGGTCGCCCGCTGCGTCGCGCACAGCCGTGATGCCGTGCGCGACATAGAGCGGCAGCAGATCGCGGTTCTCTTCGATCAGCGCCTCGCCACCGCCGAAGTGGACGTGCATGTCCCACAGGCCGGGGATCGCGTACTTGCCTCGCGCGTCGATCACGCGTGCGCCTTGCCATTCGGCGCTCTCCCGGGAGGGTGCGATCGCGACGATGCGCCCCTGGCGCACCGCGATGTCCTGGTCGCGGGCGATCGTGCCATGCACGACATCGACGACGGCCGCATGTCGCAGCAGCAGGTCGACACGCTGGTCGGCAACCGCCGGCGCAATCAGGAGCGCGCACAGGAGGGCACACGCGCTCCGCCCGACGGGCGCCGTCGGCAAGGGAATCAGCGCCAAACCTTCAACGACCCACGCTGATCGTAGGATCGATGGCGCTCAATGCCTGACCCACGTCGGTCGCACCGGTGCGATCGAGATCCGCTTCCCCGTAGGAGCGGCCGGCGACCGGCAGGCACTCGTGATCGTCACGGCGGATTCGAGAACCGGTCGATCGTACGCAGCCGCGGTCCTGTCCTTGCAGGTCGGCGCCATGGATCGTGGTGGGTTGCCCGGCACAGGCGGACAGCCACAAGGTGCCGGCGAGGGTGCAAAGCAAAATGACTTTCATCGTCTGCGCCTCCACCCGCAGCCTGCGCCTGTCGCACCGCGACGCGCAAGCCTACTGTTCGCGGGACGACCAATGGATGTGCGTGATCCGCCACTGCCCG
>CADEFQ010000065.1 GCA_902826635.1 uncultured Pseudomonadota bacterium
GCTTCAACGGCTGAGCACCGGCGCGCGCCTGCATGCCCGCACGCGAGTCGCGTCGCCGGCTCGATGTCGCGCCCGATACGTTGCGTCGCCTCGTTGGCGCACGCCCCGCCTATTTTCCCGTCCTGCTCGACAGCACCGCGATCGGTGCAGGGGCTGCGAGCGGTGCCCGGACATGGCTGGCCGCCGCTCCCGAAGGGCAGCTTGCGCTCGATCGCGACAATCGTCTCGTGACCGCGGGCGATGTACCGCAGGAGATTGCCGCGCGGCACGGCAGGCGAGGCGGGTTTCTCGATGCGCTCGAAGCGTGGTGGAGCCGCGCGCACGATGAAAATCCGACGGCCAGCGGGCTCGCGGGCGGCTGGATCGTTTACCTCGGCTACGAACTTGCGCAGGAAATCGAACCGACATTGCGATTGCCGGCCGGTCGACTGCCCTGGCGCGCGGTGGCAATGCGCGTCCGCGGCGCCATCGTCCACGATGTGGCGAGCGGCGCCGTGGAGATCGCGGTCGGGCGAGGCGACGAGGTGCTCTTCGACGAGATCGAGGCGCAGGTTCACGCGACGTGCGCCGCCGCGCCGCCCGCGGCATGTCACGACCCCACCGCCACCTGTGCGGAACTGGTGGAGGAGCCCGCGGAGCGCTTCCTCGAACGCGTTGCGCGCGCGCAAGAGTACATTCGTGCGGGCGATATCTATCAGGCGAACCTGTCGCGCTGGTGGCGGGCTCGCCAGGCCACGTCCTCCGGGGTTCTCTACGAACGCCTGCGCGCGGAGAATCCGGCACCGTTTGCGGCCTACGCGCGCTTTCCCGGCATGGACATCCTGAGTTCGTCGCCTGAACGGCTGCTCGCCATCACGGGGCGCGAAGCGAGCACGCGCCCGATCGCCGGCACCCGGCCCCGCAGCCGACGCCCCGGTGAAGACAGGTTCGAGGTGGAAGGGCTCGTCGCGCACCCGAAGGAGCGGGCCGAGCACGTGATGCTGATCGACCTCGAGCGCAGCGACCTCGGTCGGGTCTGCGAGGCGGGCAGCGTACGGGTCGATGAATTCATGGTCGTCGAGAGCTATGCCCATGTGCACCACATCGTGTCGAACGTGCGCGGCACGCTGCGCGCCGACGTCACGCCGATCGCCGCGTTGCGCGCAGTGTTCCCGGGGGGCACGATTACCGGTGTGCCGAAAGTACGCTGCATGGAAATCATCGCCGAGCTGGAAGGCGAGGGTCGGGACGCCTACACCGGATCGCTCGGCTGGTTGTCGCCGGCGGGTGATGCCGATTTCAACATCCTGATCCGCACGCTCACCCTCGCGGGCGATCGCCTCGAGGCGCGGGCGGGCGCCGGCATCGTCGCCGACTCCAGTCCGGAACGCGAGCTCGACGAAACGCGCGCCAAGGCGCGCGCGCTGCTTGCCGCACTCGGCGCGCCTCCCTGATGCTCGCCGCCTGGGTCGATGGCGTTGCCGCGCGTTCAATCGGGCTCGAGGATCGCGGGCTGCACTATGGCGACGGTCTCTTCGAGACGATCGGCGCGAGCGGCCGCCGAGCGCGCTTCCTCGCCGCGCATTTCGCGCGCCTCGAGCGGGGTTGCGCGGCACTGTCGCTGCCGCCGCCGGACATGGAGGCGCTGCGGCGCGAGATCGCGCACGCTGCTGTGCTTGCGCCGAACGTCATCGTCAAGTTGATCGTCACGCGAGGAGCCGCCCTCGAACGCGGCTACGCCTTTACGGGAGCCGAATCGCCCACGCGGATCATCTGCGCGTTCCCCTGGCCGGAGGGCCCCGATGCGGAGCGCGCGCCGGCGCGCGTCGCACTGGCGGGACGTTGCTTCGCGCGGCCGCTCTTCGCAGGCGTCAAGCACCTGAACCGCCTCGAACAGGTGTTTGCGCGGGTGGAAGCCCGTCAGCGGCGCCTCGACGAGGTCATACTGCCCGCCGATGGCGGCAGCATCATGGGCGGCAGCATGACGAACGTGTTCGCGCTCTTGCGTGGGCGCCTCGTGACCCCACCGGTCGAAAGCTGCGCGGTCGCCGGCGTCATGCGTGCCCAGGTGCTTTCTGCGGCGGGGCGTCTCGGCCTTGCGACGCGCGAGGGCGACCTCACGACACAGGATCTCGCCGACGCCGAGGCGCTTTGGCTCACCAACGCGCTCGTCGGCCTGTGGCCGGTGGGCGCGTTCGAAGACCGGAATTTCGTGACACACGCATGGACCCTGCGCCTGCAGGAAGCGATCCGGCACGTCGCGCGGGAGATGGCGGATGCGTAAAGCCCGGGTCGCGCGCCTTGCGCTCCTGCTGGTCGCGGCGTTGGGTGTCACGACCGCGATCGTCGGCTACGCGTGGATGGAACGCGTGATGCGGGAGCCGGGTCCGCACACGGAGGTCGTCCGCGTCCATGTGTACCCCGGCCGCAGCCTGCGGGCGACGCTGCAGGAAATTGCGGCTCTCGGCGCATTGCGCGATGCACGTGCGGTCGAATGGTACGTGCGCCTGCGCGGTGAACGCGTCGCAGCCAAAGCCGGCAACTACGACCTGCCGGCGCGGGCGACGCCGCGTGAGATTCTCGAGCAGCTGACCGCCGGTCGCGTGGTGCTCGAACAGCTCACGATCGTCGAAGGATGGACTTTCGCGGAAATGCGCCGCGTGATCGACGCGCATCCGCGCGTCAAACACACGCTCAAGGGTGCGCCCGTGGCGGCCATCCTGAGTGCGATCGGACACCCCGGTGAGCATCCGGAGGGGCGTTTCTTTCCCGACACCTACCGCTTCGCCGACGGTACGACCGATCGCGAGATCTACAGCCTTGCCTGGAATACGCTCGCGCGCACGCTCGACGCGGCGTGGGCGGCACGCCGTCCGAACCTGCCCATCAAGAACGCGAACGAGGCACTGGTGCTCGCCTCGATCGTCGAGAAAGAGACGGCGTTGCCGAGCGAGCGTCCGCTGATTGCGGGCGTCTTCATCGCGCGCCTGCGCATCGGCATGCGCCTGCAGACCGATCCGACCGTCATCTACGGTCTCGGCGACCGATATGACGGTGACATCCGTCGCCGCGACCTCACGACCGACACGCCTTACAACACCTACACGCGCGCCGGCTTGCCGCCCACGCCCATCGCGCTCCCGGGACGCGAGGCGATCTTCGCGGCCGTGCAGCCCGAGGAGAGCGGTGCGCTGTACTTCGTCGCGTCCAGCAAGGGCGACGGCTCGCACGTCTTCTCGAAGACGCTCGCAGAACACAATGCCGCCGTGGCGCGTTATCTTGCGCAGCTGCGGGCGCAGCCGAAGGAGCGCAAGTGACATGACGCGCGGGCGCTTCATCACGTTCGAGGGTATCGAGGGAGCGGGCAAGTCGACCGTTGCGGCCGTGCTGCGCGAGCGACTCGAACAACGCGGCGTCGCGGTATGCCTCACGCGCGAGCCGGGAGGCACGCCGCTCGCGGAGCGAATCCGCGCGCTCGTCCTGCAACACGGCGATGAGCCGCTGTCGCCCGAAGCCGAGACGTTGCTGATGTTCGCGGCCCGCCGCATTCACGTCGACAACCTGATCCGGCCCGCGCTCGCTCGGGGAGAATGGGTGCTTTGCGACCGGTACACCGATGCCACCCGCGCCTACCAGGGCGGCGGGCGCGGCGTGTCGGCCGCGCTCATCGAAGCGCTCGCGAACGCCGTGCATGCCGATGTGCAGCCCGATCTCACTTTGTTGCTTGATTTGCCGGTGCCTGTCGGCATGGCGCGGGCCGCCGCGCGGCGCGGAGTGAAGGATCGGTTCGAATCCGAGAGCATCGGGTTCTTCGAGCGCGTGCGGGCACGTTATCTCGAACTTGCGAACGCCGAGCGGCGCATCGTCCTCGTCGATGCGTCGCAGCCGCTTGCCGCGGTCGTCGCCGCATCCGTCGCAGCGGTCGAGGCGCTCACGCGGCCATGATCGCGGCGACCGACTGTTTCTGGCTCGCGCCCGCGATGGAAGCGCTGCGCATGGCGTGGCGGGCCGATCGCCTCGGCCATGCGCTGCTGATCCATGCCGATCCCGGCTGTGGTGGCGAGGCACTCGCGATTTGGGTCGCGCAATTGCTCCTGTGCCGCGAGGCTCACGCCCCGTGCGGTGAATGTTTCGGCTGCCGCAACGGTGCCGCCCGCCTGCACCCGGATCTCTTCATCCTGCAACCGACCGGGGACTCGAAACAGATTCGCGTGGACGATGTCCGCGCATTCGCCGCGGAGCTTGCGCTCACCAGCCACGGCGGCGGCTATCGCATCGGCATCGTCGCTCCCGCCGATGCCCTGAACGCAGCCGCGGCGAACGCCCTGTTGAAGACGCTCGAGGAACCGCCGGGGCGTACCCTGATTGCCCTCGTCAGCGCAGCGCCGTCGCGTTTGCCCGCCACAGTCCGCAGCCGCTGCATGCGGCTGCGGGTCGGCGCGCCGGGTCGCGCCGCCACGCTCGAATGGCTTGCGGCGCGGGGCAAGACGGGGGACCTGGCCGCTGCCGCCGATACGCTCGGCGACGCTCCGCTGACGCTGCTTGACGCCGACACGGCCGAGGTCGCGCGCGCGCGCGCCGAGTCGGGCCGCGCGCTCGAAGAGATCGAACGGGGCAGGGGTGATCCCGCGCAGCTTGCCGAGCGCTGGACCCGGGACGATTTCGCCGTGCGGTTGGCGTGCATCGAGGCCTGGCTCGGCGCGCGAATTCGCTTGTCAGCCACGGCACCAACCGGGAATATAGCGTTGCAGTTCG
>CADEFQ010000066.1:0-2962 GCA_902826635.1 uncultured Pseudomonadota bacterium
TCGCGTTCGAGGCTCGGCGGGTCGAGGATCTCGAGGCCGTGCACGTCGAGGATCTGGTTGCCGTTGTCGGTGGCGCACTGTTCGCGCCACACCGGCTGCCCGCCGCGAGCCACGATTTCCCGCGCGACGTAGGAGCGCGCCATCGGGATCACCTCGATCGGCAGCGGGAAGCGGCCGAGCACGCCGGTGAGCTTGCTCTCGTCCATGATGCAGACGAAGCGCTTTGACGCCGCCGCCACGATCTTTTCGCGGGTGAGGGCGGCGCCCCCACCCTTCACCAGGTACCGATCGCGCGTTGCCTCATCGGCTCCGTCGACGTACAGGTCGAGGGTGCCGGTGTGGTTCAGGTCCATCACTTCGATGCCGAGGGCCGCGAGCCGGGTGGTCGAGGCGAGCGAGCTCGAGACGGCGCCGCGGATCGAGTCGCGCATCCTCGCGAGGCCCTCGATGAAAAAATTCACCGTCGATCCGGTGCCGACACCGATGATCGAACCGCGCGCCACCTGCGCGAGAGCGGCCTCCGCGGCCCTTTGTTTTCCGATGTTTCCTGCATTCATCGCCGTGTGCTCCACGAACCTCACCCCTGAAACGACTGTGCCCGCTTTCGCGGGCACCAGTGTCGTCGGACTTTGAAGCCGGCGAGCGAGGAAGGTCTTTCCAAGCTCGCCGAAGGTGTAAAGGCCTTACTTCTTCTTCGCAGCTTTCTTCTTGGCCTTCTTCTTGGCTTTCGCCATGAGAGTCTCCTGTTGGGTTAGTCCGGGGTCGAGTATATACACGCGTATTCAAATTACAAGCAAGAGCGCTTGCATCGACGCGCGTGATCTGCATCACGTTCGGGTCTCACCCTCACTCGATCGAGAGGATGAAATCGAAATGCGCCTCGCTCACCGGCATCACCGAGAGGCGACTCCCCCTCTGCAGCAGCACCATCTGCGCGAGCTTGCGCGCCGCATGCGCCCGCAACTCTTCGAGCGTGATCACGCGCGACAGTCGCCGCTCGAGCTGCACATCGACCACGTACCAGCGCGGGTTGGCGGGGTCGCTGCCCGCGTCGTAGTGGTCGTGCTTGCGGTCGAACGCCGTCGGGTCGGGATACCCGGCACGCGCGACACGCAGCAGGGCAACGATGCCCGGCACTTCGCAGCTCGAGTGATAGAGGAAGGCGCGATCACCCTTCGCGAAATCGTCGCGCAGCATGTTCCGGGCCTGGTAGTTGCGCACTCCGTCCCACATCGTCGTGCGCTTCGGGGCGCGCTCGAGGTCATCGACCCCGAAGGTCGAGGGTTCAGTCTTCATCAGCCAATACTTCATCGGGTCCTCCGTCGAAAACGGGTCAGGCCGTGCTCGGTGATCACGGCATCGAGGCGTACGTCATGGGCGGCGGCGGGCAGCGTGTCGACCTGCTGGCACGCGAAAGCGATGCCGATGAGGCGGGGGCGTGACAGCGCGTGGCGATGGCGCCGGAACGCGAAGGCGCGATCGTAGTAGCCGCCGCCCATGCCGAGCCGCACGCCCGATGCGTCGAATCCGACCAGCGGCAGCAGCACGACATCGAGCGTGCCGGCGCGAATTTCCGGCGCGCCTCGCAACGGTTCGGCGATGCCGTACCGATTCATGCGTTGCCCGCCGTCCGCGCCTGCAAAGGCGAGCTGCCGGCGCCGAAAGCTCGTGATGCGCGGCAGATAGATGAGCGCTCCACGGCCGGCGAGGGTCGCGAGCGCGCCGGCGAGGTCGGGCTCATCGGCCATGGCGGCGTAGGCGGCGATGCGTCGCCCTCGCGGCGCGGGCCCCATCGCCTTCACGACCGCGCGCGCGATTGCCCGTGACAGTCGCGCCCGTTCCCCGACGCCGAGCGCGCGCCGGCGGGCGCGCAGCGCACCGCGGATGTCGCTACGGGTCATCGTGAAAGTGGGAAGTAGAAGACGTCACCCGCCTGTGCCGGTGTTGGCCGTTGCTCTCGACCGGAGCAACAGGTGGGGCGCGGTGCGGCAGGTAAGGCTTTCCGCGCGAGCGGACATGCACAATTCTGCCGGCAAGCCAAAGCCCCATGGGTGTATCAATTAGGGTCGAGGGTAACCCGGCCGACTGTCGAACACCGCAGGTGACGCCAGCGACACTCTATCAGAGTTCGAGTTGCTGGCCTTCGGCAAGCGCCGATTCGACGCGCTCGCGCAGTGCGCGCACGCGCCCGCCGAAATCGTGGTCGAGCTTCTGTCCCTGGTTGCGCACCCGCAGCAATTCGTTCGCGAGATTGAGCGCGGCCATCACAGCGATGCGGTCGAGGCCGACCACTTTGCCGCTGTCGCGGATCTCGCGCATCTTCGCGTTCAGGTATTCGGCGGAATCGAGGAGGTCGGAGCGCTCCTCGTAGGGGCAGGCGACGAAGTATTCCTTCTCGAGGATACGCACGCTGATGCGAGCGACTTCGCGTTCGCTCATGCGCCGTGCTCCAGGGTCTTCAGCCGCCCGATCATCGCCTCGACCCGGTTCCTGACCTGCTCGTTCTTGTTCACGAGGGCGGCGCGCTCGGTGGCAAGGCTGTCCTGCCGCTGGCGCAACGCGCGGTTTTCTTCCCGCAGGCGCCCGATGATCGAAACGAGTTCGTCCACCCGCTTTTCGAGCCGACGCAGTTCCGTGTCGACGGGGGGTTTGGTGCTTTCACTCATGGAAAGACTATGAACTGCGCTGCCCGGCCGGTCAATCGCAGCGGCGCGTTGAGGCATAATGCGCCGATGATTGCGTCGAGCTATGCCGAGTTGCAACGCATCCTCGGGGAAGCGCAGGGGCTGACCGATGCCGCCGAAGCCCACGGCACGCTCGCCGGGGCGCTGTGCGCCGCCGGCACCTACCGACTCGACGACTGGCTCGGCGAGATCCTGCCGGACGGCCGCACCGATCCGATGACCCGCGAAACCTGCCGCGCGTATTTCGACGCGACTTCGCATGCCCTCGGGGGCACCGA
>CADEFQ010000066.1:3062-4711 GCA_902826635.1 uncultured Pseudomonadota bacterium
GTGGAGTTCGTGCGCGTGGGGGTGCAGCTGCTGTTCGAGGAACTGGCCCCGTATCGCGTGTCCCCGCCGGCCTCGACCGAATCCCTGCATTGACGCGCCGCGCTGCATGGCCAGACTGAAATCGATCCCGCGCGCGGAGTTCGCGCGCCGCCGCCGCCACCTGATGCGACTGATGGGCCGCGATTCGATCGCGATCGTCCCCGCCGCGCCGGTTCGCCTGCGCAATAACGACGTCGAGTACGCCTACCGCCAGGACAGCGATTTTCACTATCTCACCGGGTTTGACGAGCCCGAGTCGGTCGCGATCCTGATCCCGGGGCGCGCGCACGCGGAGTACGTGCTGTTCGTGCGTGACCGGGACCCCGCGCGCGAGACCTGGGACGGGCGCCGCGCGGGGCCTGCCGGCGCGACGCGCGACTACGACGCGGACGATGCGTTTCCGATCGGCGACATCGACGAGATCCTGCCGGGGCTGCTCGAAAACCGCGAGAAGGTGTACTACGTGATGGGCGTGCACCCCGACTTCGACCAGCGTGTCGTCGGCTGGGTCAATGGCCTGCGCGCGCAGTCGAAGCACGGCCGCCACGCGCCGCAGGAGTTCGTCGCGCTCGATCACGTGCTGCACGACCTGCGGCTCTTCAAGAGCCGCGGTGAACTCGACATGATGCGCGCGGCGGCGCGGATCGGCGCCGCGGCCCATGTGCGCGCGATGCGCGCCTGCGCACCGGGGCGCCACGAGTTCGAGATCGCCGCCGAGATCACGCACGAGTTCCGCCGCCACAATGCGGATCACTCCTACCTGCCGATCGTCGGCGGCGGCGAGAACGCCTGCATCCTGCATTACCGCGAGAACGATGCGGTGCTGCGCGACGGCGACCTGTTGCTGATCGACGCCGGCTGCGAATACCAGAGTTATGCGTCCGACATCACGCGCACCTTCCCGGTGAACGGCCGTTTCACCGCCGCCCAGCGCGCCGTTTACGACATCGTGTTCGAGGCGAACGTCGCGGCGACCGCCAAAGTGCGGCCGGGCAATCACTGGAACGAGCCGCACGATGCGGCCGTGCGGGTGATCACGCAGGGCCTCGTGCGCCTCGGCCTCCTGAAGGGCCGGGTGCCGGCGCTCGAGAAGGCCCAGGCCTACAAGCGGTATTTCATGCATCGCACTGGCCATTGGCTCGGCATGGACGTGCACGACGTCGGCGATTACAAGGTCGGCGAGCAGTGGCGCGTATTCGAGCCGGGCATGGTGCTGACGATCGAGCCGGGCATCTACATTCCCGCCCATGCGCGGGGTGTGCCGAAGCGGCTGCGCGGCATCGGCGTGCGGATCGAAGACGACGTGGCCGTCACCCGGAACGGTTGCGAGGTGCTGACGGACGGCGCACCGAAGGCTGCGGACGAGGTCGAGGCGCTGATGGGGGCGGCATGACGCGGCCGGTGTCGGTCGATGTGGCGATCGTCGGCGGCGGCATGGTGGGCGCGAGCCTCGCGGCGGCGCTGCGCGATAGCGAACTGGCCGTCGCGCTGATCGAAGGCTTTGCGCCGGACGCCGCCGCCCAGCCCAGTTTCGACGAACGCACGACCGCGATCGGCAACGGCAGTCGCGCGGTGTTCGAGGGCCTCGGCGTCTGGTCGCACATGGTGGC
>CADEFQ010000067.1 GCA_902826635.1 uncultured Pseudomonadota bacterium
GCTGGTTGAAGACATGCACCTCGATGCCGCGGCGTATCAGGTCAGCGGCGATATCAGCCTGCAGGTCGGAGAACCCGAGCACGAGGTCGGGCCGCAGTTCGAGGATGCGTTCGATCTTCGCCGACGTGAACGCCGACACCCGCGGCTTTTCGCGCCGTGCGCGCGCAGGGCGCACCGTGAAACCGGAGATGCCGACGATGCGGCGCTCCTCCCCGAGCAGGTACAGGGTCTCGGTCGTTTCCTCGGTCAGGCAGATGATTCGTTCGGGGTGGTGGGGCATGCGCCCTACGATACCGCGGCTGTTCGCTGCTGGCTGTTCGCTGTAGGCTTGCGCGCCATGTGGCTGCGCGCCTGGAATTTCCTCGACCGCTGGCTGTTCGGCCCGCTGTCGCTGTCTCCCCGTCCGGTTGGCTGGCTGCTGCGCCTGCTGCGCTATCCGTACGCCGTGCTGCGCGACCTGTCGCAGGGGCAGCTCAACCTGCGCGCGATGGGACTCGTGTACGCGACCTTCCTGTCGATCGTCCCGTTGCTCGCGTTCAGCTTCGCGATCCTGAAGGGCTTCGGCGCACACCGTGACCTCGAACCGATCATCTACGAATTCTTCCGCCCCGTCGGCGCTGCCGCCACGCAGATCACCGAACGGATCATGCAGTTCGCCGACAACGTCAGCACCGGGCTCGTCGGCTCGGTCGGTTTCGCGCTGCTGCTCTGGACCCTGCTCGGCACGATCAAGAAGGTCGAGGACAGCTTCAACTACGTCTGGCACGTCGAGCAGCCGCGCAGCTTCGCGCGGCGCATCACCGAGTACGTGACGCTGTTGATCGTGGGGCCGCTGCTGCTCGTGGGCTTCCTCGGGCTCGCGCATCGCGCGATGGGCAGCGAATCCTGGCAGGCGATCGCGCAGATGCCGCTGCTCAGCCGCCTGGTCGGCTTCGCGACCGGGCTCGAGCCGTACGTGATGGTCACGGCGATCTTCATGCTCGTTTACATGTTCGTGCCGAACACGCGCGTGCGGTGGAAGCCCGCGCTGATCGGCGGCATCGCAGGCGGCGTGCTGTGGGCGGCGGTCGGCACGATCTTCACCGCCTTCGTCGTCTATTCCTCGCGCCTGACGATCGTCTACGCGGGCCTCGCGATCATCATCGCGACGCTGCTCTGGACCTACTTCGGCTGGCTGATCCTGCTGATCGGCGCGCAGGTCTCGTTCTACGTGCAGAACCCCGAATACCTGCGCATCGGCCTGCGCGAGCTGCGGCTCTCGAGCGTCGAAGTCGAGCGCGTGTCGCTCAAGGTCATGTATCTCGTCGGCCGTTCGCACGCCGACGGCGCCGCGACCTGGACGGTCACTTCGTTGTCCTCCGAACTGGGCCTGCCGGGGATCGCGATCGCGCAGCTCGTCGCGACGCTCGAACAGGCCGGCCTGCTGCTTGCGACCGACGACGAGCGCCTGCTCCCCGGCCGCGACATCGGCCACATACGCCTGCAGGACATCCTCGACGCCGCGCGCAACCAGAAGAACGGGCACGCGCCGGCGCGCGACCTGTCCCTGCCTCCGGTCGATCGACTGACACGGGCGCTCGATGAGGCCTGGCGCAACTGCTGCCAGGAGCGCACGTTGGGGGAGTTGGTGGAAGAGGCGAGCAGCTGACGGCGCGCGTCGCTACGCCCCGCCCGCGATGGTCATCTCACCGACCAGCAGCGAGCCGGCTCGAATCGAGCCGCGAAGATCGACGTCGCTGCCGATCGCGTCGATCGCGCGATACATGTCGCGCAGATTGCCCGCGATCGTGACTTCCTCGACCGGGAATTCGATCGCGCCACCTTGCACCCAGTATCCCGTGGCGCCGCGCGAATAGTCGCCGGTCACACCGTTCACTCCCTGGCCCATGAGTTCAGTGACGACGAGGCCGGTTCCCATGCGCGTGAGCAACTCATCGAACGTGTACGCATCGCGATCGGACTCGACCAGCAGGTTGTGCACGCCCCCGGCGTTGCCGGTCGTGCGCAGACCGAGCTTGCGCGCGGCGTAGCTACCCAGCACGTAACCTTGCAGCACGCCGCTGCTCACGAGTTCCCGATCGCGGGTCGCGACGCCTTCGGCATCGAACGGGCTGCTCGCGAGCGCCTTGGCGATGTGCGGTCGCTCGCGGACCTGGATGAACGACGGCAGGATCTGCTCGCCCGCGGCATCGAGCAGGAAGGACGAGCGGCGATACTGGCTGCCGCCGCGGATCGCGGCGACCATGTGGCCGAAGACACCGCGCGCGACTTCGGCCACGAACAGCACCGGGGCGCGACGCGTGCCGAGGCGGTGCGCGCCGAGGCGCGCAATCGCGCGCTCGCCGGCGCGGCGACCGATCAGTTCGACGTCGCCGAGTTCCGCCGGATCGCGCGCCGCCGCGTACCAATAGTCGCGCTGCATGTCGCTGCCCGATTGCGCGACCAGCGCACAGCTCACGCTGTGGCTCGAACTTGGATAGCCTGCGAGGAACCCGAGCGAGTTCCCGTAGACGTGCACGCCGCGGTGCGTCGAGAGGCTCGCGCCCTCGGAGTTGGTGATGCGGGCATCGACGTCGCGCCCGGCCGCCTCGCAGCGGCGCGCGAGTTCGACGGCGTCCGCCGGCTCGATCGCCCACGCATGATCGAGATCGAGATCCGGGATATCGGTCGCGAGCGTGCCGGGGTCCGCGAGCCCCGAGTACGGGTCTTCGGCGGTATAGCGCGCGATCGAGCAGGCCTTCGCGACCGTCGCCTGCACGGCGGCCGGCGCCAGGTCGGCGGTGCTCGCCGAGCCCTTGCGGTGACCGAGATAGACGGTGACCCCGAGTCCGCGATCGCGCTGATACTCCACCGTATCCACTTCGCCGAGGCGCACATTGACGGTGAGGCCCTGCTGCAGGTTCGCATCGACCTCGGCCTGGGTCGCCCCGAGCCGCTGCGCTTCAGCGAGTGCGTGCGAGACCACCCCTTGCAGCTCTGCGATTCGAGTACCATCCACACGCTGTTGCATCCGGTGCATTGTAGCAGTCATGTCCGACGACGATTTCGACGACCGGCCGAGCAAGAGTGCTCGCAAGCGCGCGGCGCACGCCGCGCAGGACCTCGGCGCGCGCCTGATCGAACTGCGCGAGGCGGACCTCGCTGCGCTCGGCTTGCCCGAACCGCTGCTCGATGCCGTGCGCGAAGCGCGCCGGCTCACGAGTCGTGCCGCACTCGCGCGCCAGCGCCAGTACATCGGCAAGCTGATGCGGCACATCGACGCGGACGGGATCGAGGCCGCCATCGCGGCGCGGGCCGGCACGACGGCAGCCGAGAGCGAGATGCTGAAGCGCGTCGAGCGCTGGCGCGAGCGCCTCATCGCCGAGGGTGACGGCGCACTGGATGCGCTCGAGGCCGAGCACGCGCCGATCGACCGCGCGCAGCTCGCGCCGCTCCTCGCCGCGGCCCGCAATGCGAACGTCAGCCCGGTGACGCGCATCACGGCCTCGCGGGCGCTTTTTCGTGCGTTGCGGGGCCTGATTTCCCGCCCGTCGATACCCTAGCTGCTAGAATTCCGCGATGACTGCACTCGTCGGCATCATCATGGGGTCGTCCTCCGACTGGGAGACGATGCAGGGCGCGGCCGAAACGCTCGAGAAGCTCGGCATCCCGCACGAGGTCCGCATCGTGTCGGCGCACCGCACGCCCGACCTGCTGTTCGAGTACGCGGCGAGCGCGCAGCAGCGGGGCCTCAAGGTGATCATCGCGGGCGCAGGCGGTGCGGCGCACCTGCCGGGCATGACCGCCGCGAAAACCACCCTTCCCGTTCTCGGCGTGCCGGTGGAGTCGAAGGCGCTCAACGGCATCGATTCACTGCTGTCGATCGTGCAGATGCCGGCCGGCATTCCCGTGGCGACGCTCGCAATCGGCGCAGCGGGCGCCCGCAACGCCGGGCTCATGGCCGCTTCGATCCTCGCGCTCACGCACCCGGAATTCGATGCGGCGCTGAAGGCGTTCCGTTCGCGGCAGACCGCCACCGTGCTCGAACAGGGTGACCCGCGCGCTCGATGAGCACCGTCGGCATCATCGGCGCGGGCCAGCTCGGGCGCATGATGGCCCTTGCCGGCTATCCGCTCGGGCTCGATTTTCGCTTCCTCGACCGCTCCGCCGACACGCCCGGCGGACAGGTCGCACCGATCCTGACCGGCGAGTTCACCGATCGCAGGCTGATCCGGCAGCTCGCACGCGGCGCGAAGGTCGTGACTTTCGACTGGGAAAACGTGCCGGTCGAACCGCTGCGTGCGCTCGAACGCCGCATCGGCTTCGCGCCGCCCCTCGCCGCGCTCGCCGCCGCCCAGGACCGGCTCACCGAAAAGCGCCTTTTCGGGAAGCTGCGCGTACCGACGAATCGCTACGCCGCGGTCGACAGCGCGCGCGATCTCGCCCGGGCGTTCGCCCGGATCGGACCGGGCGTCCTGAAGACGCGCCGCCTCGGCTATGACGGCAAGGGCCAGTTCCGCGTCCGCAGCGCGCGCGACCTCGAACCCGCGTTTGCGGCACTCGGCAGCGCGCCGCTCCTCTACGAAGAGTTCGTGCCGTTCGACGCCGAGGTCTCGATCATCGGCGCACGCAGCGCGAGCG
>CADEFQ010000068.1 GCA_902826635.1 uncultured Pseudomonadota bacterium
GACGGGCAGATTCGCGGGGCCGAGGGCGAATGGATCCCCGCCGATCTTGCCGACGCGGCGGCACGCCGAGCGCTCGCCGAGCGGTGCCTCGGGCGCGAACTACAGGGCGGGATCGTGGCGCATGCCGCGTTCTTCCTCGGACCCCGAGGTTTCTACGCCAAGTTGCGCGAGATGCCCGAGCGCGAGCTGCGCCAGATCGACATGTGCGGCGTCGGTTTCGTCAACCAGCTCTACGGCGCTGATTTCGAGTTGCGCTGCCTGCAGCGCCGCGACGCGCGCTTCGTCAACACGGCGATGATGATGACACTGCTCGGCGCGGCGGTCTCCGACACGCTCGAGAACGGCCGGGTCGTGAGCGGAGTGGGCGGCCAGTACAACTTCGTCGCGATGGCCCATGCGCTGCCGGGTGCGCGCGCGGTGCTGTGCCTGCGCGCCACGCGCGAGAAGGCGGGCGAGGTGAGCTCGAACATCGTCTGGAACTACGGGCAGGCCACCATTGCGCGCCATCTCCGTGACATCGTCGTCACGGAATACGGCATCGCGGACCTGCGCAGCGCCACCGATGCGGAGGTGATCGCGCGCCTGCTCAACATCGCCGACTCGCGATTTCAGACGCAGCTGCTCGCGAAGGCGCAGGCGGCGGGCAAGATCGCGCGCGACTACCGGATCCCGGAGGCCTGCCGCACGAACACGCCGGCGCGCCTCGCCGCGACGTTCGCCACGCTACGGCGCGACGGGCTTTTCAGTGACTACCCGTTCGGCAGCGACCTCACCCGCGAAGAGATCCACCTTGCCAAGGCGCTCACCGCGCTGGCGGCCGACACGGCCACGCGCCGCGGGCGGGCGCGCACGGTGCTCGACGCGATCCGTCATCCCGCGGGGATCGAATCGCAGCAGGCGCTCGTGCGCATGGGCCTCGCGAATCCGCGCGGCTGGCGCGAACGGCTCTCGCAGCGCCTCGTAGCGCTCGCGCTGCGGCGGGTGGGCGCGTGACCGCGGCTAACACGACCACGGGCGACGCCGGGACGGCTGCGGACCACGGCCTGCGCGCGGGTTTGCTCATGCTCGCCATGGCGGCCTGCGCGATCGTCTGGGCCAATTCCCCGTGGGCCGACGCCTATCGACAGCTGATTTCCCTGCCGACCGCGCTGCGGGTCGGGCCGATCGGCATCGAGAAGCCGCTCGTGCTGTTCGTGAATGACGGCCTGATGGCGGTTTTCTTCCTGCTGGTCGGCGTCGAGATCAAGCGCGAACTGGCGCACGGCTCGCTCGCGAGCCCGCGGCAGGCGCTGCTGCCGATGCTGGCGGCGGCGGGCGGCATGCTCGCACCCGCGCTGATATTCCGGGCGCTGAACGCAGCTGATCCGCTCGCGATACGCGGCTGGGCGATCCCCTGCGCGACGGACATCGCCTTTTCACTCGTCGTGCTGCGACTCGCGGCTCCCCGCGCGCCGCCTGCCCTGGTCATCTTCCTGACCGCGATCGCGGTCATCGACGATCTCGGCGCAATCGCGATCATCGCGCTTTTTTACACCGAGCATCTCTCACCCGGGATGCTGCTCGCGGCGCTCGCGCCGCTCACCGTGCTCGCCGTGCTGAACCGGCGGGGCGTGAGGCAGGTCGCGCCGTATGTGCTCGCCGGCCTGGTGCTCTGGTTCTGCGTGCTGAAAAGCGGGGTGCACGCGACGCTCGCCGGTGTCGTCACGGCGCTCGCATTGCCGGTGTCTCGAACGCGCCTCGACAACCCGGCCGATCGTACCGAAGCGGCGCTCGCGCCCTGGGTCTACTTCGGTGTGCTGCCGCTCTTCGCATTACTCAACGCGGGGGTCGCACTCGGCGGCCTCGGGCTGCGTGATCTCGTCGCACCCGTGCCGCTCGGCATCGGGGTCGGCCTCGTCGTCGGCAAGACGGCCGGCGTCCTGCTCGGCGCCAGCCTCGGCACCGCGCTCGCCGGCGCGCGCCTGCCGGTCGGGACGCGGTGGTCACACATTGCCGGCGTGGCCATGGTCGCGGGTATCGGCTTCACGATGAGCATCTTTATCGCCTCCCTCGCGTTCGAGGGCACGGCTCCGCAGCTCTTCAACGGCGCGAAACTCGGCATCCTCTTCGGTTCGCTCATCGCCGCGCTCGGCGGCGCGATCATTTTGCGAACAGTCGCGAGGGATCGCGGAAGGCCTTGAATTCGAGCGCATTGCCCGAAGGATCATGAAAAAACATCGTCGCCTGCTCGCCGACGAGCCCGCGAAACCGGATCCCCGGTTCGATCACGAAGCGGGTGCCCGCCTGGCCCAGGCGATCCGCGAGCGAGTGCCACGCCTGCCACTCGAGCACCACGCCGAAATGAGGGACTGGCACGTCGTGGCCATCGACCGGGTTGTGATGCGCGGGCCTCCCGCCGGCCGCGGGATCGAGATGCGCCACGAGCTGGTGGCCGAAGAAATCGAAGTCGACCCACGCGTCTGAACTGCGCCCCTCGGCGCAGCCCAGGAGCCCGCCATAGAACGCGCGCGCGAGGCCGAGGTCGTGCACCGGAATCGCGAGATGGAATGGCTGCAGCATATTGTCCACCGTGATCGCCGACTGCCCTCGCGTCAGCGACGCTTCCGGGTCGCCGGGCGCTTCTTCGGCGCGACGCGCTTCTTTTTCGGCGCCCTTGTCCGTTTCGGCTTCACCGCCCGACGCGGGCGCTTCGCGGCGGCCTGCTTGCGCTTCGCCGGGGGGCGTTTGGGCTTGCGCGGAGCCCTGGCGCGCGGCGCGGCCGCCGGCGCTTCGATGCCGCGCAACTGATCGACGATCGCCGGGTTCTCGAGCGTCGAGATGTCCTGCGTGATCGGCTCGCCACGCGCAATCGCGCGCAACAGGCGGCGCATGATCTTGCCCGAGCGCGTCTTCGGGAGGTTGTCGGCGAAGCGGATGTCGTCGGGGCGCGCGATCGCACCGAGCTGCTGCGTCACCCAGTCGCGCAGTTCCGCGACGAATTTGCCGACGTCGCCGGTCGGCCGCGCGCCGCGGCAGACGACATACGCGAACACCGATTCTCCCTTGATCTCGTGCGGGCGCCCGACCACCGCCGCTTCGGCGACCCGGGGGTGTGCGACCAGCGCCGACTCGATCTCCATCGTGCCGAGCCGATGCCCCGCGACATTCAGCACATCGTCGATACGGCCCATGATCCAGAAATAGCCGTCGGCGTCGCGGTGCGCGCTGTCGCCGGCGACGTAGTATCGATTCCGGAACTTCGCCCAATACGTCGAACGGTAACGATCCTCGTCACCCCAGATCGCGCGCAGCATGAACGGCCAGGGTCGACGGATCACGAGATAGCCGCCCGCGTCAGCGCGTGTGACCGGGTTTCCCTCTTCGTCGACGATGTCGGCGTCGATGCCGGGCAACGGAAGTGTGCACGACCCCGGCTTGGTGGCCGTGACGCCGGGCAGCGGGCTGATCATGATCGAGCCCGTTTCGGTCTGCCACCAGGTATCGACGATCGGGCAGCGCTCGCGGCCGATCACGCGGTGGTACCACATCCACGCCTCGGGATTGATCGGCTCGCCTACCGTGCCGAGGAGGCGGATCTTCGTCAGGTCGTAGCGAGCCGGAATGTCGTCGCCGAGCTTCATCAGCGCGCGGATCGCAGTCGGCGCCGTGTAGAAAATGGTGACGCCATGCGTCTCGCAGATCTTCCAGAAACGCCCGCCGTCGGGAATCGTCGGCGCGCCCTCGTACATCACGATGGTCGCGCCGGCCGCGAGCGGTCCGTACGCGTTGTAACTGTGACCCGTGACCCAGCCCACGTCGGCAGTGCACCAGAAGACGTCGTTCTCGTGCAGGTCGAACACCCACTGTGTCGTGACCTTCGCGCCGAGCAGGAAACCCGCGCTCGCGTGCTGGATGCCTTTCGGCTTGCCGGTCGAGCCCGAGGTATAGAGCAGGAACAGCGGGTGTTCGGCATCGACCGATACCGGATCGCACACCGGCGCTTCACCCTCGACCAGATCATGCCACCACAGGTCGCGCCCGCTCCGCATCGCCACCGGTTGGCCCACGCGTCGACAGACGATCACGTGCTCGATCGAGCGGCAGCCGCCGGCGAGCGCCTTGTCGGCTGCGTCCTTCAGCGCGATCACATGCCCGCCGCGATGCCCGCCGTCGGCGGTGATCACGACCTTGGCGCCCGCATCCTCGATGCGATCCTTCAGTGCGACCGACGAAAAACCGCCGAACACCACCGAATGGATGGCGCCAATGCGGGCACAGGCGTGCATCGCGACGATCGATTCGGGGATCAGCGGCATGTAGATCACGACGCGATCGCCGTGGCCGACACCGAGCTTGCGCAGGGCATTCGCGAGCCGGCAGACCTCGGCATGCAGCTCGCGATAGGACAGCCGGCGCG
>CADEFQ010000069.1 GCA_902826635.1 uncultured Pseudomonadota bacterium
CGCGGCTCGGTGGCGGTCACCGAGCCGGCGCTGACGCTGCCGAGTATCGTCAGCGTGGCCGGGCCGGCGGTGGTGTAATCGCGAACCGCGAACTCGCGCCGCGCGTAGATGGCCGCTTCGATTTCCAGATCGCCGGGTCCTGTGACCGCTGCACTCGCGACCTCGACGTCGCCGTCGGAGACGAGCCCGAGATAATCGCCGGCATCGGGTTCGGCGCGCACGTCGCGCGCGTACCTCAAACTGCCGACGACCACGATGCGTCGCGGCGCATACACGAGTACGGTGCCGCGCAGCGAGCCGCTGACTTGAATGTCTCCGTCGGCTGGTCCCAGCAAGAGGAGCGGCTTTTCGCCCACGGTGGTGCGCCGCTCCACTGCACCGTCCTCAAGAGCGCGCCAACCATAGGTGCCGTCGCCATAAAAAATGACTCGCGTGTCGGTCGCGAACTGGTGCCGTCGCGCGCGACCCTGCGCGACGTCGTTTCCCCATGCGGGTCGATACCGCGACATTTCAATACGCGGTGCGCGCGTCTCGATGCCACCAGAAAAAATCTCACGACGCATTCGACTGAAAGTCCTCTCGCTGAATGCGTAGCCGTCCGACGTGCTGACCTTGCCGAAAAAACGCGGGGCGACATTGCGATCCCAGCCCAACAGGATTTTCGAGTTGCTGTGGAAGCGCCCATCGATCCGATCGTCGTGTAGCTGGACGTTTTCGTCCCAATGGTCGACCAGCTTGGTGAAATGCGAAAACGCGAGCCGCTTCAATTGCATTCGCGTCGTTAGCGCCCTGCCTTCGTGCTCGGTCGTCACGCGTACCGCAACACGCTCGAGATCCATGCTGCTCTGGGCCGGCTGGCGCTCGAATTGCGCCTGGTAGCGACGCCCGCCGTCCTGCCACGACAGCCGGGCGCCCGGCATTTCGTCCCCACTAAATGCCCTCGACCAACGGAGCACCCGGGTTGCGATCGCCGCGCGTTCGGTGGCGGCCATCGGCTCGCGCGGTGCCGGCGCGGCCGACGCATCTTCAACCGCAACGGCATCCGGACTTGCGCCGACAGTTGCGACGATCGGTTCGGGTGTCGCGTGCGGCGAGTCGGTCGACATCTTCGCCACCGCCTCGTCGAGCGGCAGTGCCGGCTCGTCCGCCGCAGCCGCAATATCTGCCGCGGACACCAGGCTCGGGCGCGATGGACTCGCGCGGGTGGGTACAGGCGTCGCCGCAGCGACGCGGACATTCGCGACTTCCTTCTCGTTGATCTCGCGATCGCCCGGCGCGTCGATCCACAACCGCAGATCGACGGGGGCGTTGGGATCGCTCGTCAGAGTCGGCGGCGACCCCGAAATGGAGAAGAGCGCTCCGTGCAGCAGCAGCGACAGCAAGACAGCGCGATGCAGTACGCGTCGCTCGTCCATCGCTGCCGCCGCCGGCATTGCACTAGCACTCCCCCGCCCGGCGGACCACGATTTGCTCGGCCTGCGCGCCGCGCAAATAGACGATCGCGCAATTGCCGACGCTTACGTCAACCATATAGGCATAGATTTGAGTGAAGGGTCCGACCTCGAACGTCCGCGACCCGACTAGCCACATGCCGACACCGCTTGGCGCCACATGGTGAATGATCCCGGTGTAGGACTGGCGCGTATCACGTTTGATCGAATTATCATTCGCGCCGACGACGAAGCTTGCGAAGCTGATCAGCGCCCCGAGGGAGACACATCCAAGCGAGCGAATCATGGCCTTATCCCCTGTATGACCGGCCTATCGCGTAGCCCATCGTCCGGCCGGGCCGGAAGCGCGTCAAGAGCGCGAAAAAGAGGTCGGCGGGCGACGGCGGCACATGTCAGCCAAATCAATCGCTTGCGGAATGGGCCTCAAGGCGAGCCAGAAGATTTTACCGTCAGGCTTACCGTCGAATCATTTCATTTGATGACGCCGATCCGTGGCCGGCTCATCGTCCAGCTTCCGATGCATTCGCGGTGGCCGCAAGTTGCGTGATGCGCTCGGCGACTGGTACTGAAAACGTATTGTTGAACACGTCGCGCACCGCCGGCACCTTCGCCAGCCGTTTCGCCTCGCACAGCAGCCGCATGCCCGCGGCAAATCGTTGCGGGTTGATGGCACCGATGCCAAGCCGGGCGCCTTCGGCGTGGCCCATTTCGCCAGCCAGGGTGAGATTCAGTCGCACCCGTTCCGCCGGCTCCACCATGGCGGGGACGCGCCTGCGCAATGCGGCCAGCGCTGCCTCCGGATCGGCGATCGTGTCCCGCACGCCGCGGTTCACAGCTCGCACGAGACCGCCCACGAGGCGGGGCTGCTCGATGATGAGCCGCTTCGCGACCATGAGCGCGCTGCCGTAAAGTTCGGGCACCAGATCCCGGTAGTAGAAGAACCGCACGCGGTCCACCGATTTGTTCGCAGTGATGAGGGCAGCCGTGATCGTCGATTCGTAGCCGAAGGTGCCGTCGGTTTCGCCGCGCAGCATATTTTCGACGACCGCGGCCATGCCGTCTTCGCTGCTGCTGATCCGCACGGTCGTGGCGTCCAGGCCGGCGTTCGCGGCCAGCGCCGGAAACGTCTGCAACGCCACATCGGTCGCGTGTCCGCGGAAGTGCTTGCCTGCGAAATCGGCCGGCGTTCGGATCTGCGAAGCAGCCGGCACGGCCACGACAGACGGCGACCGGTTGAACATCATGTACACCGCAGCCGGCGCGTGCGCGTTCGACGCGGCCGCCAGCTCCACGAGCGCGTTCACGTCGCCGTAGGCGATGTCGAACCCCTCCTCGGCCATGCGCGGCGCGGCGGTGTAGGCGCCGCGGCCATCGGTGAACGTCAGTCGCAGGCCCGCTTCATTCAGGTAGCCGCGGTCGTCCGCCAGACAGAACCAGGCGTTGACGCTCGAGAAGCCGGAGTTGAGCAGCATCCGCAGAGGCGTCTGCGCGCCCGCGCGTCCCGTGGCCACGAGCGAGAGCACGGGGGCGGCCGCGGCCGTGTGGAGGAAGTGTCGTCGGGTCAGTCCGGACATCAGACACCGAGCATCCTCCCCGAGCCCTGTCGGCGTCCAGGCCCGATCGCTGCTGAAGACGTATCCGTGCGCCTTCGGCGGCGTACCCACCCATCCTGCAACAACTTCGCTCGGCGTCGCAGCCGCGATGCTCAGGCGGGCTCGACAGCGACACCCAGCCCTTTCGCAGCCTGGCGCACGCGCTCGTCGAGGCTCAGCAGCCGCAGGCCCACGACCGCGGAACGCGCGACGAGTAGCGATGCGAGGTGGATCGCATCGAGTGTGCGAATCGGATCGCCGGGAAACGGCTGGCGCGCGCGATCGACTACCTCGGCGGCGATTCGCAACACTTGCCAATGCGCAGCAGCCGCGATGAGGTGCGCTCGACGATCCGCGGCGTCAGCTTCAGTCAGCTCCTTGAGCGCCACCGCCCTCAACAATACGCGATCACACTCGATCAGGGTCAGGTCCGACGCAATGATGACTTCAGCCTCGCCGAGCAGGCGGCGCACCGCCGGTGCGGTCGGCTCGTCGAGCAACCATGCCAGCACCGCACTCGACTCCGCGTAGAGATTCACCGCGAGCCACGCTCCTCGTCGAGCAATTGGGCGGCGCTCCACCGTCGCTGACCCTGTTTGCCTTGCTTGCGCAGCAGCGCCGGATACAGATCCGTTCCGGCCGGAGCGCCCAGGGTCAGGAGGCCCCGCTTGTTCAGCGCATGAAGTCCCGCCGGCAGCGACGGATCGCCCTGCCCTTGCCCGGGTGGCAGAAGCTCGGCCACGACGTCTCCCCGATCGGTGACCAGGACGCGCTCTCCCAGCCGCACGCGGCGAAGGTATTCGCTCAGCCTGTTCTTGAGTTCGCGGACACCCACGGTTTGCATGAGCTGCATTGTAGCCACTGGTAGCCACATTGTCAATCAAGGGGCCTGGTTTGCCGCCTGCGAACGGTCGCCAAACCGCGGAAAGGATTTTCGCCAATTTAGCCCGGAATCCACTCGCGTATTCTCGTTCCGGTTTGGCGCTATATGGAGGCTGGTGCCCGTCACTCCCACTCAATTGTT
>CADEFQ010000070.1 GCA_902826635.1 uncultured Pseudomonadota bacterium
GGTCGGTGCTGACGCGGAACGACGGGTCTTCCTTCGCGAGGCGCTGCAGCGCGAGGCCCATCTTTTCCTGGTCGGCCTTGGTCTTCGGCTCGATCGCGACGGAGATCACGGGCTCCGGGAACACCATCTTCTCGAGGGTGATCACCTTTTCAAGATCGCACAGCGTGTCGCCGGTGATCACGTCCTTGAGGCCCACCGCCGCGGCGATGTCGCCGGCGCGCACTTCCTTGATCTCGGTGCGGTCGCTCGCATGCATCTGCAGCAGGCGGCCGATGCGCTCCTTCTTGCCCTTGCTCGGCACGTACACGGTATCGCCCGAATTGAGCGTGCCGGAGTAGACGCGGAAGAACGTCAGGTTGCCGACGAACGGGTCGTTCAGGATCTTGAACGCGAGCGCCGAAAACGGTGCGTCGTCGCTCGCCGGGCGCGTATCCGGTTCGCCGGCCTCGTTCAGGCCCTTGACGTCCGGCATCTCGATCGGCGACGGCATGTACTCGATGACCGCGTCGAGGAGCGCCTGCACGCCCTTGTTCTTGAACGCGGTGCCGCACATGCACAGCACGACCTCGCTGCGCACCGCGCGCGCGCGCAGGCCCTTGCGGATGTCTTCCTCGCCGAGCGTGCCTTCGTCGAGATACTTGTGCAGCAGCTCTTCGCTGCCCTCGGCCGCGACCTCGACCAGCTTGGCGTGATACTCGGCGCTCTGCGCCTGCATCGACTCGGGAATGTCGCGGTACTCGAACTTCATTCCCTGGGTGTCCATGTCCCAGTAGATCGCCTTCATGCGCACGAGGTCGACGACGCCCTCGAAGGTCTCTTCGGCGCCGATCGGCAGCTGGATCGGCACCGGGTTGCCACGGAGGCGGGTGCGGATCATCTCGACGCAACGCAGGAAGTTCGCGCCCGCGCGGTCCATCTTGTTGACGAACGCGATGCGCGGCACGTTGTAGCGGTTCATCTGGCGCCACACCGTCTCCGACTGCGGCTGCACGCCCGCGACCGAATCGAAGAGCGCGACGGCGCTGTCGAGCACCCGCAGGCTGCGTTCGACTTCGATCGTGAAGTCGACGTGGCCCGGAGTGTCGATGATGTTGATGCGGTGCTCGGGGAAGGTCTTGTCCATGCCCTTCCAGAAACACGTCGTCGCCGCCGACGTGATCGTGATGCCGCGCTCCTGCTCCTGCTCCATGTAGTCCATGACGGCCGCGCCGTCGTGCACCTCGCCGATCTTGTGCGAGACGCCGGTGTAAAACAGGATGCGCTCGGTCGTCGTCGTCTTGCCGGCGTCGATATGCGCCGAAATGCCGATGTTGCGATAGCGCTCGATGGGAGTCGTTCGGGGCATGATCAGTTACCAGCGATAGTGCGCGAAGGCCTTGTTGGCCTCCGCCATGCGATGCGTGTCTTCGCGCTTGCGCACGGCGGCGCCGCGGTTCTCCGCGGCTTCCATCAACTCGTGCGCGAGGCGCGCCGACATCGACTTCTCGCTGCGGTCACGCGCGGCTTCGATCACCCAGCGCATCGCCAGCGTCTGGCGGCGCGTGGCGCGCACTTCGACCGGCACCTGATAGGTGGCGCCACCGACCCGGCGCGACTTCACCTCGACGACGGGCTTCACGTTGTCGAGCGCCTGCGACAGCACGGCGAGCGCGTCCGCGCCCTGCTTGCCGGTCTTCTCGCCGATGCGATCGATCGCACCGTAGATGATGCGTTCGGCCGCCGACTTCTTGCCGCTCTCCATCACGACGTTCATGAACTTCGCCAGCATGTCGCTGTGAAATTTCGGGTCCGGAAGGATCTCGCGATGGGGCGCCTGGGCTCGACGTGACATGGTGGATTACCTGGCTTATTTCTTGGGGCGCTTGGCGCCGTACTTGGAGCGACTCTGCTTGCGCTCGCCGACGCCGGCGCAGTCGAGGGTGCCGCGCACCGTGTGGTAGCGCACGCCCGGCAGGTCCTTGACGCGGCCGCCGCGGATCAGCACCACCGAGTGCTCCTGGAGGTTGTGGCCTTCGCCGCCGATGTACGAACTCACTTCGTATCCGTTCACGAGGCGCACGCGGCAGACCTTGCGAAGCGCCGAATTCGGCTTCTTCGGCGTGGTGGTGTACACACGGGTGCAGACGCCGCGCTTCTGCGGCGCCGCTCCGAGGGCCGGCACCTTCGTTTTCTCCGAGGGGGACCGGCGCGGTTGCCGGATCAACTGACCCGTTGTGGCCATGCAATCTCCAGGAATGTGAAGCAACACCGGGCCATCTGCTCGAGGCGGCCCGGTGTTGTGTATGTGTCGCGTTTTCTCGACCCGGCGCCGTTGAAGGCCGGTCGAAAAGGCGGGCGATTCTAGGTAGCCATCAGGGGCGTGTCAATGCATGTTGCACTGCAATAGCCCCACGGGTACCCGTGGCGCCGTCAAGTTTGCGGCGGCGTGCTGCTGCCCTGATGTTCTTGCGTCTGCTTGCGGGCTTCCCGCTGTTCCAATTCCCATTGGTAACGGGTCTGGCAGCGGGTCGAGGCGAACCGGCTTCCGGTGGTGGCCTGGCGGCGGCAAACGGTCTCGTTGGGATCGAGACGCGCCGTTTCGGTCGCCTTCGCCGCGGGTGCTGCGGGCGCCGCTGCCTGCGGCGCTTCAGCAGGAGGCGCGCTCGCGCACGCGCCCAGCCACAGCACCATACCGGTCACGAGAAACCCCGAAGTCGCTTTCATGCTCGCTCCATGCGTTCTTGTGCGCGGTAGACTACCTTGGCCATGAACGACACGAAAGCCGTCTTTCAGCTGCTGCCTGCGCTGCTCGTCGCATCCGGAATCGCCGCAGGCGGCTGGTTCATCGGCGAAGGCTTGCTGAAAGCCCGGTCCGCCGATCGTTATGTCACCGTGAAGGGCCTCGCCGAGCGTGAGGTGAAGGCCGATCTCGTGATCTGGCCGCTGCGCTACGCGGTCACCGCGGACGATCTCGCGACCCTGCAACGCCTTTCCGATGAAAGTGAAAAGAAGGTTCGGGCCTTCCTCGAACAGCGCTTCACGGGCGACGACGTCAGCGTCTCGGCGCCCCAGATCCAGGACCGGAACGCGCAGGGCATGTCGGACCGCAGCGGGAACCTGCAGCGATATGTCGCCGAGGTCGTCGTGACCTTGCGTTCGAACAAGATCGACGAAGTGCGCAAGGCGAACGAGTTGCTCGGAGAGCTCGTCAAGCAAGGCGTCGCACTGGTGCAGAACTACGAGAGCCGCACCCAGTATTCCTACACCGGGCTCGACCAGGTGAAGCCGGCGATGATTGCCGAGGCCACCAAAGATGCGCGGCAGGCGGCCGAACAGTTCGCCAAGGACTCGGGCAGCGAAGTCGGGTCGATCCGCAACGCGCAGCAGGGCTATTTTTCGATCGAGGACCGGGACGCCTTCTCACCCGAATACAAGCAGGTCCGGGTCGTCACGACCGTGCAGTTCTTCCTCGAGGACTAGCGCCCGGCGCGGCTCATCGGCCGGCAGCACTCATCGATAGTAGTCGACGAAGCTCACCCGGTAGTGGCCGGGCTCCGGCCTTGCGCTCACGCGTGCGCTGTAGACGCGCAACGCGCCATCGCGCTCGCCGACCACCCGCTCGACGTGCTGCGCATCCTGAATGGCGATCGGTACCGCGCACCCCGACGCCATCGCGGCGCCGGCCGCCACGATCCACCAGGCGCGCAGGGCCGACTCCGCCAATGAAGCCGCCGCCGGCGCTAGCCGGCGGCGCTCTCTTCCTCTCCCA
>CADEFQ010000071.1 GCA_902826635.1 uncultured Pseudomonadota bacterium
CCCCGATCGATGCCGATTTCGCGCGCCTCGCGCAGCGCCTCACCCGGTCGCGGCCCTGAGCCGCCCCGCGTTTTCACGCTGCGGGCCTCTCGCGGGCTGATTGTCGCGGCGCTCGCCTGGCTCGCGCTCGCGACGGTCGGCGTGCTCGCCGCGCAAGCCCTCCCGTGGGTTCCGCGGATCGCGCTGGCACTCTCCGTCTGGGCCGTCGCGCTGCCCTGTCTGCGGCGCGACCTGGCGCTTCGGTCGCCGCGGTCGATCGGCCGGCTCGAGCACCGGGGCGGGCGCGATTGGCGCCTTGCGGGAATTGCGCGCGGCGAGCCTGCGATTGCGGCGATCCCGAGCGCGCACTGCGTGAGCCTGGGGGCCGTGTTGTGGCTGAAATTCGACACCGCGGGTGGCCCGCGCCGGGCTTGCGTCGTGGATCGGGCGCTCGCGATGCGGCTCTCGCTCTCGGCGCAGGGTGACCCGAAGGGTCGAAGCGGGGGCAATGCTAGAATCCCGCCTCGTTCGTGACGCAGATCGCAGGTCTTTCCCGGTCTTCCTCCGGGGCAGAACTTTTCGCAAGCTCATGGGTCTATGTGGTCGCGGTGCCACAGCCCGGATGGTCAGGATATCGTGACAGGTGTCGGCGCCGATGAGAGTGATCTCTCGCTTGTCCGCCGCGTGCAGCGCGGCGACAAGGGGGCGTTCGACCTGCTGGTGCTCAAATACCAGCACAAAGTCGTCAAGCTGGTAATGCGTTACGTTCGCAGTCCCGCCGAAGCCGAGGACATCGCCCAGGAGGCCTTCATCAAGGCCTATCGCGCGATGCCGCAATTCCGCGGCGACAGTGCGTTTTACACCTGGCTCTACCGGATCTCGATCAACACCGCGAAGAACGCCATCGCATCGCGTGAACGCAGCCCGATCGAGTACGACCTCGACTTGCAGGACGGCGAGTCGTCCTGGGAAGCGCAGTCGCGACTGCGCGATCCGGATACGCCGGAAGGGCTGGTCCTGACCGAAGAGATTCGCCAGACGGTGAACTCCGCGATCGATCAGTTGCCTGAAGACTTGCGGACCGCGATCGTGCTGCGCGAGCTCGAGGGCCTGTCGTACGAGGAAATCGCGGTGGCGATGGAGTGCCCGGTGGGCACGGTGCGTTCGAGGATTTTTCGTGCACGCGAGGCGATCGATCGGCGCCTGCGTGAAGTGTTCGAGGGCGGGCTCGGTCGGGCCGAGGAGATGGGATGAACGAGGAACAGCGGGCGAGCCAGCTGTCGGCGATGTTCGACAGCGAATTGCCGGCGAGCGAGTGTGAACTCGTGGCCCGGCGCCTGACCCGGGACGAGGCGCTGAGCGCGCAATGGGCTCGCTACGCCGTGATCGGCGCCGCGATGCGTCGCGAGGCGGGCGTGCCGCTCGACCTGCGGGTGGCGACGCGGGTGCGCAGGGCGGTGTCGGCCGAGGCGAGTTTCAGCGAAAACGATGCGAAGGGCGGCGCGACCGCCGCGGCGCCCCGCGCGAAGCGCTGGCTGCGCCCCGCTGCGGGCCTGGCCGCTGCAGCGCTCGTGGCCAGCATTGCCGTGGTCGGGCTGCGCGGGCGCGATGCGCAGTTGCCGGGCGCCATGCCCGGCGCTCCCGTCGTCGCGAGCAATGCGCCTCGCCCGGAAACGGTGGTGCTCGGCCCGTCGGCGTCGCTCGAACCGGAAAGCTATGTCGTGCCGGTGTCGAGCGAACCGGTGAACTTCGTGCCGCCTGCGCAGCTCGCCAATTACGTCGTTGCCCACAGCGAAGTTTCGATGCCGCTGTCGCGGCGCAATCTGCTGTCGGCGCTCGTCGCCACCGAGCCGGATGACGATGCCGCGGCGGGTACCTCCACCGATGCGACCGCGGGTCCCCGATGACCGTCACGCGCCGCCATCACTGGCTGCTCTTCACGCTCCTCGCGTCCGGGGCCGCGGCCAGCGCCTGCGCCGCCGACGACGCCAAGGCGTGGCTCGCGCGCATGAACCAGGCCCTCACGACCCGCAATTACGACGGCGTGTTCTTCCACGTGCACGGCGGGCGCGTCGAAACGATGCGCATCATCCATCGCGTGCGTGACGGGGGCGTTTCGGAACGCCTCGTGTCGCTCGACGGATCGGGGCGCGAATTCGTGCGCACCGGCACCGAACTCGTGTGCTACCTGCCCGACAAGCGCACCGTGCTGGTCGAGCGCCGCCCGCAGGAGACCACCCTGCTCGGCAACCTGCCGCGCTTCGACGATTCGACCGAAGGCTTCTACGACCTGAAGGAGGTCGAGCGCGCGCGGCTCATGGGCCGCGATACGCGAGTCATCGCGGTGTTGCCGAAGGATGATTTTCGCTATGGCTACCGCCTCTGGATCGACGAGGCGACCACGATGCCGCTCAAGACCCAGCTGTGCGACGCGCGCGGCAACGTGATCGAGCAGATCCAGTTCGCGAACCTCTCGCTGCCGCGCGATATCGCCGACTCGGAGTTCCGCCCGCAGGTCGATACCGAGGGCTTCAAGTGGCTGCGGCAGGACAGCCGCCAGGCCGCGCGCGTGGCCTCGGGCAGCACCACGATCGTATGGCGTGCGCTGCGTTTGCCACCGGGGTTTCGCCTGACGCTGCGCTCCGCCCAGGCCATGCCCGGTTCGGCGGGGCCGGTCGAGCACCTCGTGTTTTCGGACGGGCTCGCCTCGGTCTCGGTGTTCGTCGAGACCGCGTCCGACGGCAAGAGCCCGATGACCGGACCGGCGCGGGTCGGTTCCTCGTCCGCGTTCTCGACGACGGTGAGCGGCCATCAGGTGACGGCCGTCGGTGAAGTGCCGCCGGAGACCGTCCGCTTCATCGCCAATTCCCTCGAGGCGGATGACGCGGGGCCCGCCGGCGCCGGCTCGGTGCCGCCGCCGGGCCTGTCGCTCGGCGCGCCGCCGCGTCGCTAGCACTCGCGTCCCGATGCTGAAACTCGAGCTGCTGACGCGCGCGGGCTGTGGGCTGTGCGATGAAATGCACGAGGCGCTCGAGGCACTCGGCACCGAACTCGCGCTGCCGCCGCTCGACATGATCGACGTCGATTCCGACCCGGAGCTGCGCAGGCGGTACGGGCTGAAAATCCCGGTACTTCGCTTGGGCGGGGAAGTCGTCTGCTTCGGGAAGCTCGACCAGCAGGAATTGCGGCGGCATCTGAAAGCAGCGAACAGCGAACAGCGAACAGATTACAGCCAGAAAACGTAGGCTACACTCTGGCTGCAAGCCGATCGCTGTTCGCCGTTCGCCACCCGGGCTCCGGCGCGGCCCGGTATAATGACGCGCTTCATGCACCTGACCCGCAATTTTTCCATCATCGCCCACGTCGACCACGGCAAATCCACGCTCGCCGACCGCCTGATCCAGCTGTGTGGCGGCCTCTCGGACCGCGAAATGCAGGACCAGGTGCTCGACTCCATGGCCCTCGAGCGCGAGC
>CADEFQ010000072.1 GCA_902826635.1 uncultured Pseudomonadota bacterium
CGAGCAAAATCAGGCGATCTTGAAGTCAAGCGGCAGGCCACTTGGGGAATGTCGGATGAACCCGACGCTGGCGAAACCGCGCTGCTCGGCTATCGTCGCGGCGACGTGGCTGCGGCCGTGGCCGAAATCGTCGCCCAGTACGGGTAAGGGAGAGATACCGATGACGCTCAATCCGCAGGTCGAGGCGCTGCTCGGCTTCTTCGCGCAGATGCCGCCGGTCGATTACGAGACGATCACGCCCGAGGCCCTGCGCGAGGCGAACCGGCCGATGCAGATGGGCCCGCCCCCGGCCGTGGCCGAAGTGCGCGACCTGACATTGGACCTGCCCGGCCGCTCCATCGCCGCGCGGCTCTACAAGCCCGAGGGCGCGGGAGAGAACGCGCCGCTGGTGCTGTTCTACCATGGCGGAGGCTGGGTGATCGGCTCGATCGAGACGCACGATGCCTCGGCCCGAGCCCTTGCCGTGGCCAGCGGCGCGGCGGTGCTGTCGGTGGACTACCGCCTTGCCCCGGAAACGCCCTTCCCCGGCCCGCTCGACGATTGCCATGACGCCCTGCTGTGGGCGGTGGACCACGCGGCAGACCTTGGGATCGACAAGCACCGCCTGGCCGTGGCCGGTGACAGCGCGGGCGGCAACCTCGCCGCTGCCGTGGCGATCCGGGCACGCGATGCCGGCGGGCCGAAGCTCGCCCACCAGCTGCTGATCTACCCGGTCACCGACACCAACTTCGAGAACGGCTCCTATACCGAGAATGCCGAAGGCTACTTCCTCACCACCCGCATGATGCAGTGGTTCTGGGCGCATTACGTGGGCGATCATGCCAACGCGCACCCGGAAGCAGCGGTGCTGCAGCACGCGGACCTTTCAGGCCTGCCGCCCGCCACGGTGCTGGTGGCGCAGTACGATCCCTTGCGCGACGAAGGGCTGGACTATGCCGAGGCGCTGAAGCAGGCCGGCGTGCCGGTCGAGACCGAACTCGCGCCCGGCATGATCCACGGCTTCTTCTCGATGTTCGAGGCGGTGCCCGATGCCATGCCCTATATCGAACGGGCGGGTGCACGGTTGAAGGCAGCGTTCGCGGCCTGACCGCTAACCGGCGAAGCGCGCCGAGGCTTGCAGCACGGTGCGCTCCGACCGCTCCCAGGCAGCGACGAAATCGGCAAGCGGCATGGGCTTGCCGAACAGGTAGCCCTGCAGCTTGTGGCATCCGGCCTGCCGCAGCAGCTGCGCCTGTTCCTCGGTCTCGACCCCCTCGGCGATCACGCGCATGTCGAGCCCACAGGCCAGCATGATCGCCCCGGTCACCAGCATCGCGCCCTTGCTCCCCGGTGCCAGGCCGTCGAGCAGCGACTTGTCGATCTTGATGTGGCTGAAGCCATAGCTGCGCAGGTAGTGGATGCTGGTGAAGCCCGTGCCGAAATCGTCGAGCGCGATCGACATGCCGCGCTCCTTGAACGTCTCGACTGCGCGCACCACGCGCTCCGGATTGGCGAGGAGATAGCCCTCGGTGATCTCGAACTGCAACCGCTCGGGGGGAAAGCGGGTCTGCTCCAGCACATGGGCAACCTGCCAGAAGATCGGTGATCTTCACGCGCGGCAGTCGATCATAGGCGGCGCGACGGGCAATCTCGGTGGCGGGCGGTGTTGCCGCCTTCAGCGGCGAGATGATGAGACCGTTTTCGTCAAGCTTAACCTGGGGCAGCTCCCCTTGCCGTGCAAGGACCGTTACCTGCTCGATCGCCGTGTCGAGCCTGGTGCGCCGTTCCTCGATATGGCGCTCGAAATCCGTTTCGATGGCGAGCGGCAACGGCCCCTTCTCGCGCAGCGCCGCAAAGGTCGCCGGCGGTATGAGATAGCTGTCGAAATCGCGAAACTGCCGGCTTCCCGCGACCCATATATCCCCGGCTCGCAACCGCTCGCGTAGTTGCGACAAGGCGCATAGTTCATAAGCGGCACGATCAACGATGCCATCCCGCAGGACGAACGGGCGCCATGCGGGCGGCACAAAGCGTAGCGGCACGCGATCAGGCAAGCGCCGTTTGCCGGTCCGATATAGCTCCGCGATGATGGCCAGCGCTGACAGGAGCCCCTGAACCGCGCCGGCGCCGCGAAACTCGAAGGCGTTGAGAAAAGCGCCGACAAAGAGCTTCACCGTCCGATGCCGCTCGATCAATTCGGCGGTGCGATCGACGGTTTCCGGTCGCCCGAGCACTTCGGCCTGCTCGACGGCCACGGCGAAGTGCTGCCAGTCCAGCGCCTCGATCTGCGCCAGAGAATCCACGCCCTTGCTGCGCGCGTCGATGAGGAGGCGGCAAGACCCCGTGAGCGTCCGGAGGTGGCCTTGCAACTCGCGCACCGTCTTGAGGGCTTTGTCGCGGGTCCGGTTCTCGGCGCGGCGCGCCATGCTGCCCAACAGCTTGTCGAACATCGTCAGGGTGGCGTCGGTCAGGCTTTCCTCAAGCCGGATGCCGGTTGCCGCCAGCGTCGCATGGCGGCGCAGGGCATTGAGTTCGCCAAGGTGCTGGGGTGTGATGCGGCTGCCTTCGTCCGCCAGCCTGTCAAAAGTCAAAGCCGGGATCATGTCGGCACGGGCGCGATCGAGGCCCAGCGCGCGGATATAGGCGAGCCGTTCGATCAGGCGCAGGATGTTGCGCGCTGCCGGCGATTGTGGCGCATTGCGCATCCAGGATAGCCATGTCGCGACCTGCCCCGGTCGTCGGGCCAGCAAATCGTCCAGGCCCTGAAGGGTGTCAGGCAGCAGGCCATTCGTGAGCACTTCATAGGTAAGCTGTTCGGCTTGCTGGCGCGCCCGCCGCAGCACCGCTTCGAGAATCGACGGAGAAGGCAGGAGGATCTGCAGGCGCCGGAGTTCATCGACGATGACGTCTGCCATCTGGCCGGGGTGTATGATGGTCTGCGCGATTGGGACCGAGAAGGCGACAACTTCACGGAAAGCGTTGCGGTCAAAAATCCTGAACCCGTGCGATCGTCGGATTTCGACGAGATGCTCGCGACGGGTCTGGTCCCGATGGGCATAATCCGCGAAGGCTGCCGGCGCGACGCCGAGTTGCTGCGCCACATAGGCGAGCACAGGAGCGGGCGGGACTTCGCCCGCTTCCAGCGCACGGCCAGGCCATCTCATATATAGCATGAGCATCGCATAGCCGAGCCGGGTGGCATCGCCGCGACGGCGGCCGACAATTTCCAGGTCGTCGCTGGTCAGCGTATAATGACGCGCGATCTCGCGCTCATCGAGCGGCGCGCCATAATGCCTCGCCCAGATTTCCAGGCTCACCAGTCGCCGTCTCGCCAAGCATCATCTCCTTCGCTTTGCGTGTCCGTCAGACGGTCCTCTGGCGGCCAGCAGGAATATGTCCGTTAACTCTGGAC
>CADEFQ010000073.1 GCA_902826635.1 uncultured Pseudomonadota bacterium
ATTTCGAGGGTGCGTGGTGCGCGCCGGCCGAAAATGGCATCGAGGTCGAGCGGCGTGTCACCGGTGTCGATGCCGTAACGCGGCCACAGGTCCGCCAGCGCACGCTGTTGTCCATCCGTCATGCGCCCGCCGCGGACGACGAAGCTGCGAATGGTGCGGGTCATCGTGGTTTGCCCGGGCGCGCCAGGTCCCAGAACAGGGCGTCGATGCCGACGCGGATTCCGGGATCCGCCTTCCAGTCGTACTGACGGTCCCAGCGCACGAGCGGCTCCACGAACCAGTAGAGCCAGCGGTTCGGCGTCGGGTGCTTGCTGAAGATCGCAGCTTCGTAGTACGTGGTGCCGTGCATGTCCTCGCCCGAGGCGTAGAGCCGCGCGCCCCAGCCGCGACCGATATCGGTGGCGCGCAGGTACGAGCCGTAGCGGTCGGGCACGATGATTTCCTTCGCGCGCGCATAGATCAGCGTCTGCGACCATTCGGTGCGATCGCGATCGTTGCGCCATTTCACGTAGCTCGAGGTTCGCAGCAGCCGTTGCCCCGACCACCGATCGAAAGTTACGGCGGCGGCGTAGCCCACGCTTTCGTCGGTCTCGGCGAAGAGCTTGGCGAACGGATAGAAGTCCCAGCGGCCGAGCTGGTACTGGCGCGCCCACTTGAGCGCCATGAAGGCAACCGGCGGCAGGTCCGCCTTGAGGCCGATGTCGAAGTTCAGGAACTTCTGCAGCTCGTAGCGCAGCCCGGCGCGCAGGGCAGTTTCCTTCTCTCTGACGCGCGGCGCTTCGTCGAGATCGCTGCTCGTGATGAAGATGCGCAGGCGCTTTTCGATGTTCGGCAGCCGCAGCGACACATCGAAGTCGAGGTCGAAGTCGAAATCGGTGCCGTCGCTGCGATCGATCGCCTCTCCGGTCATGCCGATGCGAAAAGGTGCGGCGGGCACCGGCAGCAGCACGGTGTCCTTCGGTGCGTAGCGGCGGTCGGTGGCTTCGACGAGCTCCTGCATCTGCGCGTACAGGCGATCGTGCGCGGAATCGAGGCGCTCGCGCGCGTCGAGGGGCGCAGAAGCCGCGGCATGCTGTGCCTGGACGTCTTGCGTCGAACTGACGCTCGGCTCCTGGCGGATCGCGCGATCACGCCGGGCGCCGTTCGCTTCCGCCACGGCTTCGCTCGCCGTCAGGACGCGAGGTTGCGTGGCGACCGCGGGCGGACCCTCGGGCGCCGTCGTTGCGCAGCCGGCCAGCGCCGCAACAGCACTCAGGATGAGCGGCAGGGGAAGGGGGCGCCGGGCACGACGGGTCATGGTTGCCAAGGATACGGGGGCCGCGGGCCGAATGCTGCCGGGCAGTTCCGGTCTGCTCCGGCTAGCATGGCGCGGTGCATCGCCTGCGTTCCATCTTCGGTGGCTCGGTTGGCAACCTCGTCGAGTGGTACGACTGGTATGTCTACGCCGCGTTCTCGCTCTACCTCGCGCACGCCTTTTTCCCGCAGGGCGATCGCACGGTGCAACTGCTGAACACGGCCGCGGTGTTCGCGATCGGATTCCTGGTTCGGCCGATCGGGGGCTGGATGTTCGGTCGCCTCGCCGACCGGCGCGGGCGTCGCTACGCGCTCACGGCTTCGGTGACGCTGATGTGCGCCGGCTCGCTGCTGATCGCGGTGACGCCGGGATACGCCGCGATCGGCGTCGCGTCGCCCGCGCTGCTCGTGTTCGCGCGTCTGTTGCAGGGACTCAGCGTCGGCGGCGAATACGGCACGAGCGCCACCTATCTTTCCGAAGTCGCCGGCCGCGAACATCGGGGCTTCTACGCGAGCTTCCAGTACGTCACGTTGATCATGGGGCAGCTGCTGGCGCTCGCGGTGCTGCTTCTCCTGCAGTTCTTCCTGCTCACCGAGGCGCAACTCGAAGCGTGGGGCTGGCGCATTCCGTTCGTGATCGGCGCGGCGTTCGCCGTGGTCGCAGCTTGGTTGCGGCGAGGGATCGACGAGACGGATGCCTTCAGGCAACGCACTGCGCCCGCGTCGCAGGCCGGTGCGCTGCGCGCGCTTGCGGCGCACCCGCGCGAGGTATTGATCGTCGTCGGGCTGACGATGGGCGGCACGCTCGCCTTCTATACCTACACCACGTACATGCAGAAATTCCTCGTGAACACGGTCGGCCTCACGCGTGCGGATGCGTCACTGGTCTCGGCCGCGACGTTGTTCCTCTTCATGTGCCTGCAGCCGCTCTTCGGCGCGCTTTCCGACCGGATCGGGAGGCGACCGCTGCTGCTCGGCTTCGGAGTCCTCGGCACGGCGTTCACGGTGCCGCTGCTCACGGCGCTCAGCACGACCACCACCACCCTGCAGGCGTTCTGGCTGATCATGGCGGCGCTCGTGATCGTCTCGGGCTACACCTCGATCAACGCGGTGGTGAAGGCCGAACTCTTTCCGGTCGAAATCCGCGCGCTCGGCGTGGGCTTGCCGTATGCGCTTGCGGTGTCCCTCTTTGGCGGCACGGCCGAGGCTCTCGCCCTGTGGTTCAAGTCGGTCGGCCGCGAGCCCTGGTTCTACTGGTATGTCACCGGCTGCATCGCCTGCTCGCTCGCGGTCTACGCGACGATGCGCGAGACGCGGCTCACGTCGCGCATCGACCTCGACGATCAGAGGGAGAGCATCGAGAGTATCCGGTCGTAGGCCTGCGGGTGCACGAGCGCGACGAACGCGAGCCCGGTCAGCGCGCCGGCGAAATGCGCGTCGTGGTTGATCCGGCCTTTCGCCTGCTTCGCGGACCACCAGGTGTAGGCGAGATAGCCCACGGCAAAGAGCGGTGCCGGAATCGGGAACGGGATCGGCAGGATGAAAATGCTCTGTGACGGGAAATAGATGATCGACGCGAACAGCACCGCGCTGATCGCGCCCGAGGCGCCGAGCGTTGCGTAGTCGGGATCGTCGCGGTGCTTGTGCCAGGTACCGAGCTGGCTGAACGCGAGGCCCGCGAAATAGAGCACGAGGAACAGCCGCGTGCCGATGCGCCGCTCGAGCGGAATGCCGAAAAACCAGAACGTGATCGAGTTGAACAGCAGGTGCGGCAGGTCGGCGTGCACGAAACCCGCGAGCAGCGCGGTCGAGTACTCGCGGTTGCGGAGGAACCAGTAGGGGCGAAAGAGGCAGCGCGCGACGAACGCCTGCGACCCGTAGAGCCCGAAGAGGCTCAGGACGACGATCAGTGCGAGCAGGGCGCCTGCGCCCGGACCCACGCCGCTCACGCGAACGGCGCGTCGATCGAGGACGGAGGCACCGAGAACCACTTC
>CADEFQ010000074.1 GCA_902826635.1 uncultured Pseudomonadota bacterium
GTTGCGTCAGCACGGTGGTCTTGCCCGAACCGGCCGGCGCCTCGAGCAGGATCGAGGTGTCGATGCGGATCGCGCGCTCGCGGGCGAGTGTGTCGAGGTCGCCGTCAGCCATCGGCGCCCTCCTCCGCCTCGACCCGTGCGCGCTCGCCCACACGGCACAGTGCGGCGAGATGACAACGGCGACAGGCGCCTTGCGCGGGGGTCACGGTCGCTTCTGCGCGCAGGAACTCGTCGGCCAGGCCGCGAACCTGCGCCTGCCACGTCGCAGCCTGGCGCGTCCAGGCGGCATCGGCAGGTTCGTCGGACGATCCGAAGACGCCGCGGACGCCCGGCAACAATTCATCTTTCGCTGCGATCCCCTTGAAACACGCGGACGGCGGCGCGACCCGCGCGTTGGCCAGCGCGCGCACGCCGCCGCCGAGCGCCGCGAGATACACGAGCAACTGCACCGCCGTCGGGCGCTCGCCGTACCAATCCTGCCGGGTCAACTGCCCGCTCTTGTAGTCGATCACGACGCGCCCGCCGGCCGCGAGTTTGTCGATCCGGTCGATGCGCACCGTGAGACGGGCGTCGCCGAGCGCCACCTGGTATTCCTTTTCGAGATCCACGATGCTGAATTCCGCGCGCGTTCGTTCGAACTGCGCGAACTGCATGACGAGCCGCGTGAGCCGGCGCGATTCGCGCTCGCGCGACGCGATCGCGATGGCACGCGGCGGGGCCAACGCAGCGTCGCGCGCGGCCGCGACGGCGTCCGCGGCGCACGTCCCGAGTTCCGCCGTCGTGAGCCTGCCCAGTTGCCCTGAATCACCGATCCCGCGCCAGAACAGCTCGAGCGCCCGATGCAGCCACCGCCCCCGTTCGTCGCGCTCGATCCCGATCGCAGGCTCGTCGAGCGGGGCGGCCGCGAGCTGCTGTTCGGCATAGGCCCGAAAGGGACACGCCGCCTGCAACTCGAGGCTGCGCGTGCCACCCGGCAGCGGGTCGCTCGCCGGCCAAGAGGAGCCCGCGATGTCGTCGAGCCGTTCAAGCCTCACGTCACGGCGCACTCGCAACGCGAGCGCGAGCGGCGCCCGCGGCGCAGACTCACGCGCACGCTCGGGCCAGGCCGCGAGCAGCGGGCTCGGTGAGAGCTGCGTGTCGCCCGCGGCGATCGGCGCGCTCAACACGAGCGACTGTGCCGAGGCGCGCCAGGCTTCGAGACTCGCGTGCGCGGCCGCGAGCCGCCCCGCCGTCGTGGCGGCCGCGAGTCCGGCGTCGCGTAGCGCCGGCAGTGGAATGAACGCGTCGAGCAGAGGCGGTGCGGGCCACGTGTCTGCGGCGAGCCCCGCGACCCACAAGCCGTCATAGCGTACGATCGGATCATCGTGGTCCGGTGCGATCGTGACGAGGGCATCACCCGTCGCCGGTTGCCAGGTCGTGCGCGTCGCAAGATCGCGCAGCGCGTGCAAGGCCTCGCGGGAATCGAGCGAGCCGGCGACGCGAGACACCGCGCCAAACTCGTCGAGCAGCGCGACGAATCGCAACCACGTTTGCTGTTCGGCACTGTCGGCCTGGCGCTCCGGCGGTCGCAACGCCGCGAGCGCTGCGCTGAAGCGTTCCGACCAGACGCGCGCGCTTGCGGGCCCCGCCTCGAGGGCGGTCAGGGCGTCGCGGGCCCGCGTGGCGAGCTCCCGGGCCGGCTCATGCCCCTCCGCCGCGGCCTGCCCCAGCAGTGCAAGGCTCGCAGGTGCGTCGGCCTCGAGCGGGGCGCGGCGGCGCCACCAGAGGTCGAGCCGCGCACTCGACGCGAGGGTGAGCGGTCCGTAGGGGCTGCGCAGCCAGTCGGAAAAGACCTCGAATTCGAGGCCCTCGATGAGCCACGCGAGGCCTGCGAGGGCGTGTTGCACGAGCGCCTGTCGCGTGAGCGGCGAGCCACCGTCAATCGCAACGAGTTCCGCATCGACGCTTCCCGCAAGTCGCGCGCTGGGAGCGAGCGCGGCGCGCACCTGCGTTGCGATCGCCTCGCGCAGCTCGCTGCCGCCCGACGCCACGACCAGCAGTCGAGCGTCGCGCGATGCTTCCAGCCTGCGCAAGCACCAATCGGCGATGCACTCGATCTCTTCCGTCTCGTCACTCGCCCGTTCAACCACGGGATTGCAGCCGGCAGCGCGAGCCATTCCCCACTCACCGGCGAGCCCCTGCGCCTGTCGCCGTGCGTGCAGCGCGCGCGCACGGGGCACATCCGCAGCCGCAAACCCTGCGAAATGCACGACGCAGGCGCCACCCAGCACCGGCAGATCCCTCGCGATGCGCTGCGCGGAATCGGCGTCGCGCTCGCGCCGCGCGCGGCGCACCGCGCGCTGTACCTCGTCCAGCAGCTGCGTTTCACGACCACCGACCGCAAGCCAGCGCGAAACATCGATGCCGTGCTCGTCGGCGAGCCGGTCGGCGCGCCGCAGCGCCTCCGCGAGCGCGGATACGCCCGCGAGCGCCGAATCGCGCGTGGCGTGTCGCGTCGCCTCACGCCAGAGCCACCAGTCCTCCGCTGCGGAGAGCACGCGCGGAAAGCGGCCACTCGAAGTGGAACGCTCGACTTCGCGCAGGACCCAGGCGTCGGCGGGAAGAACGTCCGGCGTTGCCCAGACCGCATGGCCCTGCGCAAGCGCGGCGCGCGCGTGCGCGAGACGCACCGCATGGGCGCGCTGGCGGGACGGCACGACGACGGTGTCACGACGGTCGAGCGCAGCCTGAAGGGCTGGTGGCAGCGTAATCACATCAATGGATTACACGATTATTCTATAAATTACTTGAAGCGAGTAGCGGCATCGACCACGCGCCCCGCCGCCGGCGCCACGCCCGCGCCGGTCGCGTACGCGCCCAGGAGCTCGTCCATGCGCTGGAACACGGTCTTCAGCGTCGCTGCGTCGGGGAGGTTCGTCACGCGGAAGTGATTCCGGTACGGCACATTGAAGCTCACGCCCGGCGCGACGAGCACGTGCTTCTGCTCGAGGAGGTCGAGCGCGAACGCCTGGTCGTCGAAGCCGGCCAAGGCCTGCGTGTCGACGCCGATGAATGCGTACAGCGCGCCGCGGGGCACTTTCAGGCGAAGGTACGGACTCGCCTGCACGGCCTCGACAATGGCCGTCCGCGATTCGTGCAGGCGTCCGCCGGGCGCCGTGAGCTCGCGAATGCTCTGGTAACCCCCGAGCGCCGTCTGCACCGCCCACTGGGCCGGCACATTGCTGCACAGTCGCAGCGACGAGAGCAGTTCGAGCGCGCCGAGATAGTCGGCTG
>CADEFQ010000075.1 GCA_902826635.1 uncultured Pseudomonadota bacterium
TGCGTGCTCGCGGACACGATCCAGAAATACGTGACCGCACCGTAACACGAGGCGCGCCGCGGGGCGGCCGGCCCCGCGGCGCGTATTTACACGAATACTCACCGCGGGCGCGCCCCCGCATCATCGCCCGCTCCCCATTCAGGAGCAGCGGGTGTCGAACGCAACGCGCATCGAGCGCATCTACGATCAGGTCGTCCGACGCAACCCGGGCGAAGCGGAGTTTCACCAGGCCGTCAAGGAAGTCATCGAGACCCTGGGCCCGGTGCTCGCCAGGCACCCGGAGTACGCCGAGCACAAGATCATCGAGCGCATCTGCGAGCCGGAACGGCAGATCATTTTTCGCGTGCCCTGGCACGACGACCGCGGTGAAGTGCACATCCATCGCGGCTTTCGCGTGCAGTTCAACAGCGTGCTGGGCCCCTATAAAGGCGGCCTGCGTTTCCACTCGTCCGTCTATCTCGGCATCATCAAGTTCCTCGGCTTCGAGCAGATCTTCAAGAATGCGCTGACAGGCATGCCGATCGGCGGCGCGAAGGGCGGATCGGACTTCGACCCGAAGGGCCGCAGCGACGGCGAGGTCATGCGCTTCTGCCAGAGCTTCATGACGGAACTGCATCGCCACCTCGGCGAGTTCACCGATGTGCCGGCGGGTGATATCGGTGTCGGCGCACGCGAGGTCGGCTACCTCTTCGGCCAGTACAAGCGCATGACGAACCGCTACGAGTCCGGCGTGCTCACGGGCAAGAGCCCGCACTGGGGCGGCTCGCTGGTACGGCGCGAAGCCACCGGCTACGGCACGGTCCACTTCGTCGATGAAATGCTGAAGGCCCGCGGCGAATCGATCGAAGGCAAGACCTGCGTCGTCTCGGGCTCGGGCAATGTCGCGATCTATGCGATCGAGAAGCTGCAGCAGCTCGGCGGTCGCGTGATCGCATGCTCGGATTCGAACGGCGTGCTCCACCACGAGCGCGGCATCGATCTCGCACTGGTGAAGCGGTTGAAGGAGGTGGAGCGCCGCCGCATCAAGGACTATGCACTGGAACACCGCGACGCGCAGTACATCGCGGGCGGGAGCCTTTGGGACATCCCGTGCGAGATCGCGTTGCCCTGTGCGACCCAGAACGAGCTCGACGAGTCCGCGGCCCGCAAGCTTGCCGGCAACGGCTGCAAGGCGATCGCCGAGGGCGCCAACATGCCGACCACGCCCAGAGGCGTTCGCGTCTTCCAGCAGGCGGGCATCGCCTACGGTCCCGGCAAGGCCGCCAATGCCGGCGGCGTCGCCACTTCCGCCCTCGAGATGCAGCAGAATGCGAGCCGGGACACCTGGACCTTCGAGCACACCGAGCAGCGCCTGCAGGAAATCATGCAGGGCATCCACCACCACTGCCATGAGGCCGCCGCCGAGTTCGGCGACCCGGGCAACTACGTGCTCGGCGCCAATGTCGTCGGCTTCAGGCGGGTCGCAGAAGCGATGCTCGCGCTCGGAGTGATCTGACCGAAGTCTGGCGGTTGTCTGCGAGTGTCGACGCGGCCGCGGCGCGCGTTCAAGATAGCCCCCCATGAAGACTGCAAGACGGGCGTTCCTGTCGATGTCCGCGACCGCTGCGGGTGTCATGGCACTCAACCCCTTGTCGGTGCGCCGCGCGGTGGCCGCTGCGACAACGCCGAAAATCGCGTTGCCGCCCCCGATCAGCGCAGCCGAGCGCTTGCAGCGCGTCGCCAGGGCACAGGCCCTGATGCGCGCGGCCGGCCTGAACGCGATTCTCGTCGAAGCGGGCAGCTCGCTCGTCTACTTCACCGGCGTTGAGTGGTGGCGCAGCGAGCGGCTCACGGCCGCGGTCATCCCCGTCGAAGGCGAGGCGCTCGTCGTCACGCCCGCGTTCGAGGAACCCTCCGTGCGCGAGACGCTCGGCATCCCCGCCGAAGTGAGGGTGTGGAACGAACACGAGAGCCCGCATGCGCTGATCGCAGACTGGCTGCGCGCACGCAAGCTGGCCGGTGGCCCGGTCGGCGTCGAGGAGACCGTGCGTTTCTTCGCGTTCGACAGCCTCGCGAAGCTCGGCGTTGCGACCCGCGATGACGCCGGCGTCGTGCGCGCCTGCCGCGTCGTGAAATCGCCGGCCGAGATCGCGTTGATGCAGGCCGCCAGCGATATCACGATCGCGGCCTATCGCGAGACCGCTCCGCAGATTGCCCGCGGCATGACCCCGAAGGACATCGGCCGCATCATGTCAGCCGCCATGGGTGCGCGTGGCGCCACGCCCGGATTCACCCTCATTCTCCTCGGCGAGGCGAGCGCCTACCCGCACGGTTCGGGCCAGCCGCAGCAAGTGCGCGACGGCGAAGTGGTGCTGATGGACTGCGGCTGCACGGTCGAGGGTTACCAGTCGGACATCTCCCGCACCATGGTGTTCGGCGAGGCGACCAAGGCGCAACGCGCCGTGTGGGACCTCGTGCGCCGCGGCCAGCAGATCGCATTTGATACTGCAAAAGTCGGCACGCCCGCCGGCGAGATCGACGACGCCGTGCGCGCCGCGTACGTGAAGGCCGGCTACGGCCCCGGCTACAAGTTGCCGGGCACTTCGCACCGCACCGGCCACGGGATCGGCCTTGACGGCCACGAACCGGTCAACCTCGTGCACGGCGAGGCGACGCCGCTCGCGGCGGGCATGTGTTTCTCGGATGAGCCCGGCATCTACATTCCCGGCAGCTACGGCGTGCGGCTCGAGGATTGCATCTACATGACGGCGGGCGGCCCGAAGTGGTTCTCGGTGCCTCCGTCCTCGATCGACGCGCCGTTCGCGTGAGCGGCGGCGCGTGAGCGGCGTGGGTCCGGGCGCAGGCGCCCTGCTCGCACTGATCGTCGTCC
>CADEFQ010000076.1:0-2365 GCA_902826635.1 uncultured Pseudomonadota bacterium
TGAGCAGCAGCGAGAAGGCTGAGGGTCGCGGCTGCGGATCGGCGCAAGTTTTGTGAGGGTGAAAGACGAAGCCCCTCCAGAAACTTGCGAAAAGTCGCCAGAGAGGGCTCGTGCTCCGGAGGCGGATCGGAGGACGACGATGGTGCCCGAGGGAGGGCTGAGTGCAGAATTTTTTGCGAAACTGAGCGAGCTGGACGAGCGAGCGGCGCGAGCGATCGCGGAGCTCGGATGCCGGCACTGCGGGGGTCGGCTGCACCGCGGTGACTACCTCCGCAAGCCGCGAGGTGGGGAGATCGGGGCGGCGGGCGAGGCTCTGAGGCGCCGCTTCAGCCTGTGCTGCAGCCGAGCGGGTTGCCGCAAACGGACGCTGCCGCCGTCGTTGCGATTCCTGGGCCGGAAGGTCTACCTCGAGGCGGTGGTGGTGTGGGCGAGCGTGGTCGCGCAGCTGCACGGCACGCTCGCAGCAGCGAGCCGAGCATGCGGGATCGCAACCCGGACGCTACGTCGTTGGCGGGCATGGTGGAGGGGCGACGTGCCGCAGACGGCAGGATGGCGAACGCAGCGGGCGAGACTCGTTCCACCGCCTCCTGACGATCGCGCGCTGCCGCTGAGCCTCGTATCGCGGTGGTTGCCGGCGGTGAGAGCATCGACGGCCGCGGCCGAGGCGGAGCCGGCACTGCACGCCTGCAGTCTGTGCCTGGCCCCGCTGACGACGCCGGCCGCGTTCGCCGCCGCGTGTTTTTCGAGGGAGGGCTGACGCACGCAAAAGATGGCGCATTGCCGAATTCGCGACCTCCGTCAGCTTGGAGACCAGTGATGGCCGAGGGCGGGATCCTCCCGCACCGTGTGAAGGCCGTCGCCGAGGTCCATCGATGTCGGAACCATCGAGCACGCCGATGCGCGTGCGCTGGGCACGATTGCGCCTGGCGATCGTCGGCCCGCTGTTGGGCGCGCCACCCAGCTCGGGGGAGTTGAAGCAGGCGATCGACCAGCTCGCCGCACGGACGTGGCCACACCCGACCACGGGCGAGTCGATCCGGTTCTCGAGCAAGACCATCGAGCGATGGTTTTACCTTGCGCGCAACGAGCAAAATCCATTCGATGCGCTCGCGCGCAAGGTGCCCAAACACGCGGGCACCCACCCGAGCGTGAGCGAAGCTGTGGCCGAGCAATTGCGGCTACTCCGGCGCCAGCACCCGCGCTGGACGTTTCGGCTGGTGTACGACAACTTGGTCGTACTCGGCCGGCAGAACCCGGCGCTGGGGGTGCTGCCGACGTACTCGACGGTGTGCCGCTTCATGAAGCGCGAGGGACTCTTGCGCCATCGCGTGAAGCGACACGAGCGCGAGCCGGGCTTCGTGGCCCGCGAGCGGCGCTCATACGAGGTCAGTCATGCCGACGCGCTGTGGCACTTCGATTTTCATGCGTGCCGGCGCAAAGTGACGACCGCATCCGGGGAACTGTGCGTGCCGCAGCTGTGCGGGATCCTCGACGACTACTCGCGGCTGTGCTGCCACCTGCAGTGGTATCTGCAAGAAGACACCGGGGCCCTGGTCCACGGTCTGTCCCAGGCGTTTCAAAAGCGCGGTCTGCCGCGCGCCGTGCTGAGCGACAACGGCGCGGCGATGACGGCCGCCGAGACCACCGAGGGCCTCGAGCGTCTCGGGATCCTGCAGCATTTCACCTTGCCGCAGTCGCCCGAGCAGAACGCCAAGCAGGAGGTGTTTTGGGCCCAGGTCGAAGGCCGGCTCATGGCCATGCTCGAGGGCGAGCCGGTGCTCACGCTCGAGCTGCTCAACACCGCCACGCAGGCGTGGGTCGAGGAGGAGTACCACCGCCGCGTGCACGGTGAGACCGGCGCGACACCGCTCGCGCGTTGGCTCGACGACACCAGCGTGCGCCGTGCGTGCCCGTCGAGCGACGTGCTCCGCCGGGCATTTCGCACCGAGCTCTCGCGCAAGCAACGACGCAGCGACGGCACGCTCACCTTCGACGGCGTGCGCTACGAGGTGCCCTCGCGCTATCGCACGCTGTTGCGCCCGACGATCCGCGTCGCTCGTTGGGACAAGAGCAGCATCGATCTCGTCGACCCGAAGACCGGTGCGCATCTGGCCACCTTGCTCCCCCTCGACAAGCAGAAGAATGCCGAGCGCCTGCGACGTGCGCTGCCAGGTGAACTCGGTCCGAGCCTCCGCGAGCGCGAGACCCCCACTGGCATCGCACCGCTTCTGCGCGAGCTCATGGCCAACTACGCCGCCACCGGCTTGCCGCCCGCCTACATCCCCAAAGACGACACGCGCATCGACGACAACGACAACGACAACGACAACGACAACGACAACGACAACGACAACGACAACGACAA
>CADEFQ010000077.1 GCA_902826635.1 uncultured Pseudomonadota bacterium
GTAAGCCTCTTACGAAGCGCCTCGAGCTGAGCCGTTGACGGTGGTTCGACGCCGTGGCGGGCGTTAGCGGACCGGGCGGACGTCCTTCCAGCGCTGCGGCATCAGCTCTGCAAGCCGCCGCGCCGGCCAGCCGCCGGCGATCTTCTCGATCACGTCGATGAGGTAGTCGCGGGTCGAGATGTCGAGCGCGCGGCATGACTGCACCAACGTGTACGCGGCGGCGAGTCGTTGGCCGGCGGCGAACGAGCCGGTGAACAAGAAGTTCTTGCGACCCAGCGCAGGCTCTCGGATCGCTCGCTCGACTCGACCGTTGTCGATCTCGAAGCGCCCGTCGCTGAAGCATCGGCGGATGTACGAGCGCTGGCCGTGTGCGTAGCGCAGCGCGTCCGCGAGATGGCCGCTGATCCCGAGCTTCGCGCGGTAGTCGTCGACCCACTTGTCGAAGACGTCGAGCACGGGCACTGACTTGGTCTGTCGCACGCGGAGCCGTTCGTCGGGCGGCTTGCCTCGGACCTCGGCTTCGATCTCGTAGAGCCGACGGATCTGCTCGACCGCGAAGCCCGCTCGTCTGTCGCCGAGCTTCATTGCCTCATGAAAGCGCCGTCGCACGTGCATCATGCAGCCGAGTCGTCGACCGGGAGGAACCAGCGGCGACTCGGACCCGTCGCCGTTGGGATACAGCGCGGAGTATCCGGCGTAGTCGTCGACCTGGATCGCCGCGGTCGGGCGGATGCCATTGATCCACGGCTCGATCTCGTCGGCTTCCCAGGTCTCGGTGAGGCGATAGGCGACCAGCGGCGTGGTGCCGCAGAAGCACCACAGGTGTGCGCGGAACTTGCCCGATTCGCGCGATGGGTCGAGCACGTCGAGCCCGGTGTCGTCGATGGCGACGTAGACTTCGTCGTCGAGCACGGTGCCGAACACTGCGTCGGCGACCGGCTGGAGCAGGTCGGTCACGTATGCCCAGTGGCCGTACAGCGTGCTCGGTGGGAACTGCACGCCCAGTCGCGCGAACTGATCGCACTGGCGGTGGATCGGCAGCGCGTCGTCGCACTTGCTCTCGACGAGGTGCGCGAGCACGGATGCGGTCACGCGCGGCTCGACGGCGCGCAGCTCGGCGCGCTCGGCGGTGGTCGCATCGCAGCGGCAGCCGGGCGTCTTGCACACCAGCACTTCGCGTCGCTCCATGCACTCGATGAACTTCGCCGGCACGAAGTCGAGCCAGCGATGTTCCCGCGGCTCGATGGCCGTCATCTCGATGCCACAGTGCATGCACGCCCGCTCGCCCTCGGGGACCGGCGTCTCGATGGTCTTGCGCTCGACGGAGTCGGCGATCTGCATCCGCTTCGCCGCGCGCCGTTTCTTGACGCAGGCCTTGTCCGGCGCGCCGCGGTCTTGCTCCTCGGGCTCGACATCGCCGGGCTCGCGCGCGACGAGCGACGGATCATCGACCGCAGCTTCTTCCTCGGTCGCGCCGTACATGAGGACGAGCTGCCGCAGGTCCTCCTTCGACAGTCGCTCGCTGCTGCGGCCGAAGATCACCCGCTGCATCGCCTTGATGCGCAGGTCCTTCCACTCGAGCTCGCTCTTCAAGTCGTCGCGCTGCGCGAGCAGCTCGTCGCATTGCGCTCGCAGCTCGGTCTGCTGCGCGAACAAGCCCTCGAACACCGCCAGCAGCGACGCGACATCGCCAGAGGCGAGCCCGGATTCGACCTTCGACCGAAGTTCGTCCGACGACGCAGTCACGCATGCTTCAAGTAGCACGAGGCGCGCCGATGACAAGCTCGAAATGCGAGCGAGATGCTCGACGATCACGCCGCGCGCAAGCGCTTGCGTCGGCGCACCACCGGCGCGTCGATGCCTTCGAGCAACATCGCGAACTCTCCCGCGTCGATCTCGATGTGACCGACGCCATCGCTCGCGGCGATCCGGCGGAACGTGCCGACCTCGAGCCGCTTCATGACGATGCAGAGCCCGTCGCGATCCCAGAAGAGCATGCGCACCTGTGTCGCGCGCCGATTGAGGAAGATGAAGATGTCGCCGCTGCGGACCTGACGACCGAACTGGCCCTCGACCAGCGTGGCGAGTCCGTCGAAGCTCTTGCGCAGATCGGTCGGCGTGGTCGCGATGAAGAGCCGCGACGAGCGCGGCAGAGTCAGCACCGCGACACCACCCCGATCACCGCCGAGAGGAACTCGAGGTCGACGCCAGCGCGCACGCGAACCGTGACGCGGCCGATCACGAGCTCGATCGGCGCGACGTCGCACGGCTCGGCAGTGAACGCGACGGTGCTCTCGCGAACCCGCACCTCTGCGAACGCCGCCGCACTCCCGCGAGCGGACGCCGGCGTCGGCCTCGACCACGAGTACAGCTGCGAGGCCTTCAGGCCGTGGCGCTCGGCAAACTCTCGCGCCG
>CADEFQ010000078.1 GCA_902826635.1 uncultured Pseudomonadota bacterium
TGTCAACGGTAACCGGATTTTCCCCAGGTGCGGCAAGTCAGATTTCCCCACCCGGTTCAGTGGTCGTTTCGTCGTGTGATCGCACCAAGCCTGCCTTGAGCTTCTCCTTCAGGCGATAGGAGTTGCCGCGGATGTTGAGCGTCACGGCGTGATGCAGTAGTCGATCGAGGATGGCAGTGGCGATCACGCGATCACCGAACACCTCGCCCCAAGCGCCGAAGCTCTGGTTGCTGGTCAGGATCATCGGTCCGCGCTCATAGCGGCGCGAGATCAGCTGGAAGAACAGGTTCGCGCCCTGCCGATCGATGGGCAGGTAACCGATCTCATCGATGATCAGCAGGCGCGGTGCGGTGAACACGCGCAACTTCTCCTCGAGCCGGTTCTCGCCGTGCGCCTTGGTCAGCGTGGCGATCAGATGCGCTGCCGTCGAGAACATTACGCGATAGCCCGCTTCGATCGCCTTGAGCCCGAGGCTCACCGCGAGGTGCGTTTTGCCGACCCCAGGCGGCCCGAGGATGATCACGTTGTCGCCGTGCTCGATGTAGTGCGAACTCGCCAGTTGTTGCAGCTGCTTGCGATCGATCGAGGGCTGATAGGCGAAGTCGAACGTCTCGAGGGGTTTGACGAACGGGAAGCGCGCCATGGCGGTGCGCATGGCGATGTTCTTGGCGGTCTTCGCGGCGACCTCCTCACCGAGTACCTGCTCGAGGAACTCGGCGTAGGGCAGTTCGCGTGCCGCCGCCTCCTGCAGCAGCGCCTCGAGCCGCTCGCCGCTTTTCAGCAGCCGCAGCTTGCGCAGATGCCCGCCGAGCCGATCGAGCTGCGCGGGCGAGCTCATCGCCGCCGGCAGCGCCGCGCTCGTCGTGGCGCTCGCAGCCGCGCGACTCATGCGGCCTCCCGGGCCGCCGCGGCGGTCTCGGTGAGCTGGTCGTAAAGCGCGAGGTCGCGGATCTCGACCTCCGCGTGTGCCGCCGCCGTGGCCGTGGCGCGCGGCGCGTTCACCGCGAAGCGCTGCCGGACGTTGCGCACCGCGGCCCCCGGCCCATGCTCGGGCTGGACGGACAGCTGCGCGCGCCCGGCGAGCACGGGGTGTTCGGCGACCCGTTGCCCGCGGTAGCGGATCGCCCAGCTTCCCCCAACGCGCACCACCTGCACGGTCTTGCCGATGAGCCCAAAGGGCACCGAGTAGCGATTGCCGTCGATCGAGACGAGCCAGTCCTCGGCCACCACGCGCTCGCGGATCATCGCCGCCAGGAAGCTCGCCTGCGCGCCCGTGGGCATCAGCTGCGCGGCCTCCTCGGCAAAGCGCTCGATCGGGCGCGCGTGCGTCGTGCCGTGCACGCGCCTATCGGCGATCTCCAGCTGCCAGGCCTCGAGCTGCGCGTTGAAGTCCTCCAGATCGCCGAACGTGCGCCCGGGCACGAAGTTACGCTTGACGTACTTCACGCCGGACTCGACCTTGCCCTTCGTGCGTGCTCGGTACGGCTGGCACAGGCGCACCGTGAAGCCCCAGTGCGCAGCGAACGCCGCGAACGTCGGATTGAGCCGCGCCTTGCCCTCGCTCGTGCCGAGCACCACGGTGCGCATTCGATCGTACAAGAGCTCCTCGCAGCGCCCGCCAAAGTGCGCGAACGCTGCCTCGTGCGCGGCCAGCAGATCCCCCATCCGTTCGCGCATAAAGCCCATCGCAAAGCCGCGCCGGCTGTACCCGAGCGTCATCACGAACACGTGCACCTTCGTGCGCACGCCCCCGAGGCCCACCGTGATCTGGCCCCAGTCGCATTGCGCTTGGCTCCCGGGCGCCGTCTCAAAGCGCCGCTGCGTCAGGCTCGCGACCGTGGCGGCCGCGCGCAGCGGGCGCACCGCGAGCTTCACCGTCTCGTAGCAACCCGTGAAGCGGCGCTCGCGCGTGAGCTCCTGGTACAGGATGCGCGCCGAGTAGTGCACTTGCGGGGCACGCCCCTCAAGCCACTCCCGATGCCGGTCCAGCAGCGTCGGCGCTGCGCCAGCGCGTCGATAGGGTTGCCAGACCGTCCCGCGTAGCGCGCGGCGCACCGTCTTGCGATCCAGATCCCACTCTCGCGCGATGCGCGACACGCTCGCCCCGGCCGCGCGCCGCGCTCTCATCGCCTGCCATTGTGCTTCGCCGATCACGCCCGTCTCCCGCTCCGGCTCTGATCCAGACACGGTAGTCGGTGCGCTCGCCGCCGTCGTGTCGGCCCGGACCCGCGGGTCCGGGCCGACACGATCTGCTTCCCTACTCAGTTGATCGATCTGTTCTCTCTCGTCCATCCCTCGCTCCTTCCCATGAGGTGAGGGGTGGGGAATATTCAATTGCCACAACTGGGGATAATTGAACTACCGATGACA
>CADEFQ010000079.1 GCA_902826635.1 uncultured Pseudomonadota bacterium
GTAACTGTTCACCGGGGCGGTTGAGGGTGAGATCGCGGGCTGGCATTCCCCGAGCATGGCGAAGACAACCGGCATCGGCGAGTTGAGCGAGAAGGTCGAACAAGTGGTGCGCGAGTACATCGAAGCGAGCCGTAGCGCTGCGACGGTGGCGTTGGAGCGCGCGTTCGGTGCGGCGGCGATGCGCACGGGCATCGCGGCGCCACCGCAGACGCGAGCCCCGCGTGCGAAGGCCAATATTCGTCGCCCGCCGACGGAAGTCGCCGCGCTGGGAGAGCGCTTCTATGACGCCGTGTGCGGCAACCCGGGCGAGACGATGGTGGTGCTCGCCGCCAAGATCGGTGCGTCGGCGCGAGAGCTGAATCGGCCGATGTCTCTGCTGAAGCGAACGGGGCGCGTGCGAACGGTCGGGCAGCGCCACCTGACGCGGTATTTCCCGGCGGTGGGGAGCCGAGCGTCGAGCTCGTGAACTACGGCGGCCGGGATGCTGCAGCGATGCCGAGCAACGGCGGGGTCGTGCCCCGGCTGTGCGCGGTGCAGCAGCGAATCAGAAACTCGAGCACGTTCTTACCGAGCTTGCGAGCGGTGTGCACGACGGTCATCACGCGTTCGGCGAACCGCTCGCCACGCTCGCTCTGCGTGCCGAACGAACGTCGCCTCCACAACACGAAGGCTCGCAGCTCGCGTTCTGCGTGGTTATTCGTAGGCTCCACGCCTTCGTGCGTCACGAAGGTCCAAAGCGCGTCCTTGTACGCAAGGATGTTCGCGCACGAGCCCGAAACTCCGACAATGCCGAGCGCGACCGCTCGCTTGAGGACGGCCTCGAGCTGGAGCTGAACCGGACGCATCCACACCGCGAGCTCTTCGCGCGTGAGCTTCCCGTCCACGAGTCCGTGCCAGTGGTCGAAGACCAGCGCGGCGCAGTCGAGCAGCTCCTGCCCAACGGCACCTGCTTCTCCGCTGCGCTCCGAGAAGGCGACGAACTTGCGGACGATGTGGGCCCAGCAGACCTGCCGATGCTCGAGCGACCAGAAGTCGAACACGCTGGCTCGGTCGGTCACGAGGATGCCCTTGGGAACTTCCCCGAACAGTGGCCGGAGCGTCTCGCGGCTGCCATCGTCGACGATCTTGTAGACCGTCGCCAGCGCGCTGGCGATCGTCAGCAGCGACTTGCGGACACCCGCGCGCAGCCAGCTCGTCGCGTCGCTGTGCTTGACCTCGGCCTGCTCGACCACGCGCTCGGCCTCGACGACGGCGGGCGCCACGGCTTCGCTCGCGCGCTTCTCGATCGCGCTGATCGCCCCCAGCGAGATCTCGATCTCGAAGACCTCTCGGAGCAGCTGCTGGGCACGCCGTCGACTGAGGTGGTAGACGCCGGTGAGCATCGCCACCACCGACACGAGGCGCGGCCCGAACGGCGACGACGGGATCGTCTTGGCGTCGTAGTTGGCGCGCGTGTGATGACCGCACCGACTGCACTCGACCTCGTGCCGCTGAAACTCGGTGACGTGCGGCCGCGAGCCCAATAACTCGAGCACCTGGTACCGCCTCGGATCGAGATCCGACGTCTTCGGCAACGCGAACGCGCAGCGCTCGCAGACCTCCGGGTACAGCTCGACGACGTCATTGACGCGGTCGATCGGCGTCAGCTCCCGGAAGGCTCCGCGTCGGCCCTTCTGGCCACCACGCTTGCGCCCGGACGGCGACTTCTTGTGCCGCCCCTCGATCCGCGCGCCGGCCCCCGGTCCGTCGCTCGACGGCGGAAGATTCGAGTTGCTCGAGTTGCGGCGGACCTTCTCTTTCAGATCCTCGACTTCCGCGACGAGCTTGACCAGCGCGGCCTCGAGCTCGTCCACTCGCGCCTCCCGAGCCGCCAGACCGACCTCGAGCTCGCCCACTCGCACGTCGCGGAGTGAAAGCTCGGCCTCGAGCTCAGCCACGCGCGCGACCAAAACATCGCGCTCGCGCTCCGGATCGCTCGTCCCGCTGGCCGGCACATCGACGTTTGATCATGCGGCAACCGCAGCGTCGATCCCCCGCTCAGTGTGGTTCCGCACTTCCAGATCCGCACGGGCTGAACGCTTAC
>CADEFQ010000080.1 GCA_902826635.1 uncultured Pseudomonadota bacterium
TGGCCATGTGCGGCAGCTCCGATTACTTCAGGATTTTCGCGACGACGCCCGCGCCCACCGTGCGTCCGCCCTCGCGGATCGCAAAGCGCAGCCCGTCTTCCATCGCGATCGGAGCAATCAGCTCCACCGTCATCTTGATGTTGTCCCCCGGCATCACCATCTCGGTGTTGCCCGGCAACTCGATCGTGCCCGTCACGTCCGTCGTGCGGAAGTAAAACTGCGGCCGATAGCCCTTGAAGAACGGCGTGTGACGCCCGCCCTCTTCCTTCGTCAGCACGTACACCTCGCACTCAAACTGCGTGTGCGGCGTGATCGAACCGGGCTTCGCCAGCACCTGCCCGCGCTCCACTTCCTCGCGCTTCGTGCCACGCAGCAGCACGCCCACGTTGTCCCCCGCCCGACCTTCGTCAAGCAGCTTGCGGAACATCTCCACGCCCGTGCAGATCGTCTTCTGCGTCGCCTTGATCCCGACGATCTCGATCTCGTCGTTCACCTTCACGATGCCGCGCTCAATGCGTCCCGTCACCACCGTGCCGCGCCCGGAGATCGAGAACACGTCCTCCACCGGCATCAGGAACGGCTTGTCAATCTCCCGCGGCGGCACCGGGATGTACCGGTCCATCTCGTCCACCAGCTTCACCACCGCCGGCACCCCGATCTCGCTCGTGTCGCCCTCCAGCGCCTTCAGCGCCGAGCCAATCACGATCGGCGTCGCGTCCCCGGGGAACTTGTACACCGTCAGCAACTCCCGCACTTCCATCTCGACGAGCTCCAGCAGCTCCTTGTCGTCGACCATGTCCGCCTTGTTCATGAACACCACGATGTACGGCACGCCCACCTGGCGCGCCAGCAGAATGTGCTCGCGCGTCTGCGGCATCGGCCCGTCCGCCGCCGACACCACCAGGATCGCTCCGTCCATCTGCGCCGCGCCCGTGATCATGTTCTTCACGTAGTCCGCGTGCCCCGGGCAGTCCACGTGCGCGTAGTGGCGCGCCTTCGACTGGTATTCCACGTGCGCCGTCGAAATCGTGATCCCGCGCGCCTTCTCTTCCGGCGCCTTGTCGATCTGGTCGTACGCCATGTACGACCCACCGTTGGTCTCCGCCATCACCTTCGTCAGCGCCGCCGTCAGCGTCGTCTTGCCATGGTCCACGTGCCCGATCGTCCCAACGTTCACGTGCGGCTTGCTGCGTTCAAACTTCTCTTTCGACACGACGGTCTTCCTCTTGTCTGGCTATTGGCTGTGAGTGGTTGGCTGGGGGCTATTTCTTCAGCAACGTCTCGGAAATGTTCGACGGCACCTCGAGGTACTTCGAGAATTCCATCGTGAAGGTCGCGCGACCCTGGCTCATCGAGCGCACGGTGGTCGCGTACCCGAACATCTCGGAGAGCGGCACCTCGGCGGCGATCACCTTGCCCGACGGTCCGTCTTCCATGCCCTGGATCTGGCCGCGGCGGCGACTCAGGTCGCCGATCACGTCACCCGAGTATTCCTCCGGTGTCACGACTTCGACCTTCATGATCGGCTCGAGCATCACCGGCTTCGCCTTGCGGAAGCCTTCCTTGAAGCCCATCGATCCGGCGATCTTGAACGCCATTTCGTTCGAGTCGACGTCGTGGTACGAGCCGTCGAACAGCGTGATCTTGACGTCGACGATCGGATAGCCGGCGATGACACCGGTTTCGACCGCCTCGCGAATGCCCTTGTCGACGGCGGGGATGTACTCGCGCGGCACGGTGCCGCCGACGATGCCGTTGACGAACTCGTAGCCCTTGCCTTCCGGCTGCGGCTCGATCTTGAGCCACACGTGGCCGTACTGGCCGCGGCCGCCCGACTGGCGCACGAACTTGCCTTCGGATTCGACCGAGGCGCGGATCGTTTCGCGGTACGCGACCTGCGGCTTGCCGACGTTCGCTTCGACCTTGAACTCGCGCTTCATGCGATCGACGATGATCTCGAGGTGCAGTTCGCCCATGCCCGCGATGATCGTCTGGCCCGACTCCTGGTCGGTGCTGACGCGGAACGACGGGTCTTCCTTCGCGAGGCGCTGCAGCG
>CADEFQ010000081.1 GCA_902826635.1 uncultured Pseudomonadota bacterium
CCATTGGTAGACCCTACCTTCCTTCTCTCTTCGAGTGAATTCCGGTAGGGCCCCCGTTCAAACCGTGCGTGCGAATCTCCCGCACACGGCTTACCGGTGGTCTCTCGGTGTCACGGCACTGCACGATCTCCGGGTAGCGGACGGTGCCACGCAGGCGGTGGAGCCCGAGGTTGACGAAGAAGTCGCGGGACCAACGCGTCGATTCACCTTCTCGAAGGTGACGCCCCTTGCGCTTGTACAGCAAGCCGCGAAGGCGTCGCCACACGTAGGTGTCGAGCTGGTTGAACCGCGACGCGGCGTTGCCCGTGCGGAAGTAGTTCCCCCAGCCCCGCAGCACGGGGTTGAGATCGCCGATCACATCGCGGAGATCCGCGTGACATCGTCGTCTCGGGGTCAGTTCCTTCACGCGTTGCCGAATCTGCTTCATCGCGCGCTGTGATGGCCATCGCTGTAGGAAGTACAGCCGCTTGCGCGACGTCTCCAGGATGCGACCGCTCAGGCGCTTGTGCAGATGGCAGCCGAGGAAGTCGAAGCCTTCTTTGCCATCGAAGAGCTCGACTCGCCTCGTCTTCTCGGGATGAAGCTCGAGACCGAGACGCTGCAGGATCACCCTGATGCGCTGCTCGGCTCGCTCGCACTGCAACTTCGTCGAGCACATGATCACGAAGTCGTCCGCGTAACGCACCAGCGTCCCCAGCGGGGCGCTGTGGCGCGTCCACAGCACGTCGAGCACGTGCAGGTAGATGTTCGACAGAAGCGGAGAAATCACCCCGCCCTGTGGCGTGCCTGCCACCGTCGCCGAGACGACGCCATCTTCCATCACACCCGCCGTGAGCCACTGCCGCAACAGCTTCAGCACGCGTCGATCGGAGATGCGCTTCGCCACCAGCTTCATCAGCTTGTCGTGATCGATGCTGCCGAAGTAGTCGCGGATGTCGGCATCGAGCACGTGATGACCACCCTTCGCACCCAGCTTGCGCAGGGTCTCGAGGGCCATCGTCGCGCTCCGCTTCGGCCGGAAGCCGTACGAGCACGGAAGAAAATCCGCCTCGAAGATCGGCTCCAACACCAGCTTCGCCGCCATCTGCACCACTCGGTCTCGGACCGTCGGGATGCCCAGAGGCCGCTTCCTTCCATCGTTCTTCGGGATGTACCTGCGCAGGACCACACCTGCTCGGTACTTGCCTGCGCGCAACTCGTCGCCGATCTTTTCGAGGAAGAGATCGACGCCGCGCTGCTCGATCTCGACGAACGTCTGCTTGTCGACGCCCGCCGAGCCCTTGTTCCGTTTCACTCGCCTCCACGCCTCGCGCAGCACGTCACCGCTGCCGATGTGATCGAAAAGCGCGTGGAAGCGCCGCTCCGGTGACCGCTTGGCCGCGGCCCACAGTCGTCTCTGCAGTTCTTGCACTTTGTCGCGCGGCCTACGGCCGCCGGGGTCGTTAGGTCCGCTCTCGGCGGCCATTCCCTCGCGCGTACCTGCTTCTTCGACATGACCACCCCAGAGGTCCTTCCCTCCCGCCGCGTTCTTCGTCACGGCGTTCGTTCGCGATGCTCTCGCATCGTTCTGCAGTACTACGACCCCCTCGGACTCCCGCTGCACAGCGATCGCTTTCACCTTCGGCTTATGCGATGCGCCTCGCCGCGACGACGGCAGCGCAGACGGGCCTCTCGTGTTCCGCACTTCTCCTTGTACGCGTGCTGCGTCCCGTACCCCGCCGAGGCGCGTCGCGTGCTCCGGTGCTCGCGCGCCGCGTGTTGCCTTCGCCGCGACATGATCGGCTCGGCCCTCGGATTGTTCCTCTGTCGAGGCTGCAGACTTCACTTCATGTTGCGGCCCGCGTACTTGCTCCCCGCTGAACGGCTCTCGCCGCGTCACGGGCTCTCGACACCCCGCTCGGGACACACGGATCTCTCCGCGCGCCTGGGGTCTGCTACCCGGCGCTCCGGCGCTTACCGGGACGGGTTCTTCCCCCGCTGGAGAAGCGCAGCGTGTTCGGTTCCCGGTCCGCGCTCGCGCGCGGCTCGGTCCCCGATCGTCACGACGCACCA
>CADEFQ010000082.1 GCA_902826635.1 uncultured Pseudomonadota bacterium
CTCATGCAGGACCTCCTTCGCCGCGTGGTGGAGAAGAAGGCGTCGGACCTGTTCATCACCGCGGGCTTTCCGCCGGCGATCAAGATCGACGGCGAGGTGCGCCCGCAGAGCGAGCGCGCGCTCACCTCCGAGCAATCGGCGGTGCTGGTGCGCGCCATCATGAACGACCGGCAGACGAAGGAATTCGACGCGAGCAAGGAATGCCAGTTCGCGATCGCGCCGCCGGGCATCGGCCGCTTTCGCGTCAGCGCGTTCGTGCAGCAGGGCCAGACCGGCTGCGTGATCCGCCTGATCAATTCCAAGATCCCGAGCTTCGAAGAGCTCGACCTGTCGCCGATCCTGAAAGAGGTGGTGCTCTCGAAGCGCGGCCTCGTGATCATCGTCGGCGGCACGGGCTCGGGCAAATCGACCACGCTCGCGGCGATGGTCGGCTACCGCAACGAAAAGACCCGCGGCCACATCGTCACGATCGAAGACCCGGTCGAGTACGTGCACCAGCACAAGGGCTGCGTGATCACGCACCGCGAGATCGGCGTCGACACCGATTCGTGGCACGCGGCGCTCAAGAACACGCTGCGCCAGGCACCCGACGTGATCCTGATCGGCGAAATCCGCGACCGCGAGACAATGGAATACGGCATCCAGTTCGCCGAGACCGGCCACCTGGTGCTCGCGACCCTGCACGCGAACAGCGCCAACCAGGCGCTCGATCGCATCATCAACTTCTTCCCGGACGAGCGGCGCGAACAGCTGCTGATGGACCTGTCACTCAACCTGCGCGGCCTCGTCTCGCAGCGCCTGATTCCGCGCGAATCGGGCAGCGGGCGCATCGCGGCGATGGAGATCATGCTGAATTCTCCGCTGATCCAGGACCTCATCTTCAAGGGCGAAGTCGCGAAGATCAAAGAGGTCATGGCGCGCTCGACCCGTATCGGCATGAAGACCTTCGACCAGGCGCTGTTCGAGCTCTACGAAACCGGCCACATTTCCTATGAGGACGCCTTGCGCAACGCCGACTCGAAGAACGAGCTGCGGCTCAAGATCAAGCTCGAGAGCAAGCGCGAGAACAAGCAAGTCGACGACGGCGGCGGCTCGCTGCGCATCGTCGAGGAAGAGCAGGGACGCGTGATATGAAGGCCACGACCAAGGCCGTGAGCCAGACCGGCGACACCACGACCCAGGCGCCCGCGATGCCGGAGGCGTCGCTCGCGATCAACACCCGGCCGCTGTTCAAGCTGATGGTGGAGAAGAAGGCCTCCGACCTTTTCTTCACGTCGAACGCCCCGATCAAGATCAAGATCGAAGGCCAGATCTTCCCGGTCAACAAACAGATCCTCACGCCGGAAACGGTGCGCCAGTCGGCCTTCGCGCTGATGACGCCCGAGCAGCTCGAGTATTTCCATCGCGAGCTCGAAATCGACTTCGCGATCTCCGAGCCCGGCCTCGGGCGATTTCGAGTGAACGTGTTCCACCAGCGCGGCTTCCCCGCGCTCGTGATGCGCTACATCACCGCCGACATGCCGAAGCTCGAGACGCTCGGCCTGCCGGAGACGTTCCGCGACCTGATCATGATGAAGCGCGGGCTCGTGCTGCTCGTCGGCGCCACCGGCTCCGGCAAGTCGACCACGCTCGCCTCGATGATCAACTACCGCAACGAGAATTCCTCCGATCACGTCGTCACGATCGAAGACCCGATCGAGTTCCTGCACACGAACAAGCGCTCGATCGTCAACCAGCGCGAAGTGGGCCTCGACACCAAGAGCTACGAACGCGCGCTGCGCAGCGTGATGCGCGCGGCGCCCGACGTGATCCTGGTCGGCGAGATCCGTGACCGCGAAACGATGCAGGCGTGCATCAACCTCTCGGGCACCGGCCATCTCGTGCTCGCGACCCTGCACGCGAACAACTGTGCGGAAACGATGGACCGCATCATCAACATGTTCCCGCGCGACCA
>CADEFQ010000083.1 GCA_902826635.1 uncultured Pseudomonadota bacterium
CGCCGCGATTCAGCGAAACGGCCCGCACCTTCAGCAGCACCTGTCCGTCGCCGAGCGCAGGGACGGGTGCTTCGATGAGGCGCCACGTGTAGCCCGCCCCGGCCTTTTCGTACACGACCTTGCGGGTAGTCGCCGGCACCTCCGCCGCGCCACAATCGCGCGGCGCGAAGAGAAACAGGAGCACCGCGACCATCAGGCCGGTGGCAAGGCGATCAGGCGTCGACATTTCGTTTCACCTCGTTCCTTCGAGGGTCGCGATTATCGGGTTTCCGCGCCGAAGCGCACGTTGAACGCGGCGAGACGTGCCATGCGCGCGTCGAACCGTGGCGGGCTCAGGGCGCGAAGCGCCCCCGCCGGATCGCATACGCCGCGATCTCGCGCACGAACTTCGCCGCCACGATGGCGGTCATTCCGTTGATGTCGCGGTCGGGGTTCAACTCGACGATGTCCGCACCGACGAGCGGGGCCTGCTGCCGCTCGAGCACCGTGAGGACATCGCGCGTGCCGAGGCCGCCGGGCTCCTGGTGCGACACCCCCGGCGCACAAGCGGGATCGAGCCCGTCCATATCGATGCTCACGTAGAACGGCGCATCGAGGACGGGTACGCGCGCGGGCTCGAAGTCCCGCATCGACACGATCTCGACGCCGAAGCGCGCCGCCTGCTCGCGCTGGTGCCGGTTGAGCGTGCGGATACCGACCTGCACGAGTCGCGTCGCGAGCCCGGCCTCCATGATCCGCGCGAAGGGCGAGGCGTGGGAACGCGCATCACCGCGGAAGTCGTGATACAGATCGGGATGCGCGTCAAAGTGCAGGATCGAGAGCGGCCCGTACAACGCGGCGAGTGCGCGCACGATCGGAAAGGTGATCGAGTGATCACCCCCGAGCGCGATCGGGCAGACGCCCGGCTTCGCCGCCCGGCGCGTCGCCGCTTCGATCAGCGCGTCATCGCCATCCGCTTCGGCGAGCGGCGCATCGCCCTGGTCGTCGATCGTGAAATCAACGCCGAGTTCGAGCCCGCACTCGGCACTGCCGTTGCCGCCGTCACTGTAGAGCGCGGCGCGGATCGCCGCGGGCGCTTTCGCCGGCCCGCGAAACAACGAGGAATGCCGGTCGGTGGGAACGCCGATCAGCGCGACTTGCGTCACGGGCCGAAGTGCGCAAGCAGCCATGGCGCGAAGGCCTCCGCCACGTCGCGCACGCTGTCCGGTCCGCCGAGCCCGGCCAGTTGCGTCATCTCGAGCCCCTGGTAGCCGCAGGGGTTGATGCGCTTGAACGGCGCGAGGTCCATGTTCACGTTGAGCGCGAGTCCGTGATAGCTCGCGCCGCGCCGCACGCGGATGCCGATGCTCGCGAGCTTCGCACCGTGCACGTACACACCCGGGGCGCGCGGCTTCGTCTCGGCGTAGATCCCGAGCGTGGCGGCGTAGGCGATCACCGATTTTTCGAGCGCGTAGACGAGATCGCGCACGCCGAGGCCCGCGCGCTTGAGGTCGATCAGCGGATAGACGACGAGCTGGCCCGGGCCGTGATAGGTCACCTGTCCGCCCCGATCGATCTGCACGACCGGTATGTCTCCCGGCGCGAGCACGTGCGCGCGATCGGCGTTCATGCCAAGGGTGAAGACCGGCGGGTGCTCGAGCAACCAGATCTCGTCCGGCGTGTCTGCACCGCGCTCGTCGGTCAGGCGCTGCATCGCGCGCCACGTCGGCTCGTAGTCGACGCGCCCGAGCCACTTGACGCCCGGCGCGCTGCGGCCGCCGGCGGCCTCGTCGGCGTCAGGCGCCGCGGGAAACGGCAACATGGCCCGGCAAACCGACGTTGTTGCCGTTGAGCGCCTGCTCGGCGCGATAGCT
>CADEFQ010000084.1 GCA_902826635.1 uncultured Pseudomonadota bacterium
CATAGCGCGGGCTGTCGCCCGCAACCCAAGCGAAGCGCGAAGCGTGTAGCGCTGAGCGTGCAGCGGGAGCGGGTAGCGGGAGCGGGAGCGGAGGGCGTGGGAAGGTGCTTCGTGAGCGAGGCCAGCGTAGCTGCGTGCTCGGCCGTGTCCAGGCCGAGCCGCGCTGACGCGCGGTGCTCGCTGCGCTCGCAGCCTGGACACGGCCTGCGCGCGCAGCTCGGAGGTTGGGGTGCTCACGAAAGGAGAGCACTCCATCATGCTCACGATCTACCCCGTCATCTTGGAGACCCTCAGCGAGCTTCGCGTCGTGCTCGGTCGCATCGAGCGACACGATCGCGATCTCGGACGACAGCTGCGACGCGCCAGCAGCAGCATCGCGCTCGGCGTGGCGGAGGGCATGTACAGCCGAGGCAGAAATCGCGCGGCGCGCTATCACACGGCGCTGGGCTCCGCGCGCGAGACGATGGCGTGTCTCGAGGTCGCGGTCGCGCTCGGCTACATCGAGCTTGCCGACCCCGTCGTCATGGACCGACTCGAGCGCATCGTCGCGACGCTCGTTCGACTGGTGCAGCGACACGCGTGAGACGAGCTCGACGTCGGCGGTCCAGCGGCGGGCCGCCGCGTCGGACAGCGTGGCCAGGCTCGTCCGCGACGTGACCTCCTTGATGGCCACCCTCGACGGGTGGCCGACTCGCTTTCGCTCGCATCGTGGCGAGACGGAGTCATGATTGGCCTTTGCGGCCGGACCGGAGCGAGCGCGCCGCGGAGCGAGCCATGACCACGTTCGAGAGTTTCTGCGATCGCCGCCTGCTCGGCAAGCTCACCACCGTCGACCGCTTCATCGTCCAGGGCCACCTGACCACGCTCATGATGAAGGACGGCATGAAGCGCTGGATGTCGAGCCAGGGCGTGCTGCTCAAGGACTTCGGCAAGTGGGCGAAGGCGATCGGCGACGAGCTCGTCGCGCACGCCAAGACGTTCGCCGCCGACGCCGGTCGCCCGTACGAGTACCACGCGCGTGCGATGACCGCCGCGCGCGGCCTCGGCAAGGAGGACTACGCGCGCACGATCGCCGAGCGCGACGGCATCACCGACGGCCTCGTCTGCGTGCTCTCGTTCGTCGAGCCGTGCCGCGGCTTCGACATCCGTGGCAACCGCAAGACCCATCGACTCGAGGTCGTGCAGCGCGACCGCAAGTGCCTGCACATCTACTTCTACTTCATCGACCGCGACTTCGGCCTGATGCACGTGCGGCTGCAGACCTGGCTGCCGATGCAGATCCAGGTCTACATCAACGGGCGCGAGTACCTCGCGCGGCAGCTCGCGCGCAAGGGCATCGACTTCGAGCGCTACGAGAACGCGCTCACGCGCATCGACGACCTGCGCGCGGCCGAGCGGCTCGCCGAGAAGTTCATCCACCTCGACTGGCCGCGCGTGCTCGACCGGCTCGCGCGTCGCGTGAACCCGGTGCTCAACCGCTGGCTGAAGCAGGGCATGCTCGGCTACTTCTGGTCGATCCGACAGTGCGAGGTCGCGACTGACCTGATGTTCCGTGACCGCAACGACCTCGCCGAGCTCATGCCCGCGCTGCGCGACGCCGCGATCCGAACGTTCTCGGCCGACGACGTCATGCGCTTCCTCGGCCGCAAGCCCAACGGCAACTTCAAGGGCGAGGTCTGTACCGACCTCAAGACCCGCCCCGAAGGCTGCCGCGTCAAGCACAGCATCGGCCGCAACTCGATCAAGTTCTACGACAAGCTCAGCGTTCTTCGCATC
>CADEFQ010000085.1 GCA_902826635.1 uncultured Pseudomonadota bacterium
CGCGCCGCACGCGCAACGAGGGGCGGGTGCGACGGCTCGAACAGCTGCGCGCGGACCGCACCGCGCGCCGCGAGCGACTCGGCGACGTGCGTTTCTCACTGGATGCCGGTGATCGCTCCGGGAAACTCGTCGCAGAACTGGAAGGCGTCGGCAAAAGCTTCGGCCCGCGCACGATCGTGCGGAATCTCTCGATGCGCATCCTGCGGGGCGACCGCCTTGCGCTCATCGGACCCAATGGGGCCGGCAAGACGACCCTGCTGCGCCTGATGCTGGGTGAGATGGCCCCGGACGCAGGAACGGTGCGGATGGGTACCAACCTGCGGGTCGCTTACTTCGACCAGTTGCGCGCGCAGCTTGACCCCGATCGCACGGTCGCCGAGACGATCAGTCCCGGATCCGACTGGGTCGAAGTCGGCGGCGAGCGCAAGCACGTGACCTCCTACCTCGGTGACTTCCTGTTTCCTTCCCGTCGCGCGCGCTCGCCGGTGCGCATGCTGTCGGGCGGAGAGCGGCATCGGTTGTTGCTCGCGCGCCTGTTCGCGCAACCGGCGAACCTGCTCGTGCTCGATGAGCCGACGAACGACCTCGACATGGAATCGCTCGAACTGCTGGAGGCAACCTTGCAGGGCTACACCGGCACGCTGCTGCTCGTGAGCCACGATCGCGCCTTCCTCGACAACGTGGTCACGCAAACGCTCGTCGCGGAAGGCGACGGTCTCTGGCGCGAATACGTGGGCGGGTACAGCGATTCCATGGCGCAGCGTCCCGCACCGCAGGAACGCGCCTCGATCGCGCCTGCCACCCCGGCGCCGCGGGAACGGACGCGCCGCCGAATGGGGTTTCGCGAGCAGCGCGAACTCGACGGTCTCCCGGCGGCCATCGAAGCGCTGGAGCAGGAAAAGAGCGCGCTGAGCGCCGCGATGTGCGCACCGGACTACCACCGCACCGCGCCCGATCGCATGCGCGCCGACGGCGAGCGCCTCGCGCAGATCGATGTCGAGATTGATCGGAGCCTCGAGCGGTGGCAGGCGCTCGAGGAGCTGCGCGCCGCACCCGCGCAACGCGATTGAGCCCGCGAGCCTCGCCATGAAAAACGCCCCGGCAGATCTCTCCGCCGGGGCGTCCGTCTCATCGACGTTGCGGTCTCAGGTCAGTTCTTCATGACCGGCATCACATCGGCCTCGAGGCCGTTGTTTGCGCTCCGATAGAAGAACAGCAGGCCATCCTGCGACGGGGAGGCGACATCGCCACCCGGCACCGAGATCACCGTGAGCGTCTCTGCGCTGAGCGGCGCCACGCCCGCCGCCGGCGGAGCCGTGACGTCGTACTTCGGCAGCGACGGCGTGAAGATCTTGCCGTCGATGGAGTCGGTGAGACTCCCCGTGAAGTAGTTGTCGAACGCCAGCACCGAGATGCCGAGCTTCGCGCCCGGGCTGATGCCGAACGGTGCGAACGGCATCGTGAGGATCACATTGCCCGTCTCGAGGTCGGTGTCCGCGAAGAAGAACGCGGAGGTGGCCCCCGTGGTGAGGTTCTGGACCGAGACGATGGTCTGGCCGGTGGCCGCAAAGCCGCCCGACTCCGACGTGAACATCACGAAGTCGTCCCTGCCGTCGGCGTTGACGTCGAGATAGACGTCGAACTCGGCCGGGTAGCTCGGATG
>CADEFQ010000086.1 GCA_902826635.1 uncultured Pseudomonadota bacterium
ACCCCAGCGTTGCAAACCGGGAGGGCGTTCGCGTGACGGGTCACGCGGCGCGGAGCATCTCGAGCGAGCGGGCGATCTCGTGCTGAGCGCGACCGTCCGCAGCGATCGTGACGGTGAGCTTGTTGGCGGGGCGCGTGATCCGAGCAGCACGTCGAATCATGAGGTTGCGGATGGTGCCGAGCAGGCAGAAGTCCCAGAGCGCCGAGCGAGTCGACGAGGTGGTGCGAGCGCGGTCGCTGGTGCGCATCTGCAGTTCGCGCGAGAGGTTGTGGGCGAGCAAGCTCGTGTAGGTCCAGATCTTGTTCGCGACGAGGCGCCGGCACGGGATGTAGTCGAGCGCGGCGAACTGCTTGGCCTCGGCGAAGCGGGCCTCGTGGTTTCCACGGCCGTGGAAGAAGGCGATGACGGATGCAGCCGAGGCTGTCTTGCTGGTGGCGATGACCTTGTACTCGTACTCGTGGTTGATCGGCTCGAAGATGTCGAGCTGAAGCGGACCGCGCTTGGCGAGCTTCCGCTTCTGGCGAACGACGATGAGGCGGAGCGGGCGGTCCCACGTGCGCGGCGCCCACTGGAGTTCGAAGTAGGCCCACTGCTCGTCGATCGTCCGCCAGCGTTCGCGCATCTCGACGGTGCGCTTGAGTGCCGGGAGGCGGTGGAAAGGGACCGCGATCGCGAACTCGATGGCGAGCAGTTGGAGCTTCTCGACGACGTCCTCGTCGTAGAACGCGGAGTCCAGGCGCGATTCGAGCGTCACGCGAGGCATCGCCTCGCGCACGGCATCGGCACACCGCGCGATGAACTCGCTCGCGCCGTTGGAGTCGTGGGTGTTGCCCGGGCGGTGATGGACATCGAGGAACTGACCGACTTGCGAGACGACGCAGAACAACGGGTAGTAGCTGCGCGCCCCCTTGCGCTTCGGGTTGTAGCCGACCGCGGAACCCTCGGCGTGGCCCTTCGTCGTGATGACCGAACCGTCGAAGTCCATCGTTACGCGCGCGAGCTTCTCCTCGGCTAGTCGCTCGACGACGAGCGCTCGCGACATCTCGCGCAGGTTCTCCGCCGCGCGCGCGTCGGCAGCGGCGAGAGTGCGCGTGATCGTCGAGACATCCGGCAGCTTCGACACGCCGACCAGACGGCACACCAGCGGGTCCGTCGAGTAGTAGTCGCGATCGCGAAGCCGGCGGAACCCGAGCAGCACGTGGACGACCAACTGGATGGTCACGCGGGCCATCCCGTAGACCGGCGCGTTGCCCAGATGCCTGAAGCACCCGCGGAGTCGCTCCGCCAGACCGAGCGCGCGGAACAACGCGTCGAACACCACGAGCCCGCCGAACGAGCTCATGCCGTGGCTCTCGAACCGGACCTCCGGTGCGGCGTGGACACGACGAACAATTTCTGCTTTCCTCGACTTCACCGGAAGTGCGCTCCTGTTGCTCCGAGACGCTGGTCGCCAAACCGCTTCTCAGACACCAACAGCGTGCGTTCTTCCGGCTTTTCACGTCCTACGCCCGCGTGTGGTTACGCAACTCGGGGG
>CADEFQ010000087.1 GCA_902826635.1 uncultured Pseudomonadota bacterium
AACGAATGAAAGGGACTTCCCCGTCCCGAGGTGCCCGCGGTGAAGCGGAGTACGGCATCGAAGTGCCACGATGGGAAGTGTTCGTTTCCATCCACCACCTGCGGAAGGGGAAGTCATGGCTATTCTGTACGTCGGCATCGATCTCGCCAAGAACGTGTTCGCCGTTCATGGGGTGGATGAACACGGCAAGCCGGCGCTGGTGCGCCCCAGCGTGCCGCGCGCCCGGCTGCACGAGCTGATCGCCGCCCTGCCGCCGTGCACGGTGGCGATGGAGGCCTGCTCGGGCGGCCACCACTGGGCCCGGCTGTTCGTGGCCCACGGCCACAGCGTGCGCCTGATCGCCCCGAAGTTCGTCGCCCCGTACCGCATGAGCGGCGTGCGCGGCAAGAACGACGCGGCCGACGCCGCGGCCATCTGCGAGGCGGTGCAGCGACCCGCCATGCGCTTCGTGCCTGTGAAGTCCATCGACCAGCAGGCCCGCCTGATGGTGCACCGCGCCCGCCAGGGCTATGTCGAGGCTCGCACCGCGTGCATCAACCGCTTGCGTGGCCTGCTCAGCGAGCTGGGCATCGTGCTGCCGCTCAAGGCCGCCACGGTGCGGCGCGAGGCTGGCGCCTGCCTGGAGGATCTGCCCGGCTGGGCCAACACGGTCGTGGGCGATCTGCTCAGCGAGGTACACCGCCTGGACGAGCACATTGCCGCCTACGACGGGCACATCCTGGCCATCGCCCGCCAGGACGAGCGCGCCAGGCAGCTCATGCGCCTGAGCGGCGTGGGGCCGACCACCGCCACCGCCGTCCTGGCCATGATCGGCAACGGTCACGAGTTCCGCTGCGGCCGGCAGTTCGCCGCCTGGCTGGGCTTGACGCCGGGGCAGTACAGCTCGGGCGGCAAGGTCCGTCTCGGGCGGATCACCAAGGCCGGCGACGCCTACCTGCGCACGATGCTGATCCTCGGGGCCAGGGCCGTACTGGCGGCGGCCAAGAACAAGACGGACAGCCTCAGCCGCTGGGCGCTCGCGCTCGAGGAGCGCCGCGGCTACTGGAAGGCGGTGGTGGCCATCGCGGCCAAGAACGCTCGCATGTGCTGGGCGATGCTGGCCCGGGGCGAATCGTTCAAGTTGCCGGCGTGAGTCCACCGCAGTGTCCAGCCGCAGATCCAGACCGAAGACTTCCACCGCGTGAACGCGAAGCGTTGATGAGCAAGGTTGGACCTGCGCGGGGTGTGCCTGATCAACTCAAGGCGGCAGATCGATCTGTCCGCGGCTAACGAATGAGGCCCCCGCGCGCGTCTTTCATCAGGGTCCGCAGCAAGCACGCTGCATCGATGACCGGTTGTAGTTTGTCCGTCCGCACCTGGCTCGACCTATCGACGCGACGCGCAGCAGCGCGGTGAAGCGACAGAAGACAGATCAGAAGTGAATCGAGCCGCTCACGCGGCTCGAGGGGATTCATTCGCTTGACAGACGGGGAAG
>CADEFQ010000088.1 GCA_902826635.1 uncultured Pseudomonadota bacterium
CTCCTCGCCCTCTCGGGCAGTGTATGGCTCAACACACAAAAAATCAGACAGGCCCTCACATCCAGGTGGATCAGCTCGCCCGGGTGCTCGCGCTGGTAGCGCACCACCGGCACCGCTGGCTGCAGGTCGCGCCAACGCGAGAGGCCGGCCCGCCGCAGCACACGCGAGACGCTGGCGGCCGAGACGCCCAGTTGGCGCACGATCAGCCGCCCGGTGCGACGCTGCTGGCGCAGAGCGATGATGCGCTGGCGAACGCTCTCGCGTAGCGCCGCAGGACTGCGCCTCGGACGACTGGATCGATCCTGCAGACCCGCCAGGCCCTCCGCCCGGAAGCGCCGCTGCCACTTCTTCAGCGTGGTCAGTGAAATGCCCATCGCCTGGGCGACATCGGCCTGATGCTGGCCCGCCTGCAGGCGGGCCAGCATCGTCTCTCGACCCTTCGGGGTCAGACGAGCATGCTGGTGCATGGTTGTTCTCTTCCTTCGGTAGGGAAACTGAGGTGTCGCAACATCAGCTTCCTCCGCTCGGAGGGAGGGAACAACCTACTGAAACATCACAACTAGCGCCCCTGATCCGGCGCGACGCCGACTGAGCGCCCGCGCTCGCGCCGTGCATAGAAACGCACGAGCGCGTAGCCGATCACCGGAATCCACGCGAGGACGAGCCAGCCGATCACGCCGTCGTAGCCGGAGACGAGGCCGTCGTACGCGTGGCCAGGGTGCCGTGTCGAGATCTCGCGCACCACCGAGATCACGCACACCCATCCGGCATGCAACCCGATGCAGGCTGCGATGTTGCCGGTGTAGCGGCGCACGAGGCCGAGCAGGGCGCCGACACCGGTGAGGCACAGGAAGGCGTCCGCGATCCCGAGCGGCTGCGCGAACGAGCGGAAGGCACCGCCGAGCAGCGCGAACCCGCTCAGCGCATCGACGTCGGCAGCGGGAATCTTGTAACGACCGATGAAATGCGTGGCGGCGTAGATCAGGGCCGTGGCGAGGATCGCGGCCCGCGCGCCCGACTGCCTTGCAATGCCGGTGTACATCGCGCCGCGCAGGAACGTTTCCTCGATCAGCGCCACGACGAGCCCGCTGCCGAGGCCCGCGAGCGCGAGGGTCGCAATGCCGAAACCCGGCGCCGCGGGTTTGAGGTCCCTCAGGCCGAGGGTGAAGAGCAGCAGGATCACCGGCAGCATCGTCGCGATGCCGAGTGCGACGCCGATACCGGCCTCGACGAGGAAGCGGCGGCGCGGCAACCCGTAGCCAAGGCTCGCGCGGTCGGCGAGACCGAGCCGCCGCGAGAGCACTACAAAACCCACGGCGAGCGCGAGCATTCCCACGCGGTTTGCGACGCGGTGAAAGGGGACGTCGAGCACCGGATCGACCAGGCGCCAGGCGGGATACGCGAGCAGAGCGATCGCCGCGAGACCCGCGGCGATCAATCCCAGGAACCATGCGAGCGCCT
>CADEFQ010000089.1 GCA_902826635.1 uncultured Pseudomonadota bacterium
ATGGACAGGGCGGACGAGCTCCAGAGGATCGCGGGAGTCGAGCGGTGGAGCGAGCGAGATGCGGGCGTGGCGTTGCGGGCGTGGCGTCGCAGCGGACGGGAGCTCGAGGAGTTCGCGCGGGATCATGGCCTCGCGTCGCACCGGCTGAGGTGGTGGAAGCAGAAGCTGGGGCTCGCGGAGCAGTCGCTCGCCGGGCGGCGGTCGGGCACGAAGAGAGGCGTCGAGTCGGCGAGCAGGGGGCTCGAGCTGGTGCCGGCGGTGATCGTCGGCGGTGGGGGTGGCGATGCGGTCGTCGTGGTGCGGTTGCCCGACGGGATCGAGATCGAGCTACGCGACGCGGAGCACACGAGCGCGAGCGAGGTGGCACGGCTGGTGGCAGAGCTGCGGAGGTCGGGGTCGTGATTCTGCTGCCGCGCTCGGTGAAGGTGTACGTGGCGACGCAGCCGGTGAGCCTGCGGCGCTCGTTCGACGGGCTGTCCAACGAAGCGCGCGCGGTGCTGCACAAGGATCCGCTGAGCGGGCACATCCTGGTCTTCCTCAATCGTCGTCGCAACCAGGTGAAGCTGCTGCTGTGGACGCGCGGTGGTTTCACGGTCGTGCACAAGCGACTCGAGGCCGGGAAATTCGCGGCGCTGCGCAAGGTGTCGCCGGAGGTGGCGTGCGTCGAGCTCGACGTGCACGAGCTGTCGATGCTGCTCGAGGGCATCGCGTTCGCGGAGGCACGGACGTCGAAGCGCTGGGAGCCACCGACGCACGCACGCACGATGTGATCGAACCAACGCGAACGCGGTACCGTTTCGGCCTTGCAAGTGCGATCGCATCGGTCATGCTGCCTGCAGGTGACGATCGGCGAGGCCACCGAGAGCTGCGATGCCGACGAACCGTCGGCGTCCGCACCTGCATCGGGCACGGCCTTCGCAGCGGAACCGATCGCGAGGGCGCGCGCGTTGCTGGCCGAGGGTCGAACGAGTGAGGTCATCACGCTGGTCGCGAGCCTCGTGCGACAGCTCGAGCAGCTAGCGAGCCGTCGGCACAAGAGCAGCGAGGCAGTGAGCTCGGCGCAGATGGTTCTGCTCATGACCGAGCTGGCGAAGGCGCAGAACGAGCAAGAGCGAGCCGAGGCGTTGGCGCTCGCCGACGCCGAACTCCGCCGCGATGCCGACGTCGACGCCACGTTGGCGGCGCGCGAGCAGCAGAAGCGGGACAAGTCGGAAAAACAGCGCAAGCGGCCGCCACGGCGACCGTTCCCCGAGCAGCTGCGCCGCATCGACAACCCGATCCTCGTGCCGCCCGAGCAGCGCGCGTGTTCGTGCTGCGGCAAGCCGCGCAAGCACATCGGCTTCGAGACCACCGAGACGCTCGAGCTGCTCCCGCCCGAGCTGGTGGTGCGACGGGATCGGCGCGAGAAGCTAG
>CADEFQ010000090.1 GCA_902826635.1 uncultured Pseudomonadota bacterium
GTGACCGATCGCCAGAGCGCAGGTGGCCGGACGCCGGCGGCGAGGGCGTGCGCAGCCGTGCGCCGGGATCAGGTGGGCTCTGCGGATCGGTCCGCGTCGGCCTCGGCGGTGGCGGCGTCCGGGGCGGCGGCGACGCGGTTGGCCTTCCAGCGATGGGGGAGCAGCTCGCGGGCCTGCTCGAGGGTGAGGCCGCGGACCAGGCGCGGGATCACGTCGACGAGATACGCGACGGGGTCGACGTCGTTGAGATCGCACGATGCGAGCAGGGTGTAGATCACCGCGGCACGTTCGCCGCCGGCATCGGAGCCGACGAACAAGAAATTCTTTCTCGTGAGGGCGACGCGAACGTGTTGGCGCTCGACGAGCCCGTTGTCGATCGGGATCGAACCGTCTTGGAGGAAGCGACCGAGCGCCAGGTGGTGGTTGATGAAGTAGCGGATCGCAGTGCCGAGCGGCGAGCTCGGCGGCTCGAACGGAGCGTACGCCTGACACCACTTCAGGATGGCGTCGAAGACCGGCCGGCTCTCGCGCTGGCGTAGCTTGGTGAGCTCGTCGACATCGAGCTCTCGCCCGCGGCGCTCGAGGTCGTAGAGCTTGCGGTAGGCCGCGATCACCAGCGCGGCTCGTGTGTCACCGCCGTCGAGCGCCTTGATGAAGTAGCGACGCGAGTGCATGTTGCAGCCACACTCGATGAGGTCGTCGCGTCGAAAGCTGACGTCGAACAAGTTCGACGCGTCGGCCACGACCAGGCCCGTTCGTCGCGCGAGGAAGTCCTCGGGGCCGAACTCGTCGTCTCGCTGCTTGTTCTTCTTGCCGGTGGACGCGTAGAGGTAGAGCGACACCAGGCGGTCGCCGACGTAGCCCCACAGGTTCCCCCAGCGCGTGCCGTTGCGATGCGCCTTGTCTTGCACCGGCATGCCGGTCGCGTCGAGCTGCATCACGTGCGACGCGAGCACCTCCTCGATCGCAGCCTGCTGCAGGATCTTCGCGGCGGCTGCCACATGCGCGACCTGATCGACGAGTGTGGTGATCGGCAGCTCGACGCCGAGCCTGCGGAAGCGCGGGAGCTGACGATGCAGTGCCAGCCCATCGCGGTACTTGTCGACCAGCATGCATGCGACCAGCATCACGCCGAGCCGACCCTTGCTGACCACGCGCTCGGGCAGCGGCGCGCGACAGAGCTCGCCTTCGCAGTCCTCGCACGCTAGCTTCTCGCGCCGATCCCGTCGCACCACCAGCTCGGGCGGGAGCAGCTCGAG
>CADEFQ010000091.1 GCA_902826635.1 uncultured Pseudomonadota bacterium
CCGGCAGCGGCTCGCGCGTGCAGAGCAGATCAAAGCGCGTGCCGCGCGCTGCGTGCTTCCCGAGATACCCCGCGAGCCCGCCCTGAATCCGCTCCACGCGCTCGCCGCGCACCGCGTAAAAGAAACTGAACGCATCCGACAGCAACGCGGCGAACTCGCGGGCGCTGCAGCCCTGCTCTTCGAGCTGCTCGGGCGCGTACTCGACGTAGAGTGCCCGCGTGCCCGGCAGGGTCGCCTGCGCGCCGCGCAGCACCTGCACTTCGAAACCTTCCGCGTCGACGATCAGCAGGTCGACGCCCGGCCACTCGCGCGGGATCGACGCGTCGAGCGTGACGATCGGCACTTCGATCTCGCCGCCCGCGCTGACACGGCTATTGCCCGAGTTGATCGGGTTTTCGGTGAAGCGCGCGGTACCGGCGCGATCGCCGACGGCGCACGCCTTCACGACGACGCCCGCCAGACCGTTCAGCGTGAGATTCATCGTGAGGAGCCGGCGGTTGCGCGGGCTCGGCTCGAAGGCGATCACGGCGCCGGCACCGCACACGCGCGCGACCGGAATCAGCACGCTGCCGATGTGCGCGCCAACCACGACGAGGCCGGCCCCCGGCGTGACCAGCGATTGCAGCAGTGACACCTGCGACCAGTCGTACTGCCCGCGCTCGAGCAGATGGCGGGACACGTTGAAATCGCGCGCGTCGACGACCAGCGTGCCATTTTTCGTTTCGGCCACGAGACCGATGCCATGCCGCGACAACACGCGCGCACGCCAACGGGCGCGCACCAGACGTGAAACCCGCTTGCGCCAGGGTACCTGCATCGCGGCATTGTCGCTGTTTTCTGTACCATGGCGCCAATTGCCGCCGCGTGGACCAGAGCATGCACCACCGTACGCCCGCCCTCGCCATCGCCGTCCTCTCGTTCTGCGCCGCCCTGCGCGCCGACGCCGCGGGGCTCGATCCGGCTTCGATCGCGCAGATTCCGTTCGTCGGCGATGCGCAGATCTCCGCCGACGGCAAACGCATCGCGTACGTCGTGGCCCATTCCGATCTCGAGAAGGACGACTACCAGGGCGACATCTGGCTGATCGACGCCGATGCGGCGCCACGCTTGCTGATCGGTGGCCCGGCGGACGATTCCCGCCCGCGCTGGTCGCCCGATGGCACGCGCCTCGCGTTCGTGTCGAATCGCGCCGAAAAGCGGCAGATCTACATCCTCGACATGCGGGGCGGCGAAGCCTGGCCGCTCACGG
>CADEFQ010000092.1 GCA_902826635.1 uncultured Pseudomonadota bacterium
GCGCCTCGTGTTACGGTGCGGTCACGTATTTCTGGATCGTGTCCGCGAGCACGCAACCGGCTTCCGCATCGTCGGCGCCGAAGACGTCCACGCTGTCGCCCACCGCGAGATCCGTGAAGGCGGTTTCAGCCGTCTCGCTCGCACTCGCCGATTCGGTGATGCGCAGGTAGCGCGTCGAGGCGTCGGTCTTGACGCACTGGCCGCTGACCCCGCCGCTCACGTCGACCGTGAGGCGGCGAGTGGCCGCGTCCGCATCGTCGTCCGCGGGGATGGTCGCGATCGTCGCACCGGTGACGGCGCGCGCGGGCGTCGTGTCCTCATCGAGCACGATCAGCGAGGACTTGAGCGGCTCGCCGGAAGTCGCGGGGGTCGTGAACACGCCGTCCACCTCGCCGGTCGTGCCAGGCTGCAACGCCGCGGAAGTGAGCTCCGCGTTGCTGCCGAGCGCGAAGATGCGGGTGCCGGACTGCAGCAGCACGTCGATGGCATTCGTCGCGGCATCGGCTGGCGTCGTGTCGAACACGAAGATGTCGTTGTTGCCGGGAGCGCTGACCACGCTGCCCGCGAGGCGCTCGAAGGTGCCTGGTGCGCCGAACTCGAGCACTTGCGCATCGAGACGCAGATCGTTCTGGCGGCTGTCGCCGTCGTCGTCATCGTCGTGCAGGCGCAGGAAGCCGATGGCCGTCAATGAATCGCCGTTCGCGACCGCGTCGAGGCCCACGCGCGTACCGGTCTCGTCGAAGATGCCGGTCCGGCCGTCGGTGAAGACATCGAGGCATTTGCCCGAGTCGTCATCGTCGCGCATGTCGCCGCTCATCGGGCTGTCGTCATCGTCGTCCGTCGAGGACACCGGGCCGTTCGGGCACAGCTCGAATTCGCCGCCCTCGAGATCACGCACGGTGCCGAAGACGCGCACGAGTTTCGTGTCGTCCGGTGAAATCGTCACGAACACCACCGGACGGAACTGCCACCGGTCGCTGCCCGTCTGGTGCAGATGCAGCGACTTCCCCATGTCGAGGTCGAGCTGGATCACCAGCGCTTCGCCGCCGACCACCTGGAACGAGCCGCGCGGCAGCAGATCGAGCTTGCCGTTGCCCGGCAGCTTCGGATGGTCCCACTGCGATTGCGGCTCCGGCACGCCGGCCGCGTCGCACTCGACGAGCGCCAGATCGGACAGCGTGAGGCGGATCTTGTTGAAGGTGCCGATCGGCACCG